>NZ_JACTVA010000017.1 GCF_014490485.1 Teichococcus aerophilus | reverse complement strand
CGGCGGCGCAGCCGGGTTGGGCGGCTCGCCCGCCAGCGGCGCGTGGGCGCGCGGCCCGGTATCGGTGCGCGGCGCCGCGGCCAGCAGCGCGCGGGTGTAGGGGTGGCGCGGATCGGTGAACAGGGTCTCGACCGGCGCGGCCTCGACCACCCGGCCCGCATACATCACGGCGACATGGTGGGCGAGGTGCCGCACCACCGCCAAGTCGTGCGAGATGAAGACCAGCGCCACGCCGCTCTCCCGCTGCAGATCCTGCAACAGGTTGACCACCTGCGCCTGCACGGAAACATCCAGTGCAGAGACTGGTTCGTCGCAGATGATCAGGTCCGGCCGCACGGACAATGCGCGGGCGATGGCGATGCGCTGCCGCTGCCCGCCGCTGAATTCATGCGGCAGCCGGTCCAGCTGCGCCGGGGAGAGGCCGACACGTTCCATCAAGGCGCCAGCACGGCGGTTGGCCTCCGGCGCGTCGCACAGCTTGTGCAGCAGCATCGGGCGCACCAGCACGTCGCGGATGCGCTCGCGCGGGTTCAGCGAGCCATAGGGGTCCTGGAACACCACCTGCACGCGCTGGCGCATGGCGCGCAGCGCATCGCCGTGCAGGCCGCGCATGTCGGTGCCATCCAGCAGGATGCGGCCGGCATCGGCCTCCTCCAGCCGCAGCAGCAGGCGGCCCAGCGTGCTCTTGCCGCAGCCGCTCTCGCCGACGATGGCGAGCGTCTCGCCCCGCGCCAGTTCCAGGTCGATGCCATCCACCGCGCGCAGCGTGCGGCCGCCACCCAGCGGGTAGGCCCGGTGCAACCCCTCGGCGCGCAACAGGGTGGCGGTCATGATGCCAGCCCTTCCACCGGTGCGCGCCAGCAGGCGACGTCATGGCCAGTGCCGATGGGGCGCAGCGGCGGCACCTCGGCGCAGCGCGCAGCGGCGAAGGGGCAGCGGGGCGCGAAGCGGCAGCCAGGCAGCAGATCGGATGGCGCGGGCATGCGGCCGGGGATGGGTTCCAGCCGCTCCTGCGTGCCGGAAAGCGCCGGCATCGCCGCCAGCAGCGCCAGGGTGTAGGGGTGCTGCGCATCGGCGAAGAGCGTCGCCGCCGGGGCGCGCTCGACGATGCGGCCGGCATACATCACAGCCACCTCATCGGCGATCTCGGCAACGACGCCGAGATTGTGGGTGATGAACAGGATGCCGGTGCCATGCCGCTCCCGCAGCGTCGCCAGCAGGGAGAGGATCTGCGCCTGGATGGTGACATCCAGCGCCGTGGTCGGCTCATCCGCGATCAGCAGCGCCGGCTCGCAGGCCAGCGCCATGGCAATCATCACCCGCTGGCGCATGCCGCCGGAAAGCTCGTGCGGATAGGCGTCCAAACGCCGCTCGGGGGCGGGGATCTGCACCTGCCGCAGCACCTCCAGCGCCCGGGCGCGGGCCTGCCTGGCCGAGAGGCCGCGATGCACGCGCAGCGCCTCGCCCACCTGGTCGCCGATGGTGAAGACCGGGTTCAGGCTGGTCATCGGCTCCTGGAAAATCATCGCCATGCGGTCACCCCGCAGCCGCGCCATGCCACGCTCGTCGAGGCCGGCGATATCGGCACCGTCGAAGCGCAGGGTACGGGCGGAGACAGCGCATTGCGCGGCGGGCAGCAGCCGCATCAGCGCCATGGCGGTCACGCTCTTGCCCGAGCCGCTCTCGCCCACCAGGCAGGTGATGCGGCCGGGATGCAGCGTCAGCGAAAGATCGTCCACCACGCGCACGCGCCGCCCGGCGGGGCCGAGATCGACGTTGAAGCCTGCCATCTCCAGCACGGCGCCGGTCATGCGGCGGGGTCCACGCGCAGGCTTGCCGCATCGGGCAGCGCGGCGAAGGCGCCGGGGCGGCCAACGGTGATGGCGGCGGCGCGCTGGGCAGCGGCAATGGCGGCCGGCATGGGCAGCCCCGCCAGCAGCCCTGCCGCCAGGACGCCGCAAAACGTATCGCCGGCGCCCGTCGTGTCCACGGTTGCAGCGGGCACGGCCGGATGATGTTGCATGCCCCCGGCGCTGGCGGTAACGCAGCCGCCGGCCCCCAGCGTCACCACCGCCAGGGCGGCGCCGGCCCGGTGTAACGCCTCGGCGGCGGCAGGGCCGGTGAGGCTGGTGATGGCCTCGGCCTCCACCGCATTGGCGATGACGACGGCGCAGAGCGGCAGCAACGGCGCCACATCCCAGCGCAGCGGCGCGGTGTTCAGGCAAACCTGCGCGCCACGGTCAACGGCGCCCCTGGCCGCCGCCAGCGTGGCCGCGGCGGACAAGTTGCCTTGCAGTAGCAGGATATCCTGAGAATCCAGCACCGCCACGGCGGCTTCGGCCTCGGCGGTGCTCAGGCTGTCCGCGGCGGCGCCGAGGGAAAGGATGCTGTTCTCGCCATCCGGCGCCACCATTAGCAAGGAGAGGTCGGTGGGCGCCGCCTGCGGCAGCCAGTGCAAGGCCTGGAACGGTTCGTCCGCCAGGGCGGCGGCCAACTCCCCGGCGGCGGCATCGCGCCCGACCGGCGCGACGAACGTCACCGCCGCCCCTGCCCGCGCCGCCACCACGGCCTGGTTCAATCCCTTGCCACCCGGCGCCCGGCTTTGCCCGTGGGCGACCACCGTCTCCCCCGCCCGCGGCAGGTGCGGCACCGGACAGACGAGGTCGATGCCGGCATTGCCGAGGACGAGGAGGCGCCTCATGCCCGCGCGCGCTCCGCTTCGGCCATGAAGGTGCGGAGGCGGTCGGGGTCAACCGGGTTCCACCAGACGCCATCCTGCTTCAGGTAGCTGGCGACGATGACGGCATCGGCCACGGTGAAGATGTCGCCCACATTGGCCGGCGTGACGCCGGAACCCACCGCGACAGGCAGCGAGGTTCCGTCCGCGATGGTCGACAACTCCTCCATCGTCGCGGAATCGCCGGTGCGCTGGCCGGTGGCGATGGCGACGTCGGCATCGAAGAACTCGACATCGCGCGCCAGCTCGGGGATCGAGCGATCGGCGGTGATGGCGTGCGCACCGTGCTTGACGTGCACGTCGGCGAAGATCTTCACCTCCCGCGCCTGCAGCCAAGCACGGTAGCGCGTGGCAGCGGCGGCGGGGCCTTCCATGAAGCCCTCATTCGCCACATAGGCGTTGGCCCATTGATTGACGCGGATGAAGCTTGCGCCTGCCGCCTTCGCGACCGCCAGAGCCTGGATGGCGCCGTTGGCCAGCACGTTGACACCGACTGTCAGGCCGGCGGCGCGGCGCACCGCATCGGTCATCACCGCCATGGCAGCGGCGGTCTCGGGCCCCAGATGCTCGGGCTTGGCGAAAGGAATGTCGCCATGATTCTCGACGATCAGCCCGTCGACGCCGCCATCGCGGTAGCGTGTCGCTTCCGCCACGGCGAAATCGACGATCTCCTGCATCGGCATGCCCTCATAGCCAGGGGAGCCGGGCAGCGCGAGCGAGTGAATGACGCCGATCACCGCCTTGCGGCGGCCAAACAAAGCCTGGATGGCGTTGGGGCGCGGGCGGAAGACCGGGTTGGCGGGCATCAGCCGCGCCCCGCCAACCAGCCGAGCGCATTGCGCCACAGCGTCGCGTAGCCCGCCCAATCGACGAAGGGCTGCGGCAGCCAGTGCGGGCCGATATCCGAGGTCCAGGCCAGGGTGCGGCCTTTGCCATGCGTGCCGGTGACCAGCAGCGGATGCCCGCCCTCGCTGGCCGGCAGGCGCGCCAGCATCTCGCCCCCCGGCTTCACCACCACCTCATTGGCGCCGAGCAGCAGCGGCATCGGCATTTCCAGCCCGGCGAAAATCGGATGGTCCTTGAAGGCTTCAGCGATCTCGGGAACGAAGCCCTCCGGTACCTCGATGCGGTCGTCATATGGCAGGCACTCCACCGGCAGCGCTTCCTCCACCGCCGTGCGGCGCCAGCGGGCCTTGCCGTCGATGCCCTGGAAGCTGAAATAGCCGCCGATCATGGCCAGGCCGCCGCCCTTGGCCGTCCAGTCGCGCAGCAGCTTCAGCCGGTTGGGCATCGGCTTGCCTTGCAGCCAGACTTCCGTTGGTAGCAGCAGCGTGTTAGCGCCGATGTCGGAGAGCAGGATGACGTCATAGGCATCCAGCCCCTCCATGGTGAAGGGTAGACCCTGTGCCGCCTCATGCGCCGGCATGTAGGTCAGTTCGTAGGGGCTGTCGCGCAGCGCGGCCACCAGCGGCTCGGCGCCCAGGTGGAAGGTGACGCTGTTGAACTGGTCGAAGCCCTTGACGTGGGTGGCCGAGGTTGCCCAGCTCTCGCCGACCAGCAGGACTTTTGTTCGTGTCATTGGCGGGTTTTCCGTGTGGTTGGGCTGCTGCTCCGCATCGGGAGCGGCGGCCGTTTGCGGCGGAGGGCCGGGGGTGGCGCCACGGATTGGCGCACCACCAGCTCCACCGGCAGGCGGATGGCGGCGTCGGCCGGGGCTTCGCCGCGCAGGCGGGCGCGGAGCAGCGCCACCCCCTGCCGGCCGAATTCCGCGACCGGCTGGCGGATGGCGGTGATCGGCGGGTTGAACAGATGCAGCGGCCCGACATCATCGAAGGCCACCAGGGAGAGGTCCGCGGGCACCGACACCCCAGCCTCCCGCACCGCGTCCAGGAAGCCCGCCAGCAGCGCACCGCTGCCGATGAACAGCGCCGTCGGCCGTTGCTCCAGGTCCAGCCAGGCCTCGGCGGCGCGGCGCCCCTGCTCCGGCGTGTGCGGGCCGGCGCAGCACCAGGCCAGCGTCGCGCCAGCTTGCAGCGCCACGGCCTGCCGTAGCCCGTCCAGCCGCTCGCCGCTGCTCATCAGCGTCTCCGGCCCACCGACGAAGCCGAGGCTGCGATGCCCGGCCTCCAGCAGATGCGCGCCAGCCAGCCGGCCGCCCTGCGTGTTGTCGCAGAACAGCTTCGGTACGTTGGTGCCGGCGACGTCCTCGTCGATCAGCACGATGCCACGCGTGGCGTCGATCTGCCGGGCCAGCGTGCCATCATCGCCGTGGTTGGTCAGGAAAATCAGGCCATCCACCTGATGGCTTCGCAACCGGTCCAGATAGTCCAGCTCGCGGTCAAGCCGGTTCAGCGTGGCGCAGAGCAGCAGGCCCATGCCCTCGGCGTCCGCCGCTTCCTCCACCGCGGCGGCGAGGTGCGCAAAGAACGGGTTGGCGATTTCCGGCACAACCAGCCCGATCGTGTCCGTGCGCCCGAGGCTCAGGCTGCGCGCCATCCGGTTGGGCCGGTAGTCCAGATCGCGAACCGCCGCATCGATCCGCTCGGCGGTGGCCGGCGGCAGCGTCAGCCCGGCGTTCAGGTAGCGGGAGACCGCCGTGACCGAGACCCCAGCCATCGCGGCAACGTCCTTCACCCGCGCGGGGCGCGGGCTCGGATTGCTGTTGGCGGCGCGGAGGGAGGGCATCGGTGAATCGCTTTAGTGAATCGGTTTACCGGATGCTTCACGTTCTCCGTGGGGGTGTCAAGCGGTCTGTCTCCACCCCACCGCTCGGGAAGAAGGCCAGGCCAGCGCCCGCCAACACCGGCGCCAGGCCGGGCGCTGCGGTGGGCCAGCCCTATGCCCCTCCCCCGCTTTCGGCCACTGCGGACAAAGAGGGCTGGAATCTACGCTCCGGGTGGGGCTTCCGCAGGAACCGGAAGGTCACCGGGCAGTACCGTGGACACAGCTCGCCGCTTCATGGTGCGGGGCTGATATCGTGAGGTTCAGGCTGCGTGTGACGCGCTCGGTGGATCGGCCCACGGGTGTTCCTTGACCAGACCCCGGAACCGACGGGTCTCAGCCGAGCAAGGCAAACTCTGTCGCCAGTATTCCGCCCCGAGCGAAGCGCTCCCCGCGGTTGACGGCGAACCTTGCTAGATCCGCTGCCAGTAGCGGCCGTTCATGATGGCGTTGTGCTTCAGCCAGCATTCATTCTGCAATGTCGCAGGGAGAGGCGCCGCCGGATGCAGATTTCCGGGCCTTGGTCCGTGTTCCGGGCAGAGCAAGGGGCTGGCAACGTGAGCCCCCGAAGATGCCAGCTCCACAAGATGTCCAGTTCGGTATCCGATACGTCGGGTGGCATCTTCGTCCTTCGCTGGATGTCAGCAATGCAAGAACGAGAGCCAGACAGAAAAGTTTAGTCCGCCCGACGGTGCCTGTTGTCCGGAAGGGGCGCGCAGCTTCGGAGAGGTTGACCGCTCAGTGTCTCGCGAGCGGGAACGGGCGGCGGGCAGATTCAGCACCGGCTTCAGCTTGCTGATTCAGAAGACTAACGAAAGCGACGCCGGCGAACTTGTGCGAACCATAGGACTCTTCTTAATCCACTTTGCGCAGCATCCCGATAAGAGACATTGTCGACTTTCCCAGATGGTTTGCGGGAAGCACTGTAGGTTGGCAGATAAAGTGGCTTATCAGACAGGCGTGACGAGCCCAAAGGCCCGAATCTCCGCCTTATTCTGCCTGTCTCGACGGACGGTCTTCTTCGACGCCGACGATCGCGTTGTCCGACCAATCTCCCTTGCCAGAGATCAGCGTGTGCCGTGCGGTCAGAAGGCGGTCGGCGCTCGCAGGGCCCTCGAGACCTATTCGCGGAGCACCTGCCGCTCCGCGACCTTCACAAGGAGGCGGCTCCTGCGAACCAGACGGTCATTCCTTGGCAACAAACAGTCCATCTGGGGTGCGTCTTGCACAGCACTGTTCACCGGCAACCGGAAAAACCACAGCGCACAGCATTGCTCAACGCGGCCTGCAATGGGAGCACACCAGGCACCCGGCCTCCAGGACCGGAAAGAACCCCCATTGCGTCGAAGCCAGCGCCGTATACGGCGCTGTTGAGCGGCATATCCAGGCTCAACCGCGCAGAACCGAACCCGCCCCCTGCGAAGAGACCTTGCGACGTCTCAACCGTAATCGCTTGCGCGCCGCCTGAGATGCCCCCGGCACCAAGGCCACCGACCCCCCATTCCCCAATGGAGAAGCCGCCGGACCCGCTGAAGCGGGAGGCACCCGCGACAAACTGCCGTACCGCACCTTGCGAGAGCAACATCATCACCAGCGTCGAGTCTGAAGCACCTGCCAGGAACCCGAGGTTGTAGTTGCTGAGCTTCACGAAGACAGGGTCGCTCCACAGATTGCCGTGCCGCGTCAATAATATGCCGTCTCCTAGCTGGGCGCCGAGGACCAGGCCGATCCGAACGGCGCTCGGTACGATCAGGATCCCTTGTGCACCCGCTGTCAGGTTTCGGAATCCTTCCCACTCGTTCCGTTGCATGAAGGGCTGCATGGCTGTGGTTGCCGCCTCTATCAGCGTTCCGGCGGCTTGTGCTGCTTCAACTGGTCTGGAAGCGTCCGATGCCTGACTGGCGGGCGTCATGCAGCCAGAGATCGGCAGGATCCCGAGCAGCAGAGCGAAAGAAAGAGTGAATCGTAACCGATGCAGCATCGGACTTCCCCGGCTGTTCCTGCACAATGCTGACAGGCGAGTAGAGCTAACGACATCAGGTCATTCTGGTAGCTGACGAGCGGATTCGCTGGCCTAGCTGAGGAACCCATACAACTTACTCGCAATGCCAGTGCATCTCCCGATCAGGTTTGGACGGTTCAGGGGTGCTCATGGCACGGCTGTTCCGCCTGCCGGATAAGGCTGCGCCGCCATCGAACCGCACCCGTTGCGCGGCAGACCAAGTGAGCTTGCCAGATGATCAGCGGCATTCTGTACGGGGTGCAGACCGAGAAGGACCGATCCACCCTACCAGTGGCCACGCGCGGTCAAGGAGCCCGGCATCCTCAGCATGTCGGAGCGAGTTCACCGGCTTGATGTCGGTCTGAGCAATGATGCAAAGGGCGGCGGCGCGATGGTCATTGCCACGTTCAGGGCTCAGGGCCGAACTAGGGTTGTCCTCAGGCTGCCTCCGCTATTCTCCCTCCTGTGCTCAGGGTTCCACCCGATACGACCGCATTATGGTCCCGCCTAGATTTCCTCCATGCGGCGCAGTCCACGATGCCGCGCCATGCAGCGGAGGGGCGTCTCACCATGCGCATGTGTTGCGGCACGCTGGCCAACGGCGGTGCGCAGATCGCGGCGAAGGACGGTGCCGATTCCGCCCGTTCCAGGATGGTGCTGCTGCCATCGGCCCAGTTCACCATGGGGTCGGATCGGCACTACGCCGAGGAACGGCCGGCCCATCGCCGCCACGTCGATGCATTCTGGATCGACACGGTGCCCGTCACCAACCGGGACTTCGCGGCCTTCATTGCTTCCACGGCCTACGTGACCGTGGCGGAACGGCCGCTCGATCCCGCGCTGTATCCTGGTGCCACGCCCGCATCGCTGGTGCCCGGTGCCTTGGTGTTTCGCCAGCCATCCGGCCCGGTCGACCTGCGGGACCTTCGTAACTGGTGGTCCTACGTGGCAGGCGCATGCTGGAATCATCCCGAGGGCCCCGACAGTGATGTCTCTGGCCGGCCGGATCATCCCGTCGTCCATGTGGCACTCGAGGATGCTTTGGCCTTCGCCGACTGGGCCGGCAAGGCCCTGCCGACCGAAGCGGAATGGGAATACGCCGCGCGCGGCGGTTTGGACGACGCCGAGTTCGCGTGGGGCAACACGCTGACGCCGGAAGGCCGCCACATGGCCAACACCTGGCAAGGCGCGTTCCCTTGGCAGAACCTGGCTTCGGACGGCTACCGCGGAACCTCGCCGGTCGGCAGCTACCCCGCCAATGGCCACGGCCTGTTCGATATGATCGGCAATGTGTGGGAATGGACGGCCGATTGGTACGGCGCCCGCCACGAAGCTGATACGGGCGCCGGCTGCTGCACCCCGCGCCAGCCCGGCGGCGCCGTGGAAGGCAGCTATGACGCGCGCCAACCGGCCATCCGCATCCCGCGCAAGGTCGTGAAGGGCGGTTCATTCCTGTGCTCGCCCGATTACTGCCGGCGCTACAGGCCCGCTGGCCGGCAGCCGCAAATGACGGACAGCGCCATGAGCCATCTCGGCTTTCGCTGTGTCCGCCGCCTGGACGATACCAAAAGGAGTATTCCATGACAGACGAGACACTGAGCCGTGGCCGCCTGAACCGGCGCAATATCCTGCTGGGCAGTGCCGCTGGCCTTTCAGCCGTTGCGGCGGGTAGTCCCGTCCTGGCACAGGCACCGCCCGCGCCTGCGGCCGCGCCCTCGGCCACCCCGGCAACGCCGCCCGCTGGCGGCCGGCAGCCCAACATCCTGGTGATCTACGGGGACGACATCGGCATCTGGAACATCAGCTTCAACAACCGTGGCCAGATGGGATACCGGACGCCGAATATCGACCGGATCCATGCCGAGGGCGCTACCTTCACCGATTACTACAGCGAGCAATCCTGCACCGCTGGCCGCGCCGCCTTCATCACCGGGCAGTCGCCGGTGCGAACCGGGCTGACCAAGGTTGGCATTCCCGGCGCGGATATCGGCCTACAGGCCGAGGACCCCACCATTGCCGAGATGCTGAAGCCACTCGGCTATGCGACGGGGCAGTTCGGCAAGAACCATCTGGGCGACAAGGACGAATTCCTCCCAACCCGGCATGGCTTCGACGAGTTCTTCGGCAACCTGTACCACCTCAACGCCGAGGAGGAGCCGGAGCGCCCCGACTATCCGCGAGACCCCGAATTCCGGCGCCGCTATGGCCCTCGTGGCGTGATCCGCAGCTTCGCCGACGGCCGCATCGAGGATACCGGCCCGCTGAACCGCAAGCGCATGGAAACCATAGACGACGAGACGACGGCCGCCTGCATCAACTTCATCGACCGCCAGCACCAGGCGAACAAGCCGTTCTTCATCTGGCATAACGCGACCCGCATGCATGTCTACACCCACGTCCCGGAGAGCTACGCCGGCAAGACCGGCCTCAACTACTATGCCGACGGCATGGTCCAGCACGATGACCATGTCGGGCTCATCCTGAAGAAGCTGGACGACCTCGGCATCGCGGACAACACCATCGTCGTCTACTCCACCGATAACGGGCCGCACTTCAACGAATGGCCGGATGGCGCCATCACCCCGTTCCGCAGCGAGAAGGATACGAACTGGGAGGGTGCCTTCAGGGTCCCCTGCGCCGTACGCTGGCCCGGGCATATCCAGCCGGGCAAGGTCGTCACCGGCATCGTGCATGCCAATGACTGGATGCCGACCATTCTGGCCGCCGCCGGCGTGCCCGATATCAAGGAGAAGCTGCTCGCCGGCCACACCGCCGGCAACAAGACCTTCAAGGTGCATCTCGACGGCTACAACCAGTTGCCGACCCTGACGAGCGAGACGGAAAGCCCACGCCAGTCATTCTTCTACTTCAACGATGACGGTGAGCTCGTCGCCGCGCGCTTCGGCCGATGGAAGGCGAACTTCGCCGTCCAGCGTGCCCACGGCTTCCAGGTCTGGATGGAGCCGTTCGTACGCCTCCGTGTTCCGCTGCTGATCGATCTGAAGATGGACCCGTTCGAGCGCGCACCGGAGGATTCCAACAATTACTACCACTGGCTGATTCAGAATGCGTATCTGGTCAGCATGTTCCAGCCTGTCACGGCCCAATTCCTCGGGACGTTCAGGGAGTTTCCGCCAAGGCAGGCGCCGGCATCCTTCAATGTCGACCAGTACCTGAAGATGCTGTCGGAAGCGGCATCGCGGACGTCCCGTTGATGGAACAGGTGGAGCCCAACAGTGGACTGACGCCGGGAAGGACCGCGCGCGAATCCTTCGCGGCGCTGCGGCTCCGCATGCAGGGCTCCATCATCGGCCAGACACGCGTCATCGACAGCTTGCTGGTGGCATTGCTGGCCGACGGCAACGTCTTGCTGGAGGGACTTCCCGGCGTCGCCAAGACGCGTGCCGTGAAGTCCCTCGCCAAGGCGCTGGATGCGGAGTTCCGCCGCATCCAGTTCACGCCCGACCTGCTGCCGACGGACGTCATTGGCAGCGAGGTGTATCACCAGACCGCGTCCGGCGCGGAGTTCCGGTTCGAGCCCGGGCCGGTCTTTGGCAACCTGATCCTGGTGGACGAGATCAACCGCGCCCCCGCCAAGGTGCAATCCGCGTTGCTGGAGGCGATGGAGGAGCGGCAGGTCACCGTCGCCGGCACCACGCATGCGCTGCCGCCGCTGTTCACAGTGATGGCGACGCAGAACCCGATCGAGCAGGAAGGCACCTACCCGCTGCCGGAAGCGCAGCTCGACCGCTTCCTGCTGCATGTGCGGGTGGATCACCCGAGCGATGTGGAGGAGAAGGCGGTTCTGCGCCTCGTCCGGGGCGAGGAGACGGCCCCGCAATCCGCGCCCGCCGCGCCCATCGCGCAACAGGCGATCTTCGACGCGCGCGCGGAGATGAGCGCGATGCATGTCGCCGATGCCATCGATGACTATGTGGTCGCGCTGGTCTGCGCCACTCGCCGCGCCGGGCAATACGATGCCGATCTCGGCCGCTGGATCGAGGTCGGCGCCAGCCCGCGTGCCACCATCGGCCTGGGCCGCGCCGCCCGCGCCCGCGCCTGGCTGGCCGGGCGCAACCATGTGGAGCCCGATGATGTGCGGGATATGGCGCAGGATGTCCTGCGCCACCGGCTGATCCTGTCCTACGAGGCGAATGCCGACCGGGTGACGCCCGATGCGGTCGTCGCCAGGCTGCTGGCCCTGGTCGCGGTGGCCTGACATGCCGTCATCCCTTCCCCCTGGCATCGCCCCGGACCTAGCTTCGCTGATCAGGTTGCAGCACGGGGCACGCGGCTTCTCCTTCCAGCCCGGGCAGCCGGTCCGCTCGCTGCTCGCCGGCCGCCGTGCGTCCCGCATCCGCGGACGTGGCCTGAGCTTCGAGGAGATCCGCGCCTACCGCCCGGGCGACGATGTGCGCATGATGGATTGGCGCGCCACCGCCCGCACCGGCCGTGCCCAGACCCGCGTCTTCACCGAGGAACGCGACCGCCCGGTGCTGCTGGTGGTGGAACTGACGCCCGCCATGTTCTTCGGCACCGTCCGCGCCGTGAAGTCGGTTGTGGCGGCGGAGGCAGCCGCCCTGGCCGCCTGGCGCTGCCTGGCGGGCGGGGATCGGATCGGTGCCGTCCTCTTCGGCGATGACGGCGTGGAAACGCTGCGCCCCACCCGCAGCCGGGTGGCGGTCATGCGGCTGCTGAGTTCCATGGTCCGCCGCGCCACCCGGCTGGCGCGGACGCCTCCATCCCCCGCGAGTTCCACTCCGTTGAACGCGGCCCTGGCACAGGCGGAGGCGCTGGCCCCGCACGGCACGCTGGTGGTCGTGGTGTTCGACCTGCTTTCGGCCGATGCGGGCACGGCGGCGGCCGCGCGCCGGATTGCCCGGCACAACGACATCGTGGCCATTCCGATCTCCGACCCGCTGGAACGCCGGTTGCCGGATGCGCCCTGGCGCGGCATCGCGACCGATGGCGGTGGCTTCTCGGTGCTGGACCCGGCCGCGTCCGGGCTGGGCCCCGCCATCGCCAGCGGCTTCGCGCAGCGCCTGGCCCGGCTGAACACCGCCGGCCAGCGGAGTGAGATACCGGTTCTGCCGCTGGGCACCGAAGCCGACACGGCGGAACAGCTCCGCCGCCAATTGGGGCGGCAAGCGCGGAGGCGGCGCTGATGCGGCGGCGGTCCTCCTATGGAGCGGTCCCCTTGCAGGCATCCGCCGCACCCTGCGGCATGCTGGGTCAGGCTGGCCCGGCGGCATCCCGGCGCCCATCCGCCAGGACCTCGCCCGCGTATCCGCCGACCCTTCGCAGCAGGACGCCCGGCCTCGGCCTGATCTCCGCGTCCACCCGCATCCCGGCCCCGCCCGCGATCCATGCCCGGCTACCGAGGACCCGGTCGGGAACGCGCCGGACGACAAGGCACCCGCCAGGATGAACCCCGACCTGCCGGCGATGCCCAGCCTGCAGGGGATGCAGGATATCCTGCTGCCGCCGCCCGTGCCGTTCTGGCCGGCGACGCCGGCCTGGGCCGCCCTTGGCATCCTGGCGCTCGCCGTCGTGCTGTTTCTGGCGTGGCGCGGCCTGCGCCATTGGCGGCGGGACGCCTATCGCCGCCTAGCCAGACGCGCGGTGGATGACGCCGCGGCGCGGGGCGACATACCGGCGATCCCGGCCCTGGTGAAGCGGGCCGCCCTCGCCGCCTACCCACGCCAGCAGGTGGCGGGATTGTCGGGCCAGGATTGGGCCGCCTGGCTCTGCCGCACCGCGCCCCGGGGGCGACTGACGGCGCGGGAAGCACTGGCGCTGGCGGAGTTCACCTATGTTCATCCGGCGGAGGCGGCGCCGCTGGCGCTGGCCGGGGCCCGGAAATGGCTGGCGTGGCATGACCGCGCTGCTTGATCGCGCCGGCCTGGGCTCCCTGGTGCTCGGGCATGCCTGGGTGCTGGCGCTGCTGCCCTTGCCGTTGCTGCTGCACTGGCTGTTGCCGCCCTGGCGGGATCGGCAGTTCGCCCTGCGCATGCCGGGCCTGCAGCGCCTGGTGGGGGATACCGCCCACCCACTGCCCCCGGCGCCGCGCCAGCGGCCATGGCAGGCGGTGCTGGCCCTGTTGGCCTGGGCGCTGCTGCTGCTCGCCCTCGCGGACCCCGTGCGCATCGAGCCCCCCGTGACGCGGCAGACCAGCGGGCGGGACCTGATGCTGGCGCTGGACCTTTCCGGCTCGATGGAAACCGAGGATTTCGTCAGGCCGGACGGTGCCCGCACCAGCCGCGTCGTGGCGGCGCAGGCGGTGCTGCGGGATTTCATCGCCCGCCGGCGGGGCGACCGGCTGGGGCTGATCGTCTTCGGCAGCGCCGCCTTCGTCCTGGCGCCGTTCAGCGACGACCACGACACCGTGCTGGCCCTGCTGGCCGAGGCCGCCCCCCGCATGGCCGGCCCGCAGACCATGATCGGCGAGGCCATCGGCCTGGCGGCGCAGTCTTTCGAGAAAGCGGCGGCCAAGGGACGTCTGCTGGTGCTGCTGACCGATGGCAACGACACCGGCAGCAAGGTGCCGCCCCTGCGCGCGGCGCAGATCGCGGCCGGGCTGGGCATCCGCGTCTACACCGTCTCGATGGGGGACCCGCAGGCGGCGGGGGAAGCGGCGCTGGATATCCCGGCGCTGGAAGCCGTCTCCGCCGCCACGGGCGGCCAGCATTTCCATGCGACCGATGCCGCGTCCCTGGAAGGCATCTATGCCCAGATCGACCGGATCGAGCCGCAGGTGTTCGACACCCAATCCTCCCGCCCGCGCACGCCGTTGTTCCACTGGCCGCTGGCGGGCTTCGCGCTGATCGCGCTGCTGCTGCAATGGTCCGCGGTGCACCACCTGACCGCGTTGCGGAGGCCGCGCGATGCATGAGGCATGGGCCCAGGCGCATCTGCTGCGCCCCTGGTGGCTGCTGTTGCTGCTGCCGGCCGGTGTCGGCTTCTGGTGGACCCGCCGCCGCGGCCAGGACCAGGGCGGCTGGCGCGGCGTCGTCGATCCGGCCTTGCTGCCCTTCCTGCTGGCGGTGAAAGGGCGTGCGCCCTGGCTACGGCCCGCCCCCTGCCTGATGGCGGCCCTGGCGCTCGCCGCCCTGGCGCTGTCCGGCCCCACCTGGCGGCGGGAGCCGGGGCCCGAGGTCGCGGACCGCGCCCCGATGATGGTGGCCATCGACGCCTCCCGCGCTGCCGAGCCACGCCTGGCCGCCGCCCGGCGCAAGGTGCGGGACCTGGTGGGGCTGCGGGGGGATGGGCGCACCGGCCTGCTGGCCTATGCCGCCACCGCGCATCTGGTGCTGCCGCCCACCGCCGATCCTGGCCTGCTCGCGATCTACCTCGATGCCCTCTCCCCCGCCGTCATGCCGCAAGACGGCAACGACCCCGTCGCCGCGCTGGCGGAAGCATTGCGGCAACTGGACCGGCAGGACGGCGCCGGCACGGTGGTGCTGGTGACCGGCCGCATTCCCGCCGGTCTGGGGGAAGCCTTCGGCCATGCCGCCGCGTCCTCCCGCCACGCGGTGCTGGTCCTGCCGCCCGGCGCCGTGGCGGAGGGCGCGCTGGACGGCGCGCGCGGTGCCACCGTGGTCCCCGCGACGCCCGATACCGCCGACGTGCAGGCGGTGATGGCCCGCGCCCAGCGCCACTTCGCCGTCGCGCCATCCGACGACCCACGCCTGCGCTGGCGCGATGCCGGCTATTGGCTGGCGCTGCCGTTGCTACCGCTGGCGCTGCTCTGGTCCCGGCGCGGCTTCCTGCTGCTGCTGGTGGCCATGGCCCTGGCGCCACCCGCGCTGGCCCAGGCGCCCAGAAGCGGTACCGGCTGGGCCGGGCGCCTGCTGCTGACCCCGGACCAACGCGGCCGCATCGCCTTCGAACACGGTGACTACGCCGCCGCCATGGCGCTGTTCAGCGACCCGATGTGGCGGGGCGTGGCCGCCTATCGCGCCGGGGACCATGCCCGCGCCATCGCCGAGTTCTCCGCCCTCGACACGCCCGAAGCGTGGTTCGACCGCGGCAACGCGCATCTGCTGCAACCACACGAATGGGCGGAAGCCGTGGCCGCCTATGACCGCGCCTTGGCCCTGCGGCCGGACTTCCCCGCCGCCAGCACCAACCGCGCCATCGCCGCCGCCTTCGTCGCCTATCAGGCGGCGCTGGACGCGGAACGCGCCCGCCAGTCCAGCAACCGGATGAACGAGAAGGCGGATGACACGGTCATCGATTCCAACGCCCCTCGCCCGCCGGACCGCCCGCCTGGCGACGCACCGCCACAGGCGGAGGACGGGCTTTCGGACGCACAGATTACCAGCCTGTGGATGCGGCGGGTGGGCGGCAGTCCGGCCGATTTCCTGCGCATGCGCTTCGCGCGGCAGGGCGGGCCAGCCAACCCATGAGGTCGCCTCTCATCCTGTGCGCGATCCTGGCCTGCCCCGTATCCGCCCTGGCGCAGGAGGCACCGCTGCTCGGCCTTCGCGTCATGGCCGCGCCGACCGGGCCGATCTGGCTCGGCCAGCATGTCGGCGTGACGGCCATCCTGCGGACACCCAGTCGCTTCGCCGCTCCGCCCACCTTCCCCGAGCCGGCGCTGCAGGGCCGCGCCGTCGTGCTGCCCAACGGCAGCACCACACCCGGCTCCGAGCGCGAGGGCGGCACCAGCTACGTCCTGCTGCAACATCGCTACGACGTGTTCCCGCTCCAGGCCGGCAGCCTGGACTTCCCCGCGCTGCGCATGGAACTTCCGGTCGCCGATGCGGATGGAACGGCCCGGCGCGCCGCCGCAGCCAGCGAGAGCCTGCGGATCGAGGTCCGGCTTCCACCCGGCACGCAGGACCCGGCCCTGCTGGTGACCGCCCCGGCCCTGCACCTGGACACGCGCCTGGACGGCGACCCGACCCGCCTGGCGGTGGGCGAGGCCATTACCCGGCATGTGACGCTGACGGCGCGGGATACCAGTGCCATGCTCCTGCCCCCCATGCCGTGGGCGGCGCCGGACGGCGTGCGCCTCTACCCGAACCCGCCGCGCCTGTCGGACAGCAGCGATCGCGGCGTGCTGTCGGCGGTGCGGGAGGACAGCGCCGCCTTCGTGCCGCAGCGCTCCGGGCGCTACCGGCTGCCGGCCGCCAGCTTCCAGTGGTTCAATCCGCAGGATGGCCAGATGCGCCGCATCGATGTCCCGGCCCTGGTCGTGGAAGCCATCGCGGCGGCCCCGGCGCCGGAGGCGGATCATCGCCGGCCCGGCTTTGTCCTGCCGGTGCTCGCCCTGCTGGCGGCGGGCGCCGCCTGCCTGGCGTATCGGCGCCGCCTGGGCGCCTGGCTGGCACGGCACCGGCCCGGCCGTACCACGCCGGAGGCCCAGGCCTTCGCGGACCTGCTGCGTGCCTGCCGGCAGGGCCAGGCGGCGCAGGCCTGCGCCGCCCTGTTGCGCTGGAGCGTGCTGGCCATCCCGGCGGGCGAGCGCCCCACCCTGCGGCATCTGGCCTGCCTGACCACCACGCCGGAGCTGGAGACGGAGGGCACGCGCCTGGCCGAACACTGCTTCGCCCGTCCCCTGGGGCGGGACCAACCACCGGGCGAGACTGCCCCGCCCTGGTCCGGGCACGGCCTCCTGACGGCGGCGCGCCGCGCCCGCCGGCGCCTGCGTACCACGCCACGCGGCTTTCCGGCGCGGCGCGGGCTGCCGCCGCTCAATCCGGAGAGTACCCCGACCCCCGCGCCACGCGTCACCCTGCCCGGCTGGGCGCGGTGACCATCGCCCCCTGGAACCCCTGCCATGACCTCACCCCTCATCCTTTCCCGCCGCCATCTGGGCCTGCTGGGCATGCCGGCCTTGCTGGGCGGCCCCGCGAAGGCCCAGGCCGTGGCCGAGGACCCGCTGCCGTCCTGGAAGCCCGGGCCATCCCGGCAAGCCATCCTGGCCTTCCTGGCTGACGTGACCACACCAGGCGCCCCCGGCTACGTCGCGCCGCCGGAGCGTATCGCGGTGTTCGACAATGACGGCACGTTGTGGTGCGAGATACCGACCGTGCAGCTGATGTTCGCCCTGGCGCGGGTGAAGGCGCTGGCGCCCCGCCACCCTGCCTGGGCGACCACCCAGCCCTTCAAGGCCGCGCTGGAAGGCGACGAAGCCGCCCTCGCGGCCAGCGGCGCTGAGGGCATCAGTGAGTTCCTGCTGGCGACCCATGCGGGCAACACGCCGGAGGAATTCAACGCCATCGTCACCGAATGGCTGGCCCAGGCCAGGCACCCCCGGTTCCGCCGCCCCTACACCACCACCGTCTACCAGCCGATGCTGGAACTCCTGCGCCTGACGCAGGCCCACGGGTTCCGCAACTACATCGTCTCGGGCGGCGGCGTGGAGTTCATCCGGGCCTGGAGCGAGCAGGTCTACGGCATCCCGCCGGAACAGGTGATCGGCTCGACCATCCGGACCGAATTCCGCTTCCCGCATGGCGGCAAGCCCGAGCTGCACCGGGTGCCTTCCCTCGACTTCATCGATGACGGTCCTGGCAAGCCGGTGGCCATCGGCAAGTTCATCGGCCGCCGGCCGATCGCCGCCTTCGGCAATTCGGATGGAGACCTGGAGATGCTGCAATACGTCACGTCCAGCCCGGGCCGGCGCTTCGGCCTGATCGTCCATCACGACGACGCCGCACGCGAAGTGGCCTACGACCGCCAAAGCCAGTTCGGCAAGCTAGACCGCGCGCTCGACCAGGCAGCGCCGAACCACTGGACCGTGGTGTCGATGAAGAACGAGTGGAACACGGTGTTCCCACCCCTGGGTTGACTAAGCCCGCAGTGACCAGATGCTGCCGCCTTCACCCATCCAGGCACCGCCGCTGGTGCCTCGGGGTTAATCCTGAGCCGCATCCGGGTTTGCCCGGATGGGTTGAGGTAGGAGGCACGATCTAGGCTGAGGCCAGGTTGCAACATTGGGGGATGCTGTGATGCAACAGGTCGGACAGCCGGCGCGTAATGGAACTGCCAGCAAGCCGCCGGAACGCGGCATGCTGCATGCAAGACCAGGACACCTGGCCGCATGCTTTCTGAGCCTTGCGATTGCGGTCTGCGCCTGCCCTGGCGAGGCCAGGGCGCAGGATGAGCATGTAAGAGCGCATCCGCCAGGAAGTGACGCCGACCTGGCGCAGCAATTGCAAAACCCCATCGCCAGCCTGATCAGCGTACCATTCCAGAACAATCTCGACTTCGGTGGCGGGCCCGGAAACGACGGCTTCGGCAACACGCTCAACATCCAGCCCGTGGTGCCGCTCCGCCTGAATGACGACTGGACGGTGATCAGCCGCAGCATCATCCCGATCATCCATCAGGAGCGCTACAGCGCGGAACATGAAACCGGTCTGGGCGACATCACCCAGAGCTTCTTCTTCTCCCGCCGTTCGGACGTCCCGGGATTGACCCTGGGCGTCGGCCCCGCGGTGCTTCTGCCGACAGCGACGCGGCCGGCCTTCCAGTCCCGCCAATGGGGCGCGGGGCCGACGGCCGTCGTGGTCCAGCAGAGCGGTTCATGGACCATGGGCGTGCTGGCGAATCACCTCTGGGGCTTCGCCGACTCCGCCGACCGCCGGGGACGGCCGGACCTGAACCAGACCTTCATGCAGCCCTTCGTCTCGCACAACTTCAGCAATGGCTTCGCGGCAACGGCAACGCTTGAAGCGAGCTACGATTGGACGGGACGGCAATGGACGTTGCCGCTCGCCGCCGGGGTCAGCCAGCTTGTCAACATCGGGCAGACGCCGGTGAACCTCGTCGCGCAGGCCCGCTACTGGTTCGACGGGCCGAGCAATGCCCCGGAATGGGGCCTGCGCTTTGCTGCCGTCTTCGTGTTCCGCTGAGGCCGCCAGGATGCGTTTGGCCCCTTCCGGTTTCGGACCACTGGTCAACGCAGCCAATATCGGCAGCGCGCCACTGGCACCCCAGTCGGCCATGGCAGAGGCGGCGGTGAATGGGGATGATGCATCCTCGCCGGCGGAGGTCACACTGCTGGACGAGCAGCGCACGGAAGCGGACCACCATGCCCGGGATTCATGCGGGCGGCCGGGAATGGAGAAGCTCTGGGCCCATCCCGGCTACAGGCATTTCTCCCCGGGCCCTACCGATAAAGGCATCTTCGTCGGGGTTACGCGGTATTCCGATGGCTGCTTCCGCCTCATACCGTCCAGGCTGAAGTGGCAAAGGAGGCCTGATGACCCCTGGGCTCAGCCAGTATCGTCAGTGGATACGGGCAGCAGCCATCATCTCGCGGTCGGCTTCTGGGGATACGCTTCACCGGCCGGTTCGTATGATCGTCATGTCTTCGCGGCAAAGATCCTGAAAAATCCATGCGTCGCGAAGAGCCATTCCCGACGAGGCTTACCCGCTACAGCGGCACGCCTTTTCAGACCTTTCGGCAAGAATCACAGTCTCCCGGACAAACGAACGGGCAGATCAGAGGAGCAGAGCCAGTGAGACGCCACCATTTTTCGGCCATTCTGCTCGGGCTGTCGACGGCGTGCCTGATGTTGAGCAGCGGTCCATCGACAGCTCAGTGGGGATACATGTCTCCCAGCCGCGAGCCGCCCATGCTGGCTGAGGATTTCAGAATTCAGCGCTCCACGGCGGTTGATCTCCTCAGCTCCGGCCGCACGGGTGATTCCCGGCGATGGTCGAACCCCGGTTCGGGGGCGCAGGGTGAAGTGTCCCTGCTCGATGAGTTCCAGGAGAGGGGCGTACAGTGCCGGAGGATTAAGTACGTGTCTCTGACCCGTGGGGCGTCAAGTCAGACCGAGGTCGTCCTCAAGGCCTGCCGCGAACCCAGTGGGAATTGGGCCATTGTCGGGTAGCGTCGCCTTCCGCCCGCGGACGCGGAATGGTTCCAGGAAGGCTATCTTGATGTGCTGCAACGCGCAGCGTTCTCTGAGAAGGCTTATTCCTTGGCGCCCGACATGTCATGCGCACCATGAGATCTGGATCGAAATATCCACTCACGGAACGCGATGCGCAGGGCCAGACCCTGAATGGGACGAATAGCTACCGGCTACGTCTCCCGGCGGGTGTGCCCGCAGAAATGCTCTAGGCCGTCACTGCTTACAGCGTGATCGACGGCACGATGCCAGAGACGCCACAGAGATTCTGTCCATCAACGGCTTTAGCAAGGTTATGCCGAATCCGGACAGATCAATTCATCTGCTTTTCGGACCCCCGAAGCCGACTGATGCACCTGGGGCAAATTGGATTCAGGTCATAGAAGGTCGAGACTTTCTGGTTGCTCTCCGTCTCTATGGTGCTGAACTTGCGTTTTACGACCAGAGCTGGAAGCCGGACGATATCGTCAGGCTGGGTTGATAGATTCTATCTTGATTCAGTTAGCCATCCACGGTGTCGTTCCGAAGCATGCTTTCGACCAAACGGCCAGTCGGTGTTGGACGGTCAGCATTCGCAATCCTTGGCCCGCAGCGTTCGGCATTGGGCTTCGATTATCTCACCAGGCTGGGCGGTGGCTTGGATCTGGATATCGGCGGAGACGAGATCGGTGCCCTCGGAATTCGCTTCTGAGCTGCGGGGGGATGGCGTACCGGACGGAGGAGATGCGGTATGGCGTTGGTCGCGGAGATGGCCGCTTGGAGCGCCACAGCCTTTGCGCTGCTTCTGTTCGCTGCCCAGATTGCAGCACGGGAAGTCGGCTATTACATCGGCCGCCGCCACGCGAGATCGCAGCAAAGCCGTGGAGACGGTGTCGGCGCGGTAGTCGGCGCCATGTTGGGCCTCCTCGCCTTCGTCCTGGCGCTGACACTGTCCTTCGCCAATGCCCGCTATGCTGAACGCCGCGCGGGGACGCTGACTGAGGCCAACGCCATCGGCACCGCATGGCTGCGGGCCGAGGTCATTGACCACCCACGCTCGGCAGAAGTGGCGGAGCTGCTGCAGGAATATGCCCGTCTGAGAGCCGCCTTCGTGAGGGCGGATTATGGGGCGGCGGCAACCACGGTGGTCAACGATCACACGGCCGCCCTGCAGTCGCAAATATGGGGGCATGTTGCCGCCCTGGTGCGGGAGCGCACCGATCCTGCGACGGTCTCCCTCATGAGCGCGGTGAACGAGACGTTCGACGCAAGCACAGCAGAGCGGTTCGCACTGGCCTTCACCTTGCCGCCCAGGCTCTTTTGGATGTTGGTCGGGATGGCGCTGCTCGCCATGGCCGCCCTTGGTTATCAACTCGGTCTCAGGGGGAACTCCCTGCGGATCCTGACCGCTTTGCTCACCGCGATGTGGACGTTGGTGATGGTCAGCATCCTGGATCTGGCGGCCGCGCGGGTCGGCACGCTTCGGACGAGCGCCGTCGCCTATGAATGGACCCGTGAAGGGTTCCATGGAGCTTTCACTATACCTCCTCTCCCACCCCGGCCGTGACAAGTGTGGCTGGATTCTCGGACTGAATCGGTGCAGCCCCCATCCTCTGGATGGGATCCTGGCGCCACATCTCAGCCGAGCGGCGCCGGGTCTGCCGCATCACCTGCGCCAGGTCCGCACCCCCTCACCGGCTGGCGGCGATGCGTGAGCCGATGGAGGCCACCATCCGGGCGCCTGCCAAATTTGCCCATAATAAGTCGAAAGACCGATCCGGCGTACTGGTCCCGCCGGCCGGCCGCGTTTGCTGAACCGAAGCTGAATGAGGGGTTCAGGCTGGGTTCATGCGCCGGTCGCTAAACCACCCTGGTCACAACACACCACCCTTCCAGGAGTGAACCCATGTTCCGCAGTTTTTCCTTCGGTGCCGCCCTCGTCACGATGCTTGCCGTGGCCGCACCCGCCGGCGCGCAGATCACCGTCGTGTCGCAGGGTGAGAGCTTCGCTGTGCAGCGCGATCCCGCCGATACTGGCAACATCGTTGGCGGCGGCGCGGTCGAGGTCTTGAACCAGGGCGAAAATCTTCGCATCCGTCACCGTGATCCGGCCTATGCTGAACGTTCCCTGGGCCTGCCGGTCGCGGTCGGCGGCAATAACGGCGACATCGTCTACCTGCCGCTCGGCAGTGCTTCCAACCTGGCAGCCGTGACGCAGGGGGCCTCGCCCGGCTGACCGCGTGCCGGGCGCCGGCAGGCATTCAGGTTCAGTTCAGCTTCGGGATGGCAGGTTGTATCGATGTTGTTCGTTCCATGCCTCCCTTCCATCGCATCGGCCGTGCTGCTCACGCTCCCCCGCGTGGTACGCATCGCGACCGAGCTCGGGCTGGGCCGGGAGGCTGCCACGGTACTGTGGCAGGTCTGGGCCGGCAGGCTGTGGCTGCGCTACCGCCGGTCGCTCCCCGGCCCGCTGCGCCCGCGTGGCCTGGGCCGGGCGCAGCGCTGATGCGCCTGCTGGTCGTCGAGGACAACGCCGATCTGGCCGCCCAGCTCGTCGCCGTGCTGACGCAGGCGCGCTTTGCCGTGGACCACGCGCCGGATGGCGAGGAAGCCATGTTCCTGGGGCAGACGGAGCCCTATGACGCCATCGTCCTCGATCTCGGCCTGCCGATCATCGATGGCCTCTCCGTATTGCGGCACTGGCGCCAGGCCAGCCTGAACACCCCCGTCCTGATCCTGACCGCCCGCGATTCATGGCTGGAGAAGGTGACGGGGCTGAATGCCGGCGCCGACGACTACCTGGCCAAGCCCTTCGCCATGGACGAGCTGGTGGCGCGCCTGCATGCGCTGATCCGCCGGGCGGCCGGCCGGGCGCGGTCCGACCTCGTGATGGGCCCGCTGGCGCTGGATGTCGTGGCGGGCGTGGCCAGCTGGAACGGCGTATCCGTCCGGCTGACGGCGCTGGAGTTCCGCATGCTCGCCTATCTGGCCCAGCACGCCGGCCGGCCGGTGAGCAAGACGGAGTTGACGGAGCATCTCTACGCCCAGGATTTCGACCGGGATTCCAATACGCTGGAGGTCGTCATCGGCCGGCTCCGCCGCAAGCTGGATGCCAGCTTCATCGAGACGGTCCGAGGCCAGGGGTACAGGATCAGCCATGGTTAGCATGCCACGCGTCTTCCGCTCGCTCACCGCCCGGCTGGCGCTGCTCTCCGCCATCTGGGTCACCGCCGGGCTCGGGATCGCGGGCTGCACGGTGCTGCGGCTGATCCATACGGAACTCACCAACAGCTTCGATGGCCGGACCACGGCCGTGCTGCACAAAGTGGTCGGTGCCGCCGGGCTGGGCGCGGACGGAAGGCCTGGCCTGCTCACCGACGTGCCGGTGCCGGAGTTCCAGCAGCCCTTCTCCGGCTATTACTGGCAGATCGAGGCGGGGGAGCAACGCGCCACCTCCCGCTCGCTCTGGGATGGCCAGCTGGCACCGCTGGGCGCGACACTGGGCAGCAGCGTCGCCACCATCCAGGACGGCACCGGCCCGCGCGGCGAGCCTCTGCGCGTCGCCGAGCGGCTGGTGATGCCGCCCGGTGCGCAGGACCCGATCCGCATCCGCGTGGCCGTCAACCGCCAGTCGCTGGACGACCAGATCGCCTCGTTCACCCTGCTGATCCTGAGTTCCTTCGCGGCGCTGGGCTTCGGGCTGGTGGCGGGCGGCACCGTGCAGCTCATCTGGGGCATGCGGCCGTTGCGGCAGGCGCGCCAGTCGCTCGCCCTGCTCCGGGCGGGGCAGCAGGCCTCTCTGGCCCACGCCGGAGCACCCAGCGAGATCGCGCCACTGTTGGAGGAGATCGACGCGCTGGTGCAGCAGAACCATGACACGGTGGAACGCGCGCGCGCCCATGTCGGCAACCTGGCCCATGCGCTGAAGACGCCGCTTGCCGTACAGCGCACGGCGCTGGAGCCGAGTTCGATCGATACCCGCCTGGCCCGGGAGCAGACGCGGGCGATGGAATTGCTGGTGCAGCATCACCTTTCCCGCGCCCGCGGCGCCGCCCTGGCGGGCGCGGCGGCGACCGATGCCTCACCGGTCGAGGTGGCGCGGGAGATCGCCATGGCGCTGCGGCGGATCTTCGCCAACAAGGACCTGGATATCGATGTCCTGGGTGACGAATCCTGCCGCGCCAAGGTGGACCGCCAGGACCTGATGGAGATGCTCGGCAACCTGCTGGAGAATGCGTGCCAATGGGCGCAGCACCAGGTCACGCTCACCGTCGCCCAGGGCAGGCGGGCATTGCTGATTACCGTGACCGACGATGGCCCTGGCTTGTCGTCGAAGGATTACGACGCCGTGCTGGCACGTGGCGTCCGGCTGGATGAGGCGAAGCCCGGTAGCGGCCTCGGCCTCGCCATCACCAGGGACCTCGTGAAGCTGTATGGCGGCAGCCTGTCCCTGCTCGATGCCCAGCCCGCCGGGCTTTCCGTGGCCATGACCCTGCCGCTGGGTGCCATGCAGGATGCGCGGAAGCTTCGCTCCCGCGCGCCGCGGCAGGCACCGGTCTAAGCCACAGGAAGCCGTGGAGGGATCTGGAGCGGACCCTACTGGCGGTTCATCATGCCACGCACTGTCCGCCGTTCCGAAGCTGGACCTTCCACGCCGGCCGGCGCTGAACTGGCCTCGGCCAAAGGCCGAAATCGCTTTGCGCCAAGTCTAAGCCTATCGCTCCGCAGAGTATTGATCGGTTGTCTCGTGAGAGCCGCACTGCGCGAACGCCGCACCAGCATCAGGCGTTCATCGAGTTTCCAGCCCACTGTTTCTCGGGCGGAGAACGCGGACAGAAGGCAGCAGAGGCGGAACGCGCGGATGGACCCAAAAGGAACGGCAGACACCTCGAGACCGACGACGAGAATCTTGCCGAGTTCACCAAGATGGCCGCGGAGTTCCTGACCCGACAGCTGCCCATCCTGCGAGCTCTTGGGATTCCCTGAGCTGGAACCAAAGGGTGGACACCCGTCATCTCGGTAGCACCGCCGGTCATGGCCGCCCCTCTTACATCGATGACCGCCAGCAGCATGCCACCGGTGCGTTGCGGCGCGGTACTGATTGGCACGCGAAGGCGGGCCGGGGCTACGCGCCCCGGCCGGTACAGGTCAGGCGGCTTCGGCCAGCAGGGCCGGGCTGCGGGGCGTATCCCAGGCGGCGACGATCTGCTCAACCGCGTAGCCGGCGCGCAGCAGCAGGGCTTCCTCGAAGGGGCGCGCCACCAGTTGGGCGGAGAGCGGCAGGCCGGTGTCGCTGAAGCCGGCGGGCATGGACAGAGCCGGATTGCCGGTGACGTTGAACGGCATGGTCTGGATATGCATCGGGCCGGGCCGGTCCGCCGGATAATCCGCGAAGCGTGGCGCGGGGCCGAGCGCGCAGGCGGTGAGCAGCAGATCGCACTGCCGCAGCGCCACGCGATTGACGGCTTCCGACAATTCGCGGCGGAGGCGTTGCGCCTGGATGTAGTCCGCCGCACTGATGGTGGCGCCGACGGCCATGCGCATCAGCAGCAACTCGCCGAAATCGAGTGGACGGCTGCGAAGATTGTCCTCGTGGATGGCATAGGCCTCGGCGATGAGGATGACGCGGCCGCAGGCGTTGAACAAGGCATAGTCGGGCAAGGCGATCTCTTGCACCACGGCGCCGGCGGCGGCGAGGTCGTTGGCCATGCGGTCCAGCGCCGCGACGGTGGCCGGGGCAAGACCTTCGGCATCCTTGTAGAGGTTGCGGGGGACGCCGATGCGCAGGCCGGCGACGCCATCCCGCAGGCCCTTGCGGAGATTGGGCGCGGGGCGGTCGGCGCTGGCGGGGTCCGAGGCGTCGAAGCCGGCGATGATCTCGGTGGTGATCGCCGCGTCCTCGACACTGGCGGAGAGCGGGCCGCAGTGATCGAGCGTGTAGGAGAGCGGGAAGACGCCACGCCGGCTGACCAGGCCGTAGGTCGGCTTCAGGCCGACGGTCCCGCAATAGGCGGCGGGGCCACGGATGGAGCCACCGGTGTCGGAGCCCATGGCGGTACGCACCAGCCGGGCGGCGACGGCGGCGCCGGAGCCGGAGGAAGAGCCCCCGGTGATGTGGTCGGTATTCCACGGGTTGCGCGCGGGCGGGAATGGCAGGTCGAAGCTGGGACCGCCAAGGGCGAATTCATGGGTGGCGAGCTTGCCGAGCAGCACGCCGCCGGCGCCAGCCAGCTTCCCGGCGACGACGCTGTCCTTGGCGGGAATGTTCTCGATGAGCAATTTGGAATGACAGGTCGTGCGGATGCCGGCGGTGTCGTAGATATCCTTCAGCGCGTAGGGGATGCCATGCATCGGACCGCGATCGGTGCCCGCGGCCAGCTCGGCGTCGGCGCGGGTGGCATCGGCCATCGCGCGCTCCTCGGTGACCAGGACGAAACTGTGCAGGCTGGGCTCCAGCGTGGCCATGCGGTCCAACAAGTGCCGCGTCAGGCGCTGGGAGGTCAGGCTGCCGTCCCGGAGTTGCTGCCCGGCTTCGGCGATGGGCAGATCGTGCAGATCGTGCAGATCGGGCGTGCTCATGCCGCTCTCTCCCGTGTCACGGTATCCAGCACATAGGTGCCGGCAGGTTCAGACGCGGCGGTGCGCGGGCTGCGCAGCAGCGGCATCATGGCCTGGATTTCACGATAGCCGAGCAGGATGGCAGGATAACGCTCGGGCGGAATGGTGAGGCCTGCGCGCCGCAGCAACAGGTCAAGCTCCGCGTCCCGCTCCTCGGGGGATGGGTCCATCAGCAACCTCCTCTGTCCGACATCCGGAAATTGGATGCAATTCGGAGAGGTTAGTCGTCCGGGAAGATTTTGTCTCGCCCATAGATTCGGCAATACGGTGCGCGTCTCACCCTCATGATTCCGTTGAACGAGTTATGGCCAGGATAGTTCGCGATCTATTCGTCACGGTTGTGCATTATTGCGGTGCAGCGACTGCACCATGCTTGGGCAGCCAAGGCGGCAATTTCTTCGTTGTGGATACAATCCCGCTGGTCCTAGGCTTCCAGACCAGATCGCGGATGGACGGTGGAGGCCAGGGGAAGGGCCCGCCCGCCAGACCGCCAGGACCCCTGCTTCCAGCCCGGCGATTCCTCGCCGGCAAAGGAGACGACATGAAGCAACGCCTTGCCTTGCTCGGTGCCGCTCTGGCGATTGTAGCGAACCTCTCGACACCGTCCGCACGGGCGGAGACCGTACTGCGTGTGGCCATGACGGCGGGCGATATCCCGCTGACGGCGGGCATCCCGGACCAGGGCTTCGAAGGCTGGCGCTTCGTCGGCTACAACCTGTACGATTCCCTGGTGTTGTGGGACCTGTCGCGCGGCGACCGGATCGCGGATATCAAGCCAGGGCTGGCGACGGGGTGGTCGGTGGACCCCGCCAATAACCGGCGATGGATCTTCCAACTGCGGCAGGACGTGAAGTTCCATGACGGCTCGCCCTTCACGGCGCAGGACGTGGTGTGGAACTTCGAGCGCTTCACCAAGGAAGGGACGCCGCAGTTCAACCCGCGCCAGTTCGCCTTCGCGCGCGGCTACCTGACGAACTTCGAATCGGTGGAGGTGGTGGACGCCCATACGGTGGCCTTCACCACCAAGCAGCCGGACAGCCTGTTTCCTTACAATCTCAGCTTCCTGATGATGGTCAGCCCGCGCCGCTCGGCGGAAGTCGGCAACGATGCCGATGCCTTCGCGCGCAACCCATCCGGCACCGGCCCCTACCGCTTCGCCCGCATGGTGCCGGGGGAGCGGCTGGAACTGGTGCGGAACGCCGATTACTGGGACAAGGCGCGCATTCCCCGGCACGACCGGCTGGTGCTGCTGCCGATGCCGGAAGCCTCGACCCGCGTGGCATCCCTGCTCTCGGGCCAGGTCGATTGGATCGAGGCGCCGCCGCCGGATGCCATTCCGCGCCTGCGCTCTTCCCGCATGCAGATCGTCACCAACCCGTATCCGCATAACTGGGCGTATCAGCTCAACTTCGTGGATGGTCCCTTCGCCGACATCCGGGTGCGGCGCGCGGCGAACCATGCGCTGAACCGGGCCGATATGAAGGAGATGCTGGGCGGCGTGGCGTTGGAAGGCTACGCGACCTTGCCGCCCTCCACAGCCTATTACGGCAATCCGGTCCGCTACGAGTACGACCCGGCCAAGGCGCGCGCGCTGTTGCAGGAAGCGGGCTGCATGCCGTGCCAGATTACCTTCGCCATCTCCACCTCTGGCTCTGGCCAGATGCAGCCGATGCCGATGAACGAACTGGTCAAGTCGCAGCTGGAAGCGGCCGGCTTCCGGGTGAATCTGCAAGTGATGGACTGGAACGCCCTTCTGCAACTGGGTCGCGAGGGGCGTGAGCGGCACCAGGGTGTCAACGGCATCAATATCAGCCGGGCGACGCAGGACCCGTTCAACGGCATGCTGCGCTTCGTGGCCAGCAGCCAGGCGGCGCCGCGTGGCTCCAACTGGGGCCACTACAACAGCCCGGAGATGGACGCGCTGATCAACGAGGCGCTCTCCACCTTCGACGAGGAGAGGCGCTTGCCGATCCTGGCGCGCATCCACGAGAAGATGAGCGAGGACGCGGTGATGCTGTGGGTGGCCCATGACCTCAATCCGCGCGCCATGTCGCCCCGGGTGCGGGGCTTCGTGCAGGCGCAGAGCTGGTTCCAGGATCTGACGCCCATCACCGTCGAAGCGCGCTGAACCTCGAGGAGGGCCCGGCATGTTCGGCTATATCCTGCGGCGGCTGCTATCCGCCGTCCCCATCGCCTTCGGTGTCTCGGTCGTCTGCTTCCTGCTGGTGTATCTGGCGCCGGGCGACCCGGTACAGACGCTGCTGCCGCCGGACGCGGATGCCGAGACGGTAGCACAGGTCAAGCGCATGTACGGGCTCGATCAACCGCTACCGGTGCAGTACCTGACCTGGCTGGGGCGGGTGATGGTGGGAGATTTCGGCCGCTCGATCGCGACCGGCCGACCGGTCGCGGATGAGATCTTCCGTTCCCTCGGCAACACCGTTCTGCTGGCGGGGCTGTCGGTGCTGGTGGCGTTCAGCATCGCCTTCGTGCTGGGCACCATCGCCGGCCGCCACGCCGGCGGGTGGCTGGACCGGGTGGTGACGGGCGTCGCCGTGGTCGGCGTGTCCGTACCGAATTACTGGCTGGGCATCGTGCTGGTGATCATCTTCTCGGTGGAGATGATGGCGCTGCCGGCATCCGGCATGGGCGATGGACGTTTCGATCCGACCAGCTGGGAGCATGTGCAATACCTGATCCTGCCGGTGATCACGCTGTCGATGATCCCGGTCGGGATCATCGCGCGCACCACCCGCTCGGCGGTGTCGGAGGTGATGAATCAGGAATTCGTCACCACGCTACGGGCCAACGGGCTGCCGGAGTGGCGGGTTCTGCGGCACGCGTTAAAGAACGCGCTGCCGCCGGTGCTGGCGGTGATGGGGCTGCAATTCGGCACGCTGATGGGTGGCTCCATCCTGGTGGAGACGGTGTTCAGCTGGCCCGGCAGCGGCTTCCTGCTGAGCAAGGCCATCCTGACGCGCGACATCCCGGTGCTGCAGGGAACCATCCTGGTCCTGGCCCTGATCTTCGTCTTCACCAATCTGACCGTGGATCTGTTCCAATCCTCGGTTGATCCGCGCATCCGGCGCGCCTGAGAGGAGGCACGGCATGTCCACCACGGTCAGCAATGCGCCACCCACCGGCAACGCCGCCATGGCCGCGCCACGGCAGCGTGGCTATTGGGGCACGGTCGGGTATCGGCTGCGCTACGATCCGGTGACGCTGTTCTTCGGGGCGGTGTTGCTCTCGGTGATCCTCGCCGCGGTCTTCGCGTCCTGGATCGCGCCGGCGGACCCGTATCAGGAAAGCATCATCCGCCGCCTGAAGGGTCCCGGCTACATGGGGCATATCCTGGGCACCGATGAGCTGGGGCGGGACATGCTCTCCCGCTTGCTCTATGGCGGCCGGCTGACGCTGTTGATGGGCATGGTGCCCGTGGTGATCGCCACGCTGATCGGCGGCGGGTTGGGCGTGGTGGCGGGTTTCGCCGGCGGCATCGTCAACACCCTGATCATGCGCACCATGGATGTGTTCTACGCCTTCCCATCCGTGCTGCTGGCGGTGGCCATCTCCGGCGCGATGGGCGGCGGCGTGACCAATGGCATGATCGCGCTGACGCTGGTGTTCATCCCGCCACTCTGCCGCGTGGCGGAGACGGCGACGACGCAGGTGCGCAACCTGGACTTCGTCGATGCCGCGCGCGCCACTGGTGCACCGCTTCGGCTGGTGCTGTGGCACCACGTGCTGGGCAATGTGCTGGGCCCGGTGCTGATCTATGCCTCCAGCCTGATTTCCGTCGGCATCATCCTGGCTTCGGGATTGTCCTTCCTCGGGCTGGGGGTGAAGCCGCCGGAGCCGGACTGGGGCCTGATGCTCAATGCGCTGCGGCAGGCCATCTATGTGAATCCGCTGATCGCCGCGTTGCCTGGCATCGCCATCTTCATCACATCTGTCAGCCTGAACATGGTCAGCGATGGTCTTCGCTCCGCCATGGATGTGCGGAGCTGAACGCCATGTCCTTCGCCACCTCCCCGATCTGGCCGCCTGCCGATCCGCGCGATCGTGGCGGGCCACAGCAGCCTCTGCTGATGGTGCGCGGTCTGCAGAAGCACTTCGCCATCCGCAACGGCGTGCTGGGGCGCGTCGCAGCTCATGTGCGCGCGGTGGACGGTGTCTCCTTCACCGTGCACAAGGGCGAGACGCTGGGCATCGTCGGTGAATCCGGCTGCGGCAAGTCTACCCTCGCGCGGCTGCTGATGCGCCTGATCGTGCCGGATGCCGGCGAGCAGATCTTCGATGGCGATGCCGTCGGCGTGCAGGGCGGCATCAGCGTGAAGGACCTGCGGCGTCAGGCGCAGATGGTGTTCCAGGATTCCTCCTCCTCGCTCAATCCGCGCATGCCGGTGCAGGGTTCGGTGGCTTTCGGGCCGATGGCATTCGGCATGCCGAAGGCCGATGCCACGGCGCTGGCGCGGGAGTTGTTGACGAAGGTCGGGCTCAACCCCGCACTGTTTGGCGGGCGCTATCCGCATGAACTGTCGGGCGGCCAGAAGCAGCGGGTGAACATCGCGCGGGCGTTGGCGCTGAAGCCGCGCATGGTGATTCTGGATGAGGCGGTGTCGGCGCTGGACAAGAGCGTCGAGGCGCAGGTGTTGAATCTGTTGCAGGTGCTGAAGCGCGAACTCAGCCTGACCTATGTGTTCATCAGCCACGATCTCGGCGTGGTGCGCTGGATCAGCGACCGGGTGATGGTGATGTATCTGGGCGAGGTGGTGGAGATCGGCCCCGCTGATGCGTTGTATGCCGCGCCGAAGCATCCCTACACCCAAGCCCTGTTGGCCTCCCGCCCCTCGATGGACCCGGACCGGCGGCGGGAGGAGGCGCCGGTGAGCGGCGACCCACCCAACCCGGTCAATCCGCCCCCCGGCTGCCGCTTCCATACACGGTGCCCTCATGCCGAGCGGGTTTGCTCGGCCCGCGCGCCGGTGCTGGGGGATGCGGCGGCAGGCGCGCACCTGGCGGCCTGCCATATTCAGAACCCGGCGTCCGGCCATAGCCTGGCCGGTCGGCCCGTGCTGCCGGCGCTGCATTGAGGGAGACGCCGATGACCATGTCCGTACCGCTGGTCGAGGTCGAGGACCTCTCTGTCAATTTCGTCACACGCGAGAGCGATGTCCGCGCCGTCAACGGCGTCAACTTCACCATGATGCCGGGCGAAGTGATGTGCATGCTGGGGGAAAGCGGCTCCGGCAAGAGCGTGACCATGCGGGCACTGATGCGGCTGTTGCCGCCGAAGCGCAGCGTCATTCGCGGCCGCATCCGCATCGCCGGGCAGGATGTGCAGGCAATGGGCGACGCGGCGCTGCGGCGGATGCGCGGCGGCACCGTCTCCATGATCTTCCAGGAGCCGATGACGGCGTTCGACCCGGTGGTGCGCGTGGGCGACCAGATTGCCGAGGTGGTGGCGCAACACCGGGGCGTCAGCCGGCGCGAAGGGCGCAGGCGGGCGCTGGATCTGTTCGAGCTGGTGCGCATCCCCTCCCCCGAGCGGCGGCTGGATGCCTATCCGCACGAGCTGTCCGGCGGCCTGCGGCAACGGGCGATGATCGCCCTGGCGCTGTCCTGCGAGCCGAAGCTGTTGCTGGCGGATGAGCCGACGACGGCGCTGGATGCCACGGTGCAGATCCAGGTCCTGATCCTGTTGCGGAAGCTGCAGCAGGAGCTGGGCATGTCGGTGATCTTCGTCACGCATGACCTGGGCGTGGCGGCGGAGATCGCCGACCGCGTCGCCATCATGTATGCGGGGCGGGTGGTCGAGACGGGTTCGGTGCGGGATGTGCTGAAGGCGCCGCTGCACCCCTATACCAGCGGGCTGTTGGCCTCCACCGTGCATGACCAGCCGCGGGATCGGGAGTTGGAGACCATTCCCGGCGCGCCGCCCGACATGCGCAACCTGCCGCCCGGCTGCAGCTTCGCGCCGCGCTGCCCGCAAGCGGCGGGGGATTGCCAGTTGGCGGTACCGCCGCCGGTCAGCCCTTCCCCCGGCCGCGTCGCCCGCTGCCTGCGGGTGGCGGGGGCGCAACCCTTGATGGAGTTCGCCTGATGCACAGGATCGATATCCCCGACCATGTCGTGCAGCGCGTCATCGCCCGCTGCGGCACGCCGCACCCTTATGCCGTGCTGGAGCCCCGGCGTACCGCGCTGGTCGTCATCGACATGCAGAATGGCTATATGCGCGCCGATGTCGGCCATGCCTGCGTGCCGATGGCCGTGGAGATCGTGCCGACCATCAACCGGCTGGCCGCCCATGTGCGCCAGGCGGGTGGCGGGGTGTTCTGGGTGCAGAATGCGTCCGATGAACGCTCGCGGCAGGAATGGTCGGTGCTGGAAGCGCAGGCGAGCCCGGCGCGGCGGGCGGCGCGCATCCGCTCCGTCTCCCCGGGCGCGGTGGGGCATGAGTTCTGGCCGGACCTCGATATCCGTGCCGAGGACAGCATCGTTCCCAAGTACCGCTACAGTGCGTTTATCCGTGGGGCTTCCGATCTGGAAGCCATCCTGCGACAGCGGGGTTACGACACCGTGCTGATCGCCGGCACCCTGACCAATGTGTGCTGCGAATCCTCAGCGCGGGACGCGATGATGCTGAACTTCCACACCGTCATGGTCAGTGATGCCAATGCCGCGCTGACGGATGCGGAGCATAACGCCTCGCTGATCAGCTTCTATTCGTTCTTCGGCGACGTGCTGAGCACCGACGAGGTCGAGGCCGGGTTGTTGGCGGGTGCACGGCAAGGGGCGGCTTGACGGTCCGGGCCCGGGAAGCGCTGCCGCTTCGGGTTCCCCCGCACGATGCGGCCTGCCTGCGCTGAATGGGCTTCCAAAGGCCCCGGGGGCTTTGGCGGGAGAGTCCGAAAGGGCGGCGCTCCTCTCACGGCGCTGACCCCAACCTGCCACGCGCGCCGTTGGCTTGAGCTCCCTGATCCTCTACCTCCCCTGCTGTGGGCGGCCCCGCAGAGGTCCCCGGGGGAGAATGCACATGGTGACCCGAGCGCAGGACATCGTCAGCCGCCTGCGGGAGGCTGTGGTGTCCGGCACTTACGAGCCCGGCGCCCGGTTGCACGAGGTGGAGTTGGCCAATGGCTTCGGCGTTTCCCGCACTCCGGTGCGGGCGGCGCTGGGCATCCTGGCGGCCGAGGGGTTGCTCAGCTACCGGCCCAATAGCGGCTATGTCGTCCGCCCCTTCGTGGCGCAGGATTTCCTCGATATCTACGAAGTGAGGGCCTCGCTGGAGGGGCTGTGCACGCGCCTGGTGGCGGAGGCCGGACTTTCCGACGCGCAGGCCACGCCCCTGCAGGCAGCCGTGGCGGAGGGTGTGGCGCTGTTTGGCCGGCGAATTCCAGAGGCCGCCATGCCGGCGGAATGGGCCGGGGTGAACGAGGCCTTCCACCGGGCGCTGTTCGCCGCCTGCGCCAACCCGCATCTGGTGATGGCGATGGAGCGCGCCCGTACTCTGCTGCTGCCCGTGCCCATGCGGTTCCGCTGGCATGACGCGGCGCTGGCCCGGCGGGGGCAGGACGAGCATGAGGAGATCCTGCACTGCGTGTTGAGCCGCCAGGGCGCCAGGGCAGAGGCGTTGATGCGGGAGCATGTGTTGCGGGCGGGGCGGCGGCTGGCCGATATCTGGCAGCGTTCGCACGATCCCTCCTGGGCCCCTGCCAGCCCCACGACACTGGGCCGCGCCACGGGTCGATAGGTGTATCAGGCGCTGATCGGCAAGGCCGGGCGCGGGTATGGCCGCGCCGCGAATGGTCACGACAGCAGGCGGGTGCGGCAACCACCTGGGCCAACCCGGTGACAGACAGCTTTGCGTTGAAACCGCAACGTCATTTGCTGGATGCCAGGCCAGACTTCATAGATCGGCGTCCACACTCTGAAGGCCGCCATGTCAGCACATCCCGCCGCCGTTATCTTCGACATGGATGGGCTGCTGTTTGACAGCGAGCTGCTCTACCACAACGCCATCATGGCTGCGGCCAAGGAGCTCGGGCACAGCTTTACGACTGAAGACTTCCTCAAGCTGGTTGGCCGCCCATGGCCGATAAACCGCGCCGCGCTCCAGGAGCATATCGGCCCGGATGGGGACGTCGAGGCGTTCAGGACGGCATGGACCCGCCACTACCAGGGCATGAGGCACTTCCTGGCCCTCAAGACCGGAGTGGTGGAACTTCTGGACCGGCTCGATGCACTCAACGTGCCACGCGCGATCTGCACCTCCTCAAGCCGGGAGGAGGTGGAGCATAACTTGGCGCTGCACGGCTTGGTCCATCGCTTCCATGTTGTGATCGCAGCCGGTGATTATGCACGGGGCAAGCCAGCGCCAGACCCGTTCCTACGAGCGGCGGAGCTGCTCGGCGTCGCCCCGGAAGAGTGCCTGGCGCTCGAGGACTCCCATCATGGCGTACGCTCGGCCGCCGCCGCGGGCATGCGTACCGTCATGGTTCCTGACATGCTCCCAGCCACCGATGAAATCCGGCTTCTCTGCCATCTCGTTGTGGCCGACCTCCATGAAGTTCGCCGGATGCTTGGCTGACCGTCTCGGAGGCCAGCCAGACAGCGCTGTAGGCAAAACTAGGGCCTGTACCACCGTTTGTGGCGACGCCGACCAGCTTGCCCTCGTAGTAGACGGCGAGTTCTGTCACAGACCGTCCTTAGCCGCTTCGAAGCAGATTTCGAGCCAAGCGGCCACTGCCAGGGCTTTGCTGAATTGGACAGGTCGGCTTGCCGCGTTCGAGTTCGCTAATGAACCGCTCGCCGGTGTCGAGATGCTCACCTGTCCCCTGCCGAGGGCCATCCGAGCATCACACCGTACCTCGCATTTCTTAGCGCAAAACAGACGCGCTTAACGCCGGTCGATCCTGCACTACAATCCCGATGGGGTATTCACGCACCGGACGACGGGCGAAACACCCGGCCATCTCAGCAACCGCTATCTCTACATCTGCCTGCACGGCGTGAGTCACGCGGCTCACCACCCCGTATATCTGTATATGACAGGCGAGTGGCCCGCCGAGTTCATCGATCACGACGACTGCGACAAGCGGAACAACCGATGCGCCAATCTGCGCGCCGCGAGCCCGGCCGAGAATAGCCGCAACCGCCGTCTTCGTCATGACAACAAGACGGGTGTGCGTGGTGTCGGCTCCTGCCGCAAGACCGGCTGCCACCAGGCACTCATCATGGCGGACAGGAAGCAACGCCACCTCGGCTACTACGAAGACCTCGCATACGCTTCATAGGTGTATCGCCGTGCCGCCAAGATGGGATGTCGAGGACCATGCCGTCTTGCGCGGCCTGATCCCAGCACGGCGCCGTCGCGGTGTCGTAGAAGTCGCCACGCTGCCGACCGAAGACTCCATGTCCGCTCACGTCACAGAGCATGCGGCCGCATGGATTGTTCAGGCAGGTGAAGACGATTCTGATAGTCGCCGCATGGATCACGACGAGTCAGGTCATGTATGCTGGCACCGCGGAGCCCGAAGTCCAGCCGTCAGTCCAGTCGCCCGATGCGCTGCACCGCCCGGGTCAGCCGCGCGGTATCCTCGGTCATGAACTGCCGGAAGGCCTCGCCATCCTGATAGGCCAGCGGGCTGCCAGCAGCCTGCAGGGCGCGCTGCAGGGCTGCATCCTCGGCGCAGACCAAGCGCAGGGCCTGACGCCATTGCTCCTGGACCGGGGCCGGAGTAGCGGCGGGTAGGAAGACCCCGGACCAGATATAGAATTCGACCTCCCTGTAGCCCAGCTCGATGAAGGTCGGCACCGCCTCGAAGCCGGGGATACGCTGACGGCCCCAGCAGGCCAGGGCGCGCAGCCGCCCTTCCCGAACATGCGGCAAGGCTGGGCCGGGACCGGAAGCCAGCGCCTGGATGGTATCCGAGAGCAGTGCCGTCAGCGCTGGCCCGCCGCCCTGAAAAGGCACATGCAGCAGGTCGATCGCCGCCGCGCCGGTCAGCATGGCCATGGCCACATGCAGCGTGGAATAGTTGCCGGCCGAGCCATAGGTGATTCTGCCAGGCTGCGCGCGGGCGGCGCTGACGAACTCCTCCAGCGTCTTCCAGGGCGCATCGGCCGACACGAGCAGCACGGTGGGATCGGCGGTGATGCGCGCGACCGGCGCCAGCTGCGCCACCTCATAGGCCGGCACGCGGCCCATCAGCCGCTCGCTTTCCGGCAGCACGCTGAGGGAGGAGAGTGCCATCAGCGCCGTATAGCCATCCGGCGCCGCCCGGGCGACGCTTGCGCTGCCGAGGATGCCGCCGGCGCCAGGGCGGTTGACCACCGGCACGGCGCGGCCGAAGACCCGCTCCAGCGCGGCCGCGGTGGGCCGGGCCGCGACATCGGCTTGGCCGCCGGGCGGAAAGGCCACCACCATCTGGATGACGCGGCTAGGCCAGGTCTCCTGCGCCCGCGCCGCGAAAGGCATAAGGCCCGAGGCCCCCGAGGCCGCAAGCAGCTTCCGACGAGACAGCATGATCCTTTTCCCTCTAACGGGGCGGTTGGCCCGCCCGGACTTGTTGGTTCAGCCCGGCATGCGGCACAGCCGGTTACGGATGCGGCCGATGCCCTCGATCGCACAGTCCACCACATCGCCATCGCGCAGGAAGCGCGGCGGTTTGAAGCCAATGCCGACGCCTTCCGGCGTGCCGGTTGCGATGACGTCGCCCGGTAGCAGCGCCATGCTTCGGGAAATGGTCTGGATCAGCTCCGGCACGTCGAAAATCAGATCGGCGGTGGAGGCATCCTGCCGCGCCTCGTCATTGACCGTGCAGGTGATGCGCAGCGGGCGGTCGCCGATCTCATCGGCGGTGACGATCCAGGGCCCCATGGGGCAGAAGCCGTCGATGCCCTTGCCCAGCAGCCACTGCTTGTGCGTGCCCTGCAGGTCGCGGGCCGTCACATCATTCACCACGGTATAGCCGAAGACATGCTGCAGCGCCTGGTCGCGCGCAATGTTGCGGCCGCCGCGGCCGATAACCACCGCCAGCTCCGCCTCGTAATCCACGCCCTGGTCCAAACCCGGCCAGAGCGGGATGTTGTCCCAAGGGCCGGAGATCGCGGTGAAGGGCTTGCTGAAGATGATCGGCGCCTTGGGGATGGCGTCCGCCGCGCTGGTCGAGGAGGAGTCATAGCCGCTGCGGGCAAACTCCCGCGCATGCGCATGGTAGTTCTTGCCGACACAGAAGATGTTGCGCGGCGGATTGGGCAGCGGCGCCGTCAGCAGATCGTCGGCCAACGGCCGGCCTGGGCTACCCGGCTCCGGGATGCGCGCGCCGCCGGTCAGCGCCGCGATCACCCCCGCCATGTCGGCGGGCAGGTCCGGCGCCAGCTCGGCCAGGGGCCAGTAGTGGCGGCCTTCGGCATCCACCTGTGCCGGCTGCGGCACCCCATCGATCCGGATCATGGCCAAGCGCATCTCTGTCTCTCCAACTATACCAATTTGGCTTCAAAGTGATCCAATAATGAGCTATGGTTCATGGTATGGTTGATCCAGTCAAGCCCGCAGACCGCACCGCCGCCCGGCTTCAGCAAGCCCTGGCCGCGGCGCTGCAGGCAGGCCGCTGGCAGCCGGGCGAGAGGCTGCCGACCGAGCGCGCCCTGAGCGAGACCTATGGCGTGGCGCGAAACACGCTGCGTCGGGCGCTGGACGGGTTAGAACGCGCCGGGCTGCTGGAGCGCCATGTCGGGCGCGGTACCTTCCGCAAGGCCGCGTCCCCTGCCTCGACACCGGAAGAGGAAGCGCTCAGCCCCGCCGCCGTGCTGGAAAGCCGGCTGCTGCTGGAGCCGGAAATGCTTGCCTTGGCCGTGCTGCGTGCCACTCCCGCCGATCTGGTGCGGATGGAGGATTGCCTGCACGGCACCGATGCGGCTGGGACGCTGGCGGAATTCGAGCACTGGGACGCGGCGCTTCACGACGCCTTCGCCCAGGCCACGCACAACGCAGCGGTGGTCGGCATGAGCCGCTCGCTGGCGCGGGTGCGGGAGCGCACCGATTGGGGTCAGCTAAAGGCGCGCGGCAATACGCCGGGTCATCGCGCCACCCTGCAGACGCAGCACCACGCGATGGTGGCGGCGCTGCGGGCCCGCGACCGGGAGGGCGCCCGCCAGACCATGCGGGCGCATATCCTGTTCATCCAGGCCTATATGATGGGTGAGTGACGGCGGGTGCCCTGAGCGGCTATCTTGCCTATAATTTCGAAATTATGGAGCGAGCTATGTCCGATGCGCGCGAAGCAGCCGCGACTCTCGCCTCTCGCATCTATGGCCGGCTGCGGGAGGATGTGATCGCCGGCGTGCTGCCGCCCGGCTCAAAGCTGGCGCTGGACCGGCTGCGGTCGCAATACGGCATCGGCATGACCCCACTGCGGGAAGCGCTGTACCGGCTTTCCGCCACTTTGCTGGTGGAGGCGCACGACCAGCGCGGCTTCCGCGTCGCCGCCCTCAACCTGGCGCATTTCGAACAGGTGCTGAGCACGCGCGAACGGCTCGAAACGCTGATGTTGGAGGATTCCATCCGCGCCGGGGATGCGGCTTGGCTGCGGCAGGTGGCGGAGGCGCATGATCGGCTGCAGGCCTTGCCCATGTATGCCGCGCGGGATGGCTCCGTGCTGAACCTGGTCTGGCGCCAGGCGCATCAGGACTTTCACTATCAGACCCTATCGGGCAGCCGCCATTTCTTGCAGGACATGTTCCATCAGCTGCTGTGGGACCACTGGAGCCGCTACCGCAACCTGCTACGGCCGCCGCCGCTGGAGGAGGCAGTGCTGAAGCAAGATCATGCCCGCCTGACGGAGGCCATCCTGGCACGGGACGCAGAAATGGCGGTGCTGATCCTGCGGCGGCATATCCGGCATGGCGCCGCCGCCATCATGGCGGTGCTCCAGCGCGAATAATTTCGAAAATTCCTTGACCGCTGCCCCCCCTTCTCTAGTGTCGCTTCGCAACAGGGGAAAACCCCGGGCACGGCGCATCGCGAGCGGGGACTGGACAAGAGATGATAGGACGAAGACGGGCCCTGGCCCTGGCAGGCGCCCTGGCTGGCGGGGCCACCCTTGGGACGCCGGCCCTGGTGGCGGCGCAATCGCAGCGTGTGCTGCGATTCATCCCGCAGACGGATATCACCGGCTTCGACCCGGTCTATTCCTCCACGCAGGTAACGCGGAACTACGCCTACCTGGTCTATGACACGCTGTTCGGCCTGGACAAGAACCTGCTCCCACAGCCGCAGATGGCCGAAAGCTGGCAAGTCGATGCCGACCAGAAGCGCTGGAGCATCACGCTGCGGCCCGGCCTGATCTTCCATGACGGCACGCCGGTGCTGGCACGGGATTGCGTGGCCAGCATCCAGCGCTGGGGTGCGCGGGACAGTTTCGGCAAGCTGCTGATGGCGGCAACCGACGAGGTCTCGGCCGCCGATGACCGCACCATCCGCTTCCGCATGAAGCGACCCTTCCCGCTGCTGCCCTTCGCTCTCGCGAAATCGACCGCCAATATGGTCGCCATCATGCCGGAGCGGCTGGCGAAGCTCTCGCCACACCAGCAGGTGACGGAGGTGATGGGCAGCGGACCCTACAAGCTGATGCAGAACGAGAGCGTCATCGGCGCCCGTGTCGTCTTCGCGAAGCACGAGGCCTATCGCCCGCGCCCCGACGGCGAGCTGGGCTGGACCGCGGGCCCCAAGGTGGCGCATTTCGACCGGGTGGAATGGGTGATCATCACCGATGCCGCGACTGCCGCCGGCGCGCTGCAGAATGGCGAGGTGGACTGGTGGGAAACTCCCACCCCAGACTACCTGCCGATGCTAACCCGGCATCGCAACATCGCCGTCTCCATCAACGACACTTCCGGCGGCATGCCGATCATGCGGTTCAACTTTCTGAACCCGCCCTTCGACAATCCGGAAATCCGCCGCATCGTGCTGCGCGCCACCAGCCAGATGGAATTCATGAATGCCATGGCGGGCACGGATCCGGCGCTTTACCGCACCGGTGTCGGCTTCTTCCCGCCGGGCACGCCCTATGCCTCGGATGTCGGTCTCTCCGGCATCACCGACACGCCGGACATGGAGCAGGCGAAGCGCGCGCTGAGCGCCGCCGGCTACAAGGGCGAGCGCATCGTGGTGCTGGGCCCGGCCGACCGCGCCGCGGTCAAGGCCGCCAGCGACGTGGCCGCCGACCAGTTGGCACGCATGGGTTTCAATGTCGACTACCAGGTGGCTGACTGGGGCACAGTCAGCGCCCGGGTGGTGAAGAAGGAGCCACCGGAGCAGGGCGGATGGAGCGTCTATTTCGGCATCTGGAGCGGGCTGTCCGTCATCAACCCCGCCGTGCACCAGTCGCTGCAGGGCACCGGCAATGATGCCTGGACCGGTTGGCCAACCCTGCCAGAGCTGGAATCCCTGCGGCAGTCCTGGCTGGATGCGCCGGACCTGGCCGCGCAGCAGCGCGTGGCGCGGGAGGTGCAGGCGCGTGCCTTCCAGGATGTGCCCTATGTGCCGCTCGGCCAGTTCTTCGCGCCGATCGCGCATCGCAAGGATCTGACCGGGATCGTGCAGGGCTTTCCGGTCTTTTGGAACGTCAGGCGGGGATGATTGCGATGAGAAAGATGGTTCTGGCAGCCAATGCCAATGCGGCGGGCAGCCATGTCGGCGAATGGCGCCATCCCGAGGCCTGGGACCGCCCCGCCGCCAATCTGCAGAACGCCATCCGCCTGGCGCAGATCGCCGAGGCGGGGAAGTTCGACCTGCTCTTCCTGGCCGATGGCAATGGCGTGCGGCAGCTGGACAAGCCGGATCTGTTCCGCGCCACCAGTCCCTCCGACCGCCCCGGCGTGTTCGAGCCGGTGACGCTGCTGGCGGCGCTGTCCATGGCCACCAGCCATATCGGCCTGGTGGCCACCGCCACCACCACCTATGACGAGCCCTTCCATGTGGCGCGGCGCTTCGCCTCGCTGGATCATCTCAGCGGCGGGCGTGCCGGGTGGAACCTGGTCACCACCTCCAACCCCGAGGATGCGCTGAACTTCAGCCATACGGAACACATGGCGCGCGACACGCGTTATCCCCGCGCCTCCGAGTTCGCCAGCGTGGTCAAGGGGCTCTGGGACAGCTGGGCGGATGACGCCTTCCCGCAGGACAAGGAGAGCGGCACATTCCTGCTGCCGGAAAAGGTCCGCCGGCTGCACCACAAGGGCGAGCATTTTCAGGTGCAGGGTCCGCTGAACGCGCCTCGCCCACCGCAGGGCCATCCAGTGATCTTCTCCGCCGGTCAGTCGGAGGCGGGCAAGGACCTTTCCGCCCAACACGCCGATTGCGTCTTCGCCATCGAAGGCAATCTGGCCAATGCGCAGCGGCTCTATGCCGACATCAAAGGCAGGCTTCCAAAATTTGGCCGGGCCGAGGCGGATATGCGCATCCTGGCCGGAGTCACAATCTTCGTCGGCGAGACCGCGGCGGAAGCCGATGCGCTGTTCCAGCAGCTGGAGGATCTGGTCTCCCCTGCCGTCGGCGTCGATTATCTGTCGAAGATGCTGGGCCACCGCATGCGCGACTATCCGCTGGATGAGCCCATGCCAATCTTCGAGGACGACCATGTCGGCCATACCGGCATCGGCAAGGGCATCCTGCGCGTAGCCTACGAGGAGAAACTGACGGTGCGCGAGACCTACAAGCGCATCCTGCCGCAGATGGGCGGCAATATGTTCAAGGGTGACACGAAATCCATCGCCGACACCATGGAGGAATGGTTCACCACGAAGGCCTGCGACGGCTTCATGATCGCCGCCCCCGTCGTGCCGACCGGGCTGGAGCGCTTCATCCGCCTGGTGGTACCGGAACTGCGCCGCCGCGGTCTGTTCCGCGAGGAGTATGAGGGCACCACCCTGCGCGGCAATCTCGGCCTGAAGACTCCGGCCGATGCATTCAGCTGCTGAACCCCGTAGCCACGATGCCGGCTTAGCCCTTGCCGCTCTCCGGCAACGCAGCGCGCCGCGATGAACAGCCGCACCTTGCCTGGCAGCAGGCCTGTGGCTGGACATGTGGCGGGAATCCAGCGGATGTCCGGCCAGCTGACGGGCGCTGGCAATGCCGGCGATCTTCCGGCGCAGGTGTAGCCCTCGCGGAGCTCCGCGAGGCGCTCGCCCAGAAGCTCGGGCCGCGCCGGCACCAGCTCCCGTCCACGACCCCGAACTGCGCCGAATCGGTCGTGTAAGCGCGGACGGTAACTTCAGCGCGTGGCTTTCATCGGTGATCGACGAAAGCCACGCCCAGGCAGGCGTCTTATAATCACTTAGTCATTGATTTGACCGTCCACATTTGTCCCTGGCCTATGGCCAGCAACCCATGCAGCCGGTCGGGGCCACACGGAGCCGCAGCAAGCCCGGTTTGCAGTTGACCATCCACGCTTCAAGCTTTGTCCGACTGGCAGGTGAGAGAGCGTCCTCCAGAAGTATCGCGCGTGCCGATGTGACGATTGCCCGCGAAGTGTCGGGTCAAACTTGCCTTCACAGCGGCATCACGCCCCTGCGAAGACGTCCTCTATCGGCAGCGCAATCGCGTCGAGCCCATGCTCGGCGCGGACTATGGCTTCACTTCCGAGGAGCGAATGCTGGCATCTTGGGAGTGGGGGTCTGCAAGTCCTCGGGATCATGCCGGCGATCGGCGTAGGTCAAGGCGGAGGCTGTCAGCAGACGCTGAACGACGTAAGCCGGTTCACGGACTTTCGGCCCCGGTCAGGCGTTCGCACTGCGTAGCAAACAGCCTTTCGCCGATGAAGTCGACGAAGACGCGGACTTTCGGCGAGAGGTTGCGATTAGAGGGCCAGATCAGGCTGAAATGGCCGGGCTGGCCGGTCCACTCGTCGAGCAGGGTGCACAGCTCTCCCCGCGCCAGCGGCCCGCGCGCCAGGAAGTCCGGCATGCAGCCGATGCCGAGCCCCGCGACGGTGGCGCCACGCAGCGCCTCCATGTTGTTGCAGGTCATCACCGTGCGCATGTGCAGCTCGGCTTCCTCCGCCGCCAAGGTCAGCGGCCAAGCCTGGATCTTGCCGCTGTTGGGGTAGCGGAAGCGGATGCCTGAATGCCCGTCGAGATCGCGCGGGCAGGCCGGCGTGCCGTGACGCGACAGATAGGAGGGTGCCGCGCACAGCCGCATCTGGAACGGGCGCAACCGACGCGTCATCAGGCGCGAGTCCGGTAGATTGCCGCTGCGGATGGCGACGTCGACGCCCTCGTCGATCAGATCGACGATGCGATCGCTGAAGTCGAGGTCGACCTCGATGTCGGGATAAAGAGCCATGAACTCCGGCAGAACCGGCAGCAGAAGGTGGTAGCTCACGATCGGCGTGCTGACGCGCAGCCTGCCACGGGGGGCCTCCATTGTGCGGGAGAGCATGGCGCGGGCATCGTCGAGATCGTCGAGGATGCGTCGGCAACGTTCGTGGAAGGCCCGGCCCTCCTCGGTGAGACGCAGGCTGCGGGTCGAACGCTGGAACAGGCGGATCTCCAGCTGCTGTTCCAGTTTGGTGACCGCCTTGCCGACGGCCGAAGCCGATAAGCCCAGCACCCGTCCCGCCGCGACGAAGCTGCCGAGATCGGCGGTGCGAACAAAGGCCATCAAGCCAGTCAACGAATCCATAATGTGCCCTTCCGGCATGCGGCATTCGAGCGTTCTATTCCGTTAAGATCGGAAGGAACCCATCCTCGACGACCATTCCTTCAAGTCTATCCTGTCTGCACAAGAAGGCGACCTCTCGCAGCGCCGCGCGGCCGCCAAGCATCGAACAGGGCATCACACATGACAAAGACCGATCTGCGGGCGGCCATGGCCCGGCCGGCGCTCATCCTTCTCACCGTCTGCCTCGCCGCGGCGGCGATGCCGCTGACTTTCACCGGACCGGCAGTGGCGCTGCCTGCGATCGGCCGGGCGCTCGGCGGCAGTCCTATCGCGCTGAACTGGGTCACCAACGCCTTCATGTTGACCTTCGGGTCGAGCCTGATGGCGGCGGGCGCGCTGGCCGATGCCTATGGCCGTAAGCGCGTCTTCCTCATTGGTGTCGGCGCCTTCGCGATCCTTTCCATGGCACTCTCCGCCGCGCCCGACATTCTCTGGTTCGATCTCGGGCGCGCCGCGCAGGGCGTCGCCGCAGCCGCCGCCTTCTCCGGTGGCATGGCGGCACTCGCTCAGGAGTTCGACGGGCCGGCCCGCATCCGCGCCTTCAGCATCGTGGGCACGAGCTTCGGCGTGGGCCTGGCCTTCGGCCCGGTCGCGTCCGGGCTGATGATCGACGCTTTCGGCTGGCGCAGTATCTTCGGGCTCGTGGTCGCGCTGGCCGTGCTTTCCTTCCTGCTGGGCACGCGCTTCCTGAAGGAATCCCGCGATCCCAATGCCGCCGGGCTCGATGGCCGAGGCGCGCTCAGCTTCACGGCGGCGCTGGCACTCTTCACCTATGGCGTGCTGCTGGCGCCCGAACGCGGCTGGACAGATCCGGGAGTCGCCAGCCTGCTGACCGGTGCAATGGTAATGTTCGTGGCTTTCGGTGCCATCGAACGGCGCGTCCCCCGGCCGATGCTGGACCTGACCTTGTTCCGATATCCGCGCTTCGTTGGCGTGCAATTGCTGGCGGCGGCGCCGGCCTATGCCTTCGTGGTGCTGCTGATCCTGCTGCCGGTGCGCTTCATCGGCATCGAGGGACTGAGCGAGATCGTAGCAGGCCGCCTCATGATCGCGCTCTCGGCACCGCTGCTGATCCTGCCCATCGCGGCCGGGTTGCTGACACGCTGGTTCGCCCCGGCGACGATTTGCGGGGTCGGTCTGCTGGTCTCCGCGCTCGGCCTGTTCTGGCTCAGCCGTATGCCCATCGGCGGCGACGTCCTGCGCTTGATTGCGCCGATGGCGCTGATCGGCATCGGCATCGCCTTGCCCTGGGGGTTGATGGACGGGCTCGCCGTCAGCGTCGTGCCCAGGGAGCGTGCTGGCATGGCGACGGGAATCTTCAGCACCACCCGCGTCGCGGGAGAGGGCGTCGCGCTCGCCGTGGTCAGCGCCGTGCTGTCGGCTTTGACGGCCGGGCATCTGGCAGGCACCGGGGCTCCGGCAAATACGAGCCAGGCCGCGCAGCGGTTGGTGACCGGCAATCTCGCCAGCGCCGCCGAGGCCTTGCCGCGGATCGGCGGCACGGTTCTGGTGCGAGCCTATGACGACGCCTTCGCCATGCTGCTGCTGATGCTCTGCGCCGTCACGATCGTGACCGCGATCGTCGTCTTCGTCTTCCTGGGATATGAAGCGGAGGCGGCGACCGAACGCCCGGACGAGGCCGATGAACCGTTGTGCCCGTCGTAGGCCTGAGCCCGCGACCTCAACGGCCCCAGTTGCGCGTTGAGAGGTGGAGGCCATCCGAGCATCCTGGGAACGTCGTACCAGAGGTCAGCTCGCGCAACTTTCTATTCGCCCGCCGTCTGGCGAATGAGGATCCAGGACCGCCCGCCTGCTTGGTCGGGATCAGGGCCCTGGTGAAGGCGAGGTGGGTGCCTTGCCTTCCGCCGGGCGGGCGAGCATCGCCTGATTCCGCCCCAGCGGGTTAGCCGTATAGGTCACACGCGCCGCGACCGTGGCCCAGTTATTGGCCGGGTGGATCACCGGGATGATCGCGGCATCCGCGATCGCCAGCCGCATGGCCTGGCCGAGCTGTGCGTTCCGGGCGGTATCGTCAAGCGTCACCAGCGCGGTGCCCAGGGCGGTATCCACCGCCGGGTTACTGTAATGCTGCCGGTTGGCCGGCCCCATCCCCCGTGCGGCGTCGCGCGTCGCCACCAGCGCGCGCAGTGGATTGACCGCCGTCGAGGCGATCCATGAGGAGAAGAAGGCCGAGAACTCGCGGTTCCCGGCGCGGGGCAGCAGCACATTGGCGGGGAAGGTCTCGACCCTCGCCAGGACGCCGATGCGCGACAGCATCTGCGCCACCGATTGCAGCACCCGGTCGTCATTGACCACGAAGCCGGCCGACCCATGCAGGGTAATGGCGAAACCCTCCGGATAGCCGGCCTCGGCCAGCAGGCGCCGGGCAGTGGCCGGATCATAGGGCAGCGGGCGCAGATCGGGCGCGGCGCCATCGACCCCCGGCGCTACCAGCTGACCGGCCGGCGTGCCGGAACCATCCATGACGCGCTCGACGATGCCGTCGCGATTGATCGCCATCGACAGGGCCTGGCGCACTTTCGGATCGCGCAGCGGGTTGACGGGTAGCGCGCCGCCATCCCTGGCGGTGACGAAGGGCGTCGCCTCCCGCACCGCATCGAGGAACAGATAGTAGGTCTCCGCCGCTGGGGCGGAGGCGATCGCCAAACGCCGGTCGCGCCGCAGCCGCTCCAGGTCCTGCAGCGGCACGCGGTCGATCACATCGACATCGCCCGACAGCACGGCGGCCACCCGCGCGCTGTCCTGCCGCAATTGGCGGATGGTGACGCGGGTCCAGGGCTGCGGGCCGCCCCAATAGCCATCGAAGCGGGCCAGGGTCAGCGCCTCCCCGGGCGCATAGCTGCTGAAGCGATAGGGCCCGGTGCCGATGGCGGCGGTGCCGGCGTTGAAATCCTCCGGCGTCTTGCCGGCATGCAGGTGCCGCGAAAGCATCATCACGTAGGACAGATCCCGCGGCAGTAGCGGATGAGGAGCCGCGGTACGCAGGCGCAGCGTCAGCGGCCCGGTGACCTCCACCCCGGTGATCGGCCGCGTCTGGGCGGTGAAGGGTCCCGGCGAGCCCTGCACCTGCGGCACCCGCGCCAGGGTGAAGGCGACATCCTCGGGCGTGAAGGGCGTGCCGTCCTGGAAGCGCACCCCCTCCCGCAGGGTGATTTCCCAGGTGGTGTCGTCCACCGCCCGCCAGGCGGTGGCCAGGCGCGGCTGCAGCGCGCCGGTGTGATCCTCGAGGATCAGAGGCTCATAGACCTGCTGCAGCAGGCCGTTGTTGGAGCCGAGATTATGCCAATGCGGGTCCATCGAGGTCGTCATCAGCGCGACGCCCATGCGCAGATCTTGGGCCAAAGCGGCCGGGGCAAGCGAGAGGACGATCCCGGCGGTGGCGAGGCGCTTAAACGTGATCACGTTCTTCCCCTGATTCCCAATTCAGGCCTCACTGTGAGACTCCTCTTGCCGGGAAGTCAAGTTTGTGATCACATATACCAATGACGCGCATCCTGGTCTGCCAGCTCTGGCAGGAGAGCCACGACTTCAACCCCGTCCTGACCCGCCGCAGCGATTTCGCGGTCGAGGAAGGGGCAGCGATGCTCACCGCCAATGCCCAGGCCGGCAGCACGCTGGGCGGCATCCTGCGGCGCTTGGCCCGCGCGGGGGTGGAGGTGGTGCCGACCCTGGCCGCCCGCGCCCGTCCCGGCGGGCGGGTGGAAGGCGCCGTCTACGAAGCCTTCCGCGACGCCGTCCTGGCCGCCGCGCAGGCCGCCGGCCCCCTGGACGGCGCTGTCTTCGAACTGCACGGCGCCATGACCGCTGAGGGCCATGACAGCCCCGAGGCCGATCTGATGACCCGCCTGCGCGCGCTGTTGGGGCCGCGCGCGGTGATCGCCGTCGGGCTGGACCTGCACGGCCATGTCACCGATGCCCTGATGGCAGCCTGCGACATCGTCACCGCCTGCAAAGAAAACCCGCATTCGGATGTCGTCGAGGCAGGGGAACGCGCGGCCGACCTGGCGCTGGAAATTCTGGCAGGCGGGCTACGCCCCGCCACCACCATGATCAAGCTGCCCATGCTGCTGCGCGGCGGCGCCGAGACGGTGGACCGCCCGCTGGCCGACCTGCACGCCATCGCGCGCGCCGCTTTGGCCGCCGATCCCCGGCTGCGCGACATCTCGATCTTCAACGTCCATCCCTTCCGCGACGTGCCCGATATGGGGCAGACGGTCATCGCCATCGCGGCGGACGACCACGGCGCGGCCGACGAGGCGGCCCTGGCCGTCGCGCGTCCCCTATGGGCCTGGCGCGCGCGGTTCAGCCATACCTTCCCGGAGGCCGATGCCGCGCTGGACATGGTGCATGCCCAGGCCGCCCAGCGGCCCTTCGTGCTGGCCGACCAGGGCGACCGAGTGCTAGCGGGCGCGCCCGGCGACGGGCTGCATCTGCTGGAGCGGCTCCTGGCCAGCGGCCTGCCGTTGCGCGGCGTCTTCCCCGTCACCGATCCCGACACCGCCGCCGCCGCCATCGCGGCGGGCCCCGGCGCCATCATCACGCGGCCCGTCGGCGGTACCATGACGCCCGGCTTCATGCCGCTACCGCTGACCCTGACAGTCCGGCACACCGATCCGGTCGGCGGCTTCGTGCAGAAGGGGCCGTATCAGGCCGGCCAGCGCAGCACGCTGGGCCCCTGCGCGGTGCTGGAGGAAGCCCATGGCAACCTGATCCTGGCCACTACCGCCGCCGGCATGACGCAGGACCCAGCCGCCTTCACCGCGCAGGGCATTGACCTGTCGCGGTTCGATCTGGTCGTCGCCAAATCGGGCAATCATTTCAAACTGAGCTTCGCCGGGGTGGCGACGCCGATGGTGGTCGCGACCCCCGGCCTGTCCGCCTATCGGCCGGGCTTCTTCCCCTATTCCCGCTCCCGCCTCTGGCCGGAGGAGCCGGATCTGCCGCTGCCGTCGCTGCGCCTGCGCCGCTTTGGCCGCAGCGCCCCCTCCGATGGCAGCGCCGCGCCATGAGCGAGGATACCGCCCTGCATGCCCAGGCCTATCAGGCGTTGCGTCTCGCGCTGTCCTCGGGGCGCTTCGCGCCGGGACAGAAGCTGACCCTGCGCACCGTCGCCGCTGATCTGGGCGTCTCGCCAATGCCGGTGCGCGAGGCGCTCAACCGGCTTTCGGCCGAGGGCGCGCTGGAATCGCGCGACCGCCGATCCGTGCGCGTGCCACTGCTCAACGGCGCGCAGCTGCGGGAATTGCGCGACATGCGCATGGCGCTGGAAGGCCTGGCCGCCGCCCGGGCCGCCGAGGCCGCGACGCCGGAACTGGTGGCCGAGCTGCGCGCCCTGGCCCTGGGCATCCGCGCCGCGCGCGAACGCGGCGATGTTGCCGCCGATGTACGCGGCATCCGCGACTTCCACGCGACGCTCTACGCGGGGGCGGGCATGCCGGCGTTGGAGGCGATGATCGCCTCGCTCTGGCTGCGCACGGGCCCTTACGTCGCCTTGCTGTTTCCCGACTACGCCCATCGCCCGGAACATGGGCAGGGGCGCCGCCGGATCATCGACGCCATCGCCCGGCGCGACGCCGCGGCCGCCCGGGCGGAGATCGAAGCCGATATCGGCCCCGCGCTGACATGGCTCGCCCTTCGGTTGGATGAGGGCGCGGCGTCCAAACCCTGACAGGAGTTCACGACATGCCAGACACCATCGCCGCGGCGACACGCCGCCCCTTCCCGGACTCTGGCACGGCCTGGCCAGCGCTGGAAGCCACGCTGACCGAGGCCAAGCAGTCCGACATCGACTGGCGCAATGGCAAACTGGCCGTCTATACCTATTACCGCGACGACGCGCTGCTGCGCGTGGCGCAGGATGCGTATGCGCTGTATTTCAGCGAGAACGCGCTGGGCAAGCGCGCCTTTCCCTCGCTGGCACGGCTGGAAACCGAGCTGGTCGAGATGGGATTGTCATTGTTCGAGGCCCCGCCGGGCGCCGGCGGCACCTTCACCAGCGGCGGCACCGAAAGCATCTTCCTGGCGGTGCTGGCCGCCCGCAATGCGAAGCCGGTACGCGGCCGCCCCAACATCGTCGCCTGCGAGACGCTGCACGCCACCTTCAACAAGGCGGCGTCCTTCCTCGGCCTGGATGTCGTCCGCACGCCAATGGGCACCGATTTCCGCGCCGATCCGGCGGCCATCGCGGCGGCGATCGACGAGAACACGGTGATGCTCGCGGCTTCCGCGCCCGGCTATTCGCATGGCGTCTTCGACCCCATCGCCGCGATCGGCGCCGTCGCGCAGCAGCGCGGAATGTGGTTCCACGTCGATGCCTGTGTCGGCGGCTTCCTGGCGCCCTTCTGGCGAGAGCTGGGTGAGGCTTTGCCCGACTTCGACTTCCGCGTGCCCGGCGTGACCAGCCTATCAGCCGACCTGCACAAATACGGCTACGCGGCGAAGGGCGCGTCGCTGGTGCTGTTACGCGATGCCGCGCTGAAGCGCCACCACACCTTCGAGTTCGATGCCTGGCCGCGCGGCACCTATGCCACCGAGACCTTTTCCGGCACGCGGCCTGGCGGCTCGATCGCCGCCGCCTGGGCCATGGTCAATCACCTCGGCCGCGAGGGCTACCGGGAGCATGCGCGCCTGATCATGGACGCGAAGACCCGCCTGGTGGCGGGCATCGAGTCCATTCCCGGGTTGGAGGTGGTACGACCTTCAGACCTTTGCATGCTGCTCTACCGCTCCACCGATCCGGCGCTGGACCTCGATGCGCTGGCCGAGCGCTTGGGCACACGCGGCTGGTTTGTGGGGCGCAATGTGAGGCCCAAAGCCATTCACCTGGCGCTCAACACCATTCACGCCACCAATGCCCAAGCCTATATCGCCGATGTGTCTGCCGCCGCGGCCGAAGTCCGTGACAAGTCACTCCGTGGCACTGAAGACTTCAGGACATACTAGAGGCTGTTATGGAGCTGCGGGTGGGTAACGATCAGGCTGCGGGGCACGCGTTCCCGCAAGCCCTACCCCTTTGACGTTTCCGATGACGAATGGGCGCTGGTCGCGCCCTATCTGACGCTAGTGCCAGAGCATGCTGAGCAGCGAGAACACAGCTTACGCGGTGTTCAACGGCTTGCGCTGCATGATCAAGACTGGCGCGCCCTGGCGCTGGATGCCGAACGATCTGCCACCCTGGGCCGCCGTCTATCAGCAGGCGCAGCGCTGGCTGGCGGCAGGCTGCCTCGTAGCACTGGCCGAGGATCGGCGGACGGTGCTGCGACTGGCCGCGGGGCGAAAGGCGCAGCCCAGCGCTGTCATTCTGGACAGCCGGACGCTGTACTCATCTCCTGAGAGTGGCGAGCGGGTGGGGTATGACGGCGCCAAGCGCAAGAGGGGTTCCAAGCTACACCTGGCGATCGACACGCTCGGCTGGCCAGGGCGCGGTGCAGGCCTCTACCTGGCAGCGCGTCGAACTGGCCCATGTCGACCAGGATTACACCGTCGCGCTGGCTGCCAAGGCTGCCAGGGCGCACAGCATCGAACTGGAGGTCGTGAAGTTGCCGGAGCGCGGCTTCGTGTTACTGCCGCGACGCTGGGTCGTCGAGCGATCGTTTGCCTAGGCCACCGCTTTCGGCGGCTGGTGAAGGACTACGACCGCTACGCCATCACTCTTGCCGATCTCCACCTCGTCGCCTTTGCCTGCATCATGCTCAAGCAAGCCGCTCGACGGGCCGCAGGTCCATAACAGCCTCTCGTGCATATCTCGTGATGAAACGATACTGCGCATATCAGCCCATTTACGCGAGGTCCGAGTCACGTCGCTGGCCGCCGTTGGCGACCCCTTCGCAGGGGCCTTGAGACGTAGCACTACTCGGTCACTTTGAGGCTGGAAGGTTCCCTCCTGTCGAGCAATGCGGCGGGAGGCGAGGATGGCGACCGTTCATGGTGGCGGCGCTGACCTGGATCGCTGGCTGGTGCCGTTCTGTTAGCCGCTCTAAACAACAATCCTCCATCGAGATTTCTCCGTCACACCATTGATGAGGGCCAGCGGGTCGTACAACGCTCCCTACCAGCCTGGCTAGGAAGGTCTGCCGGCGGCCCGGCCAGCGCGTGCCGGTCGCGGCAGGTGACGGGCCTTGCCGCGACCTGCCATCAGGAGGGTGCCGTGGTCACGCCGGTGCGGTGCCGCTTCAGCAGCAGGATGAAGGCCAGCCCGCAAGCCGCGGCGGCCGCACCCGCCACGGCCACGGCCACGGCGGGATAGCCCAGCCCGCCGCCGATCACCGCGCCACCCAGCGCGGCGCCGATGGCGTTACCCAGGTTGAAGGCGCCGATGTTGACCGCGGAGGCGAGGTTGGGCGCGCCCGCGGCCGCCGTCATCACGCGCATCTGCAACGGCGGCACGATGGCAAAGCTTGCCACGCCCCAAAGGAAGATCAGAACCGCGCTGGGCACCGTGAAGGGCATCGCCAGGGCAAAAAGCAGCAGCACCACCACCAGCGCCGCCAGCATGACGATGAGCGTGCGGTCCACCGAGCGGTCGGCGAAGCGCCCGCCCAGCCAGTTGCCCACCGTCAGTCCCACGCCATAGGTCACGAGCATCGCCGTGACGAAGCCGATCGACGCGCCGGTCTGCTCCTGCAGGATCGGCGCGATGTAGGTGAACACCGTGAACATCGCACTGGCACCCAGTACCGTCAGCGTCAACGCCGCCAGTACGGGGCCGCGCCCCAGCATGCGCAGCTCGGCCAGCATGTCGCCGCCCGCGTCGGCAGCAACGGCCGGCAGGGTCAGCCGCAACGCCGCCATGGCGACCACGCCGAGCCCCGCGATGCCCCAGAAGGTGGCGCGCCAGCCCACCTGGTCGCCAGCCCAGGTGGCCAGCGGCACGCCCAGCACGGTGGCGACCGTCAGGCCCATGAACATGGTGGCGACCGCGCCGGCCCTCCGGTTCGCCGGCACCAGCCCGGCCGCGACCACCGAGCCCACGCCGAAGAAGGCGCCGTGGTTGAGCGAGGTCAGCAGCCGCGCCGCCAGCAGCATGCCGTAGCCGGTGGACATGGCGGCGAGCAGATTGCCCAGCGTGAAGATGGCCATCAGCCCGACCAGCAGCCTGCGGCGCGGCACGCGCGCGAAGGCCAGCGTCATCAGCGGCGCACCGAGCATGACGCCGACGGCATAGGCGCTGATCAGCAGCCCAGCGGTCGGGATGGAGACGTCGAGGTCGCCGGCGATCACCGGCAGCAGGCCCATCGGCGCGAACTCGGTGACGCCGATGCCGAAGGCCCCGATCGCCAGGGCGAGCAACGGGAAGTTCAGATTCATGATTGTCGATCCGTTCAGGGTGTTGCCTGAGAGCGTGAAAGGCCTGGGGCTTCCGGACACCCATTCCTTCGAGGCGCAGTTACAAGGGACCGGCATCCCCTGCCGGGTGGTCGAGGTGACACCGCCCTCTCGAAGGCGCCCTAAACCAGCGGGGGATTCAGCCGCGCGAAGCCTTCCTGCTGGCGGTAGGGCGTGTGCGGATAAGGAGGCAGCACGTCGCTGGCGGCGTCTAACGCGGCCACTTGCGCGGACGTCAGGCTCCAGCCGACGGCGCCGAGGTTCTGCCGCAGCTGCGCCTCGTCCCGCGCGCCAATGATCACCGAGGCGACGGTCGGGCGCCGCAGCAGCCAGTTGATGGCCACCTGCGGCACCGTCCGGCCGGTCTCGGCCGCCACGGCCTCCAGCGCGTCCACCACCCGAAACAGGTGCTCGTCCTCCACCGGCGGCGCGAAGGCGGCAGTCGCGTGCAGGCGGCTGGTAGGCGGGATTGGCGCGCCGCGGCGGATCTGACCGGTCAGGCGGCCCCAGCCAAGCGGGCTCCATACCAGCGCGGCCACGCCCTGATCGGCGCCCAGCGGCATCAGGTCGGCTTCGTAGGCGCGGCCGATCAGCGAGTAGTACACCTGGTGCGCCACGGGGCGCGGCCGGCCGTCGCGGTCAGCGGCGGCCAGCAGCTTCATCAGCTGCCAGCCGGGGTAGTTGGAAACGCCTGCGTAACGCAGCTTGCCTGCGCCGATCAGCCGGTCCAGCGTCTCCAGCAGCTCCTCGACCGGGGTCGAGGCATCGAAGGCGTGCAGCTGAAGCAGGTCGATATGGTCGGTGCCGAGGCGCTTCAGCATGCCGTCCACCACGCGTACCAACCGGGCGCGCGAGGCGCCCCAGTCGTTGGCGCCCTCGCCCGTCGGCAGGCCGGTCTTGGTGGAGATCAGCACGGCGTCGCGTCGGCCCTTGATGGCCTCGCCCAGCACCTGCTCCGAGGCGCCTTCGGAGTACACGTCCGCCGTATCGAACAGGTTGACGCCGGCGTCCAGGCAGATGTCGAGCAGCCGCCGTGCTTCGCGCGCGTCGCTTCGCCCCCAGGCGCCAAACAGGGGCCCGGTGCCGCCGAAGGTGCCGGTGCCAAAGCTGAGGACGGGGACCCGCAGGCCCGAGCGTCCGAGTTGACGATATTCCATGATAGTGATCCGAGATCCGTTGGTCGTCCTTAGACGCACAGATGGACGGGCCGGAGACGCAGCGGTAGTGAGTACGGAGGCCAAGGATCTTTGACATGGACGCAAAGGTGGACGACACCGGGACCGACCGCGCACGGGAACTGGAAGTGTTCGCGGCCGTGGCGCAGGGCGGCAGCCTGTCCGCAGCCGGGCGCGCGCTGGGGCTCACACCCTCGGCCGTCAGCCGCAGGATCGACCGCATCGAGGCGCGGCTCGGCGTGCGGTTGATGCTGCGCACTACGCGCGCCATCATGTTGACGGCGGAGGGTCACAGCTATCTCGCGGCGGCACGGCGCATCCTGGCCGACCTCGACGAGTCCGAGCGGATCATTGCCGACCGCGGCGCTCCGCGCGGGCGGCTGCGGGTCAGCGCGGCCTTCACGCATGGCCGGCTGTGTATCGTGCCGCTGCTGGCCGACTTCGTACGGCGCTTCCCTCATATCCTGGTGGATATAGGCCTGACCGACACGGTGGTGGACGTGATGGGCGGCGAGGCCGACGTCGCCGTCCGCTTCGGTCCGCTGGCCGACAGCCCGTTGACGGCCCGCCGTCTGGGTGAGACCGGTCGCAGCATCGTTGCCTCGCCCGACTATCTGGCCCGGCGCGGTACGCCGGGCGTGCCGGAGGACCTGCACCGACACAACTGTTTGAACTTCAACTTCCGCCGCGCCGAGCCGACCTGGCCGTTCCGCCGTGACGGACGAGACTATGCGCTGACCGTGACCGGTGACATCGAGGCCAACAACGGCGAGACACTGGGGCAACTGGCACTGGCGGGCGTCGGCGTCACCCGCATCGGCAATTTCGGCGTGGTGGAGGACATTGCCTCCGGCCGGCTGGTGCCGCTGCTGGAGGCGTTCAATCCGGGCGATGCTGAGCCGATCCACGCCGTTTTCGTCGGCGGCGCCAACATGCCGGCACGGGTGCGCGTCTTCGTCGACTACTTGGCCGAGGCGCTACGACACTGATCCTGCGGTTCTCTTAGGCTCGAGACTCATTGATCCAGAAGAGTACGGAGCAGGCGAGGCAGATGGCGGAGAAGACGGTGTGGGCGCAGCGGTCGTAACGCATGGCGATGCGCCGACAGTCTTTCGGCCGTCCGAACATGTTGTCGATGCGGTGCCGCTGGCGGCAAAGCGCCTTGTCATATGGAATGGACTGCTTGCGGTTCCGCTTTGAAGGAATGTTGGGTTCGATGCCGCGGTCGATGAGGGTGTGGCGGAGCTGGTTGCTGTCATAGCCCTTGTCGCCCAGCAGGGCTTTGGCGGGTGGCAGGCTGGGCCACATCAGGATGGCGTCCTTGTGGTCGCTCATCTGACCTTTCGAGAGCAGCAAGACGAGCGGGCGGCCCTGGCCGTCGCAGGCGGCGTGCAGCTTGGAGTTCAGGCCGCCCTTGGTGCGCCCGATACGGCGGGTACAGCCCCTTTTTGAGCAGGCTGGCGGCTGTACGATGCGCCTTGAGGTGGGTGGCATCGATCATCAGCAGGTCCGGCTGGCCTTTGCGTCCGGCCAGCCCGGCGAAGATGCGGTTGAAGACCCCCATGCGGCTCCAGCGGATGAAGCGGTTGTAGAGGGTTTTGTGCGGACCGTACTCGGCGGGCGTGTCACGCCAGCGCAGGCCCTTGCGGATGACGTGGAGGAGACGCTGACGACACGCTGGTCTTCCGCCCGTGGGAGAGCGGAAAAAGGGCGAGATCCGCTGGATCTGCCCTTCATTCAGCCAAAACAAATCCGCCATGGCAGCACCTCCGCCGCCATGGAATCACAGCATCATCAATTCGCAGAAACCGGATTTAATAGGTCCTGAGCCTAGAGGCCGTTATGGACCTGGGGTGAGTAGAGCGGCCTGCTTGAGCATGAGGCAGGCGAAGGCGATGAGGTGGAGATCGGCAAGGGTGCTGGCATAGCGCTCGTAGTCCTTCACCAGCCGCCGGAAACGGGTGGCCGAGGCAAAGGATCGCTCGACCACCCAGCGCCGCGGCAGCAGCACGGAGCCGCGCTTGGCCTCTGGCAGCTTCACCACTTCCAACGCGATGCCATGCGCCCTGGCGGCCTCGGCCGCCCGTGCGCCGGTATAGCCCTGGTCGACATAGGCCAGATCGACACTCTGCCCGGTGGAAGCCTGCACCGCCTGCGCCAGGCGCCCAACCTCGACGCGGTCATCTGCGCTGGCAGGTGTGACGTGCAGCGCCAGCAGGTGGCCCAGCGTGTCGACCGCCAGATGCAGCTTCGAGCCCTTCTTGCGCTTGGCGCCGTCATATCCGGCTCGCTCACCGCTTTCCGGCGATGAGCGCAGCGTACGGCTGTCCAGGATGGCAGCGCTGGGCTGCGCTGTTCTTCCGGCTGCCCGCCGCGGCACCGCCCTGAGATCCTCGGCCAGTGCCTCAAAGCAGCCCGCTGCCAGCCAGCGCTGCGCCTGTTGATAGACAGCGGCCTAAGGCGGCAGGTCGTTCGGCATCCAGCGCCAGGGCGCGCCGGTCTTGATGACATAGCGCAGGCCGTTGAACGCCTCGCGCAAGCTATGCTCGCGCTGCCCGGCCGCCTCCGGCAGCAGCGTCAGGTAGGGCGCGACCAGCGCCCATTCGTCATCAGAAACGTCGGAGGGGTAAGGCTTGCGGGCACACATCCCCTGCAGCCTGATCGTTACCCACCCGCAGGTCCATAACAGCCTCTAGCAGCATTCGTACCGGGAGCATGGCCGCTCTGGGAAACGTCCGATACGCTGTGATCCTTTGGCGTCAGCCAGCGACGACCGCACGCTGAAGACCAGGGTACTCCGCCGCGACTTGGGTCTGGCTCCACTGCGGCGAGACGGAGACTTCGGCTGCCACCAGGCGCTGCGTGAAGCTGTGCCGTGGCTGGGCCAGCACCTCGGCAGCCCTGCCCTTTTCGACGATACGTCCCGCCTCGATCACCGCGACCGAACCACCCAGGGTCCGCACGACGCCGAGATCGTGCCCGATGAAGAGCAGTGCGAGGCCGCGTTCGAGCCGCAGCCGGCACAGGAGCCGCAGGATCTGCGCCTGCACCGTGGCGTCCAAGGCCGAGAGGATCTCATCGCAGATCAACAGCGTCGGCTCGGTCAGCAAGGCCCGGGCGATGGCGACACGCTGCTTCTGCCCGCCGGAGAGTTGATGGGGAAACCGGCGCAGATATTCGCCGCCGAGCCCAACTTCGTCCAGCGCGGCGACCATGCGGCGTTGCTCCTCCCCGCGCGGCAGCCCCAGGCGCCTGAGGGCTTCTGCCAACACCTGGGCCACCGTCATGCGCGGGTTGAGCGACGCCGTGGGGTTCTGGAAGACGATCTGGACGCGTTGTGCCACGTCGCTGCGCCGCCCCCGCGGCCCCAATGGCATGGATACGCCGCCGATCTCGCAGACATCGGCCTTCGCCCCGGCCAGCCCCACCAGCGCGCGGGCGATGCTGCTCTTGCCGCCGCCGGATGCGCCGACGACGCTCAGCACCCCGCCTGCCGGGACATCCAGGTCGATCCCGTGCACCACCTGGCGCGGTTGGCGGAACAGGCCTCCCGAGCCGTAGCTGACGATCAGGTTGCGCAGGCGAAGGGCCGGAACATCGGCGATGGGTGCCTCCTCCCAGCCCGGCAGGTCGCGGCAGGCGGCAACGAGGCTACGACTGTAGGAATGGGACGGTTCGGACAGCAGTTGCGCGGTCGGTCCGGCCTCCAGCAACTCGCCCTGGCACATGATGCCGACCGTGTCGGCGATGCGCGCGACCACCCCGAGGTCGTGGGATATAAAGACCGCCGCCAACCCTCGCGATGCGACCAGGCGCCGCAGCAGGGCCAGGATCTGTGCCTGCACGACCGTATCGAGCGCCGTGGTCGGCTCGTCCGCCAGCAGCAGGCAAGGGTCGCCCGAAAGCGCCAGGGCAATCACCGCCCGCTGTTGCTGCCCCCCCGAGAGAGCATGCGGATAAAGGCCGAGGAAAGTCCGCTCCAGGCCCACCTCGCCGAGCAGTTCTTCGGCGCGTGCATGCAGATCCCGGCCGCGCAGCGGGTGATGGGCCTTGATCGCCTCGGCCAGTTGCGCACCGATCGTCATGAAGGGGTTGAGCGCCGCCAGCGGGTCCTGGAAGACCATGCCGATCCGCCGCCCTCGCAGCGCGCGCCAGCCCTGCGGCGGCAGGGACAGCAGGTCCTGCCCATCAAACATGGCGCTGCCCCGCGCCGCCATGCCATCCGGCAACAGGCCGATCAGCGCGGATACCGTGAGCGACTTGCCGCTGCCGGACTCGCCGACCAACCCCAGCACCTCCCCTTTCGAGAGGGTGAAGCCGAGGTCGCGCACCAGCGGCGCCGCGCCGGGGAACCCCACCTGCAGGCCGGAAATGCGCAGCAGGGGAGAGGCGGTCTCGATGCTCATGCGCGCATCCTCGGGTCGGTCAGGCGGCGCGCCAGGTCGGCCACCGCGTTGATCAGCACGACGCCCAGGGCGAGTACCATGACCACCGCCTGCAGCACCGGGTAGTCGCGCCCGCTGACGGCGTTCAGCACCAGGCTGCCCAACCCGGGCAGGCCGAACAGCGCTTCCATGGTCATGGTGCCGCCGATCAGCGATGCCAGGCTGATGGAGGACAGCGCCAGCAGCACCGGAACCGTCTTGGGCAGCACGTACCGCGCCGCGACCAGCACGGGGTGGATGCCACGCGCCCGGGCTGCGCGGACATGCGGCGCGAGCCTCGCCTCGCGCAGTTCCTCCAGCAGCGGCTTGGCGAGTTGCCCGGCGATGTCGAGCCCGAGGATCACCACCGGCGCGACCATGTTGCCGATCACCGGCAGCCAGCCCAGCCAGATGGAGAAGACCAGGATCGCCGCCATGCCCGCGACGAAGGTCGGCACCGCGATGGACCACAGGTTGATGGCCTCCACCAGCGCTGGTAGCGGCGAGCGCGGCGCCATCAGCGCCCCGAGCGCCAGGACCAGGGCGAGACAGAGTCCGAACGAGAATGCGGCGGCGGCGAAGACGATGGTGGAGGGGATGGCCTGTTCCACCATGCCGATGACAGGTCGGCCGAAGCGGACGGACTGCCCGAGGTCGCCTGCCACCGCCTGGCGCAGCCAGCGCAGGAACTGCTCGGCCACCGTCCCATCAAGGCCGAGATCCACGCGCAGGGCGGCCTGTTGCGCCGGTGTCAGGTCGCCCTGGGCGGCCAGCACGTCCACGACGTCGCCCGGCACCGCGCGGATCAGCAGGAAGACGATGAAGGTGATGGTGGCCACGAGCACCAGCGCGCGCAGCAGGCTGATGCCCAGGGGAAGAAAGGCCCTCACGGGCGCTGCTCCCGGCGCAGCGGGTCGAAGCGTCGCCGCGCCGCCTCGCCCAGCAGGGACAGGCCGAGCGTCAGCAGGGCGAGCGCCAGCATAGGCGCCAGGACTGCGTGCGGCGCGTCCTCGGCGAAGCCGCTGGCATCGGCGATCATCCGCCCCCAGCTCGGCTGGTCGGGGGAAACGCCGAGGCCGAGGAAGGACAGGACGGATTCCGTGACGATGCAGCGCGGCAGCACGATGGCGCAGAGCGTCACCGCCGGCCCGGCCAAGTTGGGCAGGACGTGCCGCCACAGCACCGCCAGCCGGCCCAGTCCGAAGACCTGGGCCGCCGCCACGTAGTCGGCCGCCATCTCGCGTTCGTGGGTGGCGCGCACCACCTCGGCGAAGAGCGGTGCGAAGGACAGGCCCAGTGCCAGCGTCACCGGCCCGACGCCATTGCCCAGCGCCACAGCGGTCAGCAGCGCGAGCAGAACGCCGGGCAGCACCCGCAGCAGGTCGAAGACGGCGTAGGCCGTGGCGCGGGCGGCGCCGCCCAGCGTCAGCGCCAGCAGCGCCACCACGCCGCCGGCCAGCGCCGCCAGCAGCACGCCGCCGATGCCTGTGCCCAGCGTCAGCCACGTGCCGACGGTCAGGCGCGCCAGCACGTCGCGGCCAAGATGGTCGGTGCCGAGCGGATGCCCGGCACCTGGTGGCAGGTTCAGCGCCAGCAGATCCTGGTCCAGCGGATCGGCGCCGCCGAGGAGCAGGCGGACCAGCCCCGGAGCCAGCGCCAGCAGCACCAGGGCAGCCCCCACCAGGAGGCGGCCCGATGGGCCATGCCGCCCGGCGACATCCACGGGCAGGATCGCGGCGCCGCCCATCACGCTTTCAGCCAGGTCTGCGCCAGGCCGCCGCTGGCCCAGTGCGGGGACCAGGTGAAGCCCGGCTCCCAGCCCTGCACCTCGGCGCGGCTGACGATGATCGATTGCTCATGGCCGAGGACGTAGAAGTAGTCCTTCTCCATGATGCGCTTCCAGGCCGCGAGGTAGTTGGCCACGCGGCGCGTCTGGTCCGGCTCGGCCACGGCCCTGTCAATCAGCCCGTCCAGCGCCTCGTCCTGGATGCCGCCCCACAGCACGGGGTTGGGCCCATCGCTGGTCAGGCGGACGTAGCGCAGGAAGATGTCGGCGCGCGGGCCGGATTCCATCAGGGCGATGTCCCAGTCGTACTGGCCGAGGCGGCGCTGCGCGCCGACATCATCCAACGGCACGTGGTTCACCTCGAAGCCGAGCTTCTTGATCATCTGCACCACGGCCTGCGGCCAGGCGCTTTGCCAGGAGACGACTTCCAGCCGGTGCTGTGCCGGGTTCACCCCGGCTTCGCGCAGCAGGGCGCGCGCGCGGTCCAGGTCGGGCTTGGCGTAGGCGTCGGCGTCATGCGTGGCCTGGTCGAAGTAGACATTGCCGGGGATCACCATCTGGTTGGTGACGATGGCATCCGGCCCGGCCGCGAAGGTCATCAGCGCGCGCTTGTCGATGGCGTGGCCGATGGCCTGGCGCACGCGCGGGTCCTGCAGCGGCGCGCGCGGCCTGCGGTTGTTGAAGGACGCGAAGTACCAGGTCGTGTCGCGGATGGGCGCCGGCTTCATCGCGGCGTCGCGCTGCAGCGGGCGCAGCTTGTCGCGCGTCACGGAGGCGACGTGCAGGTCCCCGGCGCGCAGCGCGAGGCCCGGGTCGGCCACCTCCCGCAGATCGAACTCCACCGCCGAGAGGTAGGGCCTGCCCTGCTGCCAGTAGCCTTCGAAGGCCGGGGCCTGGAAGCGGACCTTGGGCTGCCAGGTGCCGAAGGTGAAGGGGCCGGTCCCGATCGGCTGGGTGATCGTCTCCTCCCAACCGGGCGATTTCGGCGACAGGATCCACAGCTCCGACACCAGGTTCAGCAGCGGCGCGAACGGCTCCTTCAGGCGCAGCACGACGGTGCGCTCGTCCGGTGCCTCCATGCTCTCCGCCTGGCGCATGGCGCTGGTCAGCCAGCCGCCTTTCACCTTGGTCTTCACCCGTTCCATGTTCGCGACGACATCGGCGGCGGCCAGCACGTCGCCATTGTGGAAGCGCACACCTGGGCGGATGCGGAAGGTGTAGGTCTTGCCATCGGCCGAGACTTCGAAGGCTTCGGCCAGGAACGGCTCCACGCTGCCATTGGCGGCGATGCTCGTCAGGCCCTCGACGAAGGCCTGCTGCACCCCAATCGCGCCGGTGTGGCGGTGCGGGTCCGAGGTATCGAGGCCGAGGGTGGCGTATTGCAGCACCCCGCCCCGGCGCGGAGCCTGTGGAGCGGATGGCTGGGCGAAGGCCGGGGCCATGCCGGCTAGCGGCAGGGAGGCCAGGCCACCAAGTGCCGCGCGGCGGGAAAGGGAGAAGGTCATCCGATACTACTCCTGGTTCTGCAGCGCCCGGCCGTCACAGCCCATGTCGGACAGGCCTAGGTGGCGCAGGATGGTGGGGGCGAGATCAACCACGCAGGTCGGTGCCAGGCTCTCCCGCCCGGCAGCGAAGCCGTCACCCTGGATCATCAGGAACGGCATCTGCTCGAACGGATTCAGGCCGCCATGCTGGCCGCAGCCCAGGCGGTCCGGTTTGCCCTGCGCGGGCTTCACGGCGGCGGCGCGTCCCGGCACCCCGAACTCATTGGCAAGCGCGTCCCCCCGCATGGAGACGGCGCAGAGCAGGGCATCGGCGGACGCCTGCCCGATGCGGCCAAGATCCTCGCCGGAGATCACCTCCCCGGCCCAGGGCTGCGCCCCGAGGAAAGCAAGGATGGCGTCGGCCCGCGCCATGTGGCCCGGATGCAGGTAGACCAGGGCGCTGGTGCCGTTGGAAGCGACCGCCACGCCCTCATCCAGCCTAGCCGTAGCCAACGCGGCATCGATATCGACGACCTCGGTCACCGTCTGGTGCCCGTGGTCGGAGCAGGCGATGAGGAGAATGTCCTCGCCCCGCGCCCGTTGCCGCTCCACCGCTTCCCGCACACGCTGGAAGCAGGCATCGGCACCCGCAATGGCGGCGCGGCAGGCAGGTGAGCCCAGCGGCGCCTCGTGCTGCGCGTGGTCCGGCTCACCCAGCCACAGCACCGACAAGGCGGCGTCACGCTGGACGGCCTGGGCGATGAAGCGGGTGGTGAGCCTGCCGTCGCCGTCCGTATCCAGGGTGATGTCGGACACCGCTTCCTCTCCTTCCAGCGGGCGGGGCCCCGGAGCGAAGGAGCAGGCGCGGTGGAACACCCAGCCATGGCCATCCGGGTCGTGCGCCCGCGCCGCCCCGGGCGAGACGTTGCTGAACACTATGCTGGCCGGGCGCCGGTCGGCCGCCAGGCGCTGGGCCAGGGTGGGCACCGCCAGGGTGCGGCCGCGCAGCTGCCGCCATTCGTCCATGAACTCCGGCTTGCCGACGTCGTGGACCACCAGTCGCCCCTCATCCATCAGCGCGACGGAATTGCCCTGCAGGCCATGGCGCCGCGGGAAGCAGCCGGTCGCGAAGCTGGCCGACACGACCCGGGTGGCGGAGGGGAACACGGAACGGTGGGCGGCGAAGCGGGCCGCCGCGTGGCTGAAATCCAGCAATGCGGGCGTGTCTTCGGCCGAGATCAGGTCCCGCCGCAACCCGTCCAGCACGACGACGACGGCGCGCTTCACCGCTCTGTCTCCACGCCGTTCAGCGCGGCATCGAAGATGTCGAAGTTGCGGAGTCGGGGATGCGCATGCAACCATTCGGGCCTCAGCGGCTCCGACAACAGGAAGGGCACGGCTTGCTCCGCCAGCCCACCATGCGAGCGCAGCCTTTCGCCCGCGAGCTGAGACAGGTCATGCTCGGTGGCGCGGCCGCCCAGCGCCACGCCGCGCCGGGCGATGACCGTCAGGTCGCCTTCCATGTGCGGCGCCATGCCGTATCTGGCACAAGCCTCGGCGCCAGGCAGAACCTCCATCAACCGCGGTTCGTCCCGCAGCGTCGCGAGGACTGCGCCGAGGTCGGGTGCGTCCGGGCCGGGACGAAGGTGGACCCGCACCAGGCCGCCGAGTGCACCGTGGTGCCGCACGAAGGGATCGGTGATGGGGCAGATCACCCGGGTGGCGCCGGGGCCGAAGCGGGCATCCAGCACATCGCCGACAAAGACGATCTCTGGCGAGCCGTCGGAGCGGGCCATGTCGGTCATACCGTGGTCCGCCGTGGTGGCCACGAGGCAGCCGAGCGCCGCCAACTTGCCAAGGCGCTCGTCAACGGCGCGCATGAAGGCACGCGCCTCTGCGCTATCCGGGGCGTGCCGGTGCTGGACGTAATCCGAGAGCGAGAGATACATCAGCCGCGACCGCCCCTGCCGGGCCAGGGCAATCCCGGTATCCAGCACGAAGAGCGAGAGCTCCGCCGAGTACTGGTCCGGCTCCGGCTGGCCCAGCAGCGCCGTGAGGTCGCCGATCCCATGCGTCTCTTCCCGCACCGAGGCGGCGTGCTGAGCGGAGACGGCGATGCCGCGGCCGATCGGCAGGCCCTTGGCCAACGCGGCGCGCAGCTTGTCCTTAGCCGTCACCACGGCGGTCGGCACGCCTGCCGCCGCCATTGCTGCCAGGATGGTGGGAGCCCGCATCTCGGCATCGCCGGTCACCATGACCGTCTCCCCCGTCACGCGATCCAGGTAGTAGTTGCCGGACACCCCGTGCACGCCCGGCTCCACGCCGGTGACGAGGGAGGCGTTGTTGGGGTTGGTGAATGTCGGCATGGCGGCCAGGGCGCTGCCACCGAAACCTTCCCCGGCGCAGCGTGCGAGGAAGGGCAGGTCACCCGCCTTGAAACCGGTCTCGAGGTACGCGGGGTCGCAGCCGTCGAAGCAGATCACCGCCACGGGGCGTTGGGGCAGGCGGTAGGTGCGGCCATTGACGTCGACCGACGCTGTCCGGGTTTCAATGACAAGTTGCATGCCGCGCCTCCGACGAGTTCTCGACGGAGCGTTTACGGAGTAGGAGGAGGACGCGCGAGCGACTTAACTTCACGTTCAGGGCGACGGAATTTCTTCATGTCTGCTAACTGCAACACAGTCGTCACCGTTCCGTCATGACGCGGGCAACCGGGCGCGAGCGCATGCCGCCCCTGCGCATGATCGCCACCTTCGAGGCCGTGGCGCGCCTCGGCTCGCGCACCGAGGCCGCCGCGGAGTTGAACGTCACCCTGGGTGCCGTGACCAAGCAGTTGCGCGCGCTGGAGCAGTGGCTGGGCGTGGAGCTGTTCACCGGGGACCTACGCCTGGGCACGGCGATGACGGCGGCGGGCCGCCGCCTGGCGATGTCCGTCACCGTGGGCTTCGAGACGATCCACACCGGCATCGCCGAGATCGCCGCCGTCCGCGGGCCACCCACAGAGCTGCGCATCCTGGCGCCCGCCAGCCTTTCGGTGAACTGGTTGATCCCGTGCCTGCCCCGCCTGGAGCAGGAGGCGCCGGATCTGCGGATCCGCATCCATGCCACGCATACGGGCGAGGACTGGGTTGCCATCCCGCACGATGCCGCCATCCGGCGCGACGGCTTCGTGCCGGAGGGATACAAACGGGAGACGCTGTTCCGCGAGCGGCTCTCGGCCTTCATCGCCCCTGGGCTGCGGAGCAGCCCATCGCTGGAGCAGGATCTGAGGATGCTGCCCCTCATCGAAAGCCGCACAAGGCCGGGTGACCTGGACCGCTGGCTCACCGCCGCGGGCATCACCAAGGTCGGCTTCCCTCGGCAACGCTTCTCCCACTTCTATACCGCGTACGAGGCCGCCGTGGCGGCGGAAGGAGTTATCGTCGCGCCGACGCTGCTGACACAGCCGGACATCGCGCGAGGCCGGCTACGGCAGTTCCATCCCGGCGTCCAGGTTCCCGGTGCGGAATACGCGCTGCTCGTTCCCACCAATGCTGCCGCGGCGGACGTCATCGCGACCTTCGCGGCACTCCTGCGCCGCCGTATCGCGGAAACAGAGGCCGCCATATCCACGATCGCGGGAGATCCTGTCGAAGAGCCCGAGCGGGATTAGACCCGAAGATGGGGGTGCGGCGGCGCTCTCGCCCACCCCCCTGTTCCATCGCGTGATTCATTCCGGCCGGTTCAACTCCCTGACGATCGCGTTGGTCAAGGCGGTCAGCAACAGCAAGGTCAGCAGTGCACGGCGAATCAGGATCATCCGGCTGTAGCACGACGGGCTTAGCGCCTGGTGACCAGCGCGTCCGCTAGGCTCAGGACCTATTAAATCTGCCCTTGCGCTCTGATGATGCTGTGATTCCATGGCGTCCGGAGGTGCTGCCATGGCTGACCTGTTCTGGTTGACGGAGGCGCAGGTCGCACGGATCTCGCCTCTCTTCCCGCTGTCGCACGGCGTGCCGCGGGTGGACGACCAGCGTGTCGTCAGCGGGATCATCCACGTCATCCGCAATGGCCTGCGTTGGCGCGACGCGCCTGCCGAGTACGGCCCGCACAAGACGCTCTACAACCGCTTCATCCGCTGGAGCCAGATGGGCATGTTCAACCGGATCTTCGCAGGCCTGGCAGGCCGACGAGGCCAGCCCGATCGGCTGATGATCGATGCGACCCATCTCAAAGCACACCGCACGGCGGCCAGCCTGCTCAAAAAGGGGCTCTACCCCGATGTATCGGTCGGACGAAGGGCGAGCTGAATTCCAAGCTGCATGCCGTCTGCGACGGCCAGGGCCGCCCCGTCCTGCTGCTGCTCACCGAAGGCCGGATGAGCGACCACAAGGGTGCGTGCGGCTTCGATGCTGCGGCACCTGCCGCGGGCCAAGGACCTACTGGGCGATAAAGGCTATGACAGCAACCGCTTCCGCCAGGACCTGATCGAACGCGGCATTGAGCCCTGCATTCCTTCAAAGCGGAACCGCAAGCAGCCCATTCCCTATGACAAAGCGCTCTACCGCCAGCGGCACCGCATCGAGAACATGTTTGGCCGCATCAAGGACTGGCGCCGCGTCGCCATGCGCTACGACCGCTGCGCACATGCTTTCTTCTCAGCCATCTGCCTCGCAGCCACCGTCCTCTTCTGGATTAGCGAGTCCTGAGCCTAGCCTTCTCGGGCGCCAAGCAGATCTCGGCGGCCTCCGCTTTTTTCTGGACTTGATGCATACCGGGCTCGACGAACAAGCCGTGGTCATCGCGGTGGTGAACTCGCAAGAGTTCCAGCAGCGTACTGCCCAGCTTAATAACGCTGCCTACGTGGATGTCCTGTACCAGGATGTTCTGCACCGCGATGCGGACGCCAGTGAGCGAGATTGGCATGTCGCTGCGCTCGACGCCTGTGCTGGCCGTGATCGGGTCGCATTCGGCTTTCTTGCCTCGGATGAGGCCGCGACATACCGCGATGCCCAGATCTACACGGGCAATGTTGCGCTCCCGTCTGATTTCTATCTGGCCTGATGCACTTGGCGCCGCTTATGAGCGGCGGCGCTTACCTGTCCGACGCCGCCGGCTTTGCCCAGATCTTCTGAGAAGGATTCTGCCGCCAGATCTCTGCCGGCCGCAGGTAGCCCATGGCGACCTCGGCCGAGCGGCGCCGGGTCTGCCGCATCATCTGCGCCAAGCCCGCCCTCGCCTCGCCAGCCGCCGTCGCCAGCCCTGCCTGCAGGGAATGCCCGGAGAAACGCTCCCGGCCCGCCTGCCCGGCATCCTGGCCGCGCCACGCGCACCAGGCGCCAGACCGCTTTGTCGGACAGCTGAGCGGTGCAGAAGCGGCCTGCCTTGCCCAGCCCAACGAACAGCGGCAGCGCCGCATCCGAGGCGCCGCCGCAAAAGTACGCAGCGTCCCGCCGGAAGCTCGTTCAGGCCTGCACGCCGCCAGCGGGCAGCAGAAGGGCTCGGCCGGGTTGGCCCAGAGGGCGACCTGGAGCCCCTTCCCCACCACGGCCACCACATCGCCCAGCGTCAGACCGACCAGCTCGGCACGGCGCAGCGCCGCGCCGCGCCGAAGCCGAGCAGTAGCAGCGCGCGGTCGCGGTCGCCGAGCGGTGTGGTGGCCGCCGGCCGGGTCGCCAGCATCTTACGCAGCAGATCGGGGTGGCGGCAGCAGCCTGCCGGCGCGGCCTTGTGCCGGTGCTGTGGCTGATGCGTTCCAGCACCGTACGCAGGAGAGCATCTCCGAGATCCAGCGCCAAGCCGGCTAGCCGGTGCGCTGCCTGGATGGCTGCCAGATTGAACGCGTCCTGGCAGTGCTACACAATGCGCGTCGACGTACTCCGCGCAGCGAAGCCTGCCCACTCCGCCTCGATGGCATCCGCGACGCCCCGTGCCGCGCGCGCCAGGCCGGGTAGCGCCGCAGTGCCAATGCGCGAAGAAGGCGCGGCAATGGCGATGGCGCCCGCCAGGCTCCGCTTCGGGTCCATCACGGGCGCGGCCGCGCTGACCACCCCTTCGATGTAGCCCTCCTGGGACCAGCACGCACGCTCGTCCCGGATGCGGGCCAGCATCGGTTCCAGCGTCTCCGGCTCAACCGGGGTCCGGGGCGTGAAGCGCTTCAGCCCGCCGGCGTAGAGGGCGTCCCGCTCGCTCTGCGCCAGGTAGGCGAACAGGGCCTGGCCGCCGGCCGAGCCGTGCAGTGGGATCCGCTCACCGATGTCGTAGCCCACGCGCATCGGGTGGCGGCTCTCCACCACCGCCAGGCACACCGCATCCCGCCCATCGGCCACCAGCAGCGCCACGGTCTCCCCCACCTCGTCCCGCAGCCGGTCCAGATGCGGCATGGCGATGCAAAGCAGGCCGTGCTGGCTGATCCGCACCGAGGCCACATCCAGCACGCCGAGCCCGAGGCGGTAGAGGCGGCTCTGCGGGTCCTGTTCGATGAAGCGCTCCTCGGCCATGGCGCGCAGCAATCGGTGCGCGCCCGCCCGGTCCATCTCCAGCCGCCGGGCGACCTCGCTGACGCCGAGCTCGGGTTCCCGCGCGCTGAAGAGCCTCAGCAACTGAAGGGTCTTGCGGGCTGTCTTCACGGCGGTCCTCGTAGTTGTTTTATTATCAATAGATAGAATCGAATTTCATATTTGACAACACCTGCTCCATTCCAACATCGTTGCGCACGTCAACTAACCCGAGTGTCGGAGCGTGAAGATGCCGCTGGACCTGAATTCCCCCTTCGCGCGCGACATCGCGCACCACATCCATCCGCAGACCAATCTCCGCCTGCACGAAAGCGAAGGCCCGCTGCTGATCGACCGGGGGGAGGGCGTCTACGTCATCGACGCGGACGGCAAGCGGCTGATCGAGGGCATGGGCGGCATGTGGTGCACCTCGCTCGGTTTCAGCGAGACCCGGTTGGCCGACGCCGCCGCGCGGCAGATGCGGCACCTGCCCTACATGCAGGTCTTCGCGCATCGCTCGACCGGCCCGGTCATCGACCTCGCCAGCCAGCTCACCACCATGGCACCAGGCCCGAGCGCCGGGGAGTGCATGGACAAAGCCCTGTTCGCCTGCTCGGGGTCCGAGGCGAACGACACGGCGATGAAGCTGGTCTGGTATTACCACCACGCCATCGGCAAGCCGGAGAAGCGCAAGATCATCTCGCGCCGCCGCGGCTATCACGGCACCACGATTGCCTCGGCCAGCCTCACCGGCCTGCCGAACATGCACCAGGACTTCAACCTGCCGCTGACGGGCGTGCTGCATGTCACCTGCCCGCATTTCTACCGGGAGGGAAAGCCCGGGGAGACTGAGGCTGAGTTCGTGGAGCGCCTGGCGCAGGAACTGGAATCGCTGATCCTGGCCGAGGGGCCGGAGACGATCGGCGCCTTCATCGCGGAGCCGGTGATGGGCACGGGCGGCGTGGTCGTGCCGCCGGAGGGCTACTTCGCCCGCATCCAGCAGGTACTGCGCCGGCACGAGGTGCTGATGATCGCCGACGAGGTGATCTGCGGTTTCGGCCGCACCGGCGAGATGTGGGGCTGCGAGCGCTTCGGCATCCAGCCGGACATGCTGACTTGCGCCAAGCAGCTCTCCTCCGCCTATTTCCCCATCTCGGCCACGCTGGTCTCCAGGGCGATCTACGAGGCGATGCTGGTGGAGAGCGACAAGCTCGGCAATTTCTCCCACGGCTTCACCTATGGCGGGCATCCGGTCGGCGCCGCCGTGGCGCTGGAGACCCTGGCGATCTATCGCGAGCGCGACATCGTCGGCCATGTCCGCCAGGTCTCGCCGCGCCTGCTGGATGGACTGCGCGCCCTGGAAAGCCACCCGCTGGTGGGCGAGGTGCGCGGCGTTGGCCTGATGGCCGCAGTGGAGCTGGTGCAGGACAAGGGCACCCGCGCCTCTTTCCCCAGCGCGCGGAAGGTGCCGGGCTACCTGGCCGCCGCCGTGCAGCGGCGCGGCGTGCTGCTGCGCGGGCGTGACGACGCGCTGCTGTTCTCCCCGCCGCTCATCATCAACGAAGCCGAGATCGACATCATCCTCAACGCCGTGGCCGAGGGGCTGGACGAGACCCTCGCCTGGCTGCGCCAGGACGGCTGAAGCGGCGCGACCACGCCGGCCCTTCCGCACAAGCCGGGGAAACCGGTGGGGAGGGCCGTTCACGGCCCAGATTCCCGACCGGTACAGGAGGCTTGCAGGAATGCGTCGTCGTCATCTTCTGGGCGCCATGGGCGCCGCCGCCCTCAGCGTGCCCCTCTCAGCCCCACGGCTCGCGCACGCCCAGGCCGCGCGGCCGCTGCGCTTCGTCCCCAGCAGCGATCTGGCGATCATCGATCCGATCTGGACGCTGGCCTATGTCACCCGCAACCACGGCTTCATGGTGTTCGACACGCTCTACGGGCTGGACGAGCATTTCATGCCGCAGCCGCAGATGGTGGCCGGCCATGTCGTGGACAATGACGGCCTGCTCTGGCGGCTGACATTGCGGGACGGCCTGTTGTTCCATGACGGCACGCCGGTGCTGGCGGCCGATTGCGTCGCCTCCATCCGCCGCTGGGCCAGCATCGACGCTTTTGGCCAGATGCTGATGGCGGTGACGGAGGAACTCTCCGCGCCCAGCGACAAGGAGATCCGTTTCCGCCTGCGCCGGCCGTTCCCGCTGCTGCCGACGGCACTGGCCAAGGGCAGCCCGCTAATGTGCGCCATCATGCCGGCGCGTCTGGCCGCGACGCCCGCCACCACGCAGGTGACGGAGATGGTCGGCAGCGGCCCGTTCCGCTTCGTGGCGGATGAGCGCGTCACCGGCTCCCGCGCCGTGTACGGCAAGTTCGAGAAGTACGTGCCGGCGCCGGGCGCCTCCAGCTTCCTAGCCGGGCGCAAGATCGTGCATTTCAACCGCGTCGAATGGCACAGCGTACCGGATAGCGGCACCGCCGCCGCCGCCCTGCAGGCCGGCGAGGTGGATTGGCTGGAGACGCCGAGCTTCGACCTGCTGCCACCCCTGCAGCGCAACCGCAACGTCGTGGTGCAGAATATCGACCCGACGGGCACGATCGGTGTGCTGCGCATCAACCACCAGCATGCGCCCTTCAACAATCCCGCCATCCTGCGCGCGCTACTGGGCGCGCTGGACCAGAAATCCTGCATGACGGCGGTGGCCGGCGATGACGCGGCGCTCTGGCGCGCCGATGTCGGCTTCTTCACGCCCGATACGCCCATGGCCTCCGATGCCGGCACCGAGGTGATGACCGGCCCGCGCGACCTGGAGAAAGCAAGGCAGGCCCTGGCCGCCGCCGGCTACAAGGGGGAGAAGGTGGTGCTGCTCGGCGCCTCCAACATCGAAGCCATCAATGCCATGAGCATGGTGGTGCAGGACACGCTCACCCGCATCGGCATGAACGTGGACTATGTCTCCACCGACTGGGGCACCGTCATGCAGCGGCGTACCAGCAACCAGCCGACGGACAAGGGTGGTTGGAGCTGCTTCGTCGGTACCTGGTCCGGCAATGATCTCGCGAATCCCGCCGTCAGTGTCACGCTGCGCGGCGATGGCAAGGGCGCTGGCGGCTGGCTGGAGTCGCCCGAGATCGAGCGCCTGCGCGCCGCGTGGTTCGAGGCACCGGACCTGGCGTCCCAGCAGCGCATCTGCCGTGAGTTGCAGCTACAGGCGTGGAAGGACGTGCCCTACATCCCGCTCGGCCAGTTCCGCCCGCAGGCGGCGTGGCGCCGGGAGATCACCGGCCTCTCCAAGGGCTTCCCGCTGTTCTGGAACGTGAAGCCGGCATGAGCGGGATGAGGCCAATGCCCACCTACGCGGACCTGCTGCTGAACCATGGCGTGATCCGCACCATGGACCCCGCCAACCCGACCGCCGAGGCCATGGCCATCGGCGGCGGCCGCATCCTGGCGCTGGGCAATGCGACGGCGCTGGAAGGGCTGTGCGGCCCGGGGACGCGGCGGGTCGATCTCGGTGGCCGGATGGTGATGCCGGGCGTGATCGACTTCCACATGCACCTACTGACCAGCATGACGACGCGCCTGTACTCCACGCCGTTGGACCCAGCCGACGATTTCTCGGCGGTGCTGGCGAAGGTCGGCGCCGCGGCGAAGGTTCCGGGACGGCGGGAATGGGTGACCGCCGGCCCCTATGGCCCGGCCGCGCTGGAAGCGATGGAGCGGCCTGGCGCGTTGGCGGCGCTGGATGCCGTCAGCCAGGGCCGCCCGGTCTCCCTCACGCATGTCAGCGCCCATGGGCGCTTCGCCAATACCGAGGCACTGGCCCGTGCGGGCATCGACGCCACCACGCCCAACCCACCGGATGGAGAGATCATCCGCAACGCCGCCGGCCAAGCCACCGGCCTGCTGCATGAAACGGCGAGCTGGCCCGTGCGGGACGCCATCCCCGCCCTGACGGATGCGGAGATGCGGCAGGTGGCGCGGGACGCCATGGGCTACCTCAACGGCCTGGGCCTGACCGGCTTCGCCGATGCCAGCGCCACGCTGGATATGCTGCGGACCTTCAGGGCGCTGGACGACGAGGGGCGCCTGACCTGTTGGGCCGGCTTCAACCTTGCGCTCAGCCCAACCAGCATGGGCTACGACCCGGCCGAGGCGGCCGAGCTCCGCCGCACCCGCAAGGCGCTGTGCGGGCCGCACATGGTGGCCGATTTCGCCAAGATCTTCCTCGATGGCGTCCCATCGCTGCGGACCGCCGCCATGCTGGAACCCTATGTTACCGCCCCGCCAGGCGAGCCGCCCATCGCCATGATGCTGGATATTGATCAGCTGGCCGATGCAATCGCCGATTTCGATGCCGAGGGCATCGGCGTGAAGGTGCACGCCATCGGTGACCGCGCCATCCTCACGGTGCTGGATGCGGTGGAACGCGTGCGGGCGCGCAACGGCGCCGGCGTGCAGCACCAGATTGCGCACGGCCAGTTCATCCGGCAGCAGGATATCCCGCGGCTGCAGGCACTGAACGTCCTGGCGGACATGAACCCGCCGCTATGGTTCCCCAACTCCGCCAGCCTGACGCATGAGCGGGTGGTAGGGAATGAGCGCTACGCCCAGGCCTGGCCGATCCGGGACATGGTCGCCTCGGGCGCCGATATCGCCGTGGGCTCCGACTGGATGACCATTTCGGCCGAGCTGGACCCCTGGCTCTCGCTCTGCGGCATGGTGACGCGGCGGGACGGCAGCGGCCGCTTCCCCGGCGCGCATAGGCTCGACCAGGCGCTCAGCGTGGAGGAGGCTTTGCCCCTCTACACACGCGGCCCGGCCCGGGCCCTGCGGATCGGCGATCGGACAGGCCAACTTTCACCCGGCTTTTCCGCCGATCTGATCGTACTCGATCGGGACGTGACGAGGATCAACCCCATGGAGATCGCCGGAACACAGGTCATAGCGACGGTCTTCGAAGGCCGTGTCGTCCACGGCGAACTCTGAACTCGAGTTTGTGCCTGGTGCTGAGCTGATCCGCCGATCCATGTCGCTCCATCCTATGATCCGCTTTTTCGGACCAAATGGTGCTTCGCCAGCCTCCCTAACGCCAGCGTCCCTTTGCCCATACTCGACCGTGGTGCGATGGCCTGTGAGGCCGCAGGCGGGCGGAGGTTCGAGGGTGTGCTAATGAAAGCGTTCCGGGGCGGGGCTGACCATCGCTACTTTGGCAAGCTGACGTTCACAGGCTGGTAGCGCGACGTCGCGCCCCGTCTTCCGCCTGGTGATTCCATTCAGTCAGGAGGGCGCATAGTCATCATTGCGTCAGAAACTTCCTCCTTTGATTCGCTCTGGGAGGACGCAACCACGCCTGATGCGTCTTCCCGACATTGACCGGGTTGACGTCGAAGCTGAGAAAAATCGTCTGGAGACGGGCGCAGGGGCCGTCATTTCGCAACTCTATTTCCGGCTGGATCAAGATCCCTGATGCCGAAGGATACGATAACTCAAGGTGTAGATCAGTTTTGGTCAGAAATAGCTGAGCAGGTCCAAACGGTCGGCCGGTGTATGGCTTTGCGATGCTCCACTCACGCGTTCTACTGTAGGTATGATGTCATATCCGCAACAAACGTCTGACAGGAAAATCTATCTCTTCGTCGGCATCCCGCAATACTTTCCTCCTGAGAATCTGCAACCCTAAGTTAGTGATCCGGCCAATCAGTACCCGTGACGGCAAGATAATCTTCTGGGCCGCATCATCATCTTAAGTTGATCCGTCTAAAATCTCTATCTTTTGTTGCGGCGTCAGTCGTATATGCCCGCCCAATATTGGCTTGAAGAGCACTGGGCCGGGGGATTCTGCGCTTGTACATCAATGTGCCGACCTTGCTCGGCTATACAGCCATTCTTCTATGCTTGGTTAGTATCATCATGCTGTTTGCGGGCGCATTCAGTGAATCCCGCCGCTGGTTCATGACTTGCAGCTTGCCATTTCTCATGGGGTTCATTGGCTGCGCTCTGCTCGTTAACGACAAGGTTTTGCCCAACCGCGCTGCCTTGCATCTTGGTACCGCCTTCCTGCTTGCAGCCTTTGGCTGCGGTTGGCAGGTGGTCCGTTCCTTCAATGGGCGATCATCCGTCCTGGGCTGGGCCATCGGGATACCGGCGGCGTGGCTAGTGGTCTCGCTCGTCATCTTTGGGCCCTGGCGTATGGCCGTGGAAGGCGCGATCACACGCACGCTGATCTTCACCTTGTTCAACGGCCTGTGCGCCTGGGAAATGACGAGGAGCCGGGCGGAAAGCTTGCCTTCCAGGCCGCTTCTCTGGGGCACCTTCGTTTTCTTCACGGGCTTCTCGGCCCTGCGGGTCGTGCTGTCCAACTATCTCCCCATGCCGCTTGGTGGGCGGCCGACGGAAGTCTGGGCGGTCGTCGCTTATAACCTCGCTTCTGTCACACAGGTTCTGCTCGTCTCGGCGCTTCTCATCGCTCTGTCGCGGGAGAGGACTGCGATGCGCAACCAGACATTGTCCCTCAAGGATCCTCTGACCGGTGCCTTCAACCGAAGGGCCTTCGACGAGCTGGCGCAGGATCTCGATGGAAGTAGTTCGACAGCACCCGTCATGGTGACCGTCATTGCTTTCGACCTCGACCATTTCAAGCAAGTCAACGACCGTTTCGGCCATGACACTGGCGATAAGATCATACAGGCCGCTGTAGCCACTGCGCACAAAGTGTTCCGGTCGACAGACCGGGTCTTTCGCATGGGCGGTGAGGAATTCCTCTGTGTTCTGCCAGGCACGGCGCTCGAGCAGGGCCATTGGCTGGCAGAGCGCTTGCGGCGCGCGTTCGAGCAAGCGGGCATGGAAGCCGGTGGCCACACGGTTCGTGCCACCATGAGCCTTGGTTTGGCGTCCGACATCACAAGCCGTGCCAGGTTACAAGACCTTGTCAATCAAGCAGACCTCGCGCTGTACGATGCGAAGCGGGCAGGCCGGAACTGCGTTGGTGGCACCGTGCCATTGGCCTTCGGTGCAGTGCAGGCAGAAACAACGGCCTCGTAGGGAGGTAGAGTTGCGGCCGTTTCCATCAGGCGCCTTCTCTGGATAACACTCATGTCGGCCGAAGGAGCGCTGGCAAAGTGCTATAGATGACCGATGAGCCGCCGCACCCTGTCCACTTCCTTGTTGGGCGACCTAAGCGATGAAGCCGCCGGCAGCGCGACCTGCCGCGCGCGCTGGACGACCTGCCGGAGGACCAGCGCAGCGTGCTGCTCCTGGTCGCCGTCGAGGACCTGTCCTATGCCGAGGCGGCGGCAGCGGCTGGTGGCTGCGGTACGGCCGGCCCCGCTAGGCATCGCCGCGCTGGCGCAGCAGGCGGCGGAGAGCTACGCCGTGTTCAGCCCGGACCGGGAGCGGCCGGTGGAGCTGCGCGCCGCCGACCGCGCCACGCTGGTCAGCTGGGCCTCTGGGCAGCTGGGGCGGGAGGTGACCTTGCCAGACCCCTCGGCGCAGGGATACCGGCTGATGGGCGGGCGGCTGGTGCCGACGCCGCAGGGCGCGGCCGTGCTGGTCATGTTCGACAACGACGCCGGTAGCCGCCTGGTGCTGCTCACCCGGCCAATGGCGCTAGAACGCGACACCCCCATGGCCCATCGCGACGACAGCGCGGTGCAGGCCTTCACCTGGGCCACGGAGGGGAACGGCTACAGCCTAGTGGGCAGCCTGCCACCCAGCATCCTGCACCCAGTTGCCGACGTGGTGCGGCAGCAGATGCGCCGGACCTAGCCGCCTCGCACATCAGGCAGGCTGTCGTTGCTCAGCCTGCCGCGACCCTAAGAACCCACGGCGCCGGCTATCAGGATACGGATATCGGCGCTCTAGGGAAGCCGTGTTGCTGCCCGATACGCTGTGGTGCTTCAGGGCATCGCCAGCCTGGATACTGCTGCCCAGAAGCCCTCGGCCGTCTTCGATTGCCGGCGCAGGGGGCGGACCAGCCGGATCTCGAGTGCGATCGAGAACTCCTCGCCCCCGGCCTCGACGAGCCGCCCGGCTGCCAGATCATCCGCGACCATGGTGCGCGGCAACCACGCCATCCCCTGCCCCTGGCGGGACATGGTGTGCAGGGCGGCTGCGAGGGGGGCGGTGAACACAGGATCGAGCGAGGGCGGGTGGGCGAACTGCCGCTGTGTCGCCTCCAGGATGCGGCCGAGGCCGGAGGCCGAGTTGTAGGCCAGCAGGCGCACGGGCGAGGACGGCGTTCCTGGCAGCGTCCACTGCGCGGCCCCGGACGCGTTGGGCACCGAGACCGGCACGAGCTGGTCGCTGCCGACCACCAGGTGTGTAAAGGCATCAGGCGTTAGCCGGGTCGGTACGCCGCTGCGCGCATGGCACAGCAGGAAATCGGCGTCGCCGGCCAACAGTACCCGCTCGCAGGCCGCCATCGTGTCCGAGATCAGGTTCAGCGTGCCCAGGCTTTCCTGCATCGGCAGTGCGCGAATCAGGCCGGGAAAGAAGGTGAAGGACAGCGCGTGGGTGGCGGCGATCGCCAGCGCCGCCCCTTCGCGCCCCGCCGCCTTGAGGGCGCCGCGCCGCATCTGGTGCAGGTCGCGGGTCAGGCCCTCCGCCTGCTCGCGCAGGAACTCTCCGGCGGCGTTCAGTGCCACGCCCTGAGGCAGGCGCGCGACGAGCGGCGTGCCGACCCACTCCTCGAGCGCCCGGATGCGTCGGCTGAAGGCCGGCTGGGTGACGTTCCGCGCCTCGGCCGCGCGGGAGAAGTTCCGGTGCTCGGCTAAGGCCAGGAAATCCTCCAGCCAGTTCAGGTCCACGGCCGATGCCGATCCTGCATAACGATTGCGACTCTTGGCATTGGAGATTGATCCATACGCGACCGTATCTGAGCCCCGTGTCCTAGTGAAGCGCCGCTCAGGGCGTAAGGCCGGAGCCCCGGCTCCCAGTCAACGAGGAGGTATGCCGGATGCGCATCGTCGAAGTCCGCGAGGTGACTAAACCCATCGCGTCCCCCATTCGCAACGCCTACATCGACTTTAGCAAGATGACCGCGAGCCTCGTGGCCGTGGTCACCGACGTGATCCGAGACGGCAAGCCGGTGGTAGGCTACGGCTTCAACTCCAATGGCCGCTACGGCCAGGGCGGGCTGATCCGAGAGCGATTCCGTGACCGCATCCTCCAGGCCGATTCCAAGAGCCTGTTGGACGACGCGCGCGACAACATCGACCCGGCCAAGGTCTGGGCAGCGATGATGCAGAACGAGAAGCCCGGTGGGCACGGCGAGCGGTCTGTGGCGGTCGGCACCCTCGACATGGCGGTGTGGGACGCGGTGGCCAAGATCGAGAACAAGCCGCTGTTCCGCCTGCTAGCCGAGCGCCACGGGCGCGAGGCAAACCCCAGCGTCTTCGTCTACGCCGCCGGCGGCTACTACTACCCGGGCAAGGACAACACCGCGCTATGCGCCGAGATGCGCGGCTACCTCGACCGCGGCTACAATGTGGTGAAGATGAAGATCGGCGGTGCCTCGCTCGAGGAGGACCGTGGGCGCATCGAGGCCGTGCTGAAGGAGATCGGCTCCCGGGCACAGCTTGCGGTGGACGCTAACGGACGCTTCGACCTCGAAACCGGCATCGCCTACGCCAAGATGCTGCGCGACTATCCACTGTTCTGGTACGAGGAGATCGGCGATCCGCTGGACTATGCGCTGCAGGCCGCGATCTCGGAATTCTATCCCGGCGCCATGGCCACCGGCGAGAACCTGTTCTCCCACCAGGATGCGCGCAACCTGCTGCGCTACGGCGGCATGCGCCCCGACCGCGACTGGCTGCAGTTTGACTGCGCCCTAAGCTACGGGTTGGTGGAATATCTACGCACGCTGGAGGTGCTGAAGCAGTTCGGCTGGTCGCCGTCGCGCTGCATCCCGCATGGCGGGCACCAGATGTCGCTGATGATCGCGGCGGGGCTGGGGCTGGGTGGCAATGAGAGCTACCCCGATCTGTTCCAGCCCTATGGCGGCTTCCCCGATGGCGTGCGGGTGGAGAACGGCCGCGTGACCATGCCCGAGCTGCCGGGCATCGGGTTCGAGGGGAAGTCGGACCTCATCCAGGTGATGCGGGAACTGGCGTCCTAGCGACCGCGGAGTGTGCGTGGCCAATGGTGGCTCCTCGCGGGGGCCACCAGGGGCCCCGCCTCCCGATCCGGGGTCGCCTTTCGAGCTCACCTCACGCTTACACGTCCAAGCAAAAGCAATAACGGAGGAGCCACACATGAAGCGTCGCGCCTTGCTGACCGCCGTGCCGGCCTTGCTCTGCACCCCCGCCGTTCGGGCGCAGCAGCCGTTTCCGAACCGAGCCATCACGATCATCGTGCCCTTCGCCGCCGGCGGTTCTTCCGACGCCATCACCCGCCTTATCGCCGAGCCCATGGGCCGCGACCTCGGACAGCCGGTGGTGGTGGAGAACGCGGGTGGAGCCGGCGGCACCATCGGCGCGGCGCGCGTGGCCAACGCCCGGGCCGACGGCCACACCCTGCTGATGCACCATATTGGCCACGCCACCAGCGCCACCCTGTACCGCCGGCTGCCCTACAGCGTGACCGACAGCTTTGCACCGCTGGGCCTAGTTTCGGACGCGGCCATGACCCTGGTGGCGCGGCGGGATTTTCCGGCCACTGACCTTGCCGGCTACATTGCCGAGATCCAGCGCCAGGGGGACCGGCTGAACCTGGCGCACGCTGGCATCGGCGCCGCCAACCATCTTTGCGGCCTGCTGCTCCAGCAGACGGTAGGGACGGCAATGACCCCAGTGGCCTTTCGTGGCGGAGGGCCGGCGCTGACCGAGCTGGTGGCCGGACGCGTGGACGTGTTCTGCGATCAAGCCACGAGCACGGCTCCGTTCATCCGCGACGGCAACGTCCGGGGCTACGCAGTTACGGCACCTCAGCGGGTGGCCGGCCTCGACCTGCCTACCACGGCAGAGGCCGGGCGGCCGGGGCTGGTGATGAGCACCTGGCACGGCCTGTACGCGCCGGCCAATACCCCGCTCGAGGTGCAGGAGCGCCTGTCGGTCGCGCTTCGCGCCGCGTTGCGTGACGAGCGGCTACGGCAGCGCTTCGCTGAACTGGTGACGGAGCCGGTCACGGAGGAGCGGGCCACGCCGGCCTATCACCGCCGCTTCCTGGCCGAGGAGATTGCCCGCTGGCGTCCGATCATCCAGGCAGCCAACGAATACGCCGACTGAGGGAAGCGGTCGGGCGGGTGGCACCCTCCATCCGCTTGACCCATCCGGCTGCGACGCAACAGTTCCTTGTTTCAGCCTGCGGCTGCCACTTTACACCTTCAGTTCGTTCATGAGTCCGCTTCCGGCCATCAGCTGACCTCATCCCCCATTCCGTCTGAAAAGATCTGTTATCAGACGCACCCCCGCCGCCCTACACCGCTGCCGGCGCACCCGCGTCCGCGCTGAGCCGCACCTGCAGGACGCCGAAATTCTCCTGCTGCTGCAACACCACCCTGCCCTGCTTGGCCAGTTCCAGCCCCGCCAGGAAGGTGCTGGCCACGCCGGAACGGCGGCGCAGGCCGCCGGCTTCGCCGCTTTCCCGCTCCGGGACGAAGTGCTGCAGCGCGCCGCCCGCCGGGTGCTGGGATAACTGCGCCTGCAAGTGCTGCAACGCCTCGGCCAGGGTCCAGACATCCAGGCTCGGCGGCGTGTAGCGCGGCGGCGGGGCGGGCGGGCGGGGCGGTTCCAGCAGGTCGAAACACGCCAGCAGCAGGTCGAGGATATCGCCCTGGTAGCCCGCCTGCCGCGGCGCGTCCGGCCGGCCGCGGGCAAAGATGTCGTGGCCGAGTTGCGGCCGTGCCTCCAGCCAGGCCGCCAGCGCCCGAGCGTGCTGCCGCTGCGCGGCGCGGGCCAGCTCCTCCAGCAGGCGGTCCGCGTCGGCCGGCGCGGGCGCGTCCTCCGCCTGCACCAGCAGCCGGGATTTCAGCAACACCAGCCGGCTGGCGGCGATCAGCCACTCGCTGCGTTCGGCCAGCGATGCCACGCCGCGACCTGCCTCCACCGCCGCCAGGTACTGGTCGATCAAGTCGCGCAGCGACAGCCGGGCCAGATCCACCTTCTGCGCCCGCGCCAGCTCCAGCAGCAGGTCGATCGGCCCGTCATAGCCCTCCAGGTGGACGACCAGCGTGGCGCCCTGCACCTCCGCCGCTGGTGTCACCCGGCGCCGCCCAGGTCCAGCGCCAGGTGCGGCCAGGCCCTCGCCAGGCGCCGCACCGCTGCCCGCGGCAGCGTATCGGCGGCGAAGAAGCTGTAGCGCAGCGTGGCCAGCGGGCGCTGCCGCGCCTTGCCGGGATGCAGCATGGATTTGCGGAGTTCCGTTGTGCCCCAATGCGCCGCCAGCCAGCGTGCCGCGTCCGGATGCCGCACGCCCAGGCCGAGGATCGGCGCCGGCACCGGTAGCAGCGCCTGCAGGTCGAACGGGCAGGCGCGGCTGTGGTCGAGGCGGGCCAGGGCGCGATCGTGGTGGTCCTGCAAGCGCTCCCGGAACTGCGCGGCGAAGATGCGGCAGGCCTCCAGCGACAGCCGCCCGTCCTGGGGCGCGCGTGCCGCCAGCAGGTGGAACACATCCTCTTCCTCGGCGGCGAAATCGCGCGCCCAGGGCGTCACCCCGGCTCCGGCTGCCGCCACAGCGAAGGCGTGCAATGCGTCCTCCGGCCCCGAGACATCCAGGCGGCAGGCCAACCATTCCGTGTGGCGTGCCGCCGTGTCCGCCGCCGGCTCCACCGGTGGTTGCCGGGCCAGGATCGCCCCGGCGCGGCCCAGTCCCTTCGGCCGCCCCGGGCGGGGCTTCGGCACGGGCGCCAGGGTGTTGGGCGCCGGGGTGTTGGGTGCCGGGGGGTTTGGCGCCGGGGCGGACGGGGCAGCCTCGTCCTCCCACGGAAACCGGAAGCTGCTCACAACCCGACCTCGCCCGCCGGGCTGTCGGTCAGCAGCCGGGCCAGGCGGACATAGCCGTGCATCGTCTTGAGGTCCCGGTGCCGGCTGTGCTGCATGATGTCGCGGTCGCGCAGGCCGCGGTCATACGCCTCGGTGATGAAGCCGGCGCGCAGGCCATGCGCGGTGATGCGCTTGGGGCCGGTCACCGGCAGCCCGGCCTTCCTGGCATGGGCTTGCAGGATGAAGCGCACCGAATCCGCGTGCAGCCGTTCCCGCCCGATGGCGCCGGTCTGGTGCACGGCACGGAACAGCGGCCCGGTGCGGTGCTTCAACGTGGCCAGCCAGGCTTCCACCGCCCGCACCGGGCAGGTCAGCGGGTTCCGCCCGCGTGGGATGCCCAGCTCCACCCCCTCCGCCGCCGTGTCGGTTTTGCTGCGCCGGATGCGCAGCCGCAGCCCCTCCATCGTGTGCGTCAGGTCCGTCACGTCCAGCGCCACCAACTCCGAACGTCGCAGCGCCCCGGCGAAGCCCAGCAGCAACAGCGCCCGGTCCCGCCGTCCGGTCGCATCCTCCGTGCAGGTCGACAGCAGCCGGCGCAATTCCGTCAGGCGGATGGCCGCGGCCTGTTGCACCGGGCGGCCATGCCGGCGCCGCGTGCCCTTCAGCGCGATCTGCACCTCCGCATCCTCGGCCGGTGCTGCTTCCCGCGCCAGGCGGTGCGCGAGCCGGATGGCCGCCAGCCGCCGCCGCACCGTGGCGGGCGAGCGCAGCTTGGCGATGCTGACCAGGTAGGCGGCCACGGTCTTCGGCGTCGCGGGCATGGCGACGAAGCCCATCTCGGCGCAGAAGCGCAGGAAATCCTTCCAGTCGGCGCTGTAGGCGCGCTGCGTCGCCGGCGCGAAGGAGAGCTGCAGATATTCCTCGGCCGCCAGCAACGCGGCGAGCCCCTGCTCCGTCGGCTCCGCCACCCATTGCGCCGCCTGCGCGCTGCCGATCGCGATCTCGCCGCCCATGCTGCTCCCCTGCCTCGACGCGCCAATGTGCCGGTCGTCTGGAGGCTGGGCAAGCGGTGTTAACAGGCTTACTCGCGATAATAGGCGTTATCACGAGTTAGGGCAGTCCTGTTTTGCAGGCTTTCTTGGCTTGCTGCGCTGCCTTGAGAGGGGCGCCGCCCCTCTCGAACTCTCTCCGCCAAAGGCCTGAGGCCTTTGGGAACCCGTGCCAGGTGTTCTTCAGTAAGTATTCCGGGAAGCCGCCAAAGGGGTCACGTGGCACTGGTTATAGGGACGCCAAGCCTGCGGATACGATGGAGAGCCAAAATCCCGGGCTTAGGCTTCGTTGAGGTCGGGTGGGCTTAGAGACCGTCTGGAAGCTCTGACCGGTCGGTTACGACGGGCTTTGCAGCACCCGCTCCGTCGGCGGCTTGGCCAAGTGTCCCCGCATTTGGCCAGTGCCACCCCTGCGCTGGCACGAAAAATCCCAGCCGCGCCATCAGTCGCCGAAGTTCCAGACAGCCTTTGGGCTATAAGGGACTCCGCCATGAACGCTGACGGTACCGGCCCAACCGTGCCGTCGGCCCCTCCCCTATCAACTCACACGCAGCGCCGCCCGAGCGTGGAGCGGGCCATGACCGGCAGGGACAAGTGGCCACACCGTTCAGGCGGCTGTGACGGATGGATCGATCGTTCACACAGGAAGGCTGGTGGGGAGCGGTCCGCCCTCATAGGCCTGCCAGCAGCGGGCTTGCCGCAGCGGCCGGGCACACCGGCGCCGCGGATCAGTAGCGCTGCCTGAGGAGGGCCTTACCCAACCACAGGCGCATGAGGACAGCAGGGATGCTGGAGAGGGGGCGGAGCTCTATAGCTGCCCTGGTCTAGCCGGCAGAACCGCCCCTACCCTCGTCCACCCTTCTTCCTGGGCGCAGCCGTGCCCGCCGTCTTGATGAAGGCGGAGTAGAGTTCCTCCATCCGCTCCAACAGGAAGGCGTCGAAGCCCGGCACGCGGCGGTTATCGATGGTCAAAGTCGTCGCCCGCTCGCCAGTTGCCACCTTCAGCACCCGGGTGCCGCTGGAATGGGCCCAGTGGCGGAACGAAGCCCCCTCCCCTGCCCGGGCTGGCCTTTGCGGCTCAGGCTCGGCCACAGGCGCCGCAACAGGGTCCGGTTGGCTGAGCCGGCCCAGCACCTGCTGGAAACGGGCGTCAGAATCCAGGCCCTGGAACGGCGCGCTTTCAACCAGCGTCGTCAGATCCTCGGCCTGCTCCTGCCGAAACAGGTTCGCCAGCTCGACCCACCGGTCGCGGCCGGTTGCCGGCGCGGCGCCGATCGCGTCCACCACGGCAGGCGGAATACGCTCGATAACGGTGATGAGGCGGGAGACCGTGGTCTTGTCGGCGCTCAGCGCCAGCATGATCGTCTCCCGGTCGTAGCCTCCCTGCTCTAGTCGGTGCGCGAAGCGCGCGCGCTCGATAAAGGACAGGTTGGCCCGGGCGCTGTTCTCCTGCCCCTGCGCCAGCACCAATTCCCGGTCGGACAGTGGCCGCACCACCGCACGCACCGGCTTGCCAAGTTCCTTGGCCGCCCGCAACCGCCGGTGCCCGAAGGCAACCTGGTAGCGCCCCTGCCCTTCCGGATGCGGGCGTACCAGGATGGGCGAATCCTGCCCGCTGGCGGCGATGCTGTCCCGCAGCGCTTGGTACTCGCCATCATCCTGCGCCATGCGGTCAGCGACGAAGGATGCATCCACCGTTGCCGGGTCCAGATCGACGATTACCTGGCCGGAAATCAGCTTGGCTTCCAGTTCCTTCGCCGCATTGGCCTTGGCGGCCAGATCCTCGATGCTCCGTGTCACCGCACCCACCGCGCCGCGGCTGGCGAAGGCCAGGCCGGGCGCACGGGTGGGCGCGCTGGTGGTTGGCGTATCGGAGTTGACGGCCGTCAACTTTGGGGCCGTCAAGCCGGTGAGCAGGTTCTTGCGGGCCATTTATCCCCTCCCCCAGGCCTGGTGGACCAGTTGTTCGACCTCGCCATTCACTGCATCCAGGCATTCCAATGCCCGGTCGTAGGTCGCGGGTGTGAACTGCCGGCGCTCCACCTCGTACAGGGTTTGCTTGGTGATGCCGGCATCGGAAATGGCGACGCTCTTCAGCATCGGATGGGTCAACACATGTTCCCCGAACAAGGAGCGCATGAAGCCGACCATCTGGGTCTGCGGCCCGTCGCTCGGCTCGTAGCGGGTGACGAGGTAGCGCATCCAGTCGTAGCGCAGATTGCCGCCCGCGGATTTCAGATGGCTCAGCACGTCGCCCAGCATCAGCAGGAACTGGCACATGGACATGACGTCCAGCATCTGCGGATGCACCGGAATCAGTACTGCCGTCGCCGTACAGAGTGCCGCCATGGTAAGGTAGCCAAGCTGCGGCGGGCAGTCGATGACGACGATGTCGTAGTCATCAGCCACGGTGGCTAGGGCATTATCCAGCCGGGCGAAGAAATCCCGCCCCGTGGCGCCGCCTTCATGCGTCGCCAACACGCGCGGCGTATCGTACTCGAATTCCATCAGCTCGATATTCGCCGGGACGATATGCAGCCCGGGGAAATTGGTCGGCCGGATCAATTCGGAGAGCGGGCGGGCCTCGTCGTCATAGCGGAGTGCTGCGTAGAGCGTCTCGTTCGGCCCCAGGTCGAATTCCGGCTGGAAGCCATGTAGGGCGGACAGGCTGGCCTGCGGGTCAAGATCCACCGCCAGGACGCGGTGCCCGGTCAGGGCCAGGTGCTGGGCCAGATGCGCCGTCGTCGTCGTCTTGCCGCTGCCGCCCTTGAAATTGACGACGGCGATGACCTGGATATGCTCCTTGCCCCGGCGATGCGGGACGTAGCGGCGGCTCGGTCGGCCGGTCTGGTCCAGGTAGGCGCGAAGTTCCTGTACCTGTTCCGCCGCATAGAAGCGCCGGCCGGAGCTGGTAACGCTGGGGGAGGGGCCTTTGCCTTCCAGGGACAGGTTGCGCAGATAGCCGCTCTTCACTCCCAGCAGCTTGGCCACTTCCGAAGCCTGGAATGAGCGCAGCGGCTTTTGTGCCGCGGGCGGGAACAGTTCCAGCCGGTGTGCTTGCAGCCGCTCGGACAATTCCTGTGCCTGGGCGCTGATGATGGTGTCGATATCCGCGACCTTGCGGTTGCCAGCTGGGCCATTCATGTCGTTCACTCGCAAATGCGGCTTCAGGAGCATATGGGGGGCAATATCGCATCTAAGTCCAGGGCTTGAAAGCCAGGCCTCGGCGTTCAGTAGCGAGTTGACGGCCGTCAACTGCACAATTTCCCCATGAAGACGCTCAGAGCGACCATCAGGTGTCCTGCAGCACTGCCTTGACCGCGTCATCCTGGCTTTGCCTTTGCCTGAAGGAACCGGTGCGGAAAGTGCAGCGCCAGGGCCGGTCGAGACCCGGACCTAGGCGGGAAGGTCGAGCAAAGAACTATCCGGAGCTTCCTGACGTGCGGCTCTGTGGGCCTGGCTGGTGGAGAGGTCCAGCCTCTCGGCCTAGGCAGGGGTAACACCGAAAGGTCAGGCCATAGTCTTTCTCACAGCGCCAACTGTCGGTCCTGACGCACTACGCCAGCCCATAAAACAAAGCGGCGATTTTAAGGGAATTCTTTCCTTTGACCTCTCCTCCCACCACCGTGACGATTGGCGAGCTTGCGGCACGACATCCTCGCCTCCGGTTCCTCTCCGAGACCTGTCACAGCGCTGAACGCACGCCCGGCGTCATGCAAACGCCTGTTCAGTGCCGGGGCGCCTCGCCATCCACGCGCTCCGTCGCGCATGTCCACGAACAGCCGGGGCCTGGGCCTCCCGCAGCCCGAAAATACTCCGGTCGAGATGCAGGGATCCTTCCCGCGCCTTTCGCAGCATGCCGCGCAGGTAGCCTCCTGGCCCCGCCTGTCGGAAATGCCCCGCGGCCTTGGTGGAGATGATCGCGACGGCAACCGCCGCCATTCGGCGTCCCAGCAGCCGGCAGGCTTCCGCGTACAGCACTCGGGGGATGGTCATGTCCTGCGCCAGCACCGCTGCCGCATCCGCTACATCCGCCCAATCAGGCCGATCAGGCCGATCTGTGGTCAGGCACCGCCCGAGCTTTGGCGCCAGCCGGACCAATTCCTCGGCCGAGACCGTGCAGGGCGGCTGTGCCACCAGCTCCATGGCTGGAAGCGGGGAGGGGAGGGCGCCACCTGTCCTGGCTTCCCTCAATGCCACTACCGTAGTCCTTTCAGGATCCCTGGAGTGAATTGTAGTTAAAATAGGCCTGACATCGTCGTCAGCCGAGCCTGACATATCCGCGTTTTCCAGGGCCTGTTCCAGCCAGGCCAGGCCCGATGCCGCGAGGTTGCGAAGCTGCGCGACGACCGCTTCCAGCGCCGTCGGCTCTTCCATCCGTCTCAGGCCGGCGCGCAGGTGCTGCGCCTCGTTCCGCCACGCGCCCAGCATCTCGGCCTCAAGGCCGTTCTGCTGTGCCAGGGCCAGGAACTGCTCCAGCGACTGGCAGGATGCCGAGGCTTCCCTGCGCAGCGCGCGGCATTGCCGCCGTGCCAGCTCCCCGGCCTCGATCACTTCCTGGAATTCGGCATGGCGCGCCGCCATCGGGCGCAGATTGAAACCCCAGGCCCAGAGGATCCGGCCATTCTGCCGTACCCCGCGCCGGCGGCGGTCGCTGCCATCCTTCGGCGCCAGCAGCCGCGCCTCGATGGCGGCGGCGATCAACCGGCTGACATGCCGCTCGCTGCACCCCAGCGCACTAGCCAGCTCCTCATTCCCCGGCCAGACGATGGGGTCCTCGCCCGGTTCCCAATCCTGCGGCTGGGTCCATCGGAACAGTGCTTCCATCAGCGGCAACAGGCTGTGGCAGCCCAGATACGGGGCGGCCCGCCGCAGCGTCGCCAGCAATTGGTTGGGGTGCTTGACGCCCGGCGGCAGGCCGGTGGCCTGTTCCACCAGCCTTGCGGCCAGCAGATGATTGGGGGTTAGCTTGCGCAGCCCGCGCACGGATGCCCGCACGGATACCAGAGGTTCCACGTTGCCCATTCCTTCGGATCAGAGAAACCGAAGCGGGCACGAGCATGCATCAGCGCCGAAAACAGGTTTCGTGCTTGACCATCAGCTCACGGATACCTAGATGGATGAGTGTTCAGGACATCCCCTAGGCCACCGGCCTAACTTCGGTATGTTCAGCAAGCCCCGCTCGCCAAAGCGGGGTTTTGCGTTTCCAGGCCTTGCCTGGTCTGGGTCAGTCCCGTGCGGGTCCTTCCATCTCGGTTGCTGGTGTGTCTCCGCCAGCCGCATCCAGGCGGCGCGGTTGCGGGGCCTTGGCCCGGGCGGTGAAGGTCACGATCGTGCCTTCATAGCCGGGCCGTCCACGCCGCTGCGGCTCAGCCGCCGGGCGATGCAGGCCGATATCGAACTCGATAAGCCGCTGCGTCTGCTCCAGCTCGTTCAGGAACTGGCCAAAGTGCCGCAGCAGGCCCTTGGTGCCGACGCGGGCGTGCAGGTCCTCGATCCCGATCGTCCAGCCGGCTTCGTCGACATCCTCGGCTTTGGCGATCTCGTAGAGACGGCGCTCCAGCGGCGCGAGGTCGAAATACCCGTCGGAGAAGGTCAGCAGCCGCGCATCGCTCAGGATGCCGCGATAGAGCCAGGCGCACAGCGTCACCGAGACGCTGACCAGCTCCTTCTCCTTCCGCGCGTTGCGGCGGTAGCGGGTGTTCACCGCGTCGATCCAGGAGAACACGCCATCGGCGCCTTCGCCCGCCATCTCGATATTCGTCCGCACCTGGGTACCCTGCAGCCGCTGCAGCATCTGCAGCAGGCGGTCATAGGCCTTGCCGGCGGTATCCCGCCCGGCGACACGGAAGAAATCATGCGCGGTGAAGGTGAATTCCCGGTCCGGCTTCGGGTCATCGACCCGCAGCTCGCCCCGCCGCAGCTTCTCGGCCATCAGGGAGGCGATGTAGAGGATCAGGTCCTTGTCGTAGATGGTGGCCATCCCGGACGGGCCAGGCGCCACCTCGATACGCACCTGGCCGTCGTCGTAGCGCAGCACGTCGCGCGTGGGCGCCGTCTTGCCCAGGTGGAAGAACGGATAGGCCATGACGCTGCGCTGGCCACGCACCTTGCCCCGCAGTGGGCTGTCGAACAGGTCCGGCAAGGCTTCCCGCACTCTGCGGGCACGCGCGGGCGCGGCCGCCTTGCCCCGCACGGGCGGGGAGGGGGGCTTTTCGGAGTCCGCCGGGGGCTCCTGCCGCGAGGTGGGTTGGCGTGCCATCGCTGGAAACGGGTGTTCTGCTCTGTTCTGTCGCCAGCATGCATAACCCCAGCGGGATCGCGAGGGGGTAGGTTCGGGGTTTCGCCTCCGAAAGCGGGACAAAGATTCGGGGTTTCGCCTCCGAAAACCCCAATTAGCAGCGAATTCGACCGCCGCTGGCGTTTAGAAGCGCATCTGCGCGGGCCGGGAGAGGTGTCGCGATTCGGGGTATCGGCTCCGAAAATAGCCCCGGAATCGGAGTCGCATCGACTCCGATTCTCAATGGACCGGCACTTCCCCGCGCTTAGGTGCGATTTTGCCGCGAGACGGCCTCGCTGCCCGCTTCTACCCCTGTCTTTGCACCCATCCGGCCTGCTGAAGCAGCCGTCGATCGGCTACCTTCAGCGCGGCAGACGGCCATGCCATCAGCGGTTCGGGGTTTCGCCTCCGATAATCTGGCCGGCCTTTCAGGGTCGCTGGGCGGAGGGCGCGACTATGGCGTCGACCCCTGTTGAGTAGGACCCAGAGAAGATCATGTCAATATATTCCTAGGAATGGTCGGTGTAGAACGGAGGCTGGGGGAAGGAATTCCCCCAGACCCCCATCTTCTTTCGCGAGTCTATGAGGCAACTAGAGGCTGTTATGGACCTTTGGGCGGGTAATGATCAGGCTGAGGGGCATGAGTGCCCGCAAGCCGTACCCCTCTG
>NZ_JACTVA010000016.1 GCF_014490485.1 Teichococcus aerophilus | reverse complement strand
GCTGGGCCGCCCGGGCGGGTGGGCGTGGCGCCGCTGCTTCGGCGCGGCTGCCGCGGGCCGGGCGTGGCGGGGTGGGTATGGCGGCGCTGCGGGGCGGCTGCACACGCTCCCGCGTCTCGCAGCGGGCCAGGCAGATCTGCACGTCACCGGTATTGTCCTGCCGGCGGGGCAGCAGGGCGCCGCATTGCTGGCGGCAGCTCTGGCTGTCCGTCATGCCAGGCGGCAGCTGCGCCTGGGCCGATGGCGCCGCGCACAGCAGCGCCAGCATCAGGCCCAGGGCGCGCGATGCGGGCGCAGCCCGGCGCAGCGCTGGCTTAACCGAGGGGTCGGCAGCGCTGGGCGGGCGCAGGGCCAGGCGGTCTGGCCAGGACCGGAAGCGTGCTGTGGGACCGCGTGCGAACATGACCTGCCCCAAGGCTCATCCCACGGCCATGCCGATGCGGCGGCCTGGCCGATTCACTGCCATGAAGGCCGTCGTCACGCCAGCAACAGGCGCAGGAAATTTTACACCAGGCGCCCGGCGAGGCCCCGCCATGCGGCCGCTTGCTGTAAGCTGTTGGAATGCGCCGCGTATCGGCCCGCGCCTCCCACGGCCCGGCCCCTTCCTCTCCCCCTGTTGCCGCCCCACGCACCACGCCGCGCCGGCGGGGCGGCCTGTTGCGCCTGTTCCGGCTGGTGGTGCTGCTGGGGGTGTGGGGCGGCCTCGCCTTCGGCGCCGCGCTACTGTTCTTCACCTGGGACATGCCACGGCCGGAGGAAGCGCTGGTCGCCACACGGCGGCCCTCCGTGACGCTGGAAGCCACCGATGGCCGCCTGCTCTCCACCAGCGGCGACCTGTATGGGGAGCGGGTGCGCCTGGCCGACCTGCCCGCCTTCGTGCCCGGTGCGCTGATGGCGGTGGAGGACCGGCGCTTCCGCAGCCATTTCGGCCTGGACCCGGTCGGGCTGGCGCGTGCGGCGGCGGCCAACTGGCGCGCCGGCCGCGTCGTGCAGGGCGGCTCCACCCTCACGCAGCAATTGGCGAAAAACCTGTTCCTGACGCCGGAGCGCAACATGCGCCGCAAGGTGCAGGAAGCCCTGTTGGCGCTGTGGCTGGAGAGCCGCTTCACCAAGGACCAGTTGCTGGAGATCTATCTCAACCGCGTCTATCTCGGCGCCGGTGCCTATGGGGTGGATGCGGCGGCGCGGCTGTATTTCGGCGTACCGGCGCGGCGGCTCTCGCTCTGGCAGGCGGCCATCCTGGCCGGGCTGCCCAAGGCGCCTTCCCGCTACAACCCGCGCGCCGCACCCGATGCCGCCATGCGGCGCGGGGCGGAGGTGCTGGACGCCATGGCCGCCGCCGCGCTGATCACTACCACCCGCGCCCGCCAGGAAGCCGAGCTCATGGTGCTGCCGCCGCGCCCCTCGGGCGATGCCGGCTGGTTCGCCGATTGGGTGCAGGACGACCTGGCGGAAAGCTTCCCTGGCACCGGGGACCTCGTGCTCCGCACCACGCTGGACCTGAAGATGCAGGCGGTGGTGGAGGCACGGCTGGGCGCGCTGCTGGCCGGGCCCGGCGCCGCTGCGCATGTCACCCAGGGTGCCGTGGTGGTGCTGCAGGCTAGCGACGGTGCGGTGCGCGCCATGGCCGGCGGGCGGGATTACCGCCAGAGCCCGTTCAACCGCGCCACCCTGGCCCGCCGCCAGCCGGGCTCCGCCTTCAAGCCCTTCGTCTGGCTGGCGGCGCTGGAACGCGGGATGGACCCCTCATCCACCGTGTCCGACCTGCCGCTGACGCTCGGCGGCTGGTCCCCCGGCAATGGCCGCTGGCGCGCACGGGGCGAGATCTCGCTGGAGGATGCGCTGGCGCACAGCATCAACACCTCCGCCGTCCGGCTGCTGCTGGCCGCCGGCGGTGCCAAGGCCGTGGCCGCCGTGGCGGAGCGGATGGGCCTGCACGGCCGCTTCGCCGACAATGCCTCCCTCGCCCTCGGCACGGCGGAGGTGACGCTGCTGGACCTGGTGGCCGCTTACGCGCCCTTCGCCAATGGCGGCCTGCGCGTCACCCCCTACGGCATCGCCCGCGCCGAAAGCGCGGAGCGCGTGCTGGCCGTGCCGCTGACGGCGCCCACCCGCGTCATCAGCCAGGAACACGCGGCGGAGATGCGCCGCATGCTGGCCGCGGTGGTGGAACGCGGCACCGGCCGCGCCGCCGCCGTGCCCGGCCAGCGCGTGGGCGGGAAAACAGGCACCACGCAGGATTCCCGCGATGCCTGGTTTGTTGGTATGTCCTCCCGCTGGGTGATCGGCATCTGGCTGGGCAACGACAACGCAACGCCGATGGACGACGTGAGCGGGGGCAGCCTCCCCGCCCGGTTGTTCAGAGACATTCTTGAGGAGACGGCCCGATGACCGATGCCGGCCAGGCGATGGCGGAGCTCGCCCGCCCCATGCAGCACGCGGTGAACAACCTGGTGATGGTGCTGCAGGCTAACATGGACAGCGTCATGGCCAGCCTGCCGCCGGAGGACCGAACCTCCATCCGGCTGGCGCGCGCCGCGCAGGCGGCTAAGGACATGGATGCGTTGCTGCGCGCCTTCCTGCGCCTGGGCCGGCCGGAAGAGAACGGCGTGCTGGATTCCGGCCGCTTCATGGCCTCCGTGCTGCCGGTGCTGACCCTGGCCGCCGGCAAGCCGGTGAAGCTGGACACCACCAGCACCGCCAACCTGGCCCCCCGCCGCCCGGCGATGGACCTGGCGTTGCTGGCCGCCTTCGGCGGCGCGCGGGAGCTGCCGCGGACCACGCCGCCGCACATCACCCTGGCTGGCAACACCCTGCTGCTGAACTGGGACCTGCCGGAAGGCTGCCGCAGCAGCCTGGAAGAAGCCGGCATCGCCGTGGATGCGCAGATGGGCGTCACGCGGCTGCTGTTCCCGATGGCGCCGTGAAAGGCTGATGTGAACTGGAATGTGGCCGCCCATCGGCGGCTTCCAGTCACTGAAGCCGCGCGGCCGGAAGAATGCAGCGGCTGCGTGATTCCAAATTTTCCTGCGAAATCCTGAAGGTTCTGAGGCTACAGGGCGACATTCAAGATTCAGGACGGATGTGAAGGTCAGGGGAATGAATTCCCCTGAAACCCCTTCTTTTTTCTGCGAGTGAAGAATGGGCCCTGTTGCCGCAGCGTGGCGCTGCCTCGGCAAAGCCTATGAGAATGTCACAGTCGCGGTGAACGCGCCGATGCTGGAAGCCATAGGCCTGCAGCACGATGCCGCCGGGATCAAAAAGCCCAACACCGGCAAAATCCAACCGCGAAAAACTCGAAAAAGGAAGATGGGGTCCGGGGAATTCCTTCCCCGGCCTTCGCTACGCCTGTCAGCGAGCACTGGGTTCTCAACGCAACCAACGCAGCCAGAGAGGTCCAGAGATCGCGCAACGCCAAAGCAGCGCCATCACTAAACTCGAAGAAAAAAGAAGGGTCCCGGGGAATTCCTTCCCCGGCCTTCACCCACCCCAGAATGGGGAGGAAGCCGCGGCCCATAAACGCAGGCCGCAGCCAGTTCACTCCGCGGCGGCGGCCTGCAGGATGCCCCACTGGGCCAGCAGGGCGTGCAGCGTCTTCGCGCTTTCCGGCGCCAGCGGCCAGGCGGCGGGCGGGCGGGCGTGGCCGACATCGACACCGGTCAGCGTCAGCGCAGACTTCACGACCGACACGTTGGTGCCGTTCTGCTCTTCCGAGCGCAGCGCCTCGAAAGTCTCGATGCTGGCGATCGTCTCGTTGGCCGAGGCGTAGTCGCCCCGTGCCAGCGCATCGCGGATCGAGACGGAGCGCTCCGGCAGCAGGTTGATCAGGCCGGAGGTAAAGCCCTTGGCGCCGACAGCGGTCATCGGCGGGGCCCAGGGCTCGGCCAGGCCGCAGACGAAGTTGATGCCGGGGCCGACGCGGTGGATGGCCTTCGCCAACGTCATGACGTTGGGCGTCGCCCACTTCACGCCGGCGACGCCAGGAATCTTGCAGAGCTGCTCGATCGCCGGCAGGCCGATGGCGTCGTTGCGGAGATACAGCATCACCGGCAGGCCGGCGGCATCCGCCACGCGCTTGACGTATTCCACCACGCCGCGCGGCGCGACGAACGGATCGGGCGGCTGGTGGATCATGATGGCGTCGGCGCCATCGGACTTGGCGCGCGAGGCGAGGTGCACCGCATCCTTCACGCTGCGGCCGACACCAGCGATGACCAGGCTGCGGCCGTTGATCAGCGCCGGCACCTCGGCCTGCATCTTCTCCGCCTCGGCGATGGAGAGGCTGTAGAACTCACCGGTGTTGCCGTTGATGGTCAGGCCATCGACGCCGGCCTTTGCGCAGCGGTCGATGATCGGCACCAGGCGCTGCGGCACCGGGCGGTCCTCGGTGTCGAAGGGCGTGACCAGGATGCCGGAGATGCCGGACAGGGCGGCGCGGGTGCGCTCGGGGGTGACGGTCATTCCGTGGTTTCCTCTTGTCGTTGGGGAAAGGCGAGGGTCATGGAGCGCAGCGTGTGCGCCCGCATGCGGGTCTCCGCCGCGGCGGCATCGCCCCGGCGGATGGCGGCGACGATGCCGGCGTGCTCGCGCAGCGCCCGCCCCGGCTCCTCCGGCCGCGCGGCCAGGATGCGGGTGCGGGTCAGCTCGTCATAGCCGCGGATGGATTGCAGCGTGCGCGTCAGCACCGCATTGCCGGCGATGGCCAGGATGGCAGCGTGCAGCGCGTCGTTCGCCTCGGCCAGCGCCGGCAGGTCCTGGGTGCGGGTGGCGTCGCGCATTGGCGCCAGATGCGCCTGCAGTTGCGCGGCCTCGGCCTTGCTGGCGCGCTCTGCCGCGAAGCCGGCGGCCAGGCCTTCCAGCGCGGCGCGGATGCGGCCGAGCTGGCGCAGCTGGTCCGGCCCCAGATCAGCGACGAAGCTGCCACGGCGTGGATGGGTATGGACCAGCCCCTCGGCCTCCAGCCGCCGCAGCGCATCCCGCACCGGGGCGGCGGAGACGCCGAGCATCTCGGCCAGTCCGCGTTCCGAAAGCCGGGCATGCGGGGCGAGGCTGCCGCTGGCGATCGCCTCCCGCAGCCGCGCATGCACGCGCTGCGCCAGCGGAGCGAGATCGGCGATCGAAAGAGGGGCGACGGTGTCCATCTGCCATCTGCTATAGCAGATGGGTTGCAGGGGCTTCAACGGGGATTTCCAGCAGGAAGGGAAGCAAAGGTTGGGGAAGTGAACTCCCCCAAGCCCCCTCCCTTTTTTGGGGTGTCTTGGCGCTGTTTTCGCAGAGGGCACCGCTGAAAGCAGGCGCGGCCGAACTCGAAAAAAGAAAAGAAGAGGGGTCCCAGGGGAGAATTCGTTCTCCCCTGACCTTCTGCTCCACCGTGCGACCCACGGCATCCTCGCCTATATCGGGCAGGCAGGGCGGCCCGGCCGCATGCACCCACTGACCGGAACCGCGCCGCATGCCCCACACTCCCCCCGGTTTCAGCCTGGATGCGCCCCGGCGCCGCGCCGTGCTGGGCGCGGCGGTGTCGTTGCTGGCCGCCCCGCGCCTGGCCCGGGCGCAGGGCGCGGTGACGGCGACGGACCTGCTGGGCCGCACCATTAGCCTGCCGCGCCCGGCCCGCCGCATCGTCTGCCTGCCCGGCCGGCAGCTGGCCGTGCTGAACCTGCTGCACCCGGAACCCGCCGGGCTGCTGGCCGGCTGGTCCAACGACATGCGGATCGGCGCGGTGGCCGAGTACGCCGCCTACCGCAGCCGCTTTCCCGCACTGGAACGCGTGCCCGTGCTCGGCGCGGCGGTGCCGGACCCCGGCACGGTGGAGAAGATCCTGTCGCTCGGCGCCGACCTCGTCCTGGTCAGCCGCGCCGTGGTGCAATCGAGCGGCGGCATCGATGGCGCCATCCTGCGCAGCCTGAACGATGCCGGGCTGCCCTTCGCCGTGGTGGATTTCTTCGCCAGCCCTCTGCGCGATACCGTGCCCAGCCTGACCGCCATCGGCCAACTCATAGGCAGGGCCGAGCAAGCTCAGGCCCTGGTCGGCTTCTATACCGAGGTGCTGGACCGCGTGCGCGCCCGCACCGACGGCCTGCAAACCCGACCGAGCGTCATGATGCACGCCCATGCCGGCGGCACGCCCTGCTGCAACTCCCCCGGCCAGGGCACCTTCAACGCCTTCATCAACATGGCCGGCGGGCACAATATCGGCGCGGATATGCTGACCGGCGCGCTGGGCCCGCTCTCCCTCGAATACGTGCTGACGCAGGACCCGCAGGTCTACATCGCCACCGGCGGCTCCTATAACGGCCGCGGCGGCGTCATGCTCGGCGCCGGCATCGGCGCGGCGGAAGCGCGGGACAGCCTGCGGGAGGTCATCGCCGGCGCGAAGCTGGATTCCCTCACCGCCATGCGCGACGGCCGCGCCCACGGCCTCTGGCACGGCTGCAACGATACCCCGGCGCATATCGTCGCCATCGAAGCCATGCTGCGCTGGATCCACCCGGACCGCGCCCAGGGCCTCGACCCGGCCCGGAGCCTGGAAGCGCTGAACACCCGCTTCGCAGCGGTGCCGATGGAAGGCACCTATTGGGTGGATCTCAAGGGCTGAGCGGAGCGATGTCCACCCTCGGGCTTCTGGTGGGTGCCCGATCTATGCGGTGCTGCCGGGCGGCCTTGAGAGGGGCGCTGCCCCTCTCAAACTCTCCCCGCCAAAGGCCTGAGGCCTTTGGAAACCCATTCGTCGGCGCCCTGGGAAACAGGATAGCGCTGGGGGACTGTTTCAAAGGTCTGCTGGGGGCGCCTCAGAGTTTGCGCCTGTGCGTAGCCGGGCGTGCAGACAAGGGTGGTAGGGCGGTTGAAAGCGCGGCACAGGAAGGCCGCCATCACCAACCATAAGCCTCTCAGAAGAGGCTAAGACATTGTCCTACAAATAGATTAATTCTGACCTGCCGTGCCCTAGCCACGATTTACCAGATCGTGGGTGCAGGGGATCGTATCCCCTGCCGGGGGAGTTCGAGGGGGCAGCGCCCCCTCGATCCACCGCCCCCAAAAGGCGCCGCCCCCAAAGTAGAGAGCATCGCGAAGACAAAGATGGACGGCCCGGGGAACAATTCCCTCCCCTCGGCCTGCCCCCTTACCCCTTGCGGAATCGCGCGATGAAGAACCCGTCCATTCCGCCTTCCGCTTCCCACATGTCGGGCGTCGTCCGCAGCCAGCCCTCGTGGGTGATGGCGCGTTCCAGCCCTGGCACTTCCTCGGGGCGGATTGGGTCTGGCACCAGGCCGGCGGGCGGGTTGGCGGCCTGGGCCTCGCCTTCCTCCGGCTGGAGGGAGCAGGTGGCGAAGACCAGCCGCCCGCCCGGCGCCAGCAGCGTGGCGGCGTGGGCCAGCAGCGGCTTCTGTAGCCCGGCCAGGCTCGGCACGTCGGTCGGCCGCTTCAGGTACGGCACGTCCGGGTGGCGGCGGATGGTGCCGGTGGCGGAGCACGGCGCATCCAGCAGGATGGCGTCGAAGCGGGTGCCGGGGTCCCATTCGGCGGCATCGCCCTGCACCACGCGGGCGTCCAGGCCCAGCCGGGCCAGGTTCTCGCGCAGGCGCAGGATGCGGGTGGGGTCGCGCTCCACCGCCACCACGTCGGCGCCGGCGGCGGCCAACTGGGCGGTCTTGCCGCCGGGGGCGGCGCAGAGATCGGCCACGGCCAGGCCAGGCGTGACATGCAGCAGGCGGGCCGGCAGGGCTGCGGCGGCATCCTGCGCCCAGGCCGTGCCGTCGATGAAGGCCGGCAGCTCGGTAATGCGGGTGCCGGCGGGCAGGCGGGCGGTGCCGTTGGGCAGCAGGACGGCGCCTTCGGGAAGCTCGGTGCCCGGCTTCAGCGAGAGGTCCAGCGGCGCCGGCGAGCGATGGGAGCGGGCAATGGCGCGCACCCGGGTGCCGTAGGCCTTCTGCCACGCGGTCCAGAGCCAGCCGGGGGTGTCCAGCCGCTCGCCATCCAGGTCTTCCAGGGTCTGCGGGCCCTCGGCGGCCACCTTGCGCAGCACGGCGTTGACCAGGCCGGCGAAGGGGCGCGGCACCAGGTCCACGCAGCTGGCGACGGCGGCATGCGGCGGCGTGTTCAGCAGCAGCAGCTCCGCCGCGCCGATGCGCAGCACGTGCTGCACTTCCGGCGGCGGCTCCCGCCGCAGCAGCGGCTCCAGCACCGCGTCCAGGCTGCCCAGGCGGCGCAGCACGGCGGCGGCGATACGGTGGGCGGCGGCACGGTCCCGCGGGTCGGAGGGCGGCAGGGCGTCCAGTGCCTCTTCCATCGCGCGGTGGCGGTCCAGCACGGCGGTCAGCAGGGCCAGGGCCGCCACGCGGGTCGGGTTGCGCGGCGTGGTGGCCGGGCGGCGGCCACGGGCGGGCCGGCCCTGGGGGCCGTTCTGGTCCGGACGGCGTCCATGGGGCGGGGCGGAGGGGGGTGCTGCGGGTGGCTTCATCTCGCGCGCAGCTATGTCGCCTTCCGCCGCCGCGTGCTAGGGGTATCTCGGTCCGATGCGTGGCCATGCCCGCATGCCTGTCCCTCGCCCGATGCTCCACGGGGCGCCCGAATGGCCCCCCTCGCCCCCGAGGCCACCACTCCCATGCCGTTCCGTGACGTACTCGACCGCCTGCCGGAGACGCGTTGGCCGCGCCTCTGCCTGACCTTGCTGTGCCTGCTGCTGTGGCTGCCCGGCTTCTTCTCCCTGCCGCCGGGGGACCGGGACGAGAGCCGCTTCGCCCAGGCATCCCGCCAGATGGTGGAAAGCGGCGACTATGTCCGCATCCGCTATGGGGAGGAGGAGCGGAACAAGAAGCCGGTCGGTATCCACTGGGCGCAGGCGGCCTCCGTGCATGTGGCGGAGGCGCTGGGGGTGGGCAGCCGGGACCAGATCTGGCCCTACCGCGTGCCGTCCCTGCTCGGCGCGCTGCTGGGGGTGCTGGCCACCTTCCACTGGGGCCGGGCGCTGGTGGGGCGGCGTGCCGCCTTCCTGGCTGCGGCGATGCTGGCCTCCTGCCTGGTGCTGGTGGTGGAGACGCATATCGCCAAGACCGACGCGGCGCTGTTCGCCACCGTCGCGGCGGCAATGGGGTTGCTGGGCCGCGCCTACCTCTCCCCCGGCAACTTTACCGGGCGGCAGGCGGCGGCGTTTTGGCTGGTGATGGGCCTGTCCATTCTGCTGAAGGGGCCGATCGGGCCGATGGTGGTGGCGCTGGCGGTGGTGACGCTGGCCATCAGTGACCGTGCCGGACGCTGGCTGAAGGCGCTGCGCCCGGCCTGGGGTATCCCGCTGATGGTGTTGGTGGTGCTGCCCTGGTTCATCGCCATCGGCCTCGCCACCCAGGGCCGCTTCTTCGCCGAGGCGGTGGGCGGCGACATGCTGGCCAAGGTGAACTCGGGCGAGGAAGCCCATTGGGGCCCGCCGGGCTACTACATCCTCACCTTCCTGATCGCCGCCTTCCCCGCCGCCTTCCTGGTGCTGCGCGGCCTGCCCGCCGCGTGGCGGGACCGGCTGAACCCCGGCACGCGCTTCCTGCTGGCCTGGCTGATCCCCTCCTGGCTGGTGTTCGAGGCGGTGGCGACCAAGCTGCCCCACTACAGCCTGCCGATGTTCCCGCCGCTGATGCTGCTGGGCGCCGCCTGGGCGATGGACCCGTTGCGCCGCCCCGCCCCCGCCTGGCTGCGCTGGATCGGCACCTTCGCGCTGGTGCTGGGCGCCGCCGGGCTGGGCCTGGCCAGCGCGGTGCTGCCCTATTTGGCCGACCGCCGGATAGACCCCTTCGCATTGCTGGGCATCCCGGCCGCCGCCTTGTTCCTTTGGGGCGTGCTGGGGCAGTTGCGCGCGGGCCAGCCTGCCCGCGCCGGTCTGGCCGCCGCCATCCTGGCCATCCCGCTCTATGCCGTGGCAATGCAGGCGGTGCTGCCGCGCCTGTCCGCCCCCTGGGTCTCGCCCCGCGTGGCGGCCCTGCTGGCGCAGCGCGCGCCCGGCCTGCCGCCGTCGCAGTTCGGCATCGCCGGGTATCATGAGCCGTCGCTGATGTTCTCCACCGGCACCGGCACGCAGTTGCTCCGCAACGGTCCGGCGGCGGCGGCGTTCCTGGCCGAGGCTCCCGGCCGCTTCGCCGCCATCGGTGACCGCGACCTGGCGGCCTTCCAGGCCGAGGCACAGCGCCTTGGCCTGAACCTGCGGGAGGAAGGCGCCGTGGAAGGCTATAACTACACGCGCGGCCGGCCCATCGTGCTGCGGTTGTACCGCACCGCTTCATGAGGGAACCTTACGGCGTGACAGGCTTAATCCGACGCCACGGCGCCCCCGCGAGCGCGGCTGCCGCCGGGGAGACCGGCCGGTGATCGAGTGGGTGACGGGGATCGTGGAGAGCGCCGGGCTACCCGGCGTGTTCGCCCTGATGTTCCTGGAAAACCTGTTCCCGCCCATCCCATCGGAACTCATCATGCCGCTGGCGGGATTCGTGGCGGCGCGGGGTGGCATGTCGCTGTGGCTGGCCATCCTGGCCGGCACGCTGGGCAGCGTCATCGGCAACGGCGTCTGGTACGAGGTCGCCCGCCGCGTCGGCAGCGCCCGGCTGCGGCGGCTGGTGGAACGGCATGGCCGCTGGTTCGCAGTCTCCACCGACGAGCTGGACAGCGCCGAGGCCCGGCTGCGCCGCCACGGCCCGCTGGCGCTATTCTTCGGCCGGCTGCTGCCCGCCATCCGCACCCTGATCTCCATCCCCGCCGGGCTGGCCCGCATCCCGCGCCACGTCTTCTACCTGTGGACATTGGCGGGCTCGGCCCTGTGGGTCAGCGTCCTGGCTGGCGCCGGCTACCTGCTGCAGGAACAGTACAAGAAGGTGGAAGGACTGCTGGAACCGCTCAGCTACGTCGTCGTCGGCGGTGTGGTGCTGGCCTATCTGTGGCACGTCTTCCGCCGCCGCCGTTCCGCCTGAGGTGGCGCTAGGATCGAGGGGGCGCCGCCCCCTCCGGCTCCCCCGGCAGGAGGTACGAGCCCTTGCACCCGCGATCAGTGGTCTGCGGTTGGGCGGAAGCTAGAACGTGATGGCTTGAGTCTCATCAACGAAAAGCCTGAATCGCGTGAGCAAGCAAACACGGAGAGCACCGTACGTAAATGCATCATGCTCCAGCATGATATCTCATAAAAATAATAGCTTAAGCAGAAATCGCCTCATTCCCCGGGGCGTCCCGGACAAACGGGTTTCCAAAGGCCTCAGGCCTTTGGCGAGGAGAGTTTGAGAGGGGCAGCGCCCCTCTCAACGCCGCCTGTCGCGGCCTCCTTACGCCATCGCCATGGCCAGAGAGAGATGCAGCCGGTTCCCCCCCGGGTCTTCCGCCCGCAGCATTCCCGGGGCGTCCTCCACCACGCTGCCGCCAGCGCGCAGGGCATCGGCCGCGCGTTCGAAGGTGGCGCGGTCCGCTGCGCGCAGTTCCACTTCCAGCAGGCCGGTCAGCCCCGCCGGGCGCCGCGGGCTGCCGCCGGTGGCCCAGGTATTGGCGGCGATGTGGTGGTGGTAGCCGCCGGAGGAGAAGAAGGCGGCCTGCGGCATCTTCTGCATCACCGCCATGCCGAGGCCGGTATAGAAGGCCTCGGCGGCCGGCACGTCGTTGGCGCGCAGGTGGACGTGGCCGATGACGGTGCCGTCGCCGGGCAGGGCGGCGCCGGGCACGGTGGCCATCAGTGCCCGCAGGTCCAGCCGGTGGGTGACCATGGCGATGCCGCCGCCGGCCGCCATGGGCCAGGCAGCGCGGGGGCGGTCGGCATAGACCTCGATGCCGTTGCCTTCGGGGTCGGCCAGGTAGATGGCCTCGCTGACGCCGTGGTCGGAGGCGCCTTGTAGGGGCACCCGCAGGGCGGCGAGGTGGTACAGCCAGCCGGCCAGCGCATCCCGGCTGGGCAGCAGGAAGGCGGTGTGGAACAGGCCGGGCTCCTGCCCGCTTTCCGGCCGGGCGTCGGGGGTGTGCACCAGGTGCAGCAGCGGCCGGTCACCCGCCGCCAGGGTCAGCCGTCCGGCATCCGCGCCGGGAAGCGGCCGCAGGCCAAGCAGGCGCTGGTAGAAGCCCGCGACCAGGTCGAGATCGCGCACCGCCAGGGTGACGGTCGCGGCGTAGAGGGGGGCGGCGGTGGCGGTCTCGTTCATGGGTCTTGGCCTTCCTGCTGGCGTACAGGTGGGGCGGGCGGGACCGGAAGGGAAATGGTCTCGCTGAACGGCCGTCATTGCCAGGGTGAATGATGGTGGCCTGGGCGGTCGCTGTGTCCTGGATAGCCGTCGCCCGCCGGGCGATCGTCAAAAGCTCTACCTTAACAAAGGTGTCCTACACTGTACCGTATCGGTACGCTGCTCCATGCGCTCTTGCGGGCCTCAGCGCCGCACGGGCCGCCGGTAGTGTTTTCCCGCCCCAGGCCTTTGGCGATTTCGCCCGGCGCCCGCAGGCTCTACTGTCGCCCGCACATGCCCTGTCCCTCCCCATGATTTTCGACGGTTTTTTCCCCCGCGCCGCTTCGCGCCAGCCAGCCGAGACGCCCACGCTGCTGTTCCTGCACGGTGCCGCCTGCGGCGCCTGGGTCTGGCGACAAGGCTTCGCCGAGACCTGCGAGGCAGCCGGCTTCCCAGGCGAGGCCGTGCAGTTCGAACGTGTCGTGGAGCGCCACCCCGCCGGGTTAGGGGATTATGTGGCGCAGGTCCGCGCCGCCATGGCGCGGATCGGCGGGCCGGTGGTGCTGGTGGGGCATTCGCTGGGCGCGCTGGTGGCGCAGCGCCTGCTGCTGGAACCGCAGGTGAAGGGCGCGGCCCTGTTGGCCCCCGTGCCGCCCGAGGGCCTGTGGCTCTCCAGCACCCGGCTGGCGCTGACGGACCCCTCCCTCTGGGCGGAATCGGCGCGGATGGATGCACCGGTCGGGCAGGCCGACCCCTCCCTGGCCGCCACGCTGTTCAGCCCCGCGATGCCGGTGGCCGAGGCACGGCAATGGCTGGCCCGCATGGGCGGCGAATCCAGCAACGCCCTGCTGGAAGCCCAGGGGCCGCAACCGGTGCCGCATGGCTGGGTGCATGGCCGCCCCGTGCTAGTGCTGGGCGCATCGGAAGACCGGCTGATCTCGCACGACGCCGTGCAGCGCTGCGCCATGTGGCACAGCGCCACCCCGCGCTTCCTGCCCGGCATGGGGCACCTGATGATGCTGGAGCCCGGCTGGCCGGATGTGGCGCAGCTGCTGGTCGCCTGGTTGAAGGGGCTCTAAGCCGGGGAACTGACAGAGAAGGCAGGGGAAGGAATTCCCCGGGCCCCTTCTTTTCTTTTTTCGGGCGATTTGGGTCGGGCGCGGCTGTGGGGCTGCGCAGGTGATGAGTCATCGGGAGCTTCACGGTGCGGCTTGGCGCTTCGTGGCCTAGAAGCGGCGGCGCAGCTTTGGGCGCATGGCGCGATGAGATCTTCCCGGGCCGATAGCTTGTGGCTCGGCCAGATCACGCAAACATCCTGTGCCTGGCGCGTTGCTGGAGGGGCGTGACAGAAGCCAAGGGCCGCCGCGCGGCTCAAAAACCGGCGTGATGTTCGTTAAAGATTTCCACCCCCGGTGATCATTCAATAATCCCGACAAAACATACAAATTTACACTTCACAATTACGCCTTGTTTGCCCTTGCATTCATGTCATGCAATCCTTGCTGGTACAGGGTTTGCTGCCTGCTATGCTGCACCCCAACAAGAACACTCTGGGAGAAGCGGCCGTTCGGTTCGGATTCCGAAGCGGGCTGTTGTCATGTGCGGTTTCCCCCCGCGCCTGACCCCGTGGGCCACAGGTGGATGCGACAAGCATCGCCGGCACGCGAACGACGAGGGTTCGGGACCAGGCGTTGAAGGTGTGACGAGATGATGGATTTCCGCGGCCGGCGCATCATGTGCCTCGGCGACATTATGCTGGACCGCTTTTACTACGGGCGGATCGACCGCATCTCACCGGAAGCGCCGGTCCCCGTCGTGCGGATGAACGACAACCGCGCCATGCTGGGCGGCGTCGGCAACGTGGCCCGCAACATCTCCTCCCTCGGCGGTGAGGCCGTGCTCATCGGCCTGATCGGCGAGGACGTGGCGGGGCGCGAGATCGCCGCGCTGATCGAGGCCACGCCCGGGCTGGTCGACGCCAATATCCGCTCCCCCGGCCGCCCCACCATCGCCAAGACGCGCATCATCGCCAGCCAGCAGCACGTGGTGCGGCTGGATGAGGAAGTGGCCGACGCCATCGGCGCCGACGACATCGCCACGGTGCAACAGCGCGTCACCGCCCTGCTGCACGACTGCCACGCACTCATCATCTCCGACTACGCCAAGGGCCTGCTGGTGGAGGAAGTGGTCAGCCACGCCATCGCCAGCGCCCGCGCCCTGGGCCTGCCGGTGCTGGTGGACCCCAAGCGCGACGACTTCACCTTCTATGCCGGCGCCACAGTGATGACGCCGAACCTGAAGGAACTGCGCGCCGCCGCCCGCTGCCCGGTGGAGACGGAGGAGCAGGTGACGGACGCCGCCACCCGGCTGATGGCGCAGGCGAAGGTGGATGCCATCCTCGTCACCCGCTCCGAGAAGGGGATGATGCTGGTGGAGGCCGATGGCAGCGTGCACGCGGTGCCCGCCAAGGCGCTGGAGGTGTTCGACGTCTCCGGCGCCGGCGATACCGTCATCGCCGTGGCCGCACTCTGCATGGCCGCCGGTAACGCGCTGCCGGCCTCCATGCGCATCGCCAACGCGGCGGCGGGCGTCGTGGTCGGCAAGCTCGGCACCGCGACCGTATCGATCGAGGAACTGCACGCGGCGGCCGAGGCGGATGCGGCGCAGGCCGGCAGCTCCGGCGTCAAGATCGTCACCGCCGGCCAGGCGGCCGGCGTGATCGAGACCTGGCAGCATCGCGGCCTGACCGTCGGCTTCACCAATGGCTGCTTCGACATCCTGCACCGCGGCCACGTGACGCTGCTGCAGGCGGCGCGCGATGCCTGCGACCGGCTGGTGGTGGCGCTGAACACCGATGCCAGCGTGCGCCGCCTGAAGGGCGAGACCCGGCCGATCAACGAGCTGGAGGACCGCGCCGCCGTCCTGTCCGCACTGCGCTCCGTCGATCTCGTCGTCGCTTTCGACGAGGACACGCCGCTGGAGCTGATCACCCGCCTGCAGCCGGACATGCTGTTCAAAGGTGCCGACTATACCGTGGAGACGGTGGTGGGCGCCGACGTGGTGCTGGCGCGCGGCGGCAAGGTGGAATTGCTGGACCTGGTGCCCGGCCGCTCCACCAGCAACATCATCGCCCGCAGCCGGGCGCTGAGCGCCGTGGCGGATTGAACCGATGAGCAGCACGCTGCAGGACGCGCCCCAGGCCGGCAGGCCGGATGCCGACGGGACGGTGGAGCAGGACATCCGCTTCGCCGCCCCGGCCGCCGTGCTGCTGGCCACCGGCCAGCCGGTGCAGGACGAGGCCTTCCTGCCCGTATTGCTGGCGGAGGCCGCGCGCTTCGGCCTGGGCCACGTCGTGGCCGTGCTGCCCGCCGGCCAGCCCCACGCGGCGTTGGACGCGATGGCGACAGCCCGTGGCGTAACGCTGCATATTCGCGAAACCACGGCGGCGCCGCGCAGCCTCGGCGCCCTGCGCGCCGCCTTGCCGGTGGTGACGGATGGCTTCCTGCTGCTGGATGGCGCCGGGGTGGCGGAGAGCAACCTGCTTGCCCTGCCGCTCCATGCCGGCGAGGCACCGGCCGCGCTGGTGATGCGTCCAGGCCCCACAGCGGGCTGGGCCGGCGCCGCCTGGATGCGCGCCGGGCTAGCCGCCAGCCTCGGCGCCGACGAGATGCCATTGCACCAAGCACTGCCCCCGCTGCTGGCCAGCGGCCAGGCACGCGGGCTGGAGGCATCGGGGCGCTGGCTGGACCCCGCTACCACCCACGCTCTGCCCCCCCGCCCCGCCGCCTTCCTGGACCGGGACGGCGTGCTGATCGTCGATGACCATTATCCGCATGATCCGGCCAAGGTGCAGTGGATTCCCGGCGCGTGGCAGGCGGTGCGGCGGCTCAATGAAGCAGGGTATTTCGTCTTCGTGGTGACCAACCAGGCCGGCGTCGGCCGTGGCTATTACACCGAGGCGACGGTGCGCCATCTGCACCGCTGGATGGCCGCCGAGATGGCGCAGGCCGGCGCGCATATCGACGCCTTCGAATACTGCCCGCACCACCCGGAGGCCGATGTGGCCGCCTATCGGCGCAGCTGCCACCGGCGCAAGCCCGGCCCAGGCATGATCCTGGACCTGATGGCGCACTGGCCTGTGGAGCGCGCGGGCTCCTTCATGATCGGCGACCGCTCCACCGACGTCGCGGCCGCCGCGGCGGCAGGGCTGCCGGGGCATTTGTTCCCGTCGGATGATTTGGACCGGATGACAACAATAATACTCAGCGCAAGCAATTTTTCTGGCGTTTGATTCAGGCGAGCGGAGCGAAAGCAGGAGAATGGGCATGCGTATTGCAGTGGCAGGAACCTCGAACTCTTTGATGAGGGACGGATATACGCAAGGTCTAAAGGATCATCCTGCTGTCTCGGCCTTTGATAACTTCTCAACCGGGGGCAGCTCGTCGGTCCTGCTTTTTCGCGTCGCGGCAGATTACTCCCTGCATGGCTACGACTTTGTCGTTTTAGACTTCGCTCCGAACGAAGACTTCTTTTACAACAGCGGTCGAAGCTCCGAAGCCGAGATGAGAGATCGGCTGACCGATTTCATCGCGACCCATCTGAGCCCGACAACTGTGCCGGTTATCGCGATTCTGCCGATCGTACCTGGACTGAGTGAAACTAGGGCGGTTCATGTCTTCCTTCGTGGCTTTGCTGAGGAGCACGGCTACCCTCTGTATGATGGGTACACATTCGCAGAGTCGGCTGCCTATGCTCTGTCTACCAAAGCCGATCATCTCTTTGCTGACCGCGACCATCTGCATAGGGAAGTCGCCTATCAATTTGGGAAGTTGATCGGTGATGGCCTGGCCAGAATTCACCAATCTCCACCTGCCCGCAGTACCACATCAGGAACGGCGCCCAGCTTCCGGTTCCATAGACTTTCTTCAGATGATGGAGTCGCCGGCATTGCCAACATTGAAAGGAAGACCTCGGCGCTTGGAGCCGGGTTCTATCGGCTTGAGGACGGTCAGAAACTGCAGGTCGATGTCGAACGTCCGTGCGCAGTCGTCGGCGTAGGAATCAACGTTGCCCAATGCAGCGGAAGATTGGTCATTTCTTCCGGAAACGAGATGCGTTCCTTGCCACTCACGCATCCAAATTTCTACAGCCCGCAGCGCAAAGACGACGTCAAGAGCCTCACTTACATGCTCCGGCCAATGAAGGAAATTTCAGGCCAGGATTTTACGCTATCGACAGGAAAGAAGGATGGTGAAGACGGCATCATCGAGGTTTCCGGCTTGGTACTTCGCGGAGAATCTCGGCAAGTAGAAATTCCTGTCTTTGGATTTGATTCCTCGATCCGAGAGCCAGCATTGTTGCTTTCGGATTCCGCCATCGAGACCATCCGGCCCATCGTCGAGAATGCTGCAAAATTGAAGAACGAAGCCGCCGGCGAGGCGCAGCCGGCTCAGGCACTGCCGGTAGCCAGAACAGCAAAGCGCCGAGATCGCCGAGCGTCCGATCCTATCAGAATTCTGATTCTCGGTACATCCAACTCTATTCTGAAGCGTGGCTGGGTAGCCGGCCTTCGCGAAGCGATGCCGGATGCCGAAATCGACAACAAGTCGATCGGTGGCTCGCCAGGCACTCAGTACGCGACTTTAATGAGGATGGAATTTTCTTCATTCGACTACGTTTTTTTTGACTCGATTCCAAACGACGAGATCTACGAGGATTTCCTCGGAGAACAGTCTTTCGCCGAGCGGGTTCTATTCGAGATTCTCTCGACCATCTCGGCCCAGAGCAATCTGATCATTATCGGTTTTTGCCTTGACGTGAACCTGCGGACGGCATCCAGGATCTATGCTCGTCGGCGCTTTCTTGCCCATGCTTGCGGGGCGCAATTCGTTGGAATGCGCGACCTAGTTCTGCGTTACGGAAGGGCCATTATTGGAGAAGCCGAAGAGCTTTACGAGACGGACGCACATCCGAAGCAGGCTATCCAGCGGCTGTTCGGCTTCCATATCGGCAGGGAGATCACGAAGGCCGGCTACTCTCTTCCCCTTTTTGGATTTAGCCATAACTACTCCAACAACTTTTCCGCAGTAGATCCGACGATCAATCCATCCAGTGGCACGGTTCAGGAGCTGAAGAATAGCTTGCTGAGCGTGACGGTCCTCGCATTGCGGGAAAATGACTCGATTGTCTTTCCAGAGGAAAGGCTCTGCCTCGGCTTCTATCTGAATAAGTTCAACACGCGTGCCTTCGTCTTCCTCGAAGGTAATACTGCTCGCCGTGCAAAAGAATTCTGGTACGACATCGCTAGAGACAAGTTCGAGATGCGCTTCATCCCGATCTTCAATGGTGCGCCGGTCGTCCGGATCACCGTTGCGGGCGCTGAACTTCCGTTTGAGAGGTCGGCCTATACGGGCTTCTCAAACTGGCCAACCGAAGGAAGGCACGCAATCTTCTCTCTGGGAACGATTGCGTTCTGGTCGGGCGATAGGAACGCGCCCGTTCCGATCCCTCAATGGGAAGACCTCTCCCTCGAGCTTCACGACAGCGTTGATCGGGCGGTCAGCGCTGCCTTGGGGGTGGAGGCGGATGCCGTCGTGCCCACGGACAAGCCTGTCTCAGCAGAAGAGCGGAGTGCCCGTTCGGTCCTATCATTGTTGAAGGAAGGAAAGCCGAGAGAAGCTGCAGATGCTGCGGCGCCGCTGACCGGAAATGTACAGCATACTGCCTTGACGCGTTACTCATTGGGGCAGTTGGCTCTACAGCAACGGAAGGCGAAGGAGGCAGAAGGCCACTTTAAGGAAGGTCTTCGCCTCAATCCGAATCATCGCGAAATCCGTCGTGCATACGCGACACTCTGTTCAGACCAGAAGCGCCATTCTGAAGCTGTCGAGCACCTCCAGAATACCGTTTCCAGAATTCAAGACCCTGGCGATCTCCAGAGGCTGGGGCAAGCTCTTTTGAAAAGCGGTCAAGTGGACGACGCGGTGGGACCGTTGCTGCGAAGCATCGAGACCCGGCCCAATGCACTCAGCCATAATCTTCTTGGCTCCACCTTGATGCGCCAGGGCCGCTTGGTGGAGGCCTACGAACACTATCAGCAAGCTCTCCAGTTGGAACCCAACCGGTTGCCAGCGCTTCGTGAGGGCGGCTTGGCTTTGATGCGGATGAAGCGACCGCAGGAAGCGATCGGTTACTTCTCACGACTCGTCGAACTCGCACCGAAGGAAGAGCGAGGCTACCTTGGCCTCGGCCGGGCGCAGGCGGCAGTTGGAGAGATTGCCACTGCCACAGAGACGTTTCTAAATGGTCTCAAGGTCTGCGGCGAAGACATCGACCTGCTGATCGAGCTTGCGCGCCTGCGGGCGCGGGCCGGGGACCGTGTGGCCGCAAAGGAGTTGTTCGGCCGCGTCCTGGCTGTGCAGCCGGACCATCTCTACGCATCACTGGAATTCATCCGCCAGGCCATGACCGCGCGGCAATTCGCCCCGGCGAAGGAAGCTGCGGACCAGCTGATCAAGCGGCATCCGGAGGACCCGGATGTGCTATTCGAGTTCGGCCGCGTTTGCCTGGAAACCGGCCAGCCCGAACGCGCGCGCCAGTCTTTTGAGGAATCCCTGGCAAAGCGGCCGGCCTACCACCCGGCGCATTACCGTCTCTCACAGCTGGAACTGCGCAACAACGATGTCGCCGCCGCCCTCGTCCATCTCTCCCGCGCAGTGGAGCTTGAGCCGAAGCGCGTCAATTACCGGATCGACCGTGCGCGGCTGCATCTCGCCCTCAACCAGTTCGACCTGGCGCGCCAGGATGCGGAAGCGGCGCTGGGCGTCGAGCCGAAGAACCTGAAGGCCAGCCAGATCGTCACCCTGGTGCGGGAGATGAGCGACGATGTGCCGGACGCGCATCTCGCCCTGTGCTTCCACGCGGCGGAGGAAGAGCTGCCCGCGCTGCGCGCCGCCCTCTCCCCCATCCCCGAGGCGCATGAGGGCTGGATCGCTACGCCCACTGGCCCAGTGGGCGAACGCATCCTGCTCTGCGGCCGCGATGGTGCGGAACCGTTGCTGACCGAGGCCTCGGAAGCGCCCTGGATGGCTGTGGCCCCGGCCTCGGCAGCGCCGGCGCTGATGGCCCTTCTGGCCGACCCGCAGCTCAATGCCAGTCTGCGCGGAATCGAGAAGATGCACGGCCGCGTCGTCTTCACCGATGCCGCCGGCCTGCCGCAGCTGACGGTGATGCGGCGGGAATTGTTGCACTTCTTCTCCGACATGGCGCTGATCGAGCGCCAGCCGGTGCATGCGCTGATCGATGCGCATGAAGAGATGCTGCGGACCGTGACGGTCGACCCGCAGGGCCAGGTGCACCGCCTGCCGGCGCCGGGCGCAGTGCGAGAAGGCGGGACGGACAAGGTCTTCCTGATCTCCCGCCATGGGTTCGAGCTGTATGGCGGCGGCGAGCAGTTCCTGCGCGGCATGGCGCATGTCTATCGCGGCGAGGGCTTCGAGCCGATCATCATCGGCATGCGCAGCGATGTCGCGGGCGCCGTGGAAGGGCAGGAAGGCGAGCAGCGCTTCGCCCAGATCCGCCCCTTCCCAGGCGACATCTTTGCCTATGCGTTGAAGCGCCGTCCGCGCGTGGTCCAGGTACTGAGCGGCCTGGGATACGAGGTGCTGACGCCACTGAAATACCTGCACATGACCACGGTCTACGGCACGCATTTCTGGCGCGACATGTTCGAGGAGATCGGCGGCTACCTGAACATCGACCAGAACGCGGTGCCGAAGCGGGAATTCAACGCGATCCTGCAGCAGGCGACCGTCGTCTACTCCAACTCCCACTACACGGCAGAGATGAAGCGGCGGCATTTCGGCGTCAGTACGCCGCTGGTCTATTCGCTGACGGCGGATACCGACGTGCAGCCGATCACCGATGGTGAATACGCCCTGCTGGTCAATGCGCGGCCGGAGAAGGGCTTTGACCTGATCCTGGAAGTGGCCAAGCGAGTGCCGCATGTGCGCTTCCTGGTACTGGCCAGCCAGAGCCCTGTGGCGCAGGCGGAGGAGGAGGTGGCGCGCGCCGGCGTCACCAACATCACTGTCGCCGGCAAGGTGTCGGACATGATGGAGGCCTATGCGAAGGCCAAGGTCGTGCTAGTGCCCAGCTACGCCTTTATCGAGACCTTCTCCCGCGTGGTGATCGAGGCGCATCGGCTGGGCCTGCCCGTGGTCGGCTCGGACCGCGGCAACGTGCCATACCTGCTGACCGAATCCGGCAGCGCCCTGCCGGAGGATGCCGATGCCTGGGCGGCGGAGCTGGACCGGCTGTTCACCGATCCCGCCTACTACCGCCGCCGGACCGAGCTGGCGCTGGAGAATTCCGCCCGCTACGCCTTCGCTGGCCAACCAGAGCGGATCCGCCGCATCATCCGCTTCGGCGAGAAGCGCATCCTCGTCGCCGTCGGTGCCGGCCTTGGCAACATCGTGCAGACCTCACCGCTGATCCGCCGCCTGGCGGAGCATTACGGCCGCCCGGTGGACGTGGTGGTGAAGGAAGACTTCAAGGGCTGCAGCGTGCTGGTCGCGGGCTCCCCCTACGTCAACATGGTCTTCCCGCTGGATCGGAACGTCCTGCACAGGGAGTATGACCTCGTCTATGTCACCCACTCCTTCGGGGACATCATTCCCTCCTTCAATTCGAACCAAGTGATCGCCGCCCGCCGCCATTTCGTCTTCCAGATGACGAAGGAGATCCACGAGGCCGAGTTCAACCTGTTCTGCGCGCGGGAGCTGCTGGGCCTGCCGTATGAGAAGGCGGATGCGGCGAAGTACTTCGTCGCCAATGCCAGCCGCGCGGCCATCCCGAACGGCATCATCGGCATCCATTCCGGCGGCAAGGGTGGGGAGTGGGAGGAAGGCAGCTGGCTGAACAAGCGCTGGCCCTATTACAAGGAGCTGGTGGCGGCGCTGCAGCAGCGCGGTTACCAGGTCGCCTCCTTCGGCGTCGCCTCCGAATATGTCGAAGGCACGATCGATCTCACCGGCACGCCGCTGATGGAATCGGTGCGCAACATCGCGCAGTGCTCCTATTTCATCGGTAACGATAGTGGCCTGATGCACATCGCCGATGCACTCGGCGTACCGCTGACCACCATCTTCGGCCCGACCTCGGTGGTGAAGAACGGCCCGCTCTCCTCCACCAGCTCCGTCATCGAGTTGAAGAAGGACTGCGCCCCCTGCCAGTTCGATGAACGCTTCGCGACCTGCACCTGCATCGCCGCGGTGGGCCTCGTGCCGGTGCTGGACCACGTGCTAAAGCACATGGACAAAGCGACAGGCCCGGATGGTGAGAAGGCCTATCTCCAGCTCGAGAACGTACCGGTCACGGTCGACTGAGCGAGGCAGGTTATTGTCCTCCAGCCATCTGGCGCTTACCTGGAGCCGCTTTCAGCAGCCTGGCGCTGCTGCGGGCGGTAACAGGCTGCGGCTGAGGACATAAGGATAGTGGCTCTGGCGAGCGGCTCACGCATTCTGTTTGGTGTCACCACCTTCAACCGCCTGGACATCGTGGCCCTGGCCGCGCGCTCCCTCTCCCACGCGGCGGGGGTGGCGGACGCGGCCATCCTGGTAATCGACGACGCCAGCACGGATTACGACCTCGATGCGCTGCGGCCGCTATTCCCTCCGCATGCCAAATTCATCCGCCGCCCGGTGAATTCCGGGCGCGCCGACTATGCCGCCCATGAATTGTTGCGCGTCTTCCGGGAGGAACGGGTGGAGGACATCCTGGTCTGCCTGGATTCCGACCTGCTGGTGGCCGAGGACGTGATCGCCACGCTGCAGGCCGCCTTTCCGCGCACGGATGGCCTGCTCTCCCTGCTCAACGCGCCGTCGCATCCCGGCACTCTGCGGAACGGGCTGCTGGTCAAGCGCTCCGTCGGCTTCGCCGGCACCGCCTGGTCCCGTGACGTGGTGGCCGAGGTGCTGGAGCATGTGCAGCCCTCTCCCCGCTATGACTGGGATATCTGCGAGCATCTGGTGGCCACGGGGCGGGAGATCTTCTGCCTGCCGGACTCCGCCGTGCAGCATCTGGGCTTCGCCCAGGGGCAGAACTCGCATTTCCTAAGGGCGGATTACGGGCTGTCCTTCACCGACACCAACTGGTGGAACGTCTCCGCCATCCAGGAGACGCTTCTGTTCGGCGTGCGGCAGGAATTCCGCAACGTGATGGCACATGCCATGGGCGCGGCCGAGATGCGCGGCTTCCACGCCCTGCTGGAACGCCAGCAGGTCGACACTGCCCTGGCGGCGCTGGCGGAGCCGCCACCCCTGCCAGCGGCGGTGAAGAAGCAGCTCTCCGCCCAGACCAACGTGGCGAAGGAGCGGGAGGCGGCGGAACATGCCATCCTGGCTGGGCTGGCGCGGCCGGGCTGGATCTGCCTGGACGTGGCGCAGGATGCCGGCCAGGTGGCGCTGCTGCTCAGCCGCTGCGTCGGGCCCGGCGGCCAGGTGCATGCCTTCGGCTCCACCCCCATGGCGCGCGGCAAGCTGCGTGCGCAGGCGGAGATGCTGGGCCTCGGCAACCTCGCCATGCCGGAGGCGCTGGTGGCCAACCGCGTCGGCTCGGTACAGCAGCCGGATACGTCGGCCGGGGAGGACGGCCCGGCCGTGCCGACGCCGGTAGTGACGCTGGATGGCTATGTCGCCGCCCAGGGCATCACGAAGGTGCACCTGCTGCGGCTGGGCATTCCCGGCCAGGCCGGTGCGGCGCTGGAAGGCGCGTACAACCTCATCTCCCAGCAAAAGCCCTATATCGTGCTGGACGTCTCCCACACGGCGGGGGAAGACCCTGCCCCGGTGAAGAAACTGCTCAACCGGCTGCGGATGGCCGGCTACACGCTGTGCGGCATCCGGCGCAATCCGTGGCCGCATGTGCGGCTGCTGGAGGCGCCGGATTACGCGCACTCTTTCCACCACAGCCTCTTTTGCTACCATGGGCCGCGGAATGACGCCCATGTCTGACATGGCCATGACCCTGAATGCGGCGCCCGCGCGCCGGCGCCGCCAAGACCTGGGAACCGCTCACAACATGGATATGCAGACCATGGACATCGCCAACGATCCCAAGGATGCTGTGGCCTCCGCCCGCCTGGCGGGAACCCTGGCCGCGCAAGGTGAGTTCGCAGCTGCGGAGCGCGTCCTGACCGAGGCGCTGGACCAGTCCGGCCGCTTGCCGGTGCTGCTGCGCCGGTTGGCTGAGCTGCACCTGCAGCGCGCCGCCTATGATGCCGCCCACGCCGCGGTGGCCGAGCTGCTGGCGGCCGAGCCGGAGGAGCCCGGTGCACTGGACACCCTGGCCCGCATCCACCTGCGCCAGGACAACCTGGAGGAGGCCGAGGCCGCCGCGACCCGGCTGGTGGCGCTGAAACCCACCAATGCCAATCGCCTGCGCCGGCTCAGTGGCATTCTCGCAAGCCGCGATGACCTGCCCCGTGCCTTCGCGCTAGCGCAGGAGGCCCTGACGCTGGAGCCGCAGGCACCAGGCAGCCACCTGTTTCTTTCTCAGTTGCACCTTCGCAACGGCGACCTTGCTGCCGCCGAGGCTATCGCGTCGCGGGCGCTGGAGCTGGCGCCGTCCGACCCGGCCACCCTGCGACGGTTGAGCGGCTTGGCCATGCGGCGAGGCGACCTTACCCAAGCCCTGGCTTTGGCCGAGCAGGCGATGCAAGCGGACCCTACGAACCCAGCCAATGGCTTGGCGCTTTCCTCCGTGCATCTGCGCCGCGCCGACCTGGCTGCCGCTTCGGCGGCCGCCAGCAAGGCGCTGGAGGCAGCACCCCATAATACTTATGTGTTGCGTCAGCTCAGCGATATCGCATTGCGGGGCGGTGATGCCGAGCAGGCCCTGACCTGGCTGGAGCAGGCCCTAGTGCTGAACCCCGCCGAGGCTGCGTCCCACAGCCAAGTCGCCGCCCTCTACATGCGACAGGGCGAATGGGAAACCGCGGCCTCCGCCGCCCGCCGTGCAGCGGAACTCATGCCCAACCCGGTGATGCTGCGGCGTCTCGCCGACATCCTTTCCCGCAAGGGAGAGACGGAGCAGGCCTTTACCGTGGCGGAGCAGGTGCTCACCCTCAACCCGCTATTGCCTGCCAGCCATCTGTTCCTGACCGAACTGCATGTGAGGGCCGGGGACCTGGATGCCGCCTGGACCAGCGCGACCCGGGCGCTGGAGTTGGTGCCGGGCGACCAAGCCTCTCTGCGGCGGCTTAGCGACCTAGCGGCACGGCAGGGCGATTTCACCCGCGCACTGGAACTGGCGGAGCAGGCGTTGGATGCGGACCCCAACCATCCGGCCAACTATCTGACCCTTTCATCCGTGCATCTGCGTGCCGGCGACATGCAGGCGGCCGAGGCTGCCGCTGCCTTGGCGCTGGAGGTCTCCCCAGCCGACACCACGGCGCTGCGGCGGTTGAGCGACATCGTCTTTCGGGGCGAGGACCGCGAGCGTGCCTTCAGCCTGCTGGAGCAGGCCATCGCGGTAAACCCAGCCGAGGCCGCCTCGTACAGCCAGCTTGCCGGGCTGCACCTGCGGCAAGGTGATCTGCGGGAAGCCGAGGCCGCGGCCTCACGCGCCGTCAATCTAGCTCCCGCCAACGCCGCCATGCTGCGACGCCTCAGCGACATCGCCGCACGCAGGGGCGAGACGGAACGGGCCTTCGAGCTGGCCCAGCGCGCAGTGGACGCGGAACCGGCCTCGCCCGGCAACCACCTGCATCTGTCCAGCCTCTACCTGAACGCCGACGACATCGAGCAAGCCGAAGCCGCCGCGCGCCGGGCGCTGGCCCTGGCGCCAGCCGATGTTGCGGCGCTGCGCCGGCTAAGTGGCATCCTCGCCCGCACGGGGGATCTGGAATCCGCCGTGGATTTCGCCCGTCAGGCGGTGGAAGCGAACCCGAAGGACGCGAACTCCCTCGGCTTCCTCGCCGCGCAATATCTGCGACAGGGCGACGTGGAAGCCGCCGCAGCCACGAATGCCAAGGCGCTCGAGCATGCCCCAGGCAACCCGGGCGCGCAGCGGCGGATGGGCGAGATCGCTATCCGTCAGGGTGACCCGGACGAGGCCGAGCGCTGGCTCCGTCAGGCAATGGCCTCCAGCGTAGCAGCCGGCTCGGCCGACCTGTCCGCCTTCCGCGAGCTCTCCAGCCTGTTCCTCAATCTAGGTGATCTGGACCAGGCCGAGGCCGTGCTGCGCCAAGCGCTGGACTACCTGCCCGATGCCGACGCGATGTGCCGGCTGGCGCAGATCGAGGAACGCCGTGGCAACCAGGATGCTGCTGTGGAATGGCTCAGCCGGGCCATCGAGCTCTCGCCCTCCCTGTTGCGGCCCTACAATCTGCTCACCGGACTCAGGCTGCGGCAGAAGGATTTGGATGGTGCGGCCCGCGCACTGCGCGTCGCCACGACCATCGCACCGGACGACAAGGCCGTGCTGCAGCACCAGCGGAACTTGGAACGGCTGCGCAAGCAGGCAGGCTCCGTCTGAAGCGTCATCGTCTTCGGCTGGATCAACCGGGAACGTGAGTCACGCGGCCTAGCGGAACCTGGAGCATGTCTGCTGCATTCACCGCAGCAGGCATGCTCCAGGACGCGCGGCTTGGCCACGGCATCCAGCGAGGAACAGCCATCGCCCGCTCTCGCACAGGGAGGCGCGGCGGCCTTACATGGCATTCACATCCGGATCAGTTGAGGTCACGGCCGTTCTGCCAGCCTCTAAGTTGGCAGCCGGGCAGCCCGCAGGTGCTTATGGGGCTCCACTCCCTTTTCTGGAGATGCGACGTATGTCTGGCATGATGTCTTCCCGTTCGCGGCGCGCGCTCATCCTGGCTGCCCTGGCCGGTGCCTTTGCCGCCCCGGCGTTGACTGCGGTCGCTTTCGAACCTTCAGCGCGTGATGCGTTGGCCCGGCAGCTTTCCACCGCCGGGGCGCAAACGCAGCGCTCTGCGGAACGGCCCGGCGCACAGCTCTCCTTGCGGACCTTCAGCAATGCCGCACTGATCGCCCTGGCTATCGAGAAGGACCCGGCCAAGGCGGCCCGTCTACTGGAACCAGTCCTGGCTGCGCAGGATCCGGCCACTGGGCAGTTCCCCTGGCTTCAACCCGGTGCCCGGCGCGTGGACGATACGAATGCCATCGAATTCACCACGCAGGCCTGGGGGCCACTGCTGCTTGGGTTCGCGGATCAATTGCCCGCCGATCTGCGCGAAAGGCTCTCCCGCCAGGCAAAGGCGGCGCTGCCGGCCCTGGCCGGGCACAATCCACCCGTGTCCTACACGAACATTTATCTGATGAACGCGGTAAACACGTTGCTGATCGGTCAGGCCGTAGGCGACGATGCGGCGGTCCGGCGCGGCCGCGCCAAGCTGGAAGCCTGGCGCGAAACAGCGCGGACTATCGGGGTGCGCGAGTTCGGTAGCCCAGTCTACTACGCGACCGACCTCAATTCGCTCGTGGCTGGCTACCTTTACGTGACGGAGCCGCGGGACAAGGACATGTTTCGCGGCATGCTGGACTTCTTTTGGTCCGACATCGCCGCGCACACCCTGCAGGGAAAGCTGGTCGGCCCCCATAGCCGCGACGAGGATTTTGTCTTCGGCGAGGGCCCGCTGAACATTTATCTGGGCGCCGAGGGGTGGCGGCCGGTGGACGAACAGGCCCGCCTGAACCCGGAAATGATCTTCGCCTTCCTGAACATGGGCACCCAGGGCTACCGGGTCAGCCCGGATATCGCCGCGCTCGCGCAGCGGCGGGCCCGTAACGTCCTGGCGCGCTGGGGCACGGAAGCAGGCCAGACGCGCAACCTGTTCATCGAGGGCGGCGTGGCCATCGGCTCGGTCGGCGGCGGCAATCTGAGCTCGACCGACAAGGTCTTTACCATCGACCTGCGACGCGACATGCGCCGCTCCGTCACAATGAGCTTCCTGCCCACGGTAAGCGATAACCCGCTCGGCGAACGCATGCGGGTCGGCTTCGGCCACAATAAGGTTTGGCATCCGCCGCTGAATGGCGGGATGGCGCAGCGGAATGGTTGGGTGCTCGGCAGCTTCGACCTCAATCCCTCCCGGGAGCGCGAGCGGGGCGGCGCGGCCTTCAGCACCAGCCTGTTCGTGCCCCGGGATGCGGAAAGCATTTCCCTGGATGGCCAGCGCTTCACTGGGCAGGACCTGCAAGGCAGCGGGCGTTCCGTCCTCGCCGTGCGTGATGGTGACCGCTGTGCGGCCATCCGCTTCATCCGGGCCGATGCTCGGGGGCAGATCGTGCTGACCGGCGAAGGCGGCCTGCCGGAAGCGCTCCGTCTGGTCATCCCGCAAGACCCGCAGAGCCAGCGGTCGCAGATCGCCTTTCTGGCCCGCGCGGGGCGGTGCGATGCCGGCACGCAGGCTGAATGGGTTCGGCAGGTCGCCACCGCTCCCGTGCAGGAGAGCACCGACCGGGACACCTGGTCCCTGAGCGCCACTGTGGAAGGATCGGCTCTCTCGCTTCGCCGCAGCCTGCGCTCCCGCCGGGTGACGCAGCTTCAGGGCGGCGACAGCGCCGCCAACGGCCCGTCCCTGAGCATCAATGGCGAGGATCTTACCGGCCCCCTCCGCCGCTGACCACACGGCACTGGCAAGCTTATCCACACAGCGGCCTCTTGGCAGGGTGCGGAGCCCTGGCATGGCCTCAGGAAAGCGCAACGACCGGCCGCACCCCGGCCAGCCGACCCTTTCCCCTACCGGCGCGGCGCCCCGCGCAAGGCATCGCCGATTGCGCCCCACGCCGGCTTGGGCTGGAACGCTGGGTCGAACGGATGCGGGCGGGTGGGCAGGCCGTCTTCGCGCCGGGCGAAGCGGCTGTCGTTCATCCAGGTGAAGCGGTCGCTGATCCCCCACAGCGCCACCAGGGTCACGCTGGGCTCTGCCAGCGCGGCGTCCAGGAAGGTGCGGTAGGTGTGCGCCACCGCCGCGTCGCGCACCGCCACCTCCGGTGGCAGGCCGCGGTCGGTGACGTCCAGCTCGGTCACGTAGCATTCCAGCCCCAGCGCGGCGACGCGGCGGATGAAGCCGCGCAGCACCGCCGGGTCGAAGTCCCGCCACGCCGCGGCGCTCAGATGCGCCTGGATACCCAGGGCGTGCACGGGCACCCCCCGGCGCAGCATGCCCTCCAGGAGTTTCAGCAAAGCGGTGCGGCGGGCGTCCTGTTCCGGCGTGGCCATCTCCACCCCGTATTCGTTCAGCGCCAGCCGGGCGGTGGGGTCGGCCTCGGCCGCCCAGCGGAAGGCGAGGTCGATGTAGTCCAACCCCATCCGGCGCAAGAAGGGTGAGTCCCGTAGTCCGTCCGGCCGGTTGTCCCACGGCTCCACCGGTTCGTTCACCACGTCCCAGGAATGGATGCGGCCGGCATAGCGCCCGGCCACGGTGGTAATGTGGTGGCGCAGCAGGGTGCGCATGCCCATGGCGTCGGCCGGGCCATCACCGAACCAGCCGGGCAGCGCGCCGTGCCACACCAGCGCGTGGCCGCGCACCGCCTGCTGCCGTGCCTCGGCGAATGTCAGCATGGCGTCGGCGCCGGTGAAGTCGAACTCCCAGGGGCCGGGGCGCAGACCGGGCCATTTGAATTCGAAGCCGGGCACCAGCATCGCCATCTCCTCCGTGGCGATGCGCACCATCTCGGCCGATTCCACGACCTGGCCCTGGGTCAGCGTGGCGCCGAACAGGATGCCGCGCTGCGCCGCCAGGCCGCCCATGCCGCCGCGCCCGGCCGCCTGCCCCATCCCGCCCCATGCCGGCGGCGCGGCGGGCGAAGGGGCCGCGGCGGCCAGCGCGGGGGAAAGCCCCGCCAACCCCGCCAGCAAACCGCGCCGCCTCAGCTGCAAGCCCGTCACGCCTGCGCACCATGAGAGGATGGCTGGCTTTGCGTCACCCTTTGACCTTGCCGCTTTCCGCTGGATCGGTGATTTTTACGTTCTGCGTATCTTTCAAAGAGCACGATGCCCGCGCCGTTCATGATCGCCAGCCAATTCCGTGGACGGCCGGCCCTCATCGGGGCAAGGCAGGCGGCCGGCATGGCCCGATGAGCCTGCCCAAAGCCGAGAATGGCAGCATCACCTGGAGCGTCGGCCCGTCCCACGACTACGTGGCGCCGCTCGACGGGCTGCGGGCGCTGTCCATCCTGCTGGTGGTGCTGGGGCATTACGGGCTCGGCTCGCTGCTGCCGGGCACCTTCGGCGTTACGGTGTTCTTCTTCATCTCCGGCTTCCTCATCACGCGTCAGTTGATGCTGGAACAGCAGCGGAAGGGCCGCGTGCGGCTCGGCCCGTTCCTGGCGCGGCGGTTGCTGCGGCTGTGGCCGGCGCTGATCGTCGTTGTTCCCATCGCCTCGCTCATCAACGTGCAGGCGGGCGGCACCACCAGCCCCTCCCAGGTCATGGCCGGGCTGTTCTACTTCACCAACTACATGGCGTTGTTCGAGCCCTACAACACCGGCCCCGGTGGCATGGACAGTCCGCTGGCGCCGCTGTGGTCGATCGCGGTGGAGCTGCATTTCTACGCCCTGTTCCCCTTCCTGTTCGTGGCGGTGCGCAGCCGGGCGCGGCTGATCGGCATCCTGGCCGTGCTGATCGTCGCCATCATCGCCTGGCGCACCGTGCTGGCCGGGCAGTGCGTCGCCACCGGGCCCGCCTGCACCGAGGGGCTCGGCGCCTTCCGCACCGCCTTCTCCACCGACATGCGGCTCGATTCCATCCTTTACGGCGTCCTGATGTCGCTGCTGCTCAACACCGGCGCGGCACCGCTGTTGCTGCGCCTGTTCAATGCGCGCGCCACGCTCGTCGTCTCCCTGCTGATCGTGCTGGCCAGCCTGGCCATCCGCGACCCCACTTTCCGCTCCAGCCTGCGCTACACCATGCAAGGCATCGGGCTGTTCCTCGGCTTCGGCTGCGTGCTGTTCGGCCCGCGCCATGGCTGGACCCGGCGGCTGCTGGCCAGCCGCCCGGCCGTGCTGCTCGGCCGGTGGAGCTACTCGCTCTATCTCTGGCACCTCGCCGTGCTGGTCTGCGCCGTGCCGCTGCTGCCGGAAGCATTGTGGAAGCCCGCCATCCTGGACATGCGGCCCAGCCTGTTCTGGCTGCTGGTGGTAATGCCCGCGCTGGCCGCCATCTCCACCGCCATTGCCGCCGTATCCTATGAATGGGTGGAACGGCCGCCGCAGCGGCTGCGGCGCTTCCTGCGGCAGCCATCGTGACGGAACGGGCGAAAGCCCTGCCCGGCAGCCGGCGCCGCACCGCCCAATGGTTCGGCCTGCTGTCCATGTTCTTCCAGATCTTCCACTACAAGGTGGAAGCCGGGCCTTTCTACGCCCTCTCCAAAGGCTGGCCCATCGTCACGGTGCCGCTGACTCTGTATGGCATGGTCAAGCTGCGCCTGCCGGATAGCCCGGTCTACCTGGTGCTGCTGGCCTATGCGCTGGGCTTCACCCCCATCCTCTCCCTGATCTATTTCCCGACCGGGCTGGCGGATGCGCTGCTCTCCTCCATCAAGGCCTGGCCGCTCACCTACTATTTCGCCGTGCCCGCGGCACTCGTGCTGCTGCGGCCATCCGAGCGGGACGTGGCACGCGGCGCCATCAGCTTCGGCATCGCCACCTTCGCGGTGATGTGGATCCTGTGGGTCACAGTCCCCGCCGCGCGCTTCCAGCCCACCGTGGCCGGCGCCAACATGTTCTCCTGGGATGACGGGCGCGGCATGTATATCCGCATGCCCATGATGCTGGCCGAGCTGATGCTGTTCTGGCTGGGCGAGCGCCTGGTGCGGGAACGCAAGCTGTGGCAGCTGGCGCTGCTGGTGGGGGCCATCGTCTCCATGGTCATCATCTACAAGGCGCGGCTGCCCACCGGCGTCACCGTCATCGTGCTGATGATGATCATGGTGTTCCGCATGCCGGCCAACTGGCTGTGGGGCCTCGGCGCCATCAGCATGCTGCCGGTCATCATCGTCGCGCTGATCTACGGTCCCGGCGTGCCGGAACTGCTGGGGCGGATCTTCGACGAATCTCTGTTCATCCGCCTGCGCTCCGTCGTCATCGCCTGGGACTGGATCACCAGCGACCCGTCCAAGCTGCTGTTCGGCTCCGGCTCCATCTCCTCCTTCTCCGAACTCACCCTGGCGGATTTCTTCGGCAACTCGGATTTCTGGCTGACCGATATCGGCTGGCTGGGCGTGCTGATGGAATACGGGCTGATCGGGACCGGGATGATCGTGTTCATCCACGCCCGCTCCCTCAAGACCGCGCTGGCCGTGCGCAACGGCAGTGCCTTCCGCGCCGCGCTGGGGGACTACGTGGTGTTCGAAATCCTCTGCTCGGCCATCTACTCGGTCATGTACGCGCCCGGCGGCGTCGTCACCGTGGCCGCCCTGGCCTGGTGGCTGCGCATGCGCGACGAAGCCGGCTTCACCCAGGACCAGACCGGCTGGCGCCCCACCCGCACCACAGCACCGCTGCAGACCCCAGCCTGGGCCCGCGGCCGCATTCCATTATAGGCGGCGAGCTACCTTCACGGCAGGCGGGCTACGGCCGGGCATCAGGGCAGATGCACGCGCCTGGCGTGCGGCAGATCCAGACAGGTGCGGGAAGGCCGGGGAAAGAATTCCCCGGACCCCTTCTTTTCTTTTTTTGAGTTTTTCGGCTGTGGCTGTTGAGGGCGCGGTCTTGGGAGACGGCTGGGTGCGCCGGAGGCCTGGACCTCCGGCGACTGAGGGTTCAGCCCTGGTGGCCCATTATCAAAATCATCAAGCAGCGTCCGCTCTCAGTCCTGACGCGCTTCGCCAAACTCGCAGAAAAAAGAAGGGGCCGGGGAATTCCTTCCCCGGCCTTCGCTTCGCCCCACCCCAAAGCCAAGACAGCCGGGAAAGGGGCACCGCCCCATCCCGGCCAGACGCCTCAAAAGACGTTGCGCCCGGCGAGGCCGACGAAGATGGTGCGCACCATGATGCGGATGTCGAGCCAGAGGGACCAGTGGGTGATGTAGTACAGGTCCATCTCGATGGATTTGCGCGCATTCTCGGGGTCGCGCAGGGCGTTGCTGCGCATGCCGTTGGCCTGGGCGTAGCCGGTCAGGCCGGGCTTGATGCGGTGCCGCACCGCGTAGCGGCGCACCATGTCCGAGAAACGTTCCTGCCCGACCAGCATGTTGGCCACGTAGGGACGTGGTCCAACGACCGACATGTCGCCTTTCAGCACGTTCAGCAGCTGCGGGATCTCGTCGATCGACAGCTTGCGCAGGATGCCGCCGATGCGGGTGATGCGCGGGTTGTGCTTGCTGTTGGTGCCGACCGAGCCGTCGTCGGTCGGGTCCACCGTCATGGTGCGGAACTTGTAGATGGAGAAGGCCTTCTGCCCCAGGCCGGTACGCGGCTGGCGGAACAGGGCCGGCCCCGGGCTGTCCAGCCGGATGGCCAGCGCCACCAGCAGCAGCATCGGGCTGAGGATCAGCAGCGCCAGGCCGGCGACGACATAATCCTCCAGCGCCTTGGTGATGCCCTGGCTGCCCTTGAACGGCCGGTACATCACCTGCAGCGTCGACATGCCGGAAACCGGCGCGATGCGCGCGAAGCTCGGGCGCACGCCCGCTTCCTCGAACGGCACGACGACGTCGGCGGCGATCCATTCCACCGCGTCGATCATGCGGAAGATCTCGGGCGCCTTGGCCCAGCCTTCGGCCAGTACGATCAGGTCGATCGTGTTGTCCTGCGCATAGATGGCCAGGTCTTCCATCCCGCCGGCGACGGGGATGCCGGCGACGTCGCGCACCGTGATGTCGTCCGACAGGCCGCGATAGACGCCGACGATCTCATGGTGCGCGGTATCGGCCATCAGCCGGCGCAGCGTGGCCTCGCCCACCGCGTTGGTGCCGATCACTACGGTCTTGCGGCGCAGCAGGTGCTTCCACTCGACCACGCGGGTCAGGATGCTCTGCAGCCCGCGATTGACCAGCACCATGCCCAGCAGCAGGGCGAACCAGCCCAGCACCCAGCTCTCGGTGACCGAGACGTCGCGCAGGCAGGCATGCAGCACCGCCGTCATGACCACCCAGCTGGCGGCGCTGCCGAGCAGCACCTGGCCCAGCTGCGACCAGAGGGTGACGTAGTTCTCCACCCGGTAGGCGCGGATCTGGCCAAGCACGGAGAGGAAGGCCCAGATGCCGGCCAGCATCGTGACGATCCGCTGGTCCCACATCAGCGGCTGGTGCCAGATCGTGGCGGCCACCAGCGTGGCCAGCAGGATGGCCACCACGTCCGCGGCGCGGACGACGCGGTTCAGCAGCCCGTGCGTCCACCGGAAGGTGGAAAGCTGGCGGTCGTCCTGCAGGATGGGAGAGGGAGGAGGAGATGAATCAGGCAAGGCTGTCTGCCCATGCGCGGCGCGTGCGCCGGTTGGAGGGATAGCGGGCCCCGGACGGCCGGCGGCATGCGAAGCCCCGCGCGGCCTGAAGGGTTGGAACGCGGTCTCTTACCTGACTGCTCAAGGAGCCCCCTGATTCCAGCAAAAGGATCGCCGAGAGGTCACGCCGCGGCGGCCATCGCCGCATCCCACGCCGGGGCACGGGATTATTACCTCTCTACATGTGATCTGCATGGGGCGAAATAATTATTCTTTCTGCACATCGGCGCTGGCCCATGAGGAAGCGTTCCGTATCATGGCATCAAGCAGAAACCCCCATGGTACAGGTTGAAATGAGCGCAACGCCCACCGCCCCGAGTACCGTGACATTTTCATCGCAATACCTGCTCTCGGTCCGTTTCGACGATGTCGGCCTGGACCAGGCCATGGCTTTGTTGGCGGAGCGCGACCCGGCGGCACCGTTCGTCTACATTGTGACACCGAACGCGGATCATTGGATTCGCCTGCAGCGCCAGCCGGAACTGCTGCCGCTCTACGAGCCGGCCTGGCTCTCCCTGTGCGACAGCCGCATCCTGCAATTGCTGGCCGGCCAGCGCGGCGTGAAGCTGCAGGTGGCCCCGGGCTCCGACCTGACGCAGCGCCTGTTCGATGAGGTGATCCAGCCGGACACCCCCGTCACGGTCATCGGCGCGACGGAGGAGATGGTGCAGCAGTTGCGGGACAAGTACGGCCTGCAGTGCCTGGCGCACCACAACCCACCGATGGGCTTCATCCGCAACCCGGACGCGGTGAAGGCCTGCGTGGACTTCATCCTGGCCCACCCCTCCCGCTTCGTCCTGCTCTGTGTCGGCTCTCCGCAGCAGGAGAAGCTGGCGGCGGCGATCACCGCCTCCGGCCAGGCGGTGGGCATCGGGCTGTGCGTCGGTGCCTCGGTCGAGTTCGTGGTGGGGGCGAAGAAGCGGGCGCCGGTCTGGGTGCAGCAGGCGCATCTGGAATGGCTGCACCGGCTGGCCAGCGAGCCCCGCCGGCTGTGGAAGCGCTACATCCTGGAGGCGCCCGCGCTGGTGCGGCTGATGATGAAGGTGCCGCGCGGCGGCGGCTGAAGGATGGGCGAGAGGGGCGCCGCCCCTCTCACACTCTCCCCGCCAAAGGCCTGAGGCCTTTGGAAACCCATTCTTGGATATTCTTCAGCCGTAAGTGGATCGCCCGAATATGGCTATCTGGCGGGGATGGTACGAACCGCGCGGCGGATATGAAACATAGTGGGCGTGGCTACGCACCCATTCTCCGGCCTTGTTATCTAGCATCCTTATGGCGAACCAGGCCGCATCGAGGCGCCACCCTGAGTCGCGGATGCAGGGGATCGCATCCCTTGCCAGGGGAGTTCGAGAGGGCAGCGCCCCCTCGTTCCACCCTCACAAACCCCGGGGCACGCCCCGAGGGAGTCGCCTCACCAGTAGCAGCCGCGCTCGATCTTCTGCGCGGCGGAGGGGGCTTCCTCACCGCTCGGGCGGGTCCAGGCCGGGGTCATCAGCTTCTGGAAGAACTCGTCCACGTCCCAGCGCCGGCCGCGCACGCCGAACAGCACCTGCGTCGGCCCGCCCATGTGGAAGCCGACATGGCCGGTCTTCTTCGCATGCGCCGCCAGCAGCAGGGAAATGCCGCCGGCACCCACCAGCAGCACGTCATAAGGCTCGGCATCCACGGCGGTCTTGATCCGCTCCAGCCGCTCTTCCCAGTTCGCCTCGTCCGGATCGGCCAGGCCGGGGGAGAGGGGCATCTTCACGGTACGCAGCTGGAATTCCGGCAGGATGTCTCGCCCCGGCCAGATCTCGGCCCGGCGGGCATACTGGTCCTCGATGGTGCGGGCGAAGGGCGTGACGACGCAGACGCGCTTGCCGGCCAGCTGGGCGGACCAGGGCTGGTCGAAATACCAGGGGTCCAGCGCCTTCAGCGAAATCAGCCGTGCCTGGGTGGCGTGGTTCAGCAGCACGTCCGGCTCGCCGGTGTAGCCCATGACGCCCATGACATCGAGCTGCTTGGCCGCGTCGATCAGCGCGGCGCAGAAGCGGTCCAGCGAATCGTCATTGACCGGGAACAGCCCGACATTGAGGAACATCTGCTCCCGCAGCATCGGCGGGTAGGGTTCGCCCTTCGGGCGGTTGTTCAGGAAGAAGCCTGCGGCCTCACCCTCCAACCCACCGATCTTGCCGATGCCGGCGGGCCGCCCACTGGCGATGGCCTGGGCGATCAGCGCCTGCCCTGCCTCATCCGTGGGGGCGAGCCTGTCCGAGAACAGGCGCTTGATGCGCGCATCCCGCACCCTTTGCCGGACCCAGTCATAGGTCGGGTGCAAAATGTCCCACAGATAGGGACGATCGCGAACGAACTTGGCGGCAGAACGACGCAATTCCATGTTGGATAGGTATCGTGACGCGAAAAAATTGAACAGCCCTCTTTTCTTTAAGCGCAGTTCCGTGCTCCCTGCCCCAATGATCCTCGATGCCGAAACGCTGGAACATGGCGCCTCGCTGGAGGCTGACCTGTGCATCATCGGCGCCGGCGCGGCAGGCATTTCCCTGGCCCTGCAATTCCTGAACGGACCCGCCCGGGTCATTCTGGTGGAGGCCGGCCAGCGCATCCCCGATGCCGCCAGCCAGGCGCTCTATGCCGGGGAGGTCGCCGACCCCGCCCTGCATTCCCCGCCCGATACCTACCGCCAGCGGCAGTTCGGCGGCTCCACCACCCTCTGGGGCGGCCGCTGCATGCCGCTGGACCCGATCGATTTCCGCGCCCGGTCCTGGATGCCGAACTCCGGCTGGCCGATCGGGCCGGAGACGCTGGCACCCTGGTACCCGCCCGCCAACAAGCTGTGCGAGGCCGGCGAGTACGATTACGACGCCCGCACCGCCATGCCCGGTGGCATGAAGCCGATGATCGCCGGCTTCACCCCCGCCGATTTCAGCGCCGAGGGGATCGAGCGCTTCTCCCTGCCCACGAATTTTGGCGCCCGCTACGGCCACCGCCTGGAAGCCAGCCCGCATGTGAAGGTGCTGATGGGCACCAGCTGCACCGGCATCGAATGCTCGGCGGACGGCACCACGGTGCAGACCCTGCGCCTGCGCACCCTCTCCGGCCGGGACGCCACCATCGCCGCCACCCGCGTGGTGCTGGCCACCGGCGGGCTGGAAGTGCCGCGGCTGCTGCTGGCCGCCCGCGGCCCGGGGCATGAGAACGGGCTGGGCAACGCGCACGACCTCGTCGGCCGCTACTACATGTGCCACATCGCCGGCACCTCCGGCCGCCTGCGGCTCAACCTGCCGCGCGGCGCCGTGCAGCACGGCTACGAAGTAGCGTGGGACGGCACCTATATCCGCCGCCGCCTCAGCCTGACGCCGGAGGCGCAGGAGCGCCTGGGCGTCGGCAACGCGGTGATGCGGCTGCACTTCCCCCGCATCCCGGACCCCAGCCACGGCAGCAGCGTGCTCTCCGGCCTGTACCTGATGCGCTGGCTGCTGCCCTACGAATACCGCAAGCGCCTGGCCGGCACGGAGGGCGAGGGCGTCGGCCCCACCCTGCGCCACCTGCGCAACATGGTGTCAGACCCGTTCAGCGCCATGGACTTCGCCTGGACCATGCTGCGCAAGCGCAAGCTCTCCGCGCGCAAATTCCCCTCCATCATCGTCCGGCCGCCCGGCAACGTCTTCTCCCTCGACTTCCATGGGGAGCAGGAGCCGAACCCGGACAGCCGCGTCACCCTGGCCAACAGCCAGGACGCGCTGGGCATGCCCCGCCTGCGGGTGGACTGGCGCTGGGCCGCCGGCGACCTGCGGACCGCCGAAGCCACCTACGGCCTGCTCGCCACCGAGCTGGCAAAATGGGGCAAGGGCTCGCTGGACTTCGACCCCAAGGAGATCGCCCACGACATGCTGCGGGACGGCGCCTATGGCGGCCACCACATCGGCACCGCCCGGATGAGCGCCAGCCCCACCACTGGCGTGGTGGACGCCGATTGCCGCGTGCACGGCATGCACAATCTGTGGGTCGCCAGCGCCGCCGTCTTCCCCACCTCCAGCCAGGCCAACCCCACCCTGACCATCGTGGCCCTGGCCCTGCGAATGGCAGCCCAACTGAAGCGGGACATGGGGCAGCCTTCCCAGGCCACCAAGCCCGAGGCGGTTGTCCAGGGCTGAGGCCCACACCTTGGTTCTGGCGTCGGGCTCAAGGCGGAAGAAGGCTGGGGAAAGAATTCCCCAGACCCCGTCTTTTCTTTTTTCGAGTTTTTGCGTGTGGCTGTTGTTGGGGCGGGACTGAGAGACGGCTGGGTGCGCCGGAGGTCTTGGACCTCCGGCGACTGAGGGTTCAGCCCTCATGGCCCATTTCAATGATCATCAAGCAGCGACAGCTCTCAAACCTGCAGCGCGCCGCCAAACTCGCAGAAAAAGATGGGGTCTGGGGAATTCTTTCCCCAGCCTTCCCAGCCATCAGAGCAATGACCGCCGAAGCCGGCGTGACATCGGCAACCGGCCCACCCACCTCCGCCCCCGAACCCAAAGCGCACCACCAAACTCGCAAAAAGAAGATGGGGCCCGGGGAATTCCTTCCCCGGCCTTCTCCCTCCCATCCAACGAAGGGCGAACCTCCCGGGTCAGGCCGCCTTCATCGCCCAGGAGGCGGCGTCCGCCAGGGCTTCGGCGGGTGGGGTGCGGCGGAAGCCCAGGCCGGCATCGGCCTGGCGATGGTCCAGCACGATGTCCTGCTGGAACAGCCGCAGCAGGGAGGGCGGCATCGGGTCCGGCGTGCGCAGTTTGGCCTTGCGGCCGAGGATCTCCATCGCCTTCAGCGGGAAGGCCGCCAGTTTCTCGACCTTCATGCGCCGGCCGCTGAGGCGGCGTACCGGCGTGGCGCCGATGGCGCGGCCGAGCTTCGTGAAATAGGCGTTCCATTCCTCCGGCTCGGGGTCGGAGACGTTGAAGGCCTGGCCGGTGCCGTCGCTCACCCGCAGCGCCGCGGCGGCGGCGGAGACGAGGTCGGCGACCGAGGTCAGGTTGCAGATGCCATCCCCAGCGGGGCCGAGGTCACCCAGCCGGCCGGCGCGCAACAGCCGCGCCGGCCGGGCGGTCCAGCTTTCAGAGCCGGGGCCGTGCACGCAGCCGGGCCGCAGCATGATGACGGAGCCACCCTGGGCAGCGTGGGCGCGCAGCAGCGCCTCGCTCTCGGCCTTGCTCTCGCCATAGGCGCCTTCGGGGCGCAGCGGGCTGTCTTCCATTACCAGCCCGGTGGCCGCGCCGTAGACGGACATGGTGCTGAGATGGACGATGCGGCGCGGCCCGGCGGCCTGGGCCAGCACCTGGGTGGCCTTGCCCATGTCCTCGGGCGACGCCGCCACGCAGTTCACCACCGCGCCGACGCCTTCCAGCGCCTGGGCCATGGAGCCGGCGTCCAGCGCATTCACTTGGCGCAATTCGATACCGTCCGGCACAGCGCGCGGGCTGCGCATGCCCGCGATAACGCGTACGCCCTGCCGGGCGAGGCCATGCAACATGTGATCGCCGATGAAGCCACCGGCGCCGAGAACGAGGACAGGATCGGTCATGCCCCACATGTTACATCGTACCTGCCCCGCAACCAGGGTCGGTTGCGGCCGATATCGGGCGGAAACCCAGCTTTCCGCTGGAAAGTGAAGCTACAGCGTGGCGCATTTGCTGATTTGCTCCTGTCCAGGGGCGTGTTAACCAAACTTGACGCCGGGGCTTGCTAGAACGTCCCGGTGCTTGGCGGGGTGCTGGTGCGGGTGAACCACTTCGAAGCGTTCTTGAGGCATCTGGCCACGGCGTTTCCGCCCCGCCCGGGCGCTGAAGGCATGGGGTTAAGCCGTTCATGAACCTCGTTCCAGTTACGCGCCATGCAACAACCCAGGCCGAGCCCTTCCCGCCCCTGCCGCAGGCGCCGCCGCCCGACCCATCGATGTCGCTGACGCCACGCGACATCCTGACCACCATCTTCGTCCGCAAGAAGCTGATCGCACTGGCCTTCGTGGTGCCGGCCGCCATTTCCATCGCCGCCGCCGCGGTGCTGCCGGTGAAATGGTCGGCCGAGGGCCTGCTGCTGGTGCAGGTGAGCCGGGAGGCCGCCGGCGCCTCGGACCTGACCGGCACCGGCCCCACCATCGTCAGTGTCGAGATGCCGAAGCTGGTGCAGTCGGAGGTGGACATGATCCTCTCCGATGTCGTGCTGCGCCGCGCCGTCTCCTCCGCCCCGCCCGGCACGTTCTTCCCGGCGGCGGAGCCACGCTTGTTCGGCCTGCTGCCGGCGCAGGAGGAATCGATACCGGCGCAGGCGGCGAAGCTGCGCAGCGCCTTGCTGGTGCTGTCCTCCAACACGTCCAACCTGCTGCGGCTCAGCGCCTCGCTGGCCACGCCGGAACAGTCGATCGCGGCGCTGAATGCCGTGCTGGCGGCCTACATGGCCCACCGGCAGGACATCTTCGTCCAGGGTGACTCGCGCCTGCTGCTGGCCGAGACCGAGCGCATGGCCACCGCCCTGCACGAGCTGGACGACCAGATCGCCAGGCTGCGGGCCGAGAACCGCATCCTGGACCTGCCGAACGACATCACGGTGGCCAGCGCCCGCCTCGCCAGCGTCACCGGCCGCATCGATGCGCTGCGCGAGCGCAAGGCGATCACGGATTCCCAGTTGGCGGCGGGGCGGGAGCGCCTGGCCCAATACCCCAGCCGCGTGGTGGCGGAGGCCGAGACCACCAACCTGGCCCCCAACGACACCACCCGCAACGAACTCTCCCAGCTGATCCTGGAGCGGCGGCGGATGGCGTCCCAGTACGCGGCCGACTGGCCGCCGTTGCGGGAGCTGGACTCGCGCATCGCCACGCTGCGGCAGAACATCACCGCCGCCAACCGCAACCGGTTCGAGACGGTGCGGGAGATCCGCAACCCCGCCATCAACCAGCTCTCCCTGCACATGGCGTCGCTGGAGGTGGAGGCCGCCTCGACTGGCCGGCAGATGGAGGCGCTGGAGGCGCAGCAGCAGGAAGCCCAGGCCCGCGCCAGCCAGTTGCTGCAGGCCGAGGCCACGCTGCGCGACCTGACCCGCCGGCGGGACGCGCTGGAAGCCTCCTACCGCCAGATCGCGGGGCGGGAGACCGGGGCGCGCATCGCCGAGGATGCGCAGCGCTCCCGCTCCCCCTCCGTCATCGTCGCCCAGCCGCCCGAGGCGGCGGCCAAGCCGCGCGATATCCGCCCCGCCCTGGTGGCGGCCGGGCTGTTCGGCGCCATCGTCGCCGCCATGGCCTCGGCCATCCTGCTCACCCTGTTCCGCCGTACCTTCGCCACGACGGATGAGGCGGAGCGCGGCCTCAGCCTGCCGGGCCTCGCCTCCATCCCGCCCCGGGCGAAGCTGGATGCCGGCGAGACCATTCCGCCGGTGACCGACCTGGCGGCGATGCTGCTGGATGCCCGTGCCAGTGGCGAGCGGCTTTCCCTCGTCCAGTTCGTCGCGACCGGGAAGGACGATGGCCGCAGCGCCGTCGCTCTCGCCGTCGCGGCCGAGATCGCCCGCGCGCGCGGCCTGCGCACCCTGCTGGTGGACCTGGAGACCGATGGCCGCGCCTATATGAGCGCCATGGGCTCCCACCCCGTGCACGAGGCGAAGGACCCGGACAAGCTGCTGGCCTTCAACACCGTCATCCCCAACCTCTGGGTGGCCTATGAGGCGCGGGACAGCGTGTTGGGGGACCCGCATGCCGGCATCGACCGCCTGCGCGCCCTGCTGGACCGGCTGCGGCGGGAACTGGATGTGGTGGTGCTGGTGGCGCCCACGGCGGCCGACAGCTACGCCATGCGGCGCCTGACCGCGATGGTGGATGTGAACCTGCTGGCCCTGCGCGCCGAACGCACCGACAAGGGCGTGGCCCGCGCCGCCCGTAACGCCGTACTGGCCGCCGGTGGCCGCATGGTCGGCTTCGTGATGTCCAGCGAGCGGCGGGTCCTGCCCCGCTTCCTCGCCAAGCTGGTGTCCTGATGCGCTTTCTTCTGCTTGCCGCGATGCTCTCGGTTTCCGCCTGCGCGTCCGGCACCGACAATTTCTCCACCACCCAGTCCATCCGCATCACCGAGCGCATGCCGGAAGGTTTCGCGACCTGGACGGACGCGCCGGCCCCCTACCGCTTCGGGCCGGGCGACCGGGTGAAGGTGCAGTTCCTGCTGACGCCGGAAGTGAACGAGACCTCCCTGATCGCCCCGGACGGCGCCATGTCCCTGCGCGTCGCCGGCCGCGTCGTCGCCTCTGGCCTGACGACGGAGGAGCTGGAGCAGGCCGTCTCTACCGCCTCCCGCCGCGTGCTGACCAACCCGATCGTCACCACGGGGCTGGAGGAAGCGGGCTCCGCCGTCGTGTATGTCGGCGGCTCCGTGCAGCGGGCCGGCGCCTATCCGCTCACCGGGCGCCAGGGCATCGCCGAGATCATCACCCGGGCCGGCGGCGTCGATGAATCCGCCCGCATGGACCAGATCGTGCTGATCCGCCGCTCCCCCACCGACCAGCCGATGCTGCGCACGGTGAACCTGCAGGCCTTCATGTCCGGCACCGACCTGGCAGCCGACGTGCCGCTGGCCTCGGGCGACATCGTCTTCGTGCCACGGTCCCGCCTGGGTGAGGTCGGGCAGTGGGTGGACCAGGCGATCAACCGGATCGTCCCCTTCTCCCGCTCCTTCTCCTACGCCATCAACCGCAACAACCCGGGCAGCAACCCCTGAGCATGGCGGGCGGCGCCCCCCAGGCGGCCACGGCCGCCCGCATGACCCGCCCGGCCCCGTCGGGCACGGCGAAGCTGTCATCCCTTCCGCCCGGGGCCACGCCCGCCATGGGCCGCGCGACATGATCGCCCGGCTCTTCCGCAAAGGCGGGCTGCGCTACGTGCTGGCCTTCGCGGACCAGGGGCTGAACGCGCTGCTCTCCCTCGGCGTCACGCTGTGGCTGATCCGCCGCGGTTCGGCCGAGCAGCTTGGCACCTATGTGTTCTGGGCCAACACGGTGCTGGTCATCGGCACCTTCATCACCGCCTTCACCTCGGTGCATATCTACCGCCTGCCGCCGACCTCCGGCCGCTATGCCACCGAACGCGCCATCCTCTCCGCCAACCTCACCATGGCGGCGCTGGCCGCGTTGCTCACCCTCGCCGTGGTGCCGCTGCTGGGGCATCCGCTCGGCCTCTACGCCGCCGCCGCCTTCGTGCCCGGCATCGTCATCGGCCTGCATGCCCGCGCCGTCGCCACGGCACGGGGGGACATGGGCTCCGCCGCCGCCATCTCCGCTGTGCCCTTCGTCGCCGTCCTGGCGGTGGTGGTGGCCGAGGCCTGGCTGGGCGCGCCGCCGTCGGTGCCGCTGCTGCTGCTGGTCAACGGCCTCTCCCAGGGCGTCGCCGGCATCGTCATCATCCTGCGCCTCTGTGGCCCCGGCGCTGCTGATTTCAGCGCCTCCGCTCGCCGGCGCTGGCGGGTGCTGGCCCGGCGCTCCGGCTGGTCCCTGCTGGCCGGCATGGCCAACGAGACCTTCACCCGCCTGTACATCTTCATGGTCTTCGCCTGGTTCGGCGCCCCGGCCCTGGCGACGCTGACCGCCGCGCAGACCATGCTGCGCCCTGCCACCCTTCTGGCAGGCGCTTTCGGCTCCGCCGCCCGTGGCCCACTGGCCTCCCGCCGCCACGCCGGCGACACCCATGGCTTCCTGAAGCTGCTGGTGCTGGGCGGCACGGCGCCCGCCATCATCACCCTGGTGCTCGGCGGCCTCATCGCCGCGCTGTGGCCGTGGGTCAGTGCCTGGCTCTACGCCGGCCGCTATGCCGGGCTGGAGAACGTGGTGCTGCTGTGGTCGGTGGTCATGGCCATCAGCTGCTTCTGGGTCGCCGGGCTGGCCGGGCTGCAATCCCTGGCCCGGCTGCGTTCCCTGGCCATCGCCGAAGTCGGCGGCGCCATCACCTGCGCCATCGCCATGCCGCCCCTGCTGTGGCTGCTGGCCCCGCCCGGCGCGCTGGTCGCCATCATCATCGGTGGCTGCGTGCAGGTGGCCCTGCTGGCCTACGGTGTCCTGAAGGGGCTGCAAGCCCTGGGGCACCGCCGCCGAGTGACGCTGCGCGCCGAAGCTGGCTGAAGGCCGGGGAAGGAATTCCCCGGACCCCATCTTCTCTTTTCGAGTTTCTGGTTGGCGTGGCTGTTGAAGCAGTGCGTTTCAGAGACGGCTGGGTGCGCCGGAGGTCCTGGACCTCCCGCGACTGAGGGTTCAGCCCGCGTGCCCATATCTTAAGTCACCGAAGAGCGTCCGCTCTCAGTCCTGAAGCGCCAACGCCAACTCGCAGAAAAAAGAAGGGGACCGGGGAATTCCTTCCCCGGCCTTCCCCTGCCCCCCACCAACAGCGCCGTTCAGGACCCGACCGGCACCAGCACATACAGCGTGGAGGGTTCCTTCATCGGCCCGGCGGCATGGCCGGCGGTGTCGCCCCAGCCCCAGAACAGGTCGGCGCGGGCCGGGCCGCGGATGGCGCCGCCGGTATCCTGGGCCATGACCAGCCGGCGCATGGCCTGCCCGGTCAGCGGGTGGCGGGTGACGATCCAGACCGGGCTGCCCAGCGGGATCTCCGTCCGGTCCACGGCGATGGAACGCATTGGCGTCAGCGGCACGCCCTGGGCGCCGGTCGGGCCCTGGTCGGCGCGGGCCGGCACCTCGCGGAAGAAGACGTAGGAGGGGTTCTGGTCCATCAGCGCCTGGGCGCGTTCCGGGCCGGCGGCTTCCAGCCAGGCGCGGATGGTCTGCATCGAGACCTGCTCGCGCGGGATCTCGCCCTGGTCGGCCAGGATGCGACCGATGGGGACATAGGCGCGGCCGTTCTGCCCGTCGAAGCCCACGCGGCGGACGCCGCCATCCGGCAGCACCACGCGGCCGGAGCCCTGGATCTGCAGGAAGAACCGATCCACCGGGTCGGCCAGCCAGAGCAGGGCTGGGCCGTTGCCGGCCTCGATGGCGGCACGGTCGTCATAGGGCACCAGCCGGCCATCCCGCACGCGGCCGGCGGTGCGGCGGCCACGCAGATCCGTGGCGAACTGGCCGAGATCGACTTCGACGAGGTCGGCCGGGCGAGTGTGCAGTGGAATGGCGTAAGTGGCGGAGGGGGCGGCGGCGCCGCGCATCTCCGGCTCGTAGTAGCCGGTCATCAGGCCTTCGCCGGCCAGGCGCAGGGTGAAGCGGCGCTCGAAGAAGGCGCGGGCGGCGGCGTTGTCACCGGGCGGCAGGGCCCGCGCCTCGGCGCAGAGTGCGGCGGGCATGGCGGGCGGGCGGCAACCGGCGAGGAAGGGCGGCACGGCGGCCGCCAGATCATCCTCGGCCCAACCCGGAAGTTCGGAAACAGTCCGGGGAGCCGGCTCGGTGCAGGCCGCCAGCCCCAGCAGCAGGGCGGCGGCGAAAGCGGGGCGGATCAAGCCGCCCCGGTGCCCACCAGCTTCCAGGTCGGGTCCTGGGTCTGCAGGTCGCGCTGGAAGGTCCAGACGTCGATGATCTCGGTCACGCCATCATGCCCGGCCGTCACCTGCCCATCGGGGCCGGTGGTGATGTTGATCTGGTCGGAGACGATGCGCACCGTCACCTCAGCCACCGAGCCACGCAGCTCGGCACCCTCGATCGCCATGTCCTGGATCGTGCGGATCTCGGTGCGCTGGCGCTCACCAGCGGCCTCCCGCGACGAGATGGCCTGCTCGAACCCGCCATAGGTCTCGGTGGAGAGCAGGTTCTTCAGCGTCTCCCGGTCCCCGTTGGCGAAGGCTTCCACGATCATGCGGAAGGCGCCCTCGGCACCGCCCAGGAAGGCGGAGGGGTCGAAGGACGGGTCCTGCTGGCGGATCCGCGCCAGGCCCTGCCCGGCGGGCGTGCGGGCATCCGGCACGCCACGGGCCGCGGCAGCCGGCATGGCATCGGGCACCGCGCGTGGCACCGGGCGCAGCGCATCGGCCTGCGCACGCTGCTCCTGCGGCGGCCGCTCGAAGCCCTGGCGGCGCCCCAGCACGCTGCGCAGCCGCAGCACCAGGAAGGCCGCGATCATCGCGAACAGGATCAGATCGACCGGAAAGGCGCCCGACATTGCAATCTCCTCATGTTCCGACACTTAGGGCGCGTACCCCGCATCCGCAACGGCACAGGGTGCCATCCGTTGACGGATCATCCCAGGTGTAACGCCGTAAAGGCGGAATCGCACCGTTATGCCCAGCTTCAGCCGCTGGAATCCAGGCCCGCGGGCTGTTCCGCCCGCCCCTGATCTGCTCTACCCGCAGAGACCGGAGGAGTTGCCATGATCCTGTTGCGGCACGGCCAAAGCGAATTCAACCTGCACTTCACCGCGACGCGCCGGGACCCGGGCATCAAGGACCCGAAGCTGACCGACCTCGGCCACCAGCAGGCCGAAGCCGCGGCGGAAGCCCTGATGGCGGAGACGGGCGGCGAGATCCGCCGCATCGTCGCCAGCCCCTACACCCGCGCCATGCAGACCGCGGCACCCCTGGCCCGCCGGCTGGGCCTGCCCGTGACCATCCAGCCCCTGGTGCGGGAGCGCTACGCCTTCGCCTGCGACATCGGCACCCCCCGCACCACCCTGGCGCTGGAATGGCCGGACCACGACCTGGCGCATATCGACGAGGTCTGGTGGCCCGCCATCGAGGAACCGGCCGAGCAGGTGGAAGCCCGCGCCCGCCTGTTCCGGCAGGAGATGAGCGCGCTGGACGACTGGGCGCATACCGTCGTCGTCTCCCATTGGGGCTTCATCCTCTCCATGACCGGGCAATCGGTCGCCAACGGCCAGTGGCTGCGCTGCGACCCGACGGGGCCGGAGCCCGAGGCCATTTCCTGGAAGCATCCCTGACAGCGGCCCGAGGGCGTGCTACCCCGCGCGCCTGATCCGACCGCATCCCTCATCCGACCCCGCGAGGCCCGCATGTCCGACAACCAGAACCAGCTTCCCAATGGCGTCAACGGCGCTCTCGAAGGCCAGCCGAACCAGGGCCAGCCCGTCGGCCCGCTGCTGATGAACCTGCAATACACCAAGGACCTCTCCTTCGAGGTGCCGGGCGCGCCGGAGATCTTCACCACTCTGCGCGAGCAGCCGCGCATCGACCTGGCGCTGGACGTGCAGGCCCGCCCGCTGCAGGAAGGCGCCAATGTCTACGAGGTGTCGCTGCAGATCCGCGCCGACGCCCAGGCGAACATCAACGGCGCCAGCCAGACCGCCTTCATCGCCGAGCTGGTCTATTGCGGCATCTTCACCCTGAACGTGCAGCCCGACATGGTGGAGCCGCTGCTGCTGGTGGAATGCCCGCGCCTGCTGTTCCCCTTCGCCCGCAACATCCTGGCGGACGTGACGCGCGACGGCGGCTTCCCGCCCGTGCTGCTCTCCCCCATCGACTTCGTGGCCCTGTGGCAGAGCCGCCGCGGCCAGAACTCGGCCGCCGGCGCGCCGGTCGCCAACGCCTGATGTGACGGGGCGGGCTCCAAGGGGGTCGTCAGCCCCCTTGAGCCTGCTGCCTCAGAGCGAAAAGGCCGGGGAAGGCGCTCCCCGAACCCATCTTCTTTTTGCGAGTTTTACCGGACGCCTGATGCGATGGCGGGCTCGAGAGCCGAGGAAGAAGGACTGGGGAAAGAATTCCCCAGGCCCCTTCTTTTCTTTCTGCGCGTTTTGCCTGTGTGGCTTCGGAGGGGTTTGGTCTGGAACACGGCTGGGTGCGCCGGAGGTCCAGGACCTCCGGCGACTGAGGGTTCAGCCCGCGTGGCCCATCGATAAAATCATCAAGCAGCGTCCGCTCTCAGCCCTGCAGCACCACGCCAAACTCGTAAAAAGATAAGAAGGGGTCCGGGGAACTCTTTCCCCGGCCTTCCCCCACTGCTGCCTTGCCAGCACACCAGCCAGGACATCCGACCAAGCGGGGTCCGGGCTGGACTTTCCACCCTGGCGGGGTTCCAAGGGGCAGGGCCCTTCCCGGGCTGACCATCCCGTTAGAAGCAGGACCTCGCCCACCCCATGCTCCGCAATATCCTGACCATCGGTGGCTGGACCTTTGCCAGCCGCATCCTGGGCTTCGCGCGGGACATGCTGATCGCCGCCATGCTGGGTGCGGGGCCGATTGCCGATGCGTTCTTCCTGGCGCTGCGGTTGCCCAACATGTTCCGCCGCCTGTTCGGCGAGGGTGCCTTCAACGCCGCCTTCGTCCCCGCCTTCACGGCTGCGCTGACGCTGGATGGCCCGGCCAAGGCGCGCATGCTGGCCGCGCGCATGTCCACGCTGATGGCGATGTGGCTTTCCCTGCTGGTGGTGCTGGGCATGCTGTTCATGCCGCAGATCATGACCGTGCTGACCCCCGGCCTGGTGGACGAGCCGCTGCGCTTCGACCTGGTGGTGGAGCTGTCGCGCATCACCTTCCCCTATCTGCTGTTCATCTGCCTGACGGCGCTGGTCTCCGGCGTGCTGAACGCGGCGGACAAGTTCGCCCTCGCCGCCGGGGCGCCGCTGCTGTTCAACCTCTGCGCCATCGTCTCGCTCTTCGCGCTGACGCCTTTCGTGGCGACGCCGGCGCACGCGCTGGCCTGGGGCACCATGGTTTCCGGTATCCTGCAGCTCGGCGTGGTGGTGTGGGCCGCCTACAAGGTCGGGCTCGGCTTCCCGCTGGTGTCCTTCCCGCGCATCACCGAGGACGCCAAGCAGGTGCTGCGCCGCATGGTGCCGGGGGTGCTGGGTGCCAGCGTGACGCAGCTGAATCTCGCCATCGACATGTTCATCGCCTCCTGGCTGCCGGCGGGCGCCATCAGCTACCTGAACTACGCGGACCGGCTGGCGCAGCTGCCGCTCGGCGTCGTCGGTGCCGCGATGAGCACGGCGTTGCTGCCGGTGCTCTCCCGCCAGTTGCGCTCGGGCAAGGCGCTCTCCGCCCACCGCAGCATGAACCGCGGGATCGAGTTGTCCCTGGCGCTGACGCTGCCGGCCGCCATCGCCCTGATCGTGACCGCGGAGCCGATCATCGCCGTGCTGTTCCAGCGCGGCGCCTTCACGGCGGAGAAGGTGGCGCAGACCGCGCCGGCCCTGGCCGCCTACGCCGCCGGGCTACCGGCCTTCGTGCTGATCAAGTCGCTGGCCCCCGGCTTCTTCGCCCGTGGCGATACGGCGACGCCGGTGAAGATCGGCATCATCACCGTGGCGTTCAATCTGTGCCTCAACCTGTTGCTGACGCCGCATCTGCAGCATGTCGGCATCGCGCTGGCCACCTCGCTCTCCTCCTGGGCCAATGCGGGCATGCTGGCCTTCATGCTGGCCCGCCGCGGGCAGTGGGTGGCGGACCGCCAACTGCGCCGCAACGCCTGGCGCCTGCTGGGGGCTGCCGTGGCCATGGGCGCCATCCTGTGGGGCCTGGCGGCCGTCATCTTCCCCGCCACGGGCCTGTGGCGCTTCCTGGGCCTTGGCGGGCTGGTTGGGCTAGGGCTGGTCAGCTACTTCGGCGCCACCATGGCCCTGGGTGCCTTCGACCTGCGGGAGTTCCTGCGCCGCCGTCGCCGCCGGGCGGCCTGAAACCGGCTTCAAGACCGGGGGAAGGAATTCCCCCGGACCCCCATCTTTTTTCTTCGAGTTTTCGGGTGGGCCTTTGGCGCTGTTTCGCGGGATGGGCCACTGACGGAGGCTCTACGACCGATCGACATTCGGGTGAGAAGATCAGGGGGAGGAATTTCCCTGAAACCTTATCTTTTCCTGTCAGTTGGCATGCGGCTTTGGGTCGGCAGGCGTGGCCGTGAGAAAGGTCACGGGCCACTGGGCTCAACCATCAGCCTCCGGCGTCACCCCACCATTGGTCTGGAAAGGCCGACGCCGCATCGGCCAGACCGAAAGACTCGCAGAAGACAGATGGGGTCCGGGGAATTCCTTCCCCGGCCTTTCCTGTCCAAGACCGAATATCGATCCGGCTTGGTTCACACCGACGCCGATGGGCGCCTACGCGCATCTGGTGATGAGATTGACGGGCTACGCCAAGTGGGACCCGCAGCTCCGCCTGGAACACCGGCTCACACATGGCTCGGTCACAGCACCGCAGCCCGAAGGCCGCAAAAACCAAAACCGTAAAAATGGAAGGGGGCCTGGGGGGAAAGCCTTCCCCCAGTCTTCAACGCTTCAGAACTTCCAGCCGCTATGGATCGCCACGATCCCGCCGGAGAGGTTCTGCCACTTCACCCGCTCGAACCCGGCGCGTTCCATCATGCCGGCCAGGGTTGGCTGGTCGGGGAACATGCGGATGCTCTCGGCCAGGTACTGGTAGCTGTCGGCATCCTGGGCGATGCGGCCGCCGATGGCCGGTAGCACCTTGAAGGACCATGTATCGTAGAGCGGCTTGAGCGCCTCAATCTCCAGGTTGGAGAATTCCAGCACGCACATGCGGCCGCCCGGGCGCAGCACGCGGAAGCCCTCCCGCAGCACCGCGTCCTTGTCCGTGCAGTTGCGCAGGCCGAAGGCCATCGAGACCCGCTCGACACTGCCGGAGGGCAGCGGGATCTTCTCGGCGTCGCAGCAGATGAATTCCAGCCCCTCGGCCAGGCCCTTCTTCAGCGCGCGGCCCTGGCCCACGGTCAGCATGGCGGCGTTGATATCGGCCAGGATGACCTTTCCGGCGCCGCGCTTCTTGGCCAGGAAGGCCACATCCCCGGTGCCGGCGGCCAGGTCCAGCAGCGTGTCCGACGCCCCGGCGCCGATGGCGGCGACGAAGGCGTGCTTCCAGGCGCGGTGCAGGCCGAGCGACATCAGGTCGTTCATGACGTCGTATTTGGGCGCGACGCTGTCGAACACCTCCCGCACCATCGAGGCCTTGCTCTCGCGGTCAACGGTGCGGAAGCCGAAATCCGTGGTCTGGGTCATGGGGGTCTCTTTACGCGCAAACGCTCCGTCAGCCCAGCAGGCGCCGCAGCAGACGGATCAGGGCCTTGCGTTCCTCGCCGGTCAGCGGGGCCAGCAGGCGGTCATTGGCCGTGGCGCCCTGGCGCACCGCATCCTCCAGCGCCGCTTCACCGGCCTCGGAGAGGGAGAGCACCAGGGTCCGGCGGTCCAGCGGGTCCCGGCCCACAGCCACCAGCCCACGGTCCCGCAGGCGGGCGACGACGCCCTGGATGGTCGCGGGGTCCAGCGCCACGGCCCGGCCCAACGCGTTCTGCGTCGCCCGGCCGAGCTCCGCCAGCTTGACCAGCGTGGCGAACTGGGTGGAGGTCAGGCCGCCCGCGGTGCCGCGGTCCTGGAACAGCGCGGCGTGGCGCTGGTGCGCCCGGCGCAGCAGATGGCCGACCGATTCGTCCAGTCGGTAGGACGGCAGGGGCGCGCGCTCCGGCTCGATGGCATCCGGCATCATCGTGAGCAGCGCCTGACTCATGCCCCCAGCCTCTCCGCAGTTCGGTTCCACCTTCCGCAACTGGGGGGGTCGCGTCAACCAGCCAGGGCCTGGCTCCGCCGCCGGCGTGGCCGGATTTGGAAGCAGCTTCAGGCCGGCGGCGATGACAGGTTTTTTCGCGTAACCCATGGCGGAAACGGGTGTGAGCCTCTGTGTCGATGGATGCCAGGAAGGGCAGGTCAGCAGAAGCACCATGTCCGGCGCAGGGATGGGGCCCTGCTGTGTCGTCCAGGCCGGCCGGTCGCCCGGTCAGCCCGGCACAGTTAGCCCGGCAGGAAGCGGAAGCCGAACATCGCGAGCGTCAGCCCACCGAGGCCGAGCGCGACCATGCCGGCGCGGTCCGCGTGCCACATCAACCGCTCAGCCAGGATCGCCGCCATTTTCCGCTGGCCCTCCGGGCCACGCAACTTGCGGGCATTCTCCCCGGCCAGCACGGGCCAGAGCCGCGTGCCGCGCAGGTCCATACGCGGTACCCGCAGCGCCGCCGCCCACAGGCCGAGCCACAACGCCGCCGTCATCAGCGCACCACTTTGCATCGCCAGCAGCGGGCGCCCGGCGAGCATCAGCATCACCAGGGCAATGCTGAAGGCGGCGCAGCCCATGGCGCGCCGGATGGTGTGGTCGGCAAGACTGCGGAGCGTGTCCATGGAGGCCCCCATACCCGGCGATGCTGCCGCTGGAACGGACAGGATGCCAGTCCTTTCCATCCCTCGGCCTCGCCAGGCTTCAGGATAATCATATGGGCCAACTTGCGCGGAGGAGAAGCGTTGCCGGTGACTTGCGTGCAAATCCGTCTTTCCCAGATGAATCGCCCGGAGATCGACATCACAAGTTTGTGATATTTCGTTCCGCGTTGCATCAATGATTCCGCCCGGCCCACAGGCAGCGTCACACTCCGCTCAAGGCCCGGCTCGTCTCGTCATCGGACAAGTTCCACTGGCACCGGCCAGGGCCCCGACCCGCCGCAGACGCGGGCGCGCTGACAAAGACCGTCAACACGATCCCGGGCACAGATACCGGGACAGGGCAGGGACTCGTTCGACCAATGCCATCCGCAACCGCCGCGGCCGCAACCCGGCCCATGACGCGCGAGGAGAGGAAGGTCATCATCGCCTCCTCCCTCGGCACTGTCTTCGAGTGGTACGATTTCTACCTCTACGGCTCACTGGCCGTGATCATCGGGGCCAAGTTCTTCAGCCAGTTCCCCGAGGGCACCCGCAACATCTTCGCCCTGCTGGCCTTCGCGGCGGGCTTCCTGGTGCGGCCCTTCGGCGCGCTGGTGTTCGGCCGGCTGGGGGACCTGGTGGGGCGTAAGTACACCTTCCTGATCACCATCCTGATCATGGGTGCCTCCACCTTTATCGTCGGCATCCTGCCGACCTCGGACCAGATCGGCATCTCCGCCGCCATCATCCTGATCGTCCTGCGCTGCCTCCAGGGCCTGGCGCTGGGCGGCGAGTATGGCGGCGCCGCGACCTATGTGGCCGAGCACGCACCCAATGGCCGCCGCGGCTTCTATACCAGTTTCATCCAGGTCACCGCCACGGGTGGCCTGTTCCTCTCGCTGCTGGTGATCCTGTTCACCCGCTCCGCGCTCGGTGAGGCGGCGTTCCTGGACTGGGGTTGGCGTATCCCGTTCCTGGTCTCGATCCTGCTGCTTGGCATCTCGGTCTGGATCCGGCTGCAGCTGAACGAAAGCCCTGCCTTCAAGAAAATGAAGGAGGAAGGCACCGGCTCCAAGGCCCCGCTGACGGAGGCCTTCGGCCAGTGGAAGAACGCCAAGGTGGCCATCATCGCCCTGTTCGGCCTCGTCGCCGGCCAGGCGGTGGTCTGGTACACGGGGCAGTTCTACGCGCTGTTCTTCATCAACACGATCCTCAAGGTGGATGGCTACACCTCCAACCTGCTGATCGCCTGGGGCCTGCTGCTCGGCTCCGGCGGCTTCGTGCTGTTCGGCTGGCTGTCGGACAAGATCGGCCGCAAGCCCATCATCCTCGGTGGCTGCCTGCTGGCGGCGCTGACCTACTTCCCGCTGTTCAAGCTGCTCAGCGCCGAGGCCAACCCGGCCCTGCATGCCGCACACCGGGACATCACGGTGGTCGTCGCGGCGGACCCGGCCGACTGCTCCTTCCAGTTCAACCCGGTCGGTACCGCCCGCTTCACCAATAGCTGCGACATCGCCAAATCCGCGCTGGCGCGCCTCTCGGTGAACTACACGGTCGAGAACGCGCCCGCCGGCAGCGTCGCCACGGTGCGGATCGGCCAGACCGCCATCCCGGCCAATACGCCCAACTTCGTCCAGGCCCTGGGCACAGCCGTCACCGCCGCCGGTTACCCGCCGGCCTCCAACCCGTCCGTCGTGAAGATGGCGCACCCGTTCGACCTGTTCCGGGAACAGGTCATCGTCTCCATCTTCGTGCTGACGATCCTGGTGATCTTCGTCACCATGGTCTACGGCCCGATCGCGGCGGCGCTGGTGGAATTGTTCCCCACCCGCATCCGCTACACCTCCATGTCGCTGCCCTACCATATCGGCAACGGCTGGTTCGGCGGGCTGCTGCCAGCCACCTCCTTCGCCATGATCGCACAGACCGGCGACGTCTATTACGGGCTCTGGTACCCCGTGGTCATTGCGCTGGCGACCGTGGTGATCGGCGTCTTCTTCGTGCCGGAAACCAAGGACCGCGACATCTTCTCGGATGAATTCAACGCGGTCGCGCCACCCGACGCCACCACGGCGCGGGTTCGCTAAGGAGCGTCGCGCTGCCAGGGGGCACTGCCCCCTGGACCCCCGCCGGGGTGGAAAGTCCACCCCGGACCCCGCTGCCAGTTTTTCCGGGGCTTGTTGCCCTGGTGCGGCGCTGGGCCAAGAGCGCGTTCAAAGAATTCTATGAAACGACGCGCGCTGCGGCCCCGGGGCTTCTTCAGCAGTCTGCTGGTGGGATGGTAGAAATCTTGTGCCAGCACGCAGGCGCTGCAAAACGCAGGCCAAGCTGCCGACTTGGAAAGGACCAGCGCGCCCGACCAAACAGGATTTTAAAACAGTCTCTTAGACGTTGTTTCAGAAGTCTGCTGGCTGAGGGCGCTGCTGGAATGTTTCGTGCCAGCACTGAGGTCATGCAGGGATAATGGGCCAAGCCACCGATAAAGCTGGCGCGAAGAAGCCCGCTTTGACCGACCCGGAAGGCTCTTAAAACAGCTTCTAAGTCGCCAGGGTCACCAACCCCTCAACGAACCGGCACCTGAGAAAACTGACGGCGGGGTCTGGGGTGGCCCTGCCACCCTAGCGGGGTCCAGGGGCAGCGCCCCTGGTGGCCCGGCCCCAGCCGCCCTGCCTCACCCCATCCGCAAGAGGCGCGCCAGGGCCGCCACATGTTCCGGCGGCGTCGGCGGCACGATGCCGTGGCCCAGGTTGAACACGAAGGGCCGGCCGCGCATCGCTGCCAGGATGGAGCGCGCTTCCGCTTCCATTGCCGCGCCGCCCGCCACCAGCACCTGCGGGTCCATGTTGCCTTGCAGGCCGAATTCCGCCGGCACGTTGGCGGCGGCCCAGCGCGGGTCCATGCCGGTATCCATCGCCACGGTACTGACGCCGGTGCGCAGCGCGTATTCCGGCAGCAACGGCCCCGCCAGGCGCGGGAAGCCGATCAGCGGGATATCCGGCAGCACCTTGCGGATGCCTCGGACGATGGCGGCGGAGGGCTCGATGCTCCAGCGGCGGAACTGGCCGGGGGGCAGCAGGCCGGCCCAGCTGTCGAACAGCATCAGGGCCTCGGCGCCCGCCGCGGCCTGGGCCAGCAGGTATTCGACGGTGGTGTCCACCAGCAGCCGGATCAGCCGGCCGAACAGCGCCGGGTCGGAATAGGCCAGGCGGCGGGCGGTCATGAACTCGCCACCCCCCCGGCCTTCCACCATGTAGCAGGCGACGGTGAACGGGCTGCCGGCGAAGCCGATCAGCGCGGTCTTCGGTGCTTCCTGCTCCAGCCCCGCCTTCACCCGGGCGACGGTTTCCATGATGGGGGCGATGCGCGCGCCCATGCCGGCGGGGTCCAGCCGCGCCAGGCCTTCGGCGTCGCGGATGGGGTCCAACAGCGGGCCTTCCCCCTCTGCATAGCGTAGCCCCTGCCCCATGGCCCAGGGCAGCATCAGGATGTCGCTGAACAGGATGGCGCCATCCATCCCGTAGCGGCGCAGCGGTTGCAGCGTCACCTCGGCCGCCAGCTCGGGCGTGGTGCAGAGGGCGATGAAATCGCCCGCCTGGGCACGCAGCAGGCGGTACTCGGGCAGGTAGCGGCCTGCCTGGCGCATCAGCCAGAAGGGCGGGGGCCAGACGGCCTCCCCGGTCAGGGCACGCAGGAGGGGCTTTTGCACAGGGTCCATGGGCCCTCTTTCATAGAAAAAGAGTCTTTAAGAAAAGTGGGGGGGTAGATAGACCCTGTGGATAAGGGGGACGCAATCGGCGGCGCATTTCATCCACAGTCTCCTCCACAGGCGAGGCTCACTAGAAAACCCAGCTTTTCCGCGGGGTTGCGCCGGTTATGGGAGATTCGAACCGACCGTTCCCAACAAAAACCCCCAGGGGGAGCAGAATGTGCTTTCCATCCCCGACTCACCCAGGGACCCCCTCATAGGCCAGAAGTTGTCCACGACTCCCACCCCCGTCCCCATGATTCCCACACCTGCCTGACCGGAAGCCGATGCCGAACCGCTCGTTCAACCTGCACCTCGTTTCCGACAGCACCGGAGAGACGCTGAACTCCATGGCGCGCGCCGTGTTGGCGCGGTTCCCGGACCCGCATGTGCTGTACCATCGCTGGTCCCTCGTCCGGTCCCGCTTCCAGCTGGAACAGGTGCTGGAGGGGATCAAGGCGGAGCCCGGGCCGGTGATGTTCACCCTGGTCGACCGCTCGCTCCGCCACTCGCTGGAGGAGGTCTGCAAGCAGATGGGCGTCACCTGCCTGTCGGTGCTGGACCCGGTGATCGACCTGCTGCAGGCCGAGATCGGCGAGCAGGCGCGGGAGAAGCGCGCCGCCCAGCACGTGATGGACGCCGATTATTTCCGCCGGATCGACGCCATGCACTACGTGCTGGCGCATGACGACGGCCAGGGCGTGGCCGGGATCGAGGAAGCCGATTGCGTGCTCGTCGGTGTCTCCCGCAGCAGCAAGACACCGACCTGCTTCTACCTGGCCAATCGCGGCGTCAAAGCCGCTAATGTGCCGATTGTCCCGACCTCCCCCCTGCCGCCGGAGCTGGACGACAGCCCCTGCCCGGTGATCGGCCTGACCATCGACGTGGGGGCGTTGATTGAGATCCGCCGGCACCGGCTGAAGATCATCGGCGCCGGGGGCGTGCGGCAGGACACCAACGACTATATCGACCACGAGGCGGTGAAGGCCGAGATCCTGGCTGCCCGGCGGCTGTGCACCAGCCACGGTTGGCCGGTGATCGACGTCACCCGCCGCTCGATAGAGGAAACCGCCGCCACGGTGCTGCAGCTGATGGAGGCCTGGCATGCCCGCCGCGGCGCCGGCGGCCCGCCCGTTGGGGGGATCGGCGCATGATGTTGGCGCCGGGCGCACCGCCGCTGGTGCTCGCCTCCTCCTCCGCCACCCGCGCCACGCTGCTGCGCGCCGCCGGCCTGCCCTTCGAGGCCCGGGCGGCGGCGGTGGACGAAGCCAGCCTGAAGGAATCCGCCCAGGCCGAGCAGATGCCGCCGGCCGAGGCCGCCGTGATGCTGGCCGACGCCAAGGCCCAGCGCATCGCCCGCCGCCTGCTGGCGGAGCAGCCGGAGGCCCTGGTGATTGGCGCGGACTCCCTGGTGGTGTGCGAAGGCCGGTGGTTCGACAAGCCGGAAGGCCTGGCCGGTGCCCGCGCCCAGCTGCAGGCCCTGCGCGGCCGGACGCATGAGCTGATCTCCGCCGTGGTCTGCTGGCGCCACGGCAGCCGTATCTGGCACCACGCGGCGGTCTGCCACCTTTCGATGCGCGAGTTTTCCGACGAGTTCCTCGACGCCTACCTGGCGGAAGAAGGCGACGCCATCACCCACTCGGTCGGCGCCTACCGGCTGGAAGGGCTGGGGATGCACCTGTTCCGCAAGGTGGAAGGCGAGCACGCCGCCATCCTGGGGCTGCCGATGCTGCCCCTGCTGGATTTCCTGCGGCAACACGGGGCGGTGCTGCGCTGATTCGCTGGGCGCGCATCCGCCAGGGGCGCTGCCCCTGGACCCCCCAGGGTGGCAGTGCCACCCCAGACCCCGCCGTCAGTTTTCAGAAGGCCGGTGATTGTTGGTAGGCTGCTGCTTCAGCCTGCGCGGCTTCCTTGCGCAGGCGTCAGAGAGGGGCCGTGGAAGCTGTCAGTGACAGGAGTTCCAAATCGGCCGCTGCCAGGGGCTCTGCCCCTGGACCCCGCTGGGGTGGCAGTGCCACCCCAGACCCCGACATCAGTTTCAGACAAGCGCGTCCGCAAAGAACCGGGATTTCTTGGCGAGTGACGCTGTAGCCTGCGCAGCTTTTAGGAATACTTTGAACCCGCTTGCGGCCAGCACAACGCTTAGAGGCTGTTATGGACCTGCCGCTAGAAGCTTGATTTTGCAGGCTTTCCGCGCCGAGCCCTTATATAGAAAGTCAAGCAATTTCAGCTGTTTATGGGTGGTCCATAACAGCCTCTAGGCCTCAAGGTATAGGAACACGGAAAGCGGGATCATAGCGTGTGCTCCGGCGCCTGCCACAGCCACCGCTCACTGCACCTGGGTCCCGCGTCCTGCCCAGGGCCGCCGCCCTTTAGCCACCGAGGTAGCGTCTCTGCGGCCTTCTGAATGCGCTACCGCGCCATCGCCAAGTTCGGGGGAAAACTGACAGCGGGGTCCGGGGTGGACCTTCCACCCCGGCGGGGGTCTAGGGGCAGCGCCCCCAGCCTACCACCCCTGCCAATCAGGCCCGCTTCGCCTCGATCGCATCCCAGATCGCCTTCTCCAGCTGCACGCCATCGAAGCGGGCGATTTCCTGGAGGCCGGTGGGCGAGGTCACGTTGATTTCCGTCAGGTAGTCCCCGATCACGTCGATACCGACGAAGATCAGCCCGCGCTTCTTCAGTTCCGGCCCGATGCGGGCGCAGATTTCCTTGTCGCGCTCGGTCAGGGCGATCTGTTCCGGGCGGCCGCCGACATGCATGTTGCTGCGGCTCTCGCCGGCGGCGGGCACGCGGTTGATGGCGCCCATCGGCACGCCGTCCACCAGGATGATGCGCTTGTCGCCTTCCCGCACCGCAGGGACGTATTTCTGGATCATCAGCGGCTCGCGCGATTTCTCCGCGTAGAGTTCCAGCAGGGAGTTGAGGTTGCTGTCCTCGGGCCGCAGGTGGAACACGCCGGCACCGCCGTTGCCGAACAGCGGCTTGACGATGATGTCGCCATGCTTCTCCCGGAACTTGCGCACTTCCAGCGGGTCGTGGGTGATGATGGTGTCCGGCATCAGGTCCGGGAACTGCATCACGAACAGCTTTTCCGGGGCGTTGCGCACGCTGGCCGGGTCGTTCACCACCAGGGTCTTGGGGTGGATCATCTCCAGGATATGGGTGGCCGTGATGTAGGCCATGTCGAAGGGCGGGTCCTGGCGCATCAGCACCACGTCCATGGTGGAGAGGTCCACTTCCCGTGCTTCGCCCAGGGTGAAGTGGTTGCCCTTCTCCCGGCGGACTTCCACGGGCTGCATCCGGGCCAGGACCTTGCCGTTGGCCAGGGTCAGGTCCTTGACGTGGTAGTGCCAGAGGGTGTGGCCACGGGACTGCGCTTCCAGCATGAGAACAAACGTGCTGTCGCCGTCGATATTGATGCTCTGGATCGGGTCCATCTGGACCGCGACCTGCAAGGCACGCGTCATGGGTGGTCCTCGTGAGTTCTTCGTCGGGTGAAGTGGTGGCATCGCGGGCGGCGGATTGCCAGGGGCGCATTCCGGCCGGCGGGTGAAAATGCCCGGCGGGCCCGGCGCGTTGCCGGTTGACCCGGACGGCCCGGCAGCCGAATGGATGGGGTCATGACGACCGATCCGAACCCTGGGCTTCCTGGTCCGGCGCCTGCTGCTTCGGCCCTGGCGGAAGGCGGCGCGGCCGCTCGGTGCCAGCGAGCGGGTGATGCCGCGCCTGCCAGCCCGATACCGGTGGGCGCGATGCTGACCGGCAAGGCCCGGCTGGCCGGGGTGCTGGGCTGGCCCGTGGCCCATTCACGCTCCCCCCGCCTGCATGGCTTCTGGCTGCGCCGGCATGGCATCGATGGCGCCTACCTGCCGCTGCCCGTGGCGCCGGAGGATTTTGCCGGCGCGGTGCGCGCCCTGGTGGCGCTGGGCTTCCGCGGTGTCAATGTCACTATCCCGCACAAGGAAGCCGCCTTCGCGCTGTGCGACGAGGTGGATGACATCGCCCGCCGCATGGGCGCGGCCAATACGCTGGTGTTCCGGGACGGGCGCATCCACGGTTCCAACACCGATGGCTTCGGCTTCACGGAAAGCCTGGCGGAACAGGCACCCGGCTGGCGGGCGGCCGATGGCCCGGCGGTGCTGCTGGGCGCTGGCGGCGCGGCGCGGGCCATTGCCGTGGCGCTGCTGCAGGCCGGCTGCCCGAAGCTGACCATCGTCAACCGCGGCCTGGCGCGGGCGGAGGAACTGGCCGCCGGGCTGGATGGCCCGGTCGAGGTCTCCGCCACCCCGCCGCTGGCGGATGCGATGCTGCTGGTGAACAGCACCAGCCTGGGCATGGAAGGCCAGCCGCCGCTGGAGATCGACCTCGCCCCCATGCCAGCGGGTGCCGTGGTGGCGGATGCCGTCTACGTACCGCTGGAGACGCCGCTGCTGGCGGCGGCGCGGGCACGCGGGCTGCGCGGTGTGGACGGGCTGGGCATGCTGCTGCACCAGGCGCGCCCGGGCTTCGCCGAGTGGTTCGGCGTGATGCCGGTGGTGGACGCCGAGTTGCGGCATTTCGTCGCCGCCGACATTCCCCGGGGCCGGTAGCACCCGGTGGTCAAGGTGCTCGGGCTGACCGGCGGCATCGGCATGGGGAAGTCCACCGCCTCGGCCACCTTCCGCCGCCACCACGTGCCGGTCTTCGATGCGGATGCCACCGTGCACGCCCTGCAGGCGCACGGCGGCCGCGCCGTGGCACCGATCGCCGCCGCATTCCCGGACGCGGTGCGGGACGGCGTGGTGGTGCGCGAAGCCCTGCGCCAAGCGGTGTTCGAGGACCCGCACGGCCAGCGCGCTGCCCTGCGGCGGCTGGAGCGTATCGTGCACCCGCTGGTGCGGGCGGAGGAACGCCGCTTCCTGGCCGCCGCCCGCCGCCGCCGCCGCCCTTTGGTGGTGCTGGACATACCCCTGCTGTTCGAGACACGCGGCGAACGGCGCTGCGATGCTGTCGTCGTCGTCTCCGCCCCCCCTTCCATCCAGCGGGCGCGGGTGCTGGCCCGGCCGGACATGAACAAGGCCCGCCTGGCCTCCATCCTGAAGCGGCAGATGCCGGACCGGCTGCGCCGGGCCCGGGCGGATGCCGTGATCCATACGGGCTTGTCCCGCCATACCAGCCGTCGCCACATCCTGGCGTTGTTGAGGAGAATGCGATGAGCCGCACCCTGGTCCTGGATACCGAGACCACTGGCCTGGACCCCGCCACGGGAGACCGCGTGCTGGAGGTGGCGGCGGTGGAACTGGTCAACCTGGTGCCCACCGGCCAGACCTTCCACGTCGTCATCGACCCCGAGCGCGATGTGCCGGAGGAAGCCAGCCGCATCCACGGCTTCACGCGCGAAATGCTGATCGGCAAGCCGAAATTCGCCGAGATCCTGCCCGCGCTGCTGGAGTTCCTGGACGACGACCCCATCGTCGCTCACAATGCCAGCTTCGACTTCAACTTCCTCGACCACGAGTTCAAGCGCGCCGGCCGGCCGCCCATCCCGCGCAGCCGCATGGTCGATACGCTGATGCTGGCCAAGAAGCGCTTCCCCGGCCTGCCCAACAGCCTGGACGCGCTGTGCCGGCGCTACGGCATCGACAACTCCATGCGCACCTCGCACAACGCGCTGCTGGACGTGCAACTGCTGGCGCAGGTCTACCTGGAACTGATGGGCGGCAAACAGCCAGGCTTCGAACTGGCGACAGCCCGCATGGCCAAGACCACCGGCCCGGTGCTGCTGGAAGCCGAGCCAGTCCACCGCACCCCGCGCCCCATCATTCCCACCGAGGCCGAACTGGCCACCCACGCTGCGTTCGTCGCGAAGCTAAAAGAACCGATCTGGGCGACGGTGGAGGGGTAGCGTGGGGGTTGGCAAGGAAGCGGCAAGGCTGGGGAATGAATTCCCCAGACCCCTTCTTTTTTTCTGCGAGTTTGGCGTGGCGCTTCAGGACTGAGAACGGGCTCTTCTGATGATTTTAATAATGGGCCACGCGGGCTGAAACGTCAGTCGCCGGAGGTCTAGGACCTCCGGCGCACCCAACCGTATCTCCCGGCGCGCCCCTTCAACAGCCACGTCCGAAAATTCGAAAAAGAAAAGAAGGGGTCCGGGGAATTCCTTCCCCGGCCTTTTCTTTGTCTTATTCCTCCGTGTCCACCAGCACCAGCTCGGCCCCCTCGGCGTCCGCGAGGATGGTCAGCGTCGCCTCGGCCACGATCGCCGCGGCGTCGCGTTCGTCCAGGCGTAGGCCGTTCACGGTGGCTGCGCCTTTCGCCACCACCAGGTAGGCGGCGCGGCCGGCGGGCAAGGCCAGGGTGGTGGCTTCGCCGGCGGCCAGGGTGGCGGCGCGCAGGTTGGCATCCGCGTTCAGGGGCAGGGCGTCGCCGGCATCGGGCTGGCCGCTGGCCAGTGTGACGAAGCCTTGGCCGGTGGTGCGCGGGAAGGGCTTGGTGCCCCAGTGCGGCTTGGCGCCCAGCGTGTCCGGCATGATCCAGATCTGGAACAGGGCGGTGGTCTCGTCTTCCAGGTTGTATTCGGAATGCACCACGCCGCTGCCGGCGCTCATCACCTGCACGTCGCCGGCGACGATGCGGCCTTCGTTGCCCAGATTGTCCCGGTGGGTAATGGCGCCCTGGCGGACATAGGTGATGATTTCCATGTCACGGTGAGGATGCGGGTCGAAGCCGGTGCCGGCGGCGATCTCGTCATCGTTCCAGACGCGCACGCGGCCCCAGCTTGTCCGGTCCGGGTTCCGGTACTGGCCGAAGGCGAAGTGGTGGCGGGCGTTCAGCCAGCCGTGCCGGGCGGCGCCGAGGCTAGCGAAGGGGCGGATATCGATCATGGCGTGGGGTGTCCTGTGCGTGTCGCTAGCACAGATAGTCGGGCGCTTCCGGCCCTGCGATGCAGCGCCCTGCATGACCGTGATGGACGGTGTGAATGAGGTTGCAGATTTTTGTCGGAGGTCGCTTGACGGCGGCCTTTGCCGCCCATAAAAGCCCGTCCACGCCAAACGGCGTATTCGACCCCTTGCCCAGGTGGTGGAATTGGTAGACGCGCTGGCTTCAGGTGCCAGTACTCGCAAGGGTGTGAAGGTTCGAGTCCTTTCCTGGGCATATTCCCCTCATCCAGTTGATGAGGGGCCGACTGGAAGGCAGGGAATGCGAGAATGGGACAGACCCTTTTCGCCCCCAACGCCACCAAGTCAGGCACCATGATCAAGCTCCACAAACATGATCTGCCGGACGGCCTGGACCTCGGTCCTGTCGTCGCCATCGATACCGAGACGATGGGGTTGAACCCGCATCGGGACCGGTTGTGCCTCGTCCAGCTCTCGGCGGGAGATGGCAACGCGCATTGCGTGCAGATCATCCCCGAAACGCTGGGTGGGCGCGGCGCTGATTGCCCCAACTTGAAGCGTCTGCTGGCCAATCCCGATCAGGTAAAGCTGTTCCACTTCGCCCGCTTCGACGTCGCTATCCTGCGGCAGGCGCTGGGGGTGGAGGTGGCGCCGGTCCGCTGCACCAAGGTCGCCGCCAAGCTGGTGCGCACCTTCACCGAGCGGCACGGGTTGAAGGACCTGCTGCGGGAATTGGTGGGCGTCGATATCTCCAAGCAGCAGCAATCCTCCGACTGGGGCGCGCCGGAACTAACGCCGGAGCAACTGGCCTATGCGGCGTCCGACGTGCTGTACCTGCATGCCCTGTGGGCGCGCCTGGAAGGGCTGCTGATTCGCGAGGGACGGCTGGAACTGGCCGAGGCCTGCTTCCGCTTCCTGCCCGCACGGGGGCAACTGGACCTAATGGGCTACGAGGACCCGGATATCTTCGCGCACTGAGCCAGGCCGGCGCGCTCCTGAGAGGGGCGCTGCCCGTCTCAAAGTCTCCTGGCCAAGGCCTGAGGCCTTTGGAAACCCGTTTGGGTTGGTCTGGCCGAGTTGGGTCGGCGGCTGATGTGATGGTTCTCGGGGCATGGCCTTCTGAGCACGGCACCGCCTCAACAGATCGCGGGTGCAGGGATCGTATCCCCTGCCAGGGGAGTTTGAGGGAGCAGAGCCCCCTCAATGGCGCCAGGCCGTTCTTCCTAACGACGGTAGTCGAGACCTGTCATGAACGGCCCGAGAAAGCCGACAGCCAATGCGGGGACAAAGTGCCGACGACCCTCCGCAACTCCCGATTGTGTCAAACTGTTGGCACGGTTTTTGGTAGGGCCGCGCCCACTCCTGCGTTGACCCACTCCACCCGCGACCCCATACATGGGGGAGTGAGGATTACTCTTCTCCATTCCGGCTGGCCGCAAGCTGTGCCGCGTGGGCCCCGCCAGGCCTCCGCCGCCGCGCCGGCCAAGCCACTTGGCCCAGGTGCATGAAGCTCTCTTTCCCTCCGCGTGACAGCTTGGCCGCCCCCGGCATCGAGCGTGGCTCCGGCAACCGCCGCACCCTGCTGCCGTCCCGCGCGCGGGTGCAGGTGACGACGGGCGCCATCGCCCGCCGCCGCGCACTGGTGAAGCTGGCCAAGCTGCTGCTGCCGGTCGGCGCGCTGGCTTTGCTGGCGGCGGTCGCCCTGTGGCCGGAGTTCGACAGCGCGGAGGATCGCGGCCGCATGGCCTTCCGCCGCGTCAGCCAGACCACGGCGGATGCGATGCGGATTTCCGGCGCCCGCTACCAAGGCGTGGACGAGCAGAACCGCCCCTACAACGTCACCGCCACCTCCGCCGTGCAGCGGGATGAGAGCGGGCTGATCGACCTGACGCAGCCGCGCGCGGACATCCTGCTGACCAACGGCGCCTGGATGCTGCTGGAATCCCACCAGGGCCAGTACGACCGCCCGCAGAGCCAGCTGAACCTGCAGGGCAATGTCACGCTCTGGCATGACAACGGCACCACGATGAAGACCGAAGCCGCCCATATCGACGTCCATGCCGCCGAGGCGGACAGCGACAGCCCGACCACCGCCCAGGGCCCCTTCGGCACGCTGGAGGCCGAGGGCTTCCGGCTGCGGGAGCGTGGCCAGGTGGTGATCTTCACCGGCCGCAGCCACGCGATCCTGGAAGGGCGCCAATGATGGCCCGCCGCTTTGCCCCCCTGCTCACTCCTGTCCTGGCCGCCGGGCTGATGGCGCTGGCGGCCGGCCCACTGGCAGCCCCGGCTGCCGCGCAGGCGCTGGACATGACCCAGGGCGGCCCGGTGGACGTGACCTCCACCGATGGCATCGAGTGGCGGCAGGCCGAGCAGGTCGTCATCGCCCGCGGCAATGCCCGCGCGATCCGCGAGGGCGTGACGCTGGAGGGCGACCGGCTGATCGCCCGCTACCGCCCGCGTGCCGGCCAGAACCCGGCCGCGCCCGCACCCGGCGCGCCTTCCGCCGTGGCCGAGGGGCCGAGCGGCGGCAACGAGATCTGGCGGCTGGAAGCGGAAGGCCATGTCCGCATCAGCACCGCGACCGATACCGCCGTGGGCGACCGCGCCGTGTACGACATGGACCAGGGCGTGATGGTGCTGACCGGCAACGGCCTGAAGCTGACCACGCCGACCGATGTGCTGACGGCGCGGGACAGCCTGGAATACTGGCCGGGCCGCCGCATGTCCGTCGCGCGCGGCGCCGCCGTGGTCGTGACCAGCGACAACCGACGCATCCAGGCCGATACGCTGGTGGGCTATTTCCTGGAGCAGGGGCAGACCGCCCCGGCCGCGGCGCAGCGCCCGGCGAATGCCGCCGCTACCCCGGGCGCACCCCGCCAGGTACCCGGCGCCGGCAGCCAGCTGGAGCGTGTCGAGGCCTTCGGGAATGTTGAGATCCGCACCCCCACGGAAGTCGTGCGCGGCGACCGGGGTGTCTACAGCGCCGTCACTGGCATGGCGCGGCTGCTGGGTGGCGTGCGCATCACCCGGGGCGAGAACCAGCTGAACGGTCAGGAAGCCATTGTGAATATGCGGAGCGGGGTCGCCCGGTTGGTGAATACGCCGGGCCAGCGCGTGCAGGGCCTGATCGTGCCCAACCAGCAGAGCCGGGATGCCTTGCAGGCCCCGGGGGCCCAGCCACGCCAGAACCAGCAGGGCCAGAGCCGATGAGCGATACCATTTCCGGCGTCACCCTGCCCGCCCCCAACCTGAAGGTGGTGCCGGGCGATTCCGGCCTGGTGGCGATCGGCCTCGGCAAGCGCTTCAAGAAGCGGCCGGTGGTGCGCGGCGTCTCCCTCAGCGTGAAGCGGGGCGAGGCGGTCGGGCTGCTCGGCCCCAACGGCGCCGGCAAGACCACCAGCTTCTACATGATCACCGGGCTGATCCGGCCGGATGAGGGCCGGGTGTTCATGGACGGGCAGGACGTCACCACCCTGCCGATGTACCGCCGCGCCCGCATGGGCCTGGGCTACCTGCCGCAGGAAGCTTCCATCTTTCGGGGCCTAAGCCTGGAGGACAATATCCGCGCCGCGCTGGAGGTGGTGGAGCCGAACCGCGCCCGGCGGGAGCAGATGCTGGACTCTCTGCTGGCCGAATTCGGCATCGCGCATCTGCGCCGGGCTCCCGCCCTGGCGCTCTCGGGCGGTGAGCGGCGGCGCTGCGAGATTGCCCGCGCGCTGGCCACCCACCCCGCCTACATCCTGCTGGACGAGCCGCTGGCCGGCATCGACCCCATCGCGGTGGGCGAGATCCGCGACCTGGTGAAGCACCTCAAGAACCGCGGCATCGGTGTGCTGATCACCGACCACAACGTGCGGGAGACGCTGGAGATCATCGACCGCGCCTACATCCTGCATGACGGGCAGGTGCTGATGGAAGGCACGCCGCAGGATATCGTGGCGCATGAAGGCGTGCGCCGCGTCTACCTCGGCGAACGGTTCAGCCTGTAAGGGTGGCCGGGATGCCGCCCCGCAGACGCCGCTCGCGTGGGTGATCGCATGATGCGGGCTTCCCGGCGCCTCCGCCCTTGTCCGTCATGCTGCAGCAGGGTCGGGCCGCGCCGCGCGGCCGCGACCCCCCGCCCCTGAGGGCTGCGACGATGGCGATCGGCCCCCGTCTGGACCTGCGCCACACCCAGTCGCTGGTGATGACGCCGCAATTGCGGCAAGCCATCAAGCTGCTGCAATCCTCCAACATCGAGGTCACGGCCTTCATCGAGGAGGAGCTGGAGCGCAACCCGCTGCTGGAGCGCGACGAAGGCGCCGCCGAGCCGGGCGCCGAGGCGCAGCAGCGGGCGCGGGAAGCCTTCGGCGAGGCCCAGCCCGTGGCCACCCCCGCCCAGCCCGATAGCTATGACAGCACCGGCGCCGCCACCCTGCCGGCGGAGGCCGAGGCGCCGCTGGATATCGGCGACTGGAGCAATGTCTACGACAGCAGCGAGGCCCCCGGGCGCGGCGGCCGTGCCGACTTCGCCGATGACGACCGCGGCATCGACGAACTGGCCGCAGAGCGCCGCCGCAACCTGCGGGAGGAGCTGGCCGAGCAGGTGCGGCTGACCTTCCGCGACCATGCCGACCGGATGATCGCCGCCCAATTGCTGGCCTTGGTGGATGCCGCCGGCCGGCTCTCCGTGGCGGATGCGCAGATCGCCGCCGCGCTGGGCTGCGCGGAAGCGCGCGTTGCCGCCATCCGCGCCCGCATGCAGCGCTTCGAGCCGGTGGGCATGTTCTGCCACGGCCTGGCCGAGTGCCTGGCGGTGCAACTGGCGGAGCGGAACCGGCTGGACCCCGCCATGCAGGCGCTGCTGGACAACCTCGAGCTGCTGGCAAGGCGCGACCTGCGGGCGTTGATGCGCATCTGCGGCGTCGACGCCGAGGACATGGCCGAGATGGTGGCCGAGCTGAAGCGGCTGGACCCCAAGCCCGGCGCCGGCTTCGATGACGACCCCGCCCCGGTGCTGGTGCCGGACGTGCTGATGCGCCGCGCCCCCATCGCGCCCGAACCCGATGCACCTGACTGGATCCTGGAGCTGAACCCGGAGACGCTGCCGCGCGTGCTGGTCAACCGTGGCTTCCACGCCCGTACCCTGGTCGGCGCCAACCGGGAGGTACGGGCCTTCCTGGCGGAGCAGTACCAGTCCGCCAACTGGCTGGTGAAGAGCCTGGAGCAGCGGGCCAATACCATCCTGAAGGTCTCGGCCGAGATCGTCCGCCGGCAGGACGCGTTCTTCCACCACGGCGTCTCGCACCTGCGTCCGCTGATTCTGCGCGATGTGGCGGAGGCGGTGGAGATGCACGAATCCACCGTCAGCCGCGTCACTGCCAACAAGTACATCGCGACACCTCGCGGAAATTTTGAGCTCAAGTACTTCTTCACCACGGCGATCGGCGGCACCGGCGGTGAAACCTTCAGCGCGGAGGCCATCCGGCACCGTATCCGCACCATGGTGGATGCCGAATCTGCCGCCGACATCCTTTCAGATGACGCAATCGTCGCCATGTTGAAGAGAGAAGGTGTGGACATCGCCCGCCGGACGGTGGCCAAATATCGAGAGGCGCTGCACATTCCATCTTCGGTGCAGCGCAAACGGGAGAAGGCCGTCCCGGCCTGATCCGGAGCGCGGGCTGGGGCGCGTGCAGCGCCAGAGAAAGAGCCCGCTCGCCGTCCTCCGGGGCGGCCCCTCCCCAATCTGGGAAAGGGGATAGCTCGCCATGCATATCACTGTCGCTGGGAAGCAGGTCGAGACCGGGGACGCTCTGAAGGTCCATGTCTCCGATGGCCTGAAGGCCGTGACGAAGAAGTACTTCGATCACGCCCTCGAAGCCCGCGTCACCTTTGCAAAGAACCGAGCCTTCTTCACATGTGCCATCGACGTCCACGCCGGCCGTGGCCTGAGCGTGCGGGGCGAGGGTGAAGGTCCCGATGCCCACCGTGCCTTTGACGTGGCGGCCGAGCATATCGGCAAGCGGCTGCGCCGCTACCGACGCCGGGTGAACGAGCATGCCCGCGACATGGCCGATGAGCGCCTGCCGGTGACGGCCGAGACCGCGCGCCAGGTGATCCTGGCCGGCCCCATCGAGGAACCGGACGACCAGGACGACGCGCTGGTGGAAGCCCACCCGGATGACGGTACCGTGGCCGATGGCCTGACGGCGAAGGAGCATGACGACCTGCTGCACAAGCAGGATGGCGGCGGTGCCATCATCGCCGAGACGCCGACCGAGATTTCCCGCCTGACCGTCAGCGAGGCCGTGATGCGACTGGATCTGGGCCAGCAGCCGGTGATGATGTTCCGCAACCGCGCCAGCGGGCAGCTGAACGTGGTGTATCGCCGCCCGGATGGGCATGTGGGGTGGATCGATACCGCCGCTGCTTCGGGTTGAGGAGGGGGGCGCGGGTTTGCCCGCGCCTTCCGTCAACCGGCTGCCTTGCAGATGATGTCAGGCGGGATCAGCCAGGGATGTGGGTCACATCATTTACGGGGTGTCCGCCGCGCTCGCTTGCGGCGGACATGCTACAGGGTGATGCGGCCCTGAAGCGGGTTTACCGCAAAGCGTAAGTCCCTTTAGCGCCGACGGCGCGCGACGATGCCGATGCTCGTTGTCACATATTTTCCTGCGTCCAGGCGCAGATGTGGCAGGGACCATGGCGGCGTATCAACATGGTGGTCCGCTGGCCCGGTCCCGGGATGCAGGTTGAGCGGTGCGACCTCATGCCCCTCATCCAGCAGGCGGGATAGCAGTCGTTCAAAATCCTGGCGCCTGAACAGGGACAGGCCACGACTTTCCAATGTCTCGTCGTTCGAGCTGTAGTTCAGCTCCGTGGTATGGACGGCGATGCCGCCCGGCTTCAGCGTCTCCAGGCTATTCTGAAAGAAGCGCAGGCCATGCTCGATTGAGCCCAGGTGTTCGAAGGCGCAGGCGGACCAGCAGGCATCAAATCCACGCAGGTTTGTCGGAATGGCGTTCATGTCGGCGGGCTGGAAATCGATGCCTTTGTCGAACACCTCACGCGAGACGAGATGCGGCATGAACAGGTCTTCGACACTGGTGCTGTACTGGTTGGTGGAGGACCAGCCTTGCAGGTTGTCATCCTCCGCCGGTGCGTCGGTCGCCATCACTTCCGCACCGCAGGCCGTGAAAGCCGCGGGCAACGGCTCCTTCCCCGTGCCGAAGCCCAGCAGCCTTCGGCCGGGCTGCAACATGCCAGCCTGTTCCAGCACCCGGTGGATATACATGAATTCCCACTGCTTGCGGTGCAGATTGGGAACCACTCGATACAGTGCCGTTAGCCGCTTGTAGTCAGGTTCGTGAAACTGGCCTTCGGTGGCCACCTGGGTCACGGGCGCCGCCATCGTCGGCGGGCTGAATTGCCAGGGGATGCGGCTATCTTCCGGCGGCTGCAGCATGAACAGCGGCAGGCGGAAATCCTTTTTCTGCTTCCACAGGCGGCGGTTGACGAATTCAGGGCTGTCCAGAAAGGCGTGGCGCAGGGCCATGCCATCCTTGTGCTGCCGGTGATAGCGGATTTCCTCGAAGGTCCGAGGCTCGCGGTCCAGGAACAGTCGAATGGCCCAGGCTGCCTGGTCGAGCGAAGTGGGTGAGCCGGTACGGCTGTGCAGTGAATCCGCCATGTCACGCCAGTGCTGTCGGTCGGCTGACAGCAGCTTCTCCGGCGCCTGGGGGTCGACATCCGCCGGTGCGGAGAGGCGCCCCACTGCCTCGCGCAACTCTGCCGCATCCTGGCAGGTGCAGAGGAGGCGCACCTCGTCGTCACTCTCCGGCTCACGGCCCAATAGAAGGCGGATGGCCCAGATGGCGGCATCGGGCGGAAGGTTCAGTCCGTAGCGAAGTTCTGCATGATCCGCACGCAACCTCACATCGTCCGTCAGCATCGCCGCCTCTCTGCTACCGCACTGCAGGATGGCAGGTGACAAGTGATTTGCAAGGCGGAACGTGTCGATTGTTTACGTGAACGTAAATCCGTGTCGCTCCCATAGAAACGGCCCCGGAGAGGTTAGAATCCGGGGCCGTTTCATCATGGCATGGGTGGTACGGCGAATGTCGCCGCCCTATAGAGCGCGCGCCGTGCGGGGCCCGTAACGCTCAGTTCACCGGCACATCAACACGGGGATGTCCGCATTCTCCAGCACATGCCGGGTTACGCCGCCCAGGATCAGCTGGCGCAGGCGGGAATGGCTATAGGCGCCCATGCACAGCAAATCCGCATCGAAGTCCCGCACCGCGCCCAGCAGGCCGGCGCCGACTTCGCGGGTCTGCGGCTTGAAGGGTACGGCCTGGGACTGGATCTCGTGCCAGCGCAGATAGGCCTGGATGCCTTCCACGGCGGGGCCACGGCGCTGGTAGTCGTCCGAGTACAGCAACTGCACCTGCTCCGCCCGGTGCAGCCACGGCAACGCGGCGGCGACGGCGGCGGCGCTTTCCGCCGTGCCGTTCCAGGCACAACAGACGCGGGTGCCGATGGTGGCCGGCGGCTGGCGCGGCGCGATCAGCACGGGGCGGCCGGAATCGAACAGCACCGCGTGCAGCGCGTCCGAGGACGAGACATCGTCATCCGCCTCCGGGTGCGGCACCACGGCCATGTCGTAGAGACGCGATTGCTGCGCCACCACATCCTCTTCTCGCCCGGCGATGCTTTCGAAGGAGAGGGTCGGGCCCTCGGCCTTCAGCGCGCTCTCGGCATTCAGGGCAATGGTGACGTCGCGGCCCTGGACGAAGCGCTCGAACAGTGCGTGCACGCGGTTGGCGCGCTCGCCGCTCTCACGCTCGGTCGCCGCCATCATCTCCTCGATCATGGCGCCGGAGAGGCCTTCGCCCGCCAGCGGGGCCACGTCGCGGGCATCGACGCGCACGTGCAGGCAATGCACATGGGCGTTCCAGATCCGGGCGACCATCAGCGCGGTATGGAGCGCCGCCTCCCCGGCAGCGGTCCCGGTCAGTGGCAGCAGCAGCCGGCGATAGGCCATGTGGCTCTCCTCTAGCCCAGTTCGAGGCACCCGTGCGGAGTGCCCTGAACGACGCTAACACGAAATCCCCGCCTTCGTCTGCATCCAGGCTTCAGCGCGGCCTTGCCTGAGGTGCGAGGGCGGAACAGCCCGGGGCGCTGGTCGGCCCCCTTCATAGATGGGCGGTGTGGCAGGCTGGTTCGAGGCGCCGGGCGGCAAGACAGGGCTCTGCCCTCTCAAATTCCCCCGGCAGGGGACAAGGTTCCGAGCACCCACAATTCAGAGGATGCCGGCGGCATTAGCCGGCAGGCGCGCTCGACTCGACGGCTGTGGGGACGCGATCCTGGTCGATCGATTCTGGCCGCGGCAGGACATGCAACCTGACAGGGTTTGAGAGCGTCCTCATCGCATCTCCCCCACGACGTCGATCTCTCGAAGATGTCAGCGCGTGAAAACCTGTGTCACGCAGCACCCAAAAAATGGGTTTCCAAAGGCCTCAGGCCTTTGGCGGGGAGAGTTTGAGAGGGGCAGCGCCCCTCTCAACCGGTCCTACTCGGCCGAAGCCCGCGTCTCCACCCCCTGCGCCGGCACGGCCGGCTGGGCGGCGCCTTCGAAGGTGACGAGCTTCATGTATTCCCGGCTTTCCGGCCCCGTCGCCGGCGTGCCCGCCGCCGCTTGCTGCCGGTTCATGGCGATGCGCTCCATGCGTACGGCGATCTCGGGCGCCTCGTGCAGCAGGCGCAGGAAGTCGGCGGCGTTCAGCTCCAGCAGGTGGCAGAAGCTGGCGGCGCGGGCGCGGCCGGCGCGGCGCGGGCGGCTGTCCAGCAGCTCGCGCTCCCCGAAGAACTCACCGGTGCCGAGCACCACTTCCTCGGTGCTGCTGGCGCCGGGCTTCACCGCCACCATGCCGCGGCTGATCAGGAAGACCGAGTTAGCCTTCTGCCCGCCGCGATAGATGCGCTCCCCCGGCACGACGAAGCGGGTGGAGACGCTCATCGCCAGGTCGTGCATCAGCGCGTCCTGCAGGCCGCTGAACACCTCGAACTCCTTGATCCGGTTGTCGATGCCGGATTGGATGTTGAATTGCAGCGGGCGGGAGATCTGCTTGCGCAGCATGTCCAGGCCCCGCATCAGCTCCTCGTGCAGTTCCTCGCCGATCAGGGATTCGCGGCGCAGGCCGGCATATTCCTCGGCCTCCATCCGTAGGCCGATCTGCCGCAGCATGCGGGATTCCAGCGCCTCGGCGTAGCCCGGGTATTGCAGGCGCAGCACGTCCATCGCGTCCTGCAACAGGTCCTCCCGCCGGCCGACGATGTCGCCCACCACCTCGGTCACCCGCTGGCCCAGCACAGGCTCCATCCTCCGGTGCATGAAGCGGCTCATCGAGACGGAGACGAGGTGGGTGAGCAGCAAGGTCTCGAACCGCTCCGCCATGCAGTGCATCAGCGGCGTGTCGATGCGGAACTTCTTGTGCAGCCATTGCGCGAAGACAAAGCGCATCGTCGGCTGCAGGCGGCGGCGGGCGGCCTGGATGTAGCCGTAGCGGCCCTCGGCCCGGGCGCCGTCAATCATGCTCTCGGCGGTCCAGAGCAGGTTCTCCATGACGCGGCGGGAGAGCACCTGGTCTTCGAACATCTCCAGCAGCACGGAGCGTTCCTGGCTGGCGAAGGTGATCAGGCCGAGCGTCACCCGCTCCCGGTCCCCGATCGCGGTATCGAAGGTATTGGCGGCGGTCTCCATCTTGATGCGGCGGTCATAGGATTCCAGCGCGTGGCTGCTGGCGGGGGCGGAGAAGCCGAACTCGGCCGCCGTCTGGCGCATCTTGTCCCGCACCTCGCCCAGGCCGATGGCGACCACCTGGTTGCGCAGCGCCTGGTCGGAGGCCGAGAGGTGGTCCAGCTTCAGCGCGCGCACCAGCCAGCGCAGCGTGGTGCCGTTCACCAGCAGGGTGAACAGCACATAGCCGGTGGCCAGGATGGCGACGAAGCGCTGCACGTTGGCGGGGACGCCGTAATTCTCGGTGACGGAGAGCGCCAGCGCCAGGGTGATGGCGCCGCGCAGCCCGCCCCACAGCATGGTGGCCTTGGCCGGCGTCGGCACGCGTTGCGCCAGCTTGGTCCGTTCCAGCAGCGGCAGGATGCCGAACAGCACCGCCGCGCGCGCCGCCATGGCGGCAATGACGACGACGCCGACCAGCACCGCATCCCACTGCGTGGCCCCCAGCAGCAGCTTCGGCACCAGCATCGAGGCCAGGATGAACACCATGGAGCTCGACCAGAAGGAGAGCTGCGCCCACACATCCTGCAGGAACTGCCAGCTCTGCGGCCGGAAGGTGGAAGGCCCCATGGCACTGACCGTCAGCCCCGCCACGGCGGCGGCGACGACGCCGGAGGAATGCAGGAACTGGTGGCAGACGATGTAGGCCACGTAGGGCAGCGCCAGGGTCAGCGTGACTTCCGCGGTGCGGTTGCCGCCCAGCAGCGGCACCGCCGCCACCATCAGCCGCGCCAGCACGAAGCCCACGGCGATGCCGCCGGCGAAGGAGAAGACGAAGTTACTGACCGCGCCCGTCGCATCCACCGGCTGGTGGTTGACCACCTGCGCCAGCAGGATGGTGAAGATGGAGATGGCAGCGGCATCGTTCAGCAGGCTCTCGCCCTCCACCAGCCGCGTCAGCCGGCTGTTGGCGCCGATTTCCCGGAAGATGCCGACGACGGCGGAAGGGTCGGTCGTGGCGACGATGGCGCCCAGCATCAGGCACACCGTCAACGGCACTTCCGCGATCGGCGCCAGGGCGAAGCCGATGGCGGCGGTGGTAACCAGCACGGCCACCACGGCCATGACCAGCACCGGCGTCGCATCCCGCGCCAGGCGCCGTACGTCGATGGAGAGCGAGCCGTGGAAGACCAGCAGCGGCAGGAAGAGGTAGAGGAACACCTCGGCATTGATAGGAAAGTGCAGCAGCACCTTCGCCGCGTCGTCCACCGCCTGGGTGTGGAAGGTGTTCAGCACCAGCGTGGCGCCACCCCCCAGCAGGACGCCGACCACCGCCAGCAACACGGTGCTGGACAACATCAGGCGGCTGGCCAGCGGCTGGATGGCACTGATGACGATCAGCAGCAGGGCCGTCGCCAGCAGCGTGTCTGGAAGGCTGGTCAGCATCGCAGTCAATCTTTCCGTACCAGGCCCGCAAGGCAGGCTGTTGCCCAGGCCGCCGCCGCACCCGGGCCACGGCCTTTCGCTTCAGCCCCTTTGCCGCAGCACTGGGGCAGCTCTGGGGCACGGAAACCCCCCCTCCGCCCTGGCCGGACGGGCAGCGCCTCCTTGCCCCGCTCTTTCATATGGGCGGAGGGGCGATGTGATCTCGCAACATGAGGGAATGGTAAGATTTTTGTTGGAGGGGAAGGCCGGGGAAAGAATTCCCCGGACCCCTTCTTCTTTTTTGCGCGTTTGGCGTTGGGCTTGGGCCTGAGAGCGATGCTCTTCGATGGCTTTTTTTACAATGGCTACGCGAGCTGAACCGTCAGGCGCTGAAGTCTGGGACCTCCGGCGCGAACTGGCGCATTGAGACGCTGACCAACCTCTCAACAGCCACGTCAGCCAAAACTCGAAAAAAGAAAAGAAGGGGCCCGGGGAATTCCTTCCCCGGCCTTCCTTCCTGTCCTCGCCTGTCAGCCCTTCATCGCCGGGATCAGCAGCCCGACATTGTGCCGGAACATCGCCTCATAGGTCGGGGCCGGGCCGCTGGGGGTGGAGAGGGCGTCGGAGAACAGGCGGCCCTTCACCGTGATGCCAGCTTCCGTGGCCAGGCGCTGCAGGGTGGCGGGGTTGGCCATGTTCTCCAGGAACACGGCGGAGATATTCTGCTGCTTCAGCAGCCGGATCAGCCGGGCGACCTCGGCGGCGGAGGGCTCGCTTTCGGTGCTGACGCCCTGCGGGGCCAGAAACTCGACGCCATAGGCCACGGCGAAGTAGCCAAAGGCGTCGTGGCTGGTCACCACTCGGCGACGGGGCTGCGGCACCGTATCCACCTGTGCGCGTACCCAGGCGTCCAGCGCGGCCAGCCTGGCCAGGTAGGCGTCGGCATTCGTGCGGTAGGTGTCGGCACCGGCGGCATCGGCCTCGGCCAGGGCGGCGGCGATGGTGCGGATATAGGCCTGGCCGTTGCGCAAATCCTGCCAGGCATGCGGGTCCTGGGCATGGCTATGGCCGTGGCCGCCATGGCCGCTGTCCTGCATGGCGCGCGGGGTGACGCCCTGGCTGGCCGTGGCGACCGTCCCGCGATAGCCGGAGGAGCGGACCAGCCGGTCCAGCCAGGTGTCGAAGCCCAGCCCGTTGCGCACGACCAGCCTGGCCTGCCGCACGGCCTCGGCGTCGGAGGGGCGGGGCTGGAAGCTGTGGGCATCCACGTCCGGCCCGGCGATGGTCCGCACCGCCACGCGGTCCACGCCCACCTGCTTCACCATGTCCCCCAGGATGGAGAACGAGGCGACCACGGGCAGCGGCGCCGCTTGCGCCAGGGCCGCGCGGCCCAGGAACGGTGTGGCGAGGGAAAGGGCCAGCAGGGCGCGACGTTGCATCGGGTGGTGTCCAGTCATGTTATATCATAACAATTGCCTGACCCGCTGCCCGCTCGCAAGCGGCTTTTGCCGCAGGGGAGGCTCGCGTTTGCTGGCGTGGCTCTGCTTCAGCCAGCGGCCAGGGCTGATACCGAGGCGGGGGCGAAGGACGCAGATCTGACGACCGAAACCGGTGTCGGTGTCGGTGTCGGTGTCGGTAGCCATCGACAACTGGGACCGGCAGCAAGGCCGGGGCCTCCCGTTCCCTCCCAACGGCGAGCTCCGTCACGCCCGCAGAGCCTGCGGCAGCAAGCACGTGCTCTCGCCGCCAGCGCCGTCCTGCCAAAAGCGGCGGAGCGTCCGGGAAGGCGCCCTCACGCCGCCTGCGGCGCTCGCTTCAGATCAACCCGGCGCCAGCCGAGGCATCCCTAGAGCGCCAGTTCCACCATCACCGGCACATGGTCGCTGGACTGCGTCCAGTTGCGCGCCGGCTTCAGGATGCGGTGGCTGGAGAGCTTCCCCACCAGGTCGCCGCTGACCCAGATATGGTCCAGCCGCCGGCCGCGGTTGGAGGCTTCCCAGTCCTTGTTGCGGTAGGACCACCATGTGTAGACCTTCTCCGGCGGCGGCACGAAGTGGCGGATGGCGTCATGCCATGCCCCCGCCTTCTGCCACTCCGTCATCGCCTCCACCTCCACCGGGGTGTGGGAGACGACGGTCAGCAACTGCTTGTGGCTCCAGACATCGGATTCCAGCGGCGCGATGTTGAGGTCGCCGACCAGCACGGAGCGCTTCGTCGGGCCGCGCTCGCGGTTCCAGGCGGTGGCCTCGGCGACGAAATCCAGCTTGTGGGCGAATTTCGGGTTAACCGCGCGGTCCGGGATGTCGCCGCCGGCCGGCACATAGAAGTCGTGCAGTTCCAGCCCGCCCGGCACGTCCAGGTCCACGCCCAGGTGGCGGCAATCCCCCCGCGCGCACCAGTCCGGATCGTCATGCCGCACCGTGAACGGGATGCGGGAGAGTACGGCGACGCCGTTATAGCCCTTCATCCCGCGAATGGCGCGGTAGGGGAAGCCCAGCGCCTCCACCCCCTCATGCGGGAAGAACTCGTCCGGGCACTTCGTCTCCTGCAGGCACAGGACATCGGGCGCGAGGTCCCGCACCAGATCGGCCAGCAGCGGCAGGCGCAGGCGGACGGAGTTGATGTTCCAGGTGACGATGCGGAGCGAATTCTGGGCCATGGGCAGACGGATACGGCCTGGCGGGAAGCAGGCCAAGGGGGCGGACCAGCGGAATGCCTTGGCGGCCAACCGCCAGCACCGTCGCTGGCTGGCCTACAAGCGGCGCCGGCCGCATTGGCGCCCCGCCCACCGATGCCTTGGGTTGGCATGGCCACCGGCTGCCCATGCATGAGCAGGCAAGAACCGACCGCCCCTGCCGGTTACTTCGCGGGGAGGAAGATGAACCCCACCGCCGCCACCAGGCACAGCATCGCCGCCCCATAGTTCCAGCGCAGCGGCTCCCCCAGCACCGTCACCGAGAAGCCGGCGAAGACCGCCAGGGTAATCACCTCCTGGATCACCTTGAGCTGCTGCCCCGTATAGGCGCCGCTCTCATACCCGATGCGGTTGGCGGGCACGGCCAGGCAGTACTCGAAGAAGGCGATGCCCCAGCTGATGACGATCGCCGTCGCCATGCCCCAGCCCGGACGCTTCAGGTGGCCGTACCAGGCGAAAGTCATGACGATGTTGGAACCCACCAGCAGCAGCGGGGGCCAGAACATGGAAGGGTTCATCGGGGATGCGGGCCTTGAAGGACAGGCGCACAACATGCACCCCCAGCCAGCGGTTTCGCGATACGTCCGCAGATGAAACGGACGTAAGCTGAGCGGGCGGCGACGGCGTGATGGCGCCCTTCCACGGTGGTTCCGCCTGGGCCGGCCTGCGGAGTTGAGACCGGGATGGAAGGTGGAAGGCTGGGGAAGGATTTCCCCATACCCCATCTCTTTTCTGCGAGTTTGGCGTTGCGCTTCACGATGGAGGGGTGGCGCGAGGGGAGGTTTCGCAGCGCCATTCGTCGCTGACAGGCGAATCATGGCACGGGAAAATTCTTGGAGCTGTTTCAGAAGCCTGTGGCGTCGGTTGCAACGACCCGTTCGGCGCCAACATTGTCGGTGGCTTGGACCAATGTCTCTCATTCGCCTGCGTGCTGGCACGAGCATTCCGACCGCGCCCTCAGCAAGCAGACGCACCAGCCATTTCCAAAAATCTCACGCGGGTTGCCCCTCAGTCGCAGGAAGCCCCGGACCTCCCAAACGCCCCGCCGGCCAAGCCAGACCACCCCCACCCAAAACTCGAAAAAAGAAAAGAAGGGGTCCGGGGAATTCCTTCCCTGGCCTTCCCTTTCCCCCGAAGCCTTCCGTCAGCCTTGTTCGCCCGCCTCGCGCCGGTAGTCTTCCTCCGTGCGGGGCCGCGGCCGGGCTGGGCCGGCATAGGGGTCGATGGCGGCGTCGGTGGCCGCGTGGACGCGGCAATCCTCGCAGAGTTCCAGCAGGGCGAGACGGGAATCATCCGCGAACATCCAGTGGCCGGTGGCCTGCAGCTTCGCCTTCACCCGGTCGATCGAGGCGCGGGTGCCGAAGGGCTTGTGGCAGGCGGCGCATTCCGCCGGTTGTTCCTGCCGCACGACCTGGCGGGCGCCGGCTTCCGGCAGCAGGTTCAGGCGCGGTTCCAGGCTGATGACCTTCTCCGGGCAGGTGGCGACGCACAGGCCGCACTGCACGCAGGCATCTTCCAGGAAGGACAGCTCGGGCCGTTCCGGGTTGGCGGCGAAGGCGCCGGCGGGGCAGACCATGGTACAGGCCAGGCACAGCGTGCAGCCATCCGCCACATGCGCGGCACCGAAGGCGGCACCGGCGGGCAAGGCGATGCTGGTGGCCGGCACCGCTATGGCGTCGCGCAGGGAGGCCATGGCGGCCTTCAGCATCTCCCGTGGCGTGCCCATGGGCAGGAAGTCGGCCTCGCGCGGCAGGGGCACGCGGCGGGGGCCGGCGTGCAGGGCGTCCAGCAGGGTGAAGGGGTCGTCGGTCTCGATGGCGCCGGGGCCGGCGAACAGGCCGAGCCCGCCGAGCAGCGCCATGGCGGTATCCAGGTTGCCCAGCAACCCGTCGGCGCCATGCGGGCGGCGGCCCGGCATCAGCACCCGCACGCAGCCGGCGCCCCAGGCATAGGGGGCGACCAGCATGGCCAGGTCCATCGCCGTCACCTGGCCGACGCGTAGCGGCAGCACGTCCGCCGGCAGGCCGGGCCCGTGGCGGGAGAGAGCGTCGAACATCGCCTCGCCGTCCTCCCCGTGCAGCAGCAGGGTGGGGGCGGTGCCGCCGGCGGCGTGGTAGGCGCGCAGCAGGGTACGGGCGCGGCGCAACAGCGCGTCCGAAGGCGGCAGGGCGTAGGTGATGGCGCTGGTGGGGCAGACGGCGGCACAGGCGCCGCAGCCGGCGCAGATCTCGGCGCTGACGGCCACGCTGTCCCAATGACCCTTGGCGCCGGGGGTGATGGCGCCGGTGGGGCAGAGGTCCAGGCAGCGGGTGCAGCCGGTGCGGCGGTTGCGCGCATGGGCGCACAGCCCGGCATCGAAGGTGACGAAGCGGGGCTTGTCGAAGGCGCCGGTCAGGGTGGCGGCCTCGGTCGCCAGGCGCTCCAGCGCGGCGTCGTCGCCCGGCGCGGCGCGCAGGTAGCCCAGCCGCACCTCGTCGGCCGGAAACAGCGGCGCCCGGCCGGTCACGTCCAGGATGACGTCGCAGCGGCTGACGGCGCCGTCCTGCGCCCGCCCCCAGCGATAGGCGGCGCGGGAGGCGGGGGAGGCGGCGGCATGGCCATCCACCGTCACCTCGAACTGCCCCAGCCAGCCGGCGGCGGCGCGGGCGCGGCCGCGCAGCACCGGGTAGTCGGCCTGGCGGAGCGGTTCCACCTCCTCCTCCCCGGTCAGCAGCACGGTCAGGTCCAGGCTGCCCTTCAGCTTCTCGGCCAGGCGCAGCGCCGTGGCGTCGCGGCCCAGGATCAGCGTCACGCCCTCGCTGGCCAGCGGCACCAAAGGGGTCGGCGGCATGGGCACGGCGGCGGCGGCCAGCAGGGCGGCCATTTTCGGCCCGGCGGCGGCGCCGTCCTCGGACCAGCCGGCCTGCTCGCGGATATTCACGAAGTCCAGCTGGCCGGTATGGCCGGCGGTCTCGGCCTCCTGGCGGAACAGGGGGGCTTCCTGGGTGCAGCCCACCGTTACCGCGTCGGTGCCCATGGCGGCCAGGAAGCGGTCCAACTGGCTGCGGCACAATTGCTCGGCCGTCTTCAGCCGGCCGCCGCAGCCCTTCGCCAGCGCGCCGTCATCCAGCAGCATGGTGTCCTCGCAGGAGCAGGCGAAGACCGTGCGGCGCGTGGTGTTATCCATATCGTGCAGAACCCTTCCACGCCGCTGTGGCGAGATGATGCACCCGGGCATATATGGCTTGGATGCCCGGATCGCCAGGACAGCCTCTGCCCACGCCGCCTTGGGCCGCCAGCCGGAAAGCGGGACAACCGGGGCGGGAACGCCCCGGGGCGTTGCCCTGCCTCGCCGCGCAACGGGCCGGTACTGCTTGGGCCGGCGCCGCCTCCGCGCCGGCACGAAGAATCCCGACCGCGCCCCTAGCCAGCCGATGTCTGAAACAGTCTCTGAGCCAGGGGCCGGCCTGATGCCGCTGGAACCGTCCGCCACCCTGCCGCCCCTGCCCAGCGTCTTTACCCCGCACGCCCTGACGGCGGCGGCCGATGCGGTGGCCGAGGCTGTGGCGATGGCGCCGCGCCATGGCGCCGGCACCCTGGTCTGGGCCGATTCCGCCGGGCGCATCGACGCCGCGGTGGTGCTGGAGCCGGAAACGCCGCTGGAGGCCGCCCACCCCGCCCTGCTGGCGGCCGCCAACGCCATGGCCGATGCGCTGGTGGTGCTCGGCCCACCGGAAATCCCGGTGACGCTGCGCTGGCCCGCCACGCTGCTGGTGAATGGTGGGCAGGTCGGCGAGGCCGTGTTGGCCGTGCCGCAGGGCGCGGCAGCGGACGCTGTGCCCGCCTGGATCGTCGTCGGCGTCCGGCTGCGGATGCGGCAGGCGGAGGCGGCGGAGCCAGGCCTGCACCCCGGCCGGACCGTGCTGTGCGAGGAAGGCTTCACCGAGGTGCCGGTGCCGGAACTGGTGGCCGCCTGGGCGCGCCATTTAATGGCCGGGCTGGCGGAGTGGCAGGACGACGGCATCCGCCGCCTGGCCGAGAAGACCCTGGCGAGGCTGGAGCCGGAGGATTGGATGGAGGGCGCCCGCCGGGCGCTGGACCCCCGTACCGGCGCCCTGCTGCTGGAGCGCGACGGCCAGCGCCGCCGCCACGCATTGGAGGCGACCAGCCCATGACGCGCCTGCCCCGTACCCTGCGCCTCGATGCCTCGGACGCCGTGGTGTTCGACGCCGCCGCCGAGCCCGGCGAGTGGGCCGTGCCCGGCGGCTTCGCTTTCTGGGACGAGGACCCGGCCGGCCTGGCCGGCAAGCGGCGGCAGGCCTTCCGCGCCGGCTTCCTCGGCCTCGGCAGCTTCGGCTGGTCGACGCTGGTGGAGGTGGCGGAGGCGACTCCCGACCAGCGCGCCGCGGCCGTGGCCGCCCTGGCCAGCCATATCCGCCAGGCCTATGGCGCGCCGGACGACGCAGCGGCGGAGGCCGCCGCGCAGGAAGAGATCCGCTTCGCGGAATCGCTGTGCGACCATCCGCCCGGCACCGTGCTGGCGCTGGCACGCAGCATCGAGGATGGCGCGGTGCGGGAACGCTTCCGCACCCTGCACCGGCGGGAGAACCCGCATCATGATTTCGGCAGCCTGCCCGTCTTCGGCGTGGTCGAGGTGGAGGGAGAGGACGAACCGATGGAGACCCCCGACCTGAGCGCGATGGCGCGCCGATGAACGCCCCTCCCTCTCCCTCTCCCTCTCCCTCTCCCCGCGCCCTGTGGCCCGATTTCTGGGTCGCCTCCGGCCATCATCTCTGCGACCGGGACGCGCAGGGAAGGCTGATGCCGACGCCCGATTTGTGGCGCGCCTTCCTGGCCCGGCCGGAACTGCTGCCGCCGGAGGAAGCCTGCGAGGCCGAGCGCGTGCTGCACGCCGCCCTGTTGCGGGACCCGCTGCGGCCGGTGGACGCCGCCACGCTGGCCCGCCTGGCCGACCCCGATGCCGCCGAGAACTGGCAGGTCTTCCTCGGCTTCCGCGACCGGGTGATGGCGCACCCGACGCTGGAGGCTGCCTGGATCGGCCTGTATCGCGCCGGCGTGCAGGGTGTGCCGCCGCTGTTCCTGCAGATGCTCACGCAACTCGTCACCCGCGCCGCGATGGAGGGGGTGGAGGATGCGTATGTCCTGCGCGCCGCCGAATGCCTGTTCCGGCCGCAGCGCGCCGCCATTCACCAGGGCGCGCTGCTGCTGGCGGATGAGGAAACCGTCGATGCCCGCGCGCAGGATGGCGATTTCGGCACGCTGGGCCAACTCTTGGCCGAAGCCGGCTCGCCGCCGCGCGAGGTGGAGCTGGACGTGCTGGGCGCGCCCGACCCCGCCCCCTACGCCGCCCGCGCCGATGCGCATGACTACGCGCTGGACATCGCCGAGACCCGCCCCGGCCAGCACGCCCTGGCCCGTGCCCTGGAGCGCTTCCTGGCGCATGTGATGGGCGAGGAGGTGAGCATCCGCCCCGCCATGGTCATCGAGGACCAGAACTGGTCCTGGCATGTCGGGCTGGATACCGAGGCCACCGCCCTCGCCAACGACCTCTGGCACGGCAAGGAAGTGTCGCAGACCCGGCTGGCGCGCATCCTCTGGCTCGGCGTGCTGGAGTTCACCGAGCCCAGCCGCGTGCTGCCGCGCGCCGCCGGCCAGCCGGTGTACCTGGCGCTGGCGATGGACGCGGCGCAGCGGGTACGCCTGAAGCCGCAGAACTTGCTGACCGGCCTGCCGCTGCTGCAGGCGGAGGCCGCGTCGTGACAGGGGTGGCACGCAAGGTCGGGGAAGGAATTCCCCGAACCCCATCTTCTTTTTGTCAGTTTTGGGTTGCGCGGGAGGTAGGCCTCCGCGCGGCACCGAAGCGTGCCACTGAAGCCTGCGGCAAACAGGCAGAAAAAGGAGGGGGCTCGGGGGAGTTCATTCCCCCGACCTTGCTTTTGGGAGCGCGGCCATGAGCGACGCCTTCGGCACCCCCGACACGTTGCGCATCGACCTGGCCGTCGTGGCGGAACGCCGCCCTGCCACCAGCCGCTGGATCGACCATGTCTGGCGCGTGGTGGAGGTGCTGGAGGACGCGCCCGCCCTGCCGCCCTGGACCGAGCTGCGCCAGGAGGCCGGCCGCACCCTGTTCCTGGCCGGGCACGCCACCCTCTCCCTGCATCCCACCGACACGGACAACTACAAGCACAACCTGGAAGGCCCGGACCCACGCGTCTGGGTGGTGCTGCGGCCCGCCGACGCCGCGCCCGGCATGGTGCTGCACCTGGTGACGCTGGACCCGGGCGAGGCGCATCTCTACGCCGATGTCGGCAACGACACGCTGGAAAGCCTGCCCCTGCCCGCCTTCCTGCACGCCCCGGCGCTGGATTTCATCGCCCGCCACCACAAGGACCGCGGCTTCCACAAGCGCCGGCGGGACCGCGCGGACCCTGAGGCCCTGGCCCGCCGGCAGCGCCCCCGGGACGATTCATGAGCGACGGCTTCCTCAGCCGCTGGTCCCGCCGCAAGCGGGGCGTGGAACCGGAGGCCCCGGCGCCGCTAGCGCCGCCCGCCGCCGCCGTCCCGCAACCGCCTGCCGAGGAAGAGTTCGACCTCTCCACCCTGCCGCCGCTGGAAAGCCTGGGCGCGGGCAGCGACCTGTCCGCCTTCCTGCACGCCAAGGTGCCGGCGCTGCTGCGCCAGGCCGCCCTGCGCCGCGTCTGGGCCGCCGACCCCGGCATCCGCGACTTCACCGGCCCGGCCGACTACGCCTGGAACTATAACGACCCCAACGGCGTGCCTGGCTTCGCGCTGGACCTGGGCGATGTCGACCTGAAGAAGCTGCTGGCCCAGGCCATTGGCGCCCCCGAGGAGCCGGAGGAAGAATCTCCGCCCGACGCCACCATCGCCGACGCTACTCTCGCCGGCCCCGACCTCGGCACAGGAGATCCCGATGCGGCGGAGCCGGCCATGATCGCCGAAGCCCCGCCATTGACGCTGACGGATGACCCCGTCCGCCTCACCGTGGCCGAACCGCTACCCCCGCCCTTGCCGGCCTTGGAGGACGATGAGCCCCCGCCGCAGCCCGTGCTGCGCCGGCATGGTGGGGCGATGCCGCGCCTGGGGTGAGGACGAGGAAAGGCCGGTGAAGGAATTCCCCGGGCCCCTTCTTTTCTTTTCCGAGTTTTTGTCGCTGTGGCTGTTGAGGGGCGGTCTGGTTGGAGACAGGGCCGGGGCGCGCCAGAGGTCTAGGACCTTCGGCGACTGAGGGTTCAGCGCCCGTGGCCTTTTTGACGATGGCTGGTGCGCCTGCTGGCTGCGGTCACGCCTGAATCCGTCAGGCCTTTGGTTCGGCGGTGCCGCTACGGCATCTTCCGGCGCGTCCCTCCACCGCAAGGCGCCCCGCCAAACGCGCAGAAAAAAGAAGGGGCCCGGGGAATTCCTTCCCCGGCCTTCACTTCCCTTGAGCAATCAGCCCGGCACGCCCTTCGACGTGCTGTACTCGAAGTGCAGCGCCTCGCCCGGGAAGATGCGGGGGTGGATGGCGTGGGCGGCCATGGCGGCTTCGGAGAAGCCTTGCAGGATCAGCTTCAGCTTGCCGGGATAGGTGGCGATATCGCCGATGGCGTGGATGCCCGGGCGGTTGGTGGAAAGGGTGGCGGGGTCCACCGTGATGTGGCTGCGTTCCAGGCCCAGCCCCCATTCCGCGATCGGGCCCAGTTCCATCGACAGGCCGAAGAAGGCCAGCAGGTGGTCGGCGGGGATGCTGCGCTCCTCGCCCTTCAGCGTGGCCAGGACCACGTGGTCCAGCTTGCCGTCGGTGCCTTGCAGGCCGTGTAGCTGGTAGGGGATCGCCAGGTCGATCTCGCCCCTCTCGGCGGCGGCTTCCATCTGGGCGGCGGTCTCGGGCGCGGCGCGGAACTTGGGGCGCCGGTGCACGACCGTCACGCGCGCGGCGATGTCCTTCAGGCTCAGCGCCCAGTCCACTGCGGAATCGCCGCCGCCGGCGATGACGACGCGCTTGCCGCGCAGTTCCTCGCGGCGGGAGACCATGTAGCGCACGGCGCCGGTGGCCTCGTAGGCCTCCAGGTCGTTCAGGGGCGGGCGGTTGGGGCCGAAGGCGCCGGCACCGGCGGCGATGATGACGGCCTTGGCGCGCACCTGCTCGCCCTGGCTGGTGCGCAGCACGAAGCCGCCCTCGCCGTCATCGGCCAGTGCGTCGACGCGGCGGCCCATCAGGTAGATGGGGGCGAAGGGCTGGGCCTGCTCCTCCAGCCGCGCGATCAGCTCCGCGCCGGCGATGGCGGGGTGGGCGGGAATGTCGAAGATCGGCTTCTCGGGGTACAGCGCGGCGCATTGGCCGCCGATGGCCTCCAGCGTGTCGATCACTACGCATTTCATCCGCAGCATGCCGCATTCGAACACGGCGAACAGCCCGGTCGGGCCAGCGCCAATGACGGCGACATCGGCCTGGATGGCGGCCTCATGCGCAACGGCGGCGGGGTGGGTGGCGTCGGCCATCGGGTCTCTCTCCGCGTGTCGAGGGGCGAGTGCATAGGGCATATCGCGCCGCGCCGGAACCGGGGGGATGATGTGGTGGCCCGGGGCCAGAGGGGGCGCCGCCCCTCTGGACGCCCCCGCTGGGGTGGCAGGGCCACCCCAGGCCCCGCCATGAGTTCAAGAGAGCCATGGGTGATGTCGAGGTGGCGTGAGCCTCAGCGACCGCGGAGGCGTTTCCCTGGAACGGCGGCTGGCCGACGTTCCAGGAAGAGGCGACAAGTCAGGCGAGAAGGAATGCCACCGATCAAACCTGCAGGTTTGATCCTTCTCGAATGCATGAGTTTCGGTGGGCCTGGCCGGATTTCGTCTTTAAGCCCGGCTGGGATCGCGCCTGTCACTGACGGCCGAAGCTTCAGCTCGCGCGGCTTTTGTGTTGATCCAGGCTTCGCCTTGTAGTTCCGAAGGCCGAACGGAAGCATGCATGCATTTGGCCAGAAACATCCCCGAACTTCACGGGACGCTGGTGAGCCCCGGCACAGCGCCATGCATAGGCCGACCGTCCCGGATCCGGGCAAGCATCCCCTTTGGAAATCCACGGAGAGCCCGCCTTCACCCCCGCATCGCCCAGACACCCAGACCCAAGGCAAAACGATCAGCGGGGTCCGGGGTGGACTTTCCACCCCGGCGGGGGTCCAGGGGGCGGTGCCCCCTGGCCTGCCCCCATTCAGTCCCAGTACAGCTCAGCGCATCGGCGGCGCGTACTGGATGCCGCCCTTGGTCCACAGGTTGTTCACGCCGCGGGGGATGCCGATCGGACCCAGATTGCGGTCCCAGATCTCGCCGTAGTTGCCCAGTGCCTTGATGATGCGCACGGCCCAGTCCGGCTCCAGCCCCATCATCTTCCCCAGGTCGCCGGTGCGGCCCATGAAGCGCTGGATGTCCGGGTTGGTGCTGTTGGCGTGGCTGTCGATATTTGCCGCCGTCAGGCCCAGCTCTTCCGCCGTCAGCAGGGCGAAGTGGGTCCAGCGGGCGATGTCGAAGAAGCGCCAGTCACCCTTGCGGATGGCCACGCTCAGCGGCTCCTTCGAGATGATCTCCGGCAGCACGACGAACTGGTCGGCATTGGCGCCCTGGTTGTAGCGCAGCGCAGCCAGGGTGGTGGAATCGGTGCTGTAGGCGTCGCAGCGGCCGGAGAAGAAGGCTTTGCGGACTTCCTCCACATCCTCGATCAGCAGCGGGGTCATGGTCAGCCCCTGGGCGCGGAACCAATCCGCCGCGTTCAGCTCGGTGGTGGAGCCCGGCTGCATGCAGATGGTGGCGCCGTTCAGCTCCCGCGCCGAAGAGATGCCGAGGGACTTCTTTACCAGGAAGCCCTGGCCGTCGAACACGTTGGTGCCGACGAAGGCCAGGCCCAGCGAGGCCTCGCGCGACAGCGTCTGGGTCGTGACGCGGGAGAGCACGTCGATCTCGCCCGACTGCAACTGCGTGAAGCGCTGCTGAGTGGTGGTGGGGACGATGCGCGCCTTGTCAGGGTCGCCGAAGATCGCCGTGGCGATGGCGCGGCAGTAATCGGCGTCGATGCCGCGGAAGCGGCCATCGCTGCCGGGCGTCGCGAAGCCGACGGTGGAGGGCGTGACGCCGCAGACCAGGGCGCCCCGCGCGCGGATGGCACCCAGCGCGTCGGTCGCTGGCTGGGCAGCGGCCGGGGTGGCGAGCAGGGCGAAGGCAGCAGCAAAGCCGCCGAGGCAGGTGGATGCCAGCAGGCGCATAATGGGTTGTTCCCTCCCGAACCAGGCGTTGCTGGTTCGCAACGCTGGGGCGCGGATTAAGACGGGGGGCAGGTGGCCGCGCAAGGTGCGCCTTGCGGGATGCTCGCGCTTTCGCGATGCACCACGCGAACCGGGGCGTATGTGAAGGCCGGGGGAATGAATTCCCCCGGACCCCCTTCCTTTTTTCTGCCAGTTTGCGGGTGTTGGAGGGGTGCGCTGTTTCGGTGAGCGGTGCCGCGCCTGGCGAATGGGTGGCGGTCGGATAGCACAGCGCCGGTTGCAGCCTGGCGGCAAGCCGGTGGTCGGCGGAACAGGATCCTGGTCCCTGAGATGAACTGAACAGGCGCCGAAGCCCGTGGTCCTAGGCTGAGGGATCAACGCACTGAAATTGTATAAATATCTGTCTCGACAGGCAGCCGGCATCCCTGACGCGTGCCAAAACCCGGGTTTCCAAAGGCCTCAGTCCTTTGGCGGGGAGAGCGTGAGAGGGGCACCGCCCCTCTCACAAAGCCCTGGTCAGGCAAACAAGCCGCCGCCCTTGTGGCCGGGGCGCGCGGCGGGGCAGATTGGGGGGCCGATGCCCCATGATCTCGCGCCCCCTGTCCTGACCCTTTCCCTGCCCAATCTGGCGGCGACCGAGGCCTTGGCCGCCCGCGCCGCCGCCCTGGCCCGGCCGGGCGATGCACTGCTGCTGGAGGGGCCGCTTGGGGCCGGCAAGTCCGCCTTCGCCCGCGCCTTCCTGCGGGCCGCCGCCGGCGATTCGGGGCTGGAGGTGCCTTCCCCCAGCTTCACCCTGGTCCAGGCCTACGAGCTGCCGGCGGGCGTGGCGCATCATTTCGACCTGTATCGCCTCTCCGGCCCGGATGAGCTGATCGAGCTGGGGTGGGACGAGGCGCGGGACGGCATCGTCATCGTCGAGTGGCCGCAGCGGCTGGAGCACCTGGCCCCCACGGACGCGTTGTGCCTGGCGCTGGAGCCCGGGGAGGGCGACCAGCGCACCGCCACCCTGACCGGATGGGCCGGCCGGTTGGAGGCGCTGGCGGCATGACGCGCCGGTACATGCAACCTTCCCTTGGCAAAACCGCCCGCCGCCGCCAGGAACCTGCCGCAGCATGAACGCCATCGACACCTTCCTGGACACCCAGGGCTACGCCCAGGCCAGTCGCGCCGCCCTGCCGCAGGATGCCGGGCACCGCCGCTACACCCGCCTCTCCGGCGCGGTGCCTCGGCCTGCCCTGCTGATGGACTGCACTGATGCCGCCAAGGTCGGGCTGATGCCGGAGGAGGATCTGGTGCCGTTCCTGCGCGTCGCCGCGCATCTGGGCGGGCTGGGCCTGTCCGCCCCCGCCATCCTGGCGGAGGACCGTGCCAACGGCCTGCTGCTGGTGGAGGATCTGGGCCACGACACTCATGCCGCGCTGCTGGATGCCGGCGCCGACCCGCTGCCGCTCTATGTCGGCGCGGCGGAGGCACTGGCGGCGCTGCATGCCGCCCCGCCCCCCGCCGGCCTGCCGGATTACGAGGCGCCGACCATGACGCGGATGGCCGGGCTGACCTTCCTGGACTGGTGGTGGCCCGCGACCTTCGGCACCCCCGCCAGCCCGGAGGTGCGGGACGAATTCGAGGCGGCGATGCGCGCCATGCTGGACCCCTTCCTGGGCGCCGGCGGCTTCGTGCACCGGGACTATTTCCCGGCCAACCTGCTGCACCTGCCGCAGCGGCCGGGCGCGCGCCGCGTCGGCATCATCGACTTCCAGGATGCCGCGCGCGGCCATCCGGCCTACGACCTGGTCAGCCTGCTGCAGGATGCCCGGCGCGACGTGGCGCCGGCGGTGCGGCAGGCGGCCACCGAAGCCTATTTCGCCGCCCGCCCCGATGTGGATGTCGCGTCCTTCACCGCCGCCACGGCGGCGATGGCGGCGCAGCGGCATCTGCGCGTCGCCTCGCTGTGGGTGCGGCTGGCGCAACGGGATGGCAAGTTCGGCTATCTGCGCCACGGCCCGCGCTGCTGGGGGCTGCTGGCGCAGGCGCTGCATCATCCCTCCACCGCGCCGCTGACCCGCTTCCTCGACCGCTACGTGCCGCTCCCGCTGCGCCAGAACCCCGCCGCTCTCAAGGAACACGCTGCTTGACCGTTTCCTCCCCCACCCTTCAGGACCCGGCGCCCCTGGCTTCCGCGATGGTGCTCGCCGCCGGCCTCGGCACCCGCATGCGGCCGCTGACCGAGGCACGCCCGAAGCCGTTGCTGCCGCTGGCCGGCCACACCCTGCTGGAACACGCGCTGGACCGGATCGAGGATGCCGGCATCGGCAACGTGGTGGTCAACGCCCACTGGTTCCCCGACCTGATCGAGGAGGTGTGCGCCACCCGCACCCACCCCCCCACCGTGCTGCGGGAGGAGACGGCGCTGGAGACCGGCGGCGGCGTGAAGAACGCGTTGCCGCTGCTCGGCACCCAGCCCTTCCTGGTCGTCAACGGCGATGCCTTCTGGCTGGACGGCCCCGTGCCCACCATCCAGCGCCTGGCCGGGCGCTTCGACCCGGAGCAGATGGACGCGCTGCTGCTGATGGTGCGCTCCGCCCAGGTGGATGCCGAGGTCGGGAACGGCGACTTCCTGCTGGACCCGCTGGGCCACGTGCGCTGGCCGAAGGAGAAGGAAGTGGCCCCCTATGTCTTCGGCGGGCTGCAGGTCGTGCATCCGCGCCTGCTGGACGGCAGCACGGAAGGCCCGTTCAGCATGCGCCAGCCCTGGGCCCGCGCCATGGAGGCCGGGCGGCTGTTCGGCCTGGTGCATGACGGCGCGTGGTTCCACCTCTCCCGCCCCATCGACCTGCGGCGGGCGGAAGTGGCGCTGGCCACCGGGCTGACCCGGGTTCTGTTCTGATGCCACGCGGCCCCCGGCCCGACCCTGCCGTGCAGCCGCAGCTGGATTTCGGGTCGCCGCCGCCATCTGCTGGCAGGGCGAGCGGCAAGGCTGGGGAAGGAATTCCCCAGGCCCCTTCCTCCATTTTGCCAGAAAAAGCTGCGCTGGAATCGGGGGCGGCCGAGGTGGGACAGGCCGACGGAACATCGAAGGATCTGGCTGCGCCGCTTGAAGGCGGCGCCGCGAAAACATCAAAGCGGCAACGTGGGCTGCACGCGCAGCCGCCGCAGGCCAAAGATCTCCGGCGCAACCCCGCCCAGGAAGACCTGCCGCCGTCCTCCGCGCATGCGGAAAAACTCGAGGAAAAGAAGATGGGGTCTGGGGAATTCCTTCCCCAGCCTTCTCCCCCCGCCTCCACGTCCGCCTCTGCCGAAGCCCCCGCGAGCACGGACCCCAGCGCCCCGCCCCGCCCGCGCCATGTGCTCGGCCTCTACAACATCCCGGCGCACCTGCCCTTCCTGGACACCCTGGCCCAGGGCGTGATCGAGGAGATGGGCGGGCTGGGGGATGACCCGGCGACGCTGGCGCGCGTGACGATCCTGTTGCCCACACGGCGTGCGGCGATGGCGTTGCGGGAGGCCTTCCTGCGCGCCGCCGGGGGCCGCACCCTGCTGCTGCCGGCGATGCGGGCGCTGACCGGCCTGTCGGTCGAGGATGCGGACGAACTGGCCTTGCCGGGATTGCTGGACCTGCCGCCGGCGGTGGACGCGCCGCGCCGGCAGGCGGTGCTGACCGCGCTGGTGCTGCGCCTGCCCCCCCGTTACGGCGGCCCGAGCGGCCCGGAGCAGGCCTGGCGGCTGGCGACGGCCTTGGCCGAATTGCTGGACGAGATGGCGCTGGAGGGCTGCGACCCCCTGGCGCTGCCCGGCCTGGTGCCGGAGGAATTCGCCACCCACTGGCAGGTGACCATCACCTTCCTGCGCGGCGTGCTGGATGCCTGGAACCAGTGGCTGGAGGAGCAGGGGCTGATGGATATCGGCCCCCGCCGCGTCGCAGCGCTGGAAGCGCAGGCGGAGGCATGGCGGGAAAACCCGCCGGCCGACCCGGTCTTCGCCGCCGGCATCGGCGCCGGCGGCACCATTCCCGCCGCCGCGGCGCTGCTGAAGGTGATCGCGGGCCTGCCGCGCGGTGCCGTGGTGCTGCATGACGGCATGGAGAAGATGACGCCGGAACTGTGGGAGGCGATCTGCCAGAGCCCGACCCACCCGCTGTTCGGCCAGAGCAGGCTGTTGCAGGACATGGGCGCGGTGCCGGCGGATATCCGGCCCTGGCACGGGCTGGGCGGCGCGCATCTGGAACCGGCGGGCGTGCCGGTGGGGGACCCTGGCCTGGCACGGCGGGCGGAACTGTTGGGCCGCGTCATGCGCCCGGCCGCCGGCATCGGCGCCTGGCTGGACCGGCAGCCGGATTACTGGAAGCCGGCGCTGGCCGGCCTGTCGCTGCTGGAAGCCGCCGATGTGCAGGCGGAGGCGGTGGCCATCGCCCTGCTGCTGCGCCAGGCGCTGGAGACGCCCGGCGCCCGTGCCGCGCTGATCACCCCGGACCGCGACCTCGGCCGGCGCGTGGCCGCCGAGCTGACGCGGCATGGTGTGCTGGCCGACGATTCCGCCGGCCAGCCGCTGGGCGAGACCCCGGCCGGCGCCTTCCTGCGCCTGCTGGCCCGCGCCGTGGCGGAAGGGTTCGCACCCGTGCCCCTGCTGGCACTGATCAAGCACCCGCTGGCTGCGGGCGGCATGCAGCGCGCGGCGTGGATGGAGGCGGTGCGGCTGATCGAACGCCGGGCCCTGCGCGGCCCCCGCCCCGCCCCTGGCCTGCCCGGCCTGCGTGCCCGCGTGCTGGAGGCGCTGGGGCGGGAGCGGGATGCCGCGCTGCTGGCCAGCGCCCTCGGCCTGCTGGACGCGCTGGAAGCCGCGCTCGCCGATTTCAGCGAGCTGCCGGACAGCCCCGCCCGCCCGCCGGCCGACCTGCTGGACGCGCACCTGATCGCCGCCGAGGCGCTGGCTTCCACCGACACCCGCCCGGGCGGCCTGCGCCTCTATGCGGGCGAGGAGGGTGAGCCGCTGGCCGTGCACCTCGCCAGCCTGCCGCCGGCCTTCCGCGAGTTGGCGCCGATGAGCCCGGCCTCCTGGCCCGCGCTGTTCGACGTGGCGCTGGAAGGGCCGCTGGCCCCCAGCATCCGCATCAGCCGGGGGCGGGAGGGCGGGCGGCATCCGCGCGTCGCCATCCTCGGCCTGCTGGAAGCCCGGCTGCAGCATTTCGACCTGGCGGTGCTGGGGGCGCTGGAGGAAGGCGTCTGGCCCCAGGCCACCGACCCGGGGCCGTGGATGAGCCGGCCGATGCGCGCCGATTTCGGCCTGCCGGCGCCGGAGGCCCGCATCGGCCGCGTCGCCGCCGATTTCCTGCTGGCCGCCGCTTCCGCCCCGCAGGCGGTGCTGGCGCGCGCCCGCAAGCGCGCCGGCTCCCCCACCGTGCCGTCCCGCTGGCTGACCCGGATGGAGACGTTCCTGGCCGGGCAGCACGACGGCGGCCCCGGGCTGGCGCTGGACGCCAGCCCCGCCCTGGGCTGGGCCGCCGCGCTGGACGTGCCGGCGGA
>NZ_JACTVA010000015.1:7357-94336 GCF_014490485.1 Teichococcus aerophilus | reverse complement strand
GCAGCAGCGTCAGGTAGGGCGCTACCAGCGCCCACTCATCATCGGAAACGTCAGAGGGGTACGGCTTGCGGGCACTCCTGCCCTACAGCCTGATCGTTACCCGCCCAAAGGTCCATAACAGCCTCTAGCCGGAACAATATGTGCACCGGCTTTGAGTAGGGTCAGGTCCAGATGAGGTGCCGAACGAGTTGTATATGAATTACGTCAGCCTTGCTGTTCCGAGCGGCGATAGGCCACGCCACCCGGCAGGAAGTTCGGCTCCGCGCCAGGAGCCAGCACCTCTATCTCCGTCGAAAAAGTATCGTCAAAGTAATCGCAGAAAATTTCTGTTTCCACGCAGGACAAATCCTCCATCTCTTTTCCAGAGGGTGGGTAAGAACAATGCGCTCTCATTTTGAGAAGGTGGCGAGGGATATCCACGTCAACCGAATATGCCACCAGACATTCCGGTGTTTGATCACGCAGAGCGCGGCGCGCCGACAAGATCAAATCGGCGCGCATTTTAGACAAATTGGCCCAGGCCACTATCAGTTTACCCACCCGTTTGGTTGAGCCGGAACAATATGCGCCCCGGTCTTTGAATAATGAATTGTCCCTCGTGTTGTCAGTGCCTCCCGTCCGTCAAGCTGGCGATACACACCGATAACCCGATCTCCAGTGTCGAATGTCTCCTTCGTGCCGCTTACTCCGGGCCGACTCCCGGCGACAACCCGACCACGTCCGGCGAATTCCCGCATCAAGGCATTGGCATCCGCATGCAACGTGCTTCGGCCCGGATCGCTTTGGGTCGAGGGCGCATGCTGCGCCCGTTTATCAGGATTGATATCAAATCGCGGCTCATTGCTTGGCCGTGGCGACGCGCTCCGGCCAGAAGGGCTCGCACCAGAGCCCCGGGAGAGGCCGCCATATCCTCCGCCTCCCTCGAGAGGTTGCGGGGTGCGTCCCCAAAGGTCGGAGGGATTGCGCCTCGCGTCACAAAGATCACCGATCCGCCGCCGCGGTCTCGCCCTGTCGAGGCAGCGCCACCATAACCGATGCTGCCACGATCATCAGCGCCCACAGGCGCTGAACGCGAATGGCTATCGACATGCTGCTGCTTGCCGTCGCGCACCCGGTCCTAGGCGCGTACGGAAACCATCGCCATGCATGAATATCCTTATGAAGGACGGTGGCCGCTAAAGCCCGCGCCACCCCGGCCCACGCGCGGCGGGCGGCGCGCCGGGCAAGCGCACGGGCTCCGCCAGCAGGCAGCTGGAGAGCGCGTCCAACGCATCGTCGCGCAACCCTGCTGTATCGGGCTTCCACTCCGCCATCTCGGTCGGGAACGGTGTGCGGAAGATGCGTTCATGCGCGTGCAGCTTCCGCGCCGCCAGCACCGGGTCCAGGGCCGAGAGAATCCGGTCCTGCTTCGCGTGCCGGCTGTGCTGCTCCACCACCGCGCAGGCGGCGCCGATCCGCGCCATCTCCCGCTTCAGCAGCGCGGGCAGGAAGCGGCCGATGCCATTGGTCTCCACCCGCAGCACCGGCAACAGCAACTCCCGCGCGATCTGCGCCACCTGGCGGCATTGCTGCGTCGCCGGATCATCCGCCGCATCGGGTTGGTGCGTCAGGTAGGCCAGGCGATGCAGGTAGTGGTTCCCCTCCGCATCGCTGTAGGTGGCCGCAAGCACCGATCCATCGCCGCTGCCCGGGCGCCCATAGGCCGGGTCCCAGAACCCGCCGCCAGAAACCATCCGCCGCCCCAACAGCGACAGCACCGGGCGGCCATGCGCTTCCCGGTAATCCGTGTCCTCCGCATAGCGGACGATCAGGCGGGGATCGAGCCGCGCCGCGCCACCCGCCACCGGCCGCAACAGCATCTGCCGGCCGAAATGAATGGGCCCGACCCGCTCGCGCAGCTGCGCGATCATGGTGGTGGAGAAGCGCTCCGGCCAGGCGCTGCGCCCGGCCTCGTCCAGCAGCGGAATCCGCAGCCGGTGGTAGCCGCCGAGGAACGCCTCCCCCTCATCCGGGTGCAGATACAGGCTCTCGGCACAATGCGGCGTGCCAACGTACAGGATGGTGCCGCCTGGCGTCAGGATGAACTCGGTCTCCGTCAGCCGCTCGCGCAGCTCCGTGCGCTTGCCGGGGGAGTCGCAGTTTCCGGCGACCTCGACATCGTCGCAGATGATCACTTCGGCGCGGCTGCCGGTGATGTTGCCGGTCAGCCCCGCCGCCAGCATGGAAGGGTCGCGCAACGCGCCCTGGCGCCGCACGGTGAAGCGGTCCACCGCCCAGGCTTCCGCGTGCTGCGGCACCAGATGCGCACAGAGCGGATGCCGTTCGATGATCCGCCGCACCGTCGCCACCATCTTCGTCGCCAACTGGTGGTCAGCGGCGACGACCAGGATGCGCGTCTCCGGCCAGCGCGCCAGCAGCCAGGCGCAGTACAGCCCGACCAGGGTGGACTTGCCGCAGCCCCGGAACGCCATCAGCAGCAGCCGCCCGTCCTCCGCCTGCCGGCGGGCATCCAGCCAGCGCAGCACCCGGCGATGCACCGGCGGCGTCGCCTGGCGAAGATGCGTGTTCCAGACCCAGACGAACTCCAGGAGGTCAGCCGGCGCTTCCGTCATCGCCATCATCCTCCTCTACCTCGGAGAGCGCGCCCCTGGCCTGCAGCAGCAGCGCATTGGCCTGGGCGACGCCGGCCATCTCATCCCCCGCGCCGGCGGCGCGAGCGATCTTCAGCACCTGTTCCAGGTGCGCCAGGGCCGACTTCGCCGCGGCATGGTGCGCGGCGAAGGCCTTGGCATCGTCATGCGTGCCCGGCGCCGGACCACGGGCGATGAACGCGCCGTAATCCTCCGCCACGCGCATCGCCGCCGTCTCCAACTCGGCCGCGAGAGCCGGTGGGATGCCTTTCATGTTCAGATCCTTGGCTTGGTGGCACGGAGATACACGGTCCCCGCATCCACGGTGATGCTGCCGCCACTGACATTGTGGGCCGTCACCCGCACCTGGTCGGCACCGGCCGTGCCGCCGACGCTGGCGTGGAACACCACCCCGCCATTCTGGAAGCCGGACGCCTTCGCAAAGGAAGCCTGCACGAAATCCCCTTGCCGGACGCCCGGCAGCGTGACGTCCCGCGTGGCCGTCGCACCCGCCGCCAGGGCCGGGATCGTCCAGCCGGGATCGGCGGTGGTGTACTCGCGCACGCCCCATTTGCGGCTGCCGCCATACAGCAGGGCCGGCGCATACAGCGGCGCGCAATACAGCCGCAAAGCCCTCAGCACCGCACTGGCGGAACCGCCACGGATACCGATAGCGGCATAACGCGCATTGGGATGCAACGTCACCCGCTGCAGCTTGTTGATGGCGATACCGCCGACGAGACTGTCCAGATCGGCATTGCCCTCCCAGAAGAAGGAGGGGCTGCCCGCGTAGACCGCGTTCATGTTGGAGAACAGGGCGGGCGCGCTGCCATCCAGCACGTTCTCATTCGCGTCGAACTGCATCACCACCGGCCGCAGCTCGGACCCTTCGGCGGCGATGAAGAACTCCTTGCAGTCCCGGCTATCGACGACGAAGGCCAAGGCACGGCTGGTCGGCACCCCGACGGTATCGGCATTCAGCGTCAGCAGCGTCAGGCCAGCGAAGGCAAGGCCGGTGAGAGTGCCCGGCGTACTAGACGGATTGCCCGACAGCACCGCCATCTGTTCGAACCCGACGCCGCCGGCCGTGTCGATGCTCTGGCGGAAAGCGCGTTGCCGCACATTCTCCGCCGCCGCTACCAGGCGGGGCGTCCCCTGCGCGGCGGCGGCCTGATGCAAGGGAATGACCGTGCCGCCCGCCCGCGTCGCAGCGGCGGTGTAGTCGACCGCCACGCCGGTAAAGGCGTAGGTGCCGACGTAGCAGACTTCGTAGATGCAATCATTGGCGCCGCCGGCATGGCGGGCGACGAAGGGGCTGCACTGTTCCATCCGCACGCCGCGGGCGATGATGCCGCGCTCGTCCCCCGCCTCCAGCAGGAACGGGATGGCTGCGACGGTGCCGGGCGAGCCCTGCCGCTGCAACTCGAAGGCCGGGCCGACGAACAGATGCGCGTTGTGGCGCGGATACGCCCCCGGCGGGCAGGAGAACCGCACCCCGTACCGGTCCATCGTCGGATGCACCGCCGACGCATTGGCGAAGTGGCCGCCGTGGTAACGGATGCTGTTGTTCCAGGCGGCGGCGGTGGAGGTCCGCACATCCAGCCCGATCCGGTTGTTCACGATCCGGCCGAGATGCAGCACGCTGTCCTCGAAGCCACGCTCCACACCCTCGGTGCGCAGCCCGATGGTAAAGCCCTCCACCTGCCGCAGCTCGACGATGCTGGCATCGAGGTTGCGGATGACGATGCCGATGTCGCCCTCGTTCAACCAGTCCGAGATCGTCTCCCGGATCACCCGCAGCCCCTGGTACAGCTTGCTGGCATTCCGCGCGGCGGCACCATCCCCCAGGGTCAGCGCGGCGGCGCCGGACGGCCCGGCATAGATGATGCTGCCCCGCATGGTCAGCCCGGCGGCGGCGCCGGCCAGCAACAGCGGCATGGTGGTGCGGAAGGTGCCCTCGCCGATCTCCAGCACCCTACCGGCGGCGACTGCGGCATTCATCGCCGCCTGCAGCGCCGGGCCGTCATCGGTGATACCATCGCCCGTCGCGCCGAAATCCCGTGCCGACAGCACCTCTGCCAGCTTGTCGCTGATGGTTCGCGGAATAGCGCCACGGAACGGCACTCGCAGCGTACCCTCTTCCCGCGCCAAGGCGGTGACGTGGCCGAGGCTGTCAAAGCCCAGCACGCGGTTGGCGCGCCCGTCCCGGTCCGGCAGCGTCAGCCCCGCCGGCACCTCGCCCGGATTGATCCGGATGGTGCTGCCGAGGTCGTCGCGGAACTCCTGCAACGCCGCGACCTGATGGTCCAGGTCATCGTTCAGCGTGTTGGCCCGCAACAGGCCATTCGGCTGGAAGTCGCTGGTGCGGGCAATCACCAGCCGGCGCCGCAGCGCGAGCACGAGCCCCGCCGCCGGTGGCACGGCGAAGACGACGCTGCCTCCCTCGGAGGCCCCCGTGCCCAGCACCGTATAGCCACCAGCCAGGACCTGCCCATCCAGGCGAACCTCCAGATCGGCAACCCGGAAGATGGGAAAAGGGTAGATGAAGACGGTCTGGGCGCCGTCCGCCGCGTAATGCACACGCGGCGCGACGTCACCGATGCGGATATGCTCGGCCATTCGGATCTCTCGTGCGGAAGGGGTGGGGAAAGGCGCAGGCGCCGGCGGTCAGTCCAGCAGGTTGCGCACCGCGCCGCCGAAGCTGTTGCCAGCCCGCAGCCAGGTGGTCAGGGAGCCATCCGCGTTCAGCAGGCTGCTGCGGCCGGACGCCATGCGGGCGGCATAGGCACCGTCGCTCTCCGCGCTCGCCTCCGCCGCATCCTGCGCCAGGCCGGCGGTGATTGCGCCGGCGGAACCCTGGTCGGGGTTGACGCCGGATGCCGCCAGCCGCGCCCGCGTGGACGCCACGGTGCGGTCCAGCCGGTCCTGCCGCGTGCGCTCTTCCGCTGCCTGGGCGGTGGTCAGCTGCTGCTGCCGCACATCCAGCGCCTGTTGCTGCTGCTGCGCCTGCGCCTTGGCGGAGGCCGCCTGCTGCTGCCCCTGCCGCACCGTGCCGTAGAGCGAGGCCGCGGTACCGGCCACAGCCGCAATGGGAACGAGTTGGGCCATCAATCGGTCATCCTGGTCTCGGTGGTGACGGAAAGCAGCGTCATCGGCAGCGGCGTCGCACCCTCGATGCGCCAGAGCGGCTGCAGGGTGTCCCGACGCCAGCCGATGCCGCGCAAGGTGACATCGCCGGTGAAGCGCGGCGGCCCCGCATCCAGCATCGGCGTATCCAGGCGGCGGAACGGCACCGGCGCGACGCCGCGGCCGAGATCGACGGTCAGCGCCGCCGTCTCCAGCACCCGGAAGGTCGCCGCCACCAGCCGCAATGGCCCGGTGCGCGACCCGCCGGCGGCGAACAACTGCGGCGGCAAAGGCTCGATCAGATGCGCGAAGCCCAGCCCGACCTGAACAGTGTTGGCGGCCTCGTCCAGCGTCACGCCAGCAGCCACCACCGGCACGGTTCCGCGCGGCGCGCCATCGGCGACGACCTGCACGGTCGCACCTGGCAGATGCTCCAGTCCGCTCCAATGCGTGCGCGCCTCGGCCGCCGTGCCATCCAGCCCGGCATCCAATGCCAGCGCATCGTCAAGCCGCTCAAGCCGGTAGCGCCCCAGTCGCTCGGTGACGCACCAGACGGTGCCATCGATCTCGCCGAGGGAGACGAAGCGGCCGTCGGTATCCTGGCGCGTCCAGGCGGTGACCTGCTCGGTGCGGTACAGGGTCAACGTCGCCATCCAGCCGCCCTGCATGGCCACGTGCAGCAGCCGCCGCGTCTGGTCATACGCCATGGCCACCGGCGCCTGCACCAAGTGGCGGGCAACCAACGCCAGGTCATTTGCCTGGTAGGCCTGCTGCACGTCGGTATAGGCGTATTCATGCACCGCCTGGCCGGACCGCGCGGCAAAGATCGTGCTGCCATCGACATCGACGGGCTGGATGATCCGCGTGGTGGCGGAGCCGATGCGCGTCTGCCGGTGCAGCTGGATCGAGGCCGGCGTCATCGGATCACCTGTCACCATCCATTCGGCGCCGGACGTGAACACCTGCAAGTGCCGGCCGGAGAACACGGCGCGAATGGCATTCACCTGATCCGACAGCAGCCCGAACTCGATCGCCTGATCATCCAGGCCGGTGCCGAGATCGAAGTTGAACAGGTCGCCGGAGCGTGAGAGCCAAAGCCGGTTGGGCAGGTCACGGGAGCCGCCCACCACCAGCCGGTCCTGGTGGAAGCACACCGTCACCGGCCAACCCCGGGCCTCGCTGAATGAGGCCTCATCCCAATCCGCGGTCGGCGCCGTCCCGTCCAGGCCCTCCTCGACCAGCACGGTCGCGGAGGTGGCGGAGGCGACCGCCGTAACCAGCATCTTCCGCAGCCCGATCCGCAGCCGCGCGCCCACATGCCCGGCCTGGAAAACCGGCGCGCTGGCCGTAACCGCTGCCACGCCACTCACCGCGCTAGCCGCCAGGGTCACATTGCCCGGCGCGAAGCGGTGGAACGGCTCGGCAACGAAGTTCCAGGACGCGATGGACCACGCCGTGTGGCTACTGCGGGTAACCCGCTGCGGCTGCATGGCGGGATGCACCAGCAGCAACGTATCGGCGCTCTGCGTGTAGGCGATGTTGTCCAGCATCGCCGCCGTCCATGGCGCCGCCAGCTGCGCCACGGGCACGTCGCCCATGAACACCTGCAACAGGCGTTCGGACAGCACCAGCAGGTAGGTCTGCTCGGTGTTGAACTCGAAGGCGATCAACTTCGCCACGCCCGGCAGCAGCGCCACGTGGCGCAGGCCAGGCCGGCGCGTCACGCCGCCGGTCGGTTGGATGAAGACATTGCGCAGGCGCCGCGCGCCATTCTCGAAGGCGCGCAGGTCCCCCCGGCCCAGAAGCTGGTCGCCGAGCTCGCCCGCAGTGAAACTGGTCTTGACGCTGCGGCCCATGGCCATGTCGTCACCCCCGCGCCATGATCAGTGGAAAATCTTCCAGCGCCTGCGCCGTATTCTGCTGGCTGTCCGTCCGCCGCGCGTTGCGCAGCTCCGCATCGGCCAGCCGGTGCAGCAATTCGGCGCGGGAGGTGCTTTCGGTCAGCGGAATGCAGAACTCCGCCGCCAGCCGCGTTACCAACGCCGAAGCGAAGAAGGGCGGAAATTCGCTCTCCTCCGGCCGGAACACGTAGGTCAGCGTCACCTGCGCCGCATTGGTATGCAGCCTCTGCTCCTGCAGCCGGTACAGCAGGCCCCGCCCCGCCCCGCCACAGCCGGCCGACAGCACCCGCAGGAAATCGGCCGGCAGCTGGAAGGCGTGGCTGTAATCCGCATGCGGCACTTCCAGCAGGCGCGGCAGGTCCATCTGCCCCATGGCGAAGGACCACGGGTGGGAGGACAGCATCGCATCGCGCACGGAAGGATACAGGTTGGCCGCCACCTCCGCCTCGGCAGTGCCTTCGTCGAAGGAGGTGACGGGCTGCGCGCCGATCTTCAACAGCGCGCGCGAACAAAGGACGAGAGCGGAGAGCGCCATCGGAAAGCCTCCTGTGCAGCAGATGAGGGAAGTAAGGCCGGCCAGGGTTCCCCACTGGCCGGCCCATCGTCACGCCCCGAAGGCGCGCATCTGCATCAGGCCTCGAAGGCGCGCATCCGCACCACGCCGGTCTCGTCCACCAGCGCCGCGCCCTGGCTCATCATGTTGTTGACGAAGAAGGCGGCGCGGTCGCCATGCCAGGTGATGTCGGTGGAGACCTCCTGCGCCACCGCATGGCCGATGGCGGTCTTGTGGTAGAAGTAGCAGAAGCGCAGGTTGCCGCTCTTGGTCAGGCCCGAATGCGGCATCCAGGTCGCGCCCAGCCAGCGCTTGGCCTGCGTGCCCTTCCACGGCAGGTCGGCATCGCCGACATACTGGGTGTTGGCGAATTCCTCGATCTGCAGCAGCTGGCTCCACTGCTTCCAACCGACGATGGCGAAGCGGTTACCATCATCGGCCACGTCGGCGGCGCCCAGCATCTCGAAGGCCAGCAGCACCTTGGCCTTGGTCAGCCCGTCCGTATCGGTGGTACCAGCACCGGTGCCCACGGCTTCCCGCGTGCCCGCATCCAGCGCGGAGATGATCAGCTCGTCGGTCTTGCGCCCCAGCGCATAGGCGCCGGCATTGGCCACCACCGCGCGCTCGTCAATATTGGTCTTCAGCTCGTCCAGGCGGTCGATCCACTCGCCGGCATAATAGTCCTGCAGGAAGCATTCGACATGCGAATGCGCCAGGTTCATCACCGGCACCGCACCGTTGCGCGCCTTCGCCGCCGCCGTGCCGCGGCCGACGATCGGGAACACAGTGGAGGCACCGCGCACACCGCTCTTGCTGCGCACCGTCGGGCGCAGCTTGCTACCCTGGCGCTGGTAGGCCTCATGCACCTCGGACTCGAACTGCTTCGCGAAAACCTGGTCAATGGTGGCAGACATGCGTGTCGTCCTTGCTGGATGAAGGAATAGGGGAAGCAGCCCGCACCGCCCGGCTTGTCCCATCCGGGGCCGGCAATGCAGGCGCGCCGACGCGCCCGGCAATGCGGGTTGAGCGTGGCGAAATGTGGAGTTGGGCCGCCGGGGCGCTTCAGCGCCGCGCCGGCGGCCCCGCGGCAGGGCCGGTGTCCGGGCCCCTGCCGCGATAGGGTTCAGCCGTTGCCGAACAGGCGCTTGAAGCCGTCGCTCACGCGCTTGACGTATTCGGGCTCACGGCTGCGCCAGTAGCGTGGGTCACGCATCATCTTGCGCAACGCCTGCTCGTCAACATTCTCGGCCGGCGCGGCCTCGCGTGCCAGGCTGGGCTCGCCTTTCGCCATCATGGCATGCAGCGCCAGCACGCCCTCGGCGGTGGTGGAGAGCGCGGCAAATACCTGCGGGGGCAGGTTCGCCTTGCCCCAGGCGGTAATCTGCGGCGCGATGCGGCGGAACTGCGCCTCGCCACCCAGCGATTCCGCCAGCTTCGCCACCTGCTTCTGCGCCTCGTAATCGGCGGCCGCCTCGGCGATCAGCGGCAGCAACCGCTCGGCCGCCAGGTCATACACCAGCTGCACCTGGGTGCAGCTGAAACCGGCCTCATGCAGCTTGCGGTTCACCTCCGCATCCGGGCCACACATCTCGTGCTTAGCCTCGATGCTGTATTCATCAGGCGAGTCCGGTACACCGATCGCGCGGCGGAAGCGCAGCTTCTCCTCCTCGGGCGCATCCGGCGCCGGCGGCGCGAAGCGCTGGGACATGCGCTTCTCCAGCTCCTTGTATGATTTCAGCAGGGCATCGACGCGCAGCGCCTGCGCCTCGGCATCCCAGAACTTCTCCGGCACATCCTCCGGGCGAAGGGCAATCTCGCCGCTACGCGTTTCCGCAGCGGCCTCCAGCAGATTCTCGGACATGCGGTTCATCACTCCTCGATCGGGGCGGGGTTCAGAATCCCGGCCGGCGCGGCCAGCGCGCGGGCCAGGTGTCGGGTCGCCGCGGCGATGTCGATCTGCGCCGTGGCTTCAGCCCCCAGCGCCGACGCCGCCTGCAGGAACAGCAAGGTATTCGCCGCATCCGCCCTGCCCTGCACCCGGGCCAGGGGGGACTGGTAGGTCAGGCGCGCTTCCCGTCCATCCAGCAGCATCGGCGGCACTTCGCCGCGCCGGCGCAGGATGGAGAGGCAGCGCGCCACGAGCGGCGTCAGCAGCTCGGCCTGCAACCGTCCATAGGTCGCGCCCAGCAGGCGGGCGGTCTGGGCACTGCGCTCCAGCACCTCCGTCGCCGTCATGCGCGCATCCTGGGGCGAGGACAGACGGTCCGCCAGCAGCGCGCCACGAATGCGCTGCCGCAGATCATCCAGCACCAGCTGGGACACATCGAAATTCCCCGGTGCCGCCAGCGGCGTCAGGCCGGAAGAACCCGGTGCCTTGGGAATGATGGCACCCGGCGTCAGCCGCACCGTGGCGGGGTTCAGCACCCCGTCATCCTCGGCCTGCCAGATGCCCGTCGCGGCGATGGAGGCGTTCTTCAACACCAGCTCCACCACCTTGTTGGCGGTGCGGATGTCGGGCAGCGTCTTCATCACCGGCCCGCGCCCGTACGTCTCGCCCGGCGCCTTCAGCCAGCGGAAGGCAATGAACGGACTGTCCAGGAACCGGCCCGATGCCAGCGGCACCGCCCGCCCGTCATGGTCCAGCACCGCCATGAAGCCGCAGCCGCCATGCCCGTCCGGCCATACGGCCTCGACGACGCGCATCCGCGCCGCCGGCTCGTCCTCGCGCGGCTCCAGCCCCACCGGCAGCACGGCCGCCGGGTAGCGGCGCTGGATACCCGCAGCGTCCAGCATGTTGGCGCGGTAGATCGTGTCCAGCCGGCCGCCGGCGCCTTCCTCCAGCACCGCCTGGGTCAGCGGCACAGCGGTGAAGCGCAGCGCGCTGGTCTCGCCCGCCGGCGCCTCCTCCACCAGCAGCACGCCCGTGCCCGCCACCACCAGGTCCAGAAACGCCTGGTGCATCTCGGACGCGAAGTTGGAACGGTCGAAATGCCCCTGCAGCACTTCCGCCGCCTCTTCCAGCGCGGCGGCGGCGGCGGCGGCATCCGGCCCTTCCGCCAGCGCCCGGCTCGGCGCCAGGCCGAACCAGCGGGACCACGGCGGCGTTAGCTCGGCCAGCAGGCTGGCGGAAAGCTGCTCCGCCGCATCGGCCGCCGTGGCGTCATAGAGCATCGGCCCGCCAGCGCCCGGCGTCTGCGCCAACACGTGGTCGTAGCACTCGCGCCAGACGCTCTCCCAAGGCCGCCGGCGCTCCAGCGCGGCGTCGTAGCGCGCCAGCACCATCTCCGGCGTCATATCCTGCGGTCGCATCCGCTCATTCCCCCAGCAAGGTCTTGCGGGCACTCGCCACCGCCCGCGGTGCCGCCTCCAGCACCCCGCGGTCGGAGGTGGCGACGGTCCCGGCCATGCCGCGGCGGCCACGGTCCTGGTTCTCCAGCCGCGCCGTCTGCGCGGCGGTGGCCACGCTGGCGGGCGTCGCGGCCGGCGGGGCGACCGGCTCGGCAGCGGTCACCACCGTCGGCTTCGGGGCTTTGAACATCCCACCCATGCGCGTGCGGGCTCCTCTGGACTGTCAGCGATGAAAGGGGGCTCAACCCGCCGATCGGCAGCCTCAAAAAGCCACGGGCCCGGCCGAGAAGATCTCGGCGCGGGCCCGTGCAGTCTTGGGGGGATCGGGAGGAAGGTCAGCGAACGCAACTCGCCCGTTGACGAGACCGGTTCTAGGGGAATAAATTCCCCTCGTCAACGTTTATTTTCCTATATTCCAGCTTTTTCTCCAGCGCCCGGTACAGGCCACGCGGCGTCATGGCGAACGGCGCCCCCTGCCCCAACAGCGCCCGGCACACCGCGACGCAGGAATAGGGGGAGAATGCCGGCACCACGCCGCAATGCGGAGCCCCCGGCTCGAACGGCCCCAGCACCGTCAGGCCCGCGCGACGATAGAAGCCGGGCAGGTCGAAGCCCGGCACCAGCACCGGCCGCGCCACCAGCAAGCGGCCGGATAGCGGTTCCACCACCGTCCAGCCCTGCGCGTCCTCCACCGCGGCGAAGCAGTGGCGGAAGCCGGGCCGCAACAGCCGCAGCCACAACCGGTCCGCCCGCCCGCCGAAGCCGATCCACACGCGCTGCGCCCCCTCCGCCAACGCATGGCGGTGGGAGGGCCGAACGGACGACGCCGCCCCCCCTTCCGAGGAGGCGGCGCCACGCTGCCGCGCCACGGCGCGTACCCGTCCGCGCCCAGTGGGCGCGGGCATGTCTCCAGTCCGCCGCGCCGTCCTTGCCGTCGCCGCCCGCTTCATGCGCCGCCTCCCACCGCGCTGCGCGCCGCCAGTTCCACCACCTCAGCCATGCCGCCCAGCGGCGTCTCGCCCGCCACGATGCCCTTCATGCGCAGCGGCCAGTCCAGCCGCTGCATCGCCTCGTTCCAGATGCGCCAGTCGTTCCGCTCGCTCAGCTGGCGCGGGTCGGGCGCCATGCCCCGCTCCCCCCACAGCCGCATGATCCGCGCATGCACCAGGTCGATCCGCCGCTGGCGGTACAGCCGGTCCAGGCACTTCACGACGTCGTCGGGCTCGCAGGGGCGCTGCTTGCTGCCGGCACCGGCGACGATCCGCGCGCCCTCATGGCGTGCGACGAGGGCAGACATGGTCCAGATCCAGGCTTCTTCAGCGGATCGGAAGGGCTCGGCCTTGGCCATCGAGGAGAGAACCGGAACACTGTTGGTACGGAGAGCGGCGGGCATGGTGGGTGCGGTGTCCTTTCCTAAGAACCAATGAACATAACAGGAACATTAAGCCAGTTCTTTTAGGCGTCAACACCTAAATGTGATCATCTTCCTACGTTCAGACCCTTGCCTTTAGATTCAATGCCTAGGATGATCCGCCTCATGCGTCATGACGACATCTGGAGGGCCATCGATGCCCTGGCGGCGGAGCATGGTCTCTCCGCCTCCGGCCTCGCGCGCCGCGCAGGCCTCGACCCGACCGCCTTCAACCCTTCCAAGCGCGTCGGCAGCGACGGCCGGCCCCGCTGGCCCTCCACCGAATCCATCGCCAAGATCCTGGAAGCCACGGGCACGGAGATGGAGACCTTCGCCGGTCTCGTCACCGGCGCCCCCACGCTGCACAACAGCAGCCGCCCGAATCCGGGCCGCCGCATTCCGCTGCTGGGCCTGGCCCAGGCGGGCAGCGAGGGCTTCTTCGGCGATGGCGGCTACCCCGTCGGCGGCGGCTGGGACGAGATCAGCACGCCCGAGTTGTCAGACCCCAATGCCTATGCGCTGGAAATCTCCGGGGACAGCATGGAGCCGGTGTTCCGGGATGGAGACATCATCATCGTCTCTCCCAATTCCCCCGTCCGCCGCAGCGACCGCGTCGTCGTCCGCACGATGAAGGGGGAGGTCATGGCCAAGGAATTGCTGCGCCAATCCGCGCGCAAGATCGAGCTGGCGAGCCTGAACCCCGCCCACCCCAACTACAGCTTCGACCTGTCGGAAATCGCCTGGATGCACCGCATCCTCTGGGCCAGCCAGTAAAGCTGGCCCGTTCGGCCGCCCCTCAGGACGCGCCAACTTCAGTCACTCCCGCCTCCGGCTCACTCAGCCGGAGGCGATCGCGCCCTGGTCCCGCTGCATCTCTTCCAGCAGCCATTGCGGGTCGCTCTCCGCCTGGCACGCCAGATAGGTCCCGTCCGCCAGCGGCACCGCCGCCAGCCCGCTATCTTCATACACCCGCAGCAGATCCGGCCCGACCTGCCAGAAGGCATGCCGCACGCCGTTGCGCTCGCACAGGTCGCGGAAGTGCCAGATCACGGCAATGCGCGCCGCCTCGTCGCCCCCCGCCGGGTCACCCAGGCCGATCCACACGCCCTGCAGCTTGCGGAAGGCAAAGCCCGCCCCCGCATCGGCGAACACCGCCCCATCCGCCTGCTCGGGCGAGCACGCCCCCAGCCCGGCCAATCGCTGCCGCGTGGCCTCGTCATACACCGTCGGCGCCAACCGGGAAGGCCGCAACAAGCGGAACACTGCGCCCAGCAGCAGCACCACGCCGACGACAACGGCAAAGCGCAGGGAATCCGGCGCGTTGCTGGAGAACGGCACCTCCCACCACGGGTCATCCGTCAGCCCGCCCTGCCGCGCCACGCTGGCCAACAGCAGCGCGCAGCCCAGGCTGGCGGCCAGCGAGATCACCGTCCCCGCCGTCAGCGGCTCGGCGGTCAGCCTGGCATTGCGGTAGAAGGCGCTGCGCAGCCCCATCAACAGGCCGGCCGGCACCAGGAACAGCCCCACCATCCACCAGGGCTCGCCCTTCATCGCCATCACCAGCGCGCCCAGCAGCAGCAGCACGATGCCGGCGATACGCGCGATGCGCAGCCGCCGCAGCATCCCATAGGCCATCACCAGCAACAGCGAGCCGATGATCGATGCGGCGAAATGCCCCGCCAGCGCCACCCACTCGCCCGCCCGCTCGGCCAACCAGGTCCCGCGCGAGGGGAGCGCGCCAAAGAACAGCAGCGCCACGCCCATGATCGCCGTCAGCGCCGACAGCGCCGGCACTTCCAGCGAGTCCGCCACCCGCGCCTCGGTCCGCACCCGCTCCAGCACATGCCGGCGCTGGCTCAGCTCGAACCCGGCGAACAGAAGCCCGGCGATGAACAGCGGCACGATGTAGTAGTACAGCCGGAACAGGAACAGCGCGCCCACCACCTGCGGCGCCGGCACATAGGGCTGCAGCCCCAGCAGGATGACGGTGTCGAACACCCCGAGCCCGCCCGGCACGTTCGCCGCCAGCCCGGCCGAATACGCCGCCAGGTAGATGCCCAGGAAGCGCACGAAGGTCAGCCCGTCGGCCTCCGGCAACAGCACATAGAAGATCATGGTGGTGACGGCGACATCCACCACCGCCAGCGTCGTCTGCAGCAGCGCCATACGGAAACCGGGCAGGTCGATCTTGTGCCCGAACACCGTGAAATGCGGCAACACGCGGGAGAGTATGAGATACGCCCCCACCACGCCGAACAGCAGCAACCCCAGCCCGCTCATCACCCAGCGCGGCGCATTGTCGCCGAACCAGGGCAGGATCTCGGGTTCCAGCAGCAGCACCGCGCCGCCCAGCGCCATGCCGCCCAGCCCGAATGTCAGGCTGGTAAAGGCAATGACCTTGGCAATCTCGACCGGCGTCAGCCCCCAGGCCGCGTAGAACCGGTAGCGGATCGCCGCACCTGACACCGCCGCCACGCCCAGGTTATGCGCCAGCGTGTAGGCGCAGAACGAAGCCAGCGAGGTGCGGGAATAACTCACCGGCTTGCCCGCATAGACGGAACCCAGCCGGTCGTAGATGGTCAACACCGCATAGGCCAGCACGGTCCAGCCCGCCGCCAGCCACAACGCCCGGGCCGGCACCGCCGCCACCGCCGCGCGGATGTCGGACATGGAAAGAGTGCGAAACTCCTTCTGGACGACGTAGACAGCGCCAACCAGCAACAGCAGACCAAAGACCGTCGGCCCGTGGCGCCGTAGCAGGGTCAGCATGTTCTTCACGCGGGATCGACCTCTGCCGTCGCCGTGTCAGCGGGCCTTGCCAGCGCTTCCTCCACCAGCCGGATCGTCTCCGGAATACCGTAGGCGGCGGCGACGCTGCCGAAGCGCGGACCCTGGTCCGTCCCCACCAGCACCTGGTACAGGGCGCTGAACCAGCCACGGCTCACGCCGGGCCGCCCGCCATCCTTGGCCGGCACCAGGAACGGGTCCCGGCGCCCGGCGTCATAGACGTATTCCTGGATCTTCTCCGCCTGCGGCAAGCCCGGCGGCAGCGCCTCGATCTCGCCCTGGTGCTGCGTCAGCAACTGCACCAGCGCCTCGAAGGCCGGCCGCTCCTCCGCCGTCACCGCCCGCGGCTTCAGCCCGGGCAGGATGAAATCGCGCGAATACGCCACCGCGTACTCGACCATCTGGCCCAGCAGCGGCTGGTTCTCCGCCGTCGCCTCCGGCGCGTAGTTGCGCACGAAGCTCCACAGCCGCTCTGGCGTATCGGCGGCGGAGACGGTGACAAGATTCAGCAACATGCCGAAGGTCAGCGGCGGTTCCGGCGTGTTCGGCACCTCACCGCCATGGATGTGCCAGTCCGGGTTCGCCGGGTCGGCGGCGATGCGCAGCTTCTCGCGCTGTTGCAGGTACTCGTCCGTTGCGCGCGGGATCACGTCGAAATGCAGCCGCTTCGCCCGCCCGGGCTGGCCGTACATGAAATAGGCCAGGCTCTCCGGCGGCGCGTAGCGCAGCCATTCCTCGATCGTCAGCCCATTGCCCTTGGACTTGCTGATCTTCTGCCCGCTGGCATCCAGGAACAGCTCGTAGGTCATGCTGACCGGCGGCTCCGCCCCCAGCACCCGGCAGATGGCCGAGGACAGCTTCACGCTGTCGATCAGGTCCTTGCCGGACATCTCGTAATCGACGCCCAGGGCGAACCAGCGCATGGCCCAGTCGGCCTTCCACTGCGCCTTCACATGCCCGCCGGTCACCGGCGTCTCAAACCGCTCGCCCGTCTCCGGGTCCTGCCACACCACGGTGCCGGACGCCGCGCGGACCTCCTCCATCGGCACCTGCATCACCACGCCGGTCTTCGGGTGCACCGGCAGGAAGGGCGAATAGGTGGCGCGCCGGTCCGGCCCCAGCGTCGGCAGGATCACCTGCCGCACTTCCTCATGCATCTCCAGCATCCGCAGCAGCGCCGCGTCGAACCGGCCGGACTTGTAGTAGTCGGTGGCGGAGGCGAACTGGTACTCGAAGCCGAAGGCGTCCAGGAAGGCGCGCAGCCGGGCGTTGTTGTGCGCCCCGAAGCTGTCATGCGTGCCGAAGGGGTCGGGGATGGCGCTCAGGCTCTTGCCCAGGTGCTGCCGCAGCACGTCGCCATTCGGTACGTTGTCCGGCACCTTGCGCAGGCCGTCCATGTCGTCGCTGAAGGCCAGCAGCTTGCCGGGCAGCCCGGTCAGGCGCGTGAAGGCGTTCCGCACCCAGCTGGTGCGCGCCACCTCGCCGAAGGTGCCGATATGCGGCAGGCCGGAGGGGCCGTAGCCCGTCTCGAACAGCGCCGTTTTCTTCCCGCTCGCTTCCAATCGGTCGGCGACCTTGGCGGCTTCCTCGAAGGGCCAGGCCTTGATGGTACGGAGCGTGGGATCGGCGTTCATGCCCGCCCCATGCCAGCGCAACGGTCCAGGGTCAACGCGCCGTTTCCACGGGGCACCCGCCCGTTGAAAGCTTTGATCGGCCAGCCTCGCCCCGGCGTGGCCTCGTTCGCCTTTTGCCCCTACATAGGGGCGTGCCCTCGCCGCCCTTGCCCCCCCGCCTCCTGCTGCCCGCCGCGCCCGCGCTGATCGCGGCGCCCCATGGCGCCAGCGTCCTGCTGACCCCGGATGGCGAGCTCTCCACCCTCTCCGCCCGCAAGACGCTGGAGGCGCTGGAGGAACTCGGCCCGCCCATCCTGGTCCACGCCCCCGCCACCGCCAAGCGCCTCGGCGTCGGCGCCATCCCCGGTGCGTATGACCTGCTGGAATTGTATGCCTTCGCCCTGCCGGCACAGCCCGCCGCCCCCACGCCGCGCGGCCTGGCCATCGCACTGGACCTGCCGCCGCCGGACGACGCCGAAGCCGCCGCCGCCCTGCTGCCGGAAATCGCCACCGAGATCCTCCGCCGCCTCGCCCGCGCCCGCAACGCGCTGCCCAACCGGGATGTCGCCATGCTGGCCGCCCGGCTACGGGATGCCATGCACTGGCCCTGGGCGGATTCCATCCTCGCCGCCCTCGGCCAACCCCAGGCCCGCGGCAGCAATGACGGGCTGAAAGTCTGGCGCACCATGCCGGAATGGGAGGAAGCCGCCCCCGCCCAGCCCCCCGGCAACCTGCCCGTCTCCCCGGCCGAGGCCCGCACCCGCCTGGCCGAGATCCTGGGCGAAGGCGCCGAGGAACGCCCCTCCCAGGGCGATTTCGCCAGCGCCGCCAGCATGGCCTTCGCCCCGCGGGACGTCCCCGGCGAACCCCGCCTGGTCCTTGCCGAGGCCGGCACCGGCACCGGCAAGACCCTGGGCTACGTCGCCCCTGCCAGCCTCTGGGCGGAACGCAACGGCGCCCCGGTCTGGATCGCCACCTACACCCGCAACCTGCAGCGCCAGCTGGACCAGGAACTCGCCCGCCTCTACCCGGACCCGGAGGAACGCCGCCGCAAGGTCGTCATCCGCAAGGGGCGGGAGAACTATCTCTGCCTGCTGAACTTCGACGAAGCCGTCAGCGGCGCCATGCCCGGCCGTATCCTCGCCCTCGCCCTCGTCGCCCGCTGGGCCGGCGCCTCGCGGGACGGAGACCTGATGGGCGGCGACTTCCCCGGCTGGATCGCCGAGCTCTTCCCGTCCGGCGCCGTCTCCCTGCTGTCGGACCGCCGGGGCGAGTGCATCCACTCCGCCTGCCCGCACTGGAAGCGCTGCTTCGTCGAGCACTCCATCCGCCGCGCCGCCACCGCCAACCTGGTGGTCGCCAACCACGCCCTGGTCATGGTCCAGGCCGCGCTCGGCCCCAAGGGCGGCGGCGGCTCCAGCGAGGACGGCCCCGCTCTTCGCTACGTGTTCGACGAAGGCCACCATTTGTTCGACGCGGCGGACGGCGCCTTCTCCGCCGCCCTTTCCGGCGCCGAGATGGCGGAGCTGCGCCGCTGGCTGCTCGGCAATGAAGGCGGCCGCAGCCGCGCCCGTGGCCTGCGCCGCCGGCTGGAGGAGCTGCTCCCCGCCCATCCCAGCCTCATCCCCCCGCTGGAACACACGGAACAGATGGCCCGCGCCCTGCCCGCCTCTGGCTGGTGGGACCGCTGGGAAGACCTGCCCGACCCGGACAACCCCCGCCCCGGCGAGGCCTTCCTGCGCGCCACCCGCATCCAGGTCCTGGCCCGCACGGCGGAAGCCGATACGCTCTACGATGCCGAGACCGACCTGCACCCGCTGCACGAGGATCTCCCCGCCGCGGCCACCGCCCTGGAATCGGCGCTGGAGCGCCTGCGCGACCCGCTGAAGCATCTCTCCAAGTTGCTCACCGACATCCTGGAAGATCCCGACCAGGAATTGGAAACCGGTGACCGCATCCGCCTGGAAACCGCCAGCCGCAGCATCGAGCGCCGCGCCCTCATCCCCGTCGTCGCCTGGCTCTCCATGCTGCGCCAGTTGCGGGAGGAGCCGCCAGAGCCCGGCACCCGGCCCCTCTATGTCGACTGGCTGGCCCTGACCCGGCGCGAAGGCCGCGACATCGATGCCGGCCTGCACCGCCACTGGCTGGACCCGACAGTGCCCTTCGCCATGCAAGTGGCCGCGCCCGCCCACGGCGTGCTCATCGCCTCCGCCACGCTGCGCGACAATTCCGCCAAGCGCGACCCTGAGGCCGCCTGGCGCGAGGCCGAGGCCCGCACCGGCGTCCAGCACCTGCCCAACCCCGCCATCCGCGCCGCCGTCCCCTCGCCCTTCGACTACGCCAGCCAGACCCTGGCCATCGTGGTGGATGACATGAACCGGGACAGCCCCGGCCAGGTCGCCGCCGCCATGCAGCAACTCTTCATCGCCGCGGGCGGCGGCGCCCTCGGCCTGTTTACCGCCATCCGGCGGTTGCGGGACGTACACGCCCGTATCGCCCCCGCCCTGGCCGAGGCCGGCCTGCCCCTCTACGCCCAGCATGTCGATGCGATGGACAGCGCCACCCTCATCGACATCTTCCGGGCGGAGGAGGAATCCTGCCTCCTCGGCACCGATGCGCTGCGCGACGGCGTCGATGTTCCCGGCCGCGCACTGCGCCTGCTGGTGTTCGACCGCGTGCCCTGGCCCCGCCCCTCCATCCTGCACCGGGAGCGGCGGATTCATCTCTCCGGCGGCCGGCCGACCTCCTATGATGACGGCATCGCCCGGCACCGCCTGCGCCAGGCCTTCGGCCGCCTCATCCGCCGCGCCGACGACCGTGGCGTCTTCGTGCTGCTGGACCCGCGCACCCCCTCCCGCCTGCTGGCCGGCCTGCCGGAAGGCGTCGTCCCGCGCCGCCTGGGCCTGGCCGAGGCCGTGCGCCAGACCGCCGCTTTTCTTGCATCTCCCGCGCTCCCGCCGGGTTGAAGCGCAGACCCGGCCACGATACGCCAGTCAGCAACGAAGGAAGCACGCCCGCCATGCCGCAGACCAAGACCCACTTCACCGTCCACGAAGCGCTGATCTGCGCCATGGTGCTGATGTCCGCCGCCGACCAGCACATGTCGGACGCCGAACTGGGCATGATGGCGCGGCTGGTACAGGAACTGCCCGTCTTCACCGGCTTCCAGGCGCAGGAGATCGAGCCGGTCACCGAAACCTGCCTGGCCCTGCTCGGCCACGCCGAGGGGCTGGACCGCGCCTTCAACCTGATGCGGGACGCCCTGCCGCAGCGCCTGCGGGAGACCGCCTACCTGCTGGCCTGCGAAGTCGCCGCCGCCGATGGCGAGGCGACGCAGGAGGAACTGCGCTTCCTGCAGGATTTCCGCATCGGCATGGACCTCGACCGCCTGATCGCCGGCGCCATCGAGCGCGCCGCCAAGGCCCGCTACCAGATGGCCTGACCGCAGGCCGCGCCGGCGCGCCCGCATCCCACGATCATCCGGTCGTGTGGCGCAGGCCCCGGCGCTTCCGTGCAGCCCGCACTCCCACCCTCCGTTTGATCGCGTGATCCTCCTCCCCGGCTGACCGGGTCCGGGACGATCCCGCCGAAAGGTCACCCGCATGACCCTGGCCCCCGACGCCCGCCCCACCATCGACGCCCCGGACGACGATCCCTTCCTGTGGCTGGAGGACGTCGAGGGCGCCGAGGCCCTGGCCTGGGTCGAGGCCCAGAACGACAAGACCCTCTCCCGCCTTTCAGACGCCCGCGTCGCCGCCGACGCCCAGGCGGTGCAGGCGGCGATGGACCGGCCGGACAAGATCCCGCACATCACCCGCCGCGGTGGCCTGATCTACAATTTCTGGAAGGACGGCCAGAACCCGCGCGGCCTGTGGCGCCGCACGACGGAAGCCGGCTATCGCCAGGACACCCCGCCCTGGGACATCCTGCTGGACCTTGACGCACTGGTGAAGGCGGAGGGTGAGGACTGGATCTGGCACGGCAGCGTCGTCATCCACGCCACGCATGACCGCGCCATCCTGAAGCTGTCGCGCGGCGGCGGCGACGCCGTGGTGCTGCGCGAGTTCGACATCCCGTCCCGCAGCTTCGTCGACGGCGGCTTCCACCTGCCCGAGGCCAAGAGCGGCGTGGAATGGCTGGACCGCGACACGCTGCTGCTCTCCTCCGCCCTCGGCGAGGGCATGGCCACCAGCTCCGGCTATTCCCGTACCATCCGCCTCTGGTCCCGTGGCCAGGACCCGGCCGAAGCCGCCGTGCTGTTCGAGGTCCCCGCCGACCACATGGGCGCCTGGGGCAGCGTCGACCGCACCTCCGGCGCCGAGCGCCTGGTCTTCATCGACCAGATCGGCTTCTACGATTTCGTCGTGCATCTGGGCGACCGCACCGGCCCCCGCCAGCGTGTCGCCACCCCCACCGACCTGCGCATCAACTGGTTCGGGGACCGCGTCGCCCTGCAGCCGCGCACGCCCTGGACCGTCGGCGGCACCACCTATGCGCCGGACATGCTGCTCGGCACCTCCCTCTCCAGCCTGCTGGCCGGCGAGCCCCGCCTGCAAGTGCTGTTCGAACCCGCCGAGCGCCGCGCCCTGAGCAGCTACTCCTGGTGCGGCGGCGCCCTCGTCGTCTCCGAGCTGGACGACCTCCGCCCCCGCTTCACCATCTGGACGCCGGGCGACGCGCAATGGACGCCACGCGCCCTGGACGGCCTGCCCGAGATCGGCGTCGTCGATGTCTGGCCGCTGGATGCGGATGCCGAGGAATCCGACGGCACCCTGCTGGCCATGACGCAGGACCCGGTGACGCCACCCACCCTGCTGCAAACCGCCATCACCCCCGCCACCCCCCTGGTCCTCCGCCAGGCACCGCGCATCTACAATGCGGACGGTCTGCGCGTGACGCGCCACGAGGCCATCTCCTCGGATGGCGAGCGCATCCCCTACGTCCAGACGGGCCCGGAGGCCGAGACCGGCGACGCCCCCGTGCATCTCACCGGCTATGGCGGGTTCCAGATCCCGGTCATGCCCTACTACAAGGGCAGCATCGGCCAGCTCTGGCTGGAACGCGGCGGCACCGCGGTCACCGCCAGCCTGCGCGGCGGCGGCGAATTCGGCACACGCTGGCACGAGGCCGGGCGGCGGGACCGGAAGTACCTGTCGCACAACGATTTCGCCGCCGTGGCGGCGGACCTCGCGCGGCGCGGCGTCACCACTCCTGGCCGCATCGCGGCGGAAGGCGGCTCCAATGGCGGCCTGCTGATCGCCAATATGCTGACCCGCTATCCGGAGCGGTTCGGCGCCCTGTTCTGCACCATCCCGCTGATCGACATGCGGCGCTACACCAAGCTGCTGGCGGGGGCGAGTTGGATCGCCGAGTACGGCGACCCCGACAAGCCCGAGGACTGGGCCTTCATCCGCCACTTCTCCGCCTACCATGTCGCGGAAGCCGGCAAGCCCTACCCGCCCATCCTGATCGCGACGACGCGGCGGGATGACCGCGTCCACCCCGCCCATGCCCGCAAGATGGCGGCGAAGCTGCAGAAGCTCGGCTACGACGCCCGTTTCTACGAGCCCACAGCCGGTGGCCATGGCTATGGCAAGGACAATGCGGAGGCCGCCCGCTTCATGGCCCTCGGCGCCGCCTTCCTGCGCCGCGCCATCGGCTGGGAAGCCGAATCAGAATAGGACGCTGAGGCCCGCCAACCCGACCATCGGGCGCGGGCCGTCTACCGGCTCCACCCCCGCGCTGACCATGGCACGGACAGACACCTTCCCTCCGCCCGAGAAGCTGCGCAGCTGGTACCGCCCGCCCAGCCCGACCTGTGGCCGGCCATCGAACACATTCTTGATGTCCATGCCGAAGGGTGACTGCCCGGCAAAGCGGATCGCCCGGCCGCTGGCCTCCGGCGTCATCAGCCGCGTCACCAGATACCCGCCGCTCCCGGTCGAATAAGGCAGCGCCCCGCCAAATGCGGCGCTGACGCTGACATCGCTCCACCAGTTCTCCTGTGCCGAGGCCGGCACGGCGAAAACCAGCGAAATCAACGTGAGGGCGATCGCAATGAGTTGAGCAGGCATGGCGGAAACCCTTTCCGCGAAGTGAAGATGCTTGCCCTTACCGCGAACGTGTGCGTTGCAGCAAACACATTTGCCCTATTTTCGCCTTTTTTATGCCTCCGTTGAACAGTGCTCATGGCTCTTCACCCGTAACGCGCATCGCCCACGAAAAACGGCCCGTACCTTCCGGTACGGGCCGCCTCGGCAGGCACCTGCCCACCCAATTCGTCTGTCACGGCACTACTCGCGGCTGATGCCAGCCGGCGGTGGATGTCACATGATGAGCGTCACAGCGGCTTCAGGTTGGTCGCGGCAGCCTTGCCACGCTCCTGCACCACGTCGAAGCTGACCTTCTGGTTTTCCTGCAGGCCCTGCAGGCCCGCCCGCTGCACGGCGGTGATGTGCACAAACACATCCTTCCCGCCATCCTCCGGCACGATGAAGCCGAAGCCCTTGGTCGCGTTGAACCACTTCACGGTGCCCATCGCCATGCGGCGCGCTCCTTCTCTGACATCGCCAGGGCGCCTATCGCCTGGCAGGCTTCCACCCCGTGTTACCGCTTGTGGCAGCCGGATGTCCGGAGGCACGGCAAGGCGATCAGCAGCGGTTGGCCACCCAAGTGGGCCAGATCGTCAATCCCCTGTCAACGCAAACCCGCCACCCGCGCAGCACAGGCCTGGAGCCCGATGGCCTGATGCCGGGGCGGCCCCAAAACCCCTTCGTGCCAGTCAAAGTGGCGAGTTAAGCACCGTGTCCACACCAGCTTCCAGCCATGAAAAAGGGGCGGCCCTTGCAGGCCGCCCCCTTCCCGAACACCGATCTCAGAGAGATCAGAAGTCCATGTCGCCCATGCCACCGCCCGGGCCGCCGGCCGGGGCCGACTTACGCTCGGGGCGCTCAACGATCAGCGCCTCGGTCGTGATCAGCAGGGAAGCGACGGAAGCCGCATCCTGCAGAGCCGTACGAACGACCTTGGTCGGGTCGATGATGCCGGCCGCGACCAGGTCCTTGAACTCGCCGGTCTGGGCGTCGTAGCCGAAGTTGTAGGTGTCGTTGCGGAGCACGTCGCCCACCACAACCGCACCGTCCTCACCGGCGTTCTCGGCGATCTGCTTCGCCGGCGCCTGGATGGCGCGACGAACGATCTCGACGCCGACGCGCTGGTCGTCGTTGTCGACCTTCACGTTCGCCAGCTTGGTGGAGGCGCGAACCAGGGCAACACCGCCGCCCGGCACGATGCCTTCCTCAACCGCGGCGCGGGTCGCGTGCAGCGCGTCGTCAACGCGGTCCTTGCGCTCCTTCACCTCAACCTCAGTCGCACCGCCGACGCGGATGACGGCGACGCCGCCAGCCAGCTTCGCCAGGCGCTCCTGCAGCTTCTCGCGGTCGTAGTCGGAAGTGGTCTCTTCCACCTGCGCCTTGATCTGCTCGACGCGGCCCTTGATCTGATCCTTGGAGCCGGCACCATCGACGATCGTGGTGTTTTCCTTCTCGATGCGGATCGTCTTCGCCTGACCCAGCTGGGCCAGCGTCACCGTCTCGAGCTTGATGCCCAGGTCCTCGGAGATGACCTCGCCACCCGTCAGGATCGCGATGTCTTCCAGGATCGCCTTGCGGCGGTCGCCGAAGCCCGGCGCCTTCACGGCGGCGATCTTCAGGCCACCACGCAGCTTGTTGACGACCAGGGTGGCCAGGGCCTCGCCCTCGACGTCCTCAGCCACGATCACCAGCGGACGGCCGGACTGCACGACGGCTTCCAGCAGCGGCAGCAGCGGCTGCAGCGTGGAGAGCTTCTTCTCGTGGATCAGGATGTACGGGTTGTCGAGCTCGGCGACCAGCTTCTCAGCGTTGGTCACGAAGTACGGGGAGATGTAGCCGCGGTCGAACTGCATGCCCTCGACGACGTCCAGCTCGGTCTGGATGCCCTTGGCTTCCTCGACCGTGATGACGCCCTCGTTGCCGACCCGCTCCATCGCCTCGGCGATGATCTGGCCGATCTCGGTCTCGCCGTTGGCGGACAGAGAGCCAACCTGCGCCACTTCGGCGGAGGTCGTGATCTTCTTGGAGTTGGCCTTCAGCTCCTCGACGACAACGGCCACGGCCTTGTCGACGCCGCGCTTCAGGTCGAGCGGGTTGAGGCCGGCGGCCACCGACTTCGCGCCCTCGCGGATGATGGCCTGGGCCAGCACGGTCGCGGTGGTGGTGCCGTCGCCGGCCAGGTCGTTCTGCTTGTTGGCAACTTCGCGGACCAGGGCGGCGCCCAGGTTCTCGAACTTGTCGAACAGCTCGATTTCCTTGGCGACCGTCACACCGTCCTTGGTGATGCGCGGGGAGCCGAAGGACTTGTCGATGACGACGTTACGGCCCTTGGGGCCCAGCGTCACCTTGACGGCGTCGGCCAGGATGTCCACGCCGCGCAGCAGCTTCTCGCGCGCGCCGGCGCCGAACTTAACTTCTTTAGCAGCCATAATATGTGACCTCGTTTGTTCTGTTGGAACCGTAAGGCGATCTCAAGCCAGCCAGATCAGGCGGCGAGAATGCCCAGGATGTCGGATTCCTTCATGATCAACAGGTCTTCGCCCTTGATCTTGACTTCGGTGCCCGACCACTTGCCGAACAGAACGCGGTCACCCGCCTTCACTTCCAGGGCAACCAGCTCGCCCTTGTCGTTCCGCGCGCCAGCGCCGACGGAGACGATCTCGCCTTCCTGCGGCTTTTCCTTGGCGGTGTCGGGAATGATGATGCCACCAGCGGTCTTCTCATCGGCGGTCAGCCGGCGAACGACAACGCGGTCATGCAGTGGACGAAAGCTCATAGACCTCTCCTCGACGCCCTTCAAATATGGCGCATCCAGTGATGGTTCTCTCCCCCGGACCGGCAAGCCCTGTCAGCACTCACCCCAGGAGAGTGCTAGCGATCTAGGTGGGTCTGAAGCTTTCGTCAAGCGTTTGTCAGCACTCTAGGGCCGTGAGTGCTAATGAATTGAAACCAAATGTTTTTCTTGCCTCCCCTATCCTGCTCCATGCCATCCTCCCCCAAGGCAGGAAAGGCCAGGACCGCATATCGACGGAAAGGGTAAGGACATGTTGTTGCGTGACATCGATTCCTTCGTGCGTATCCCCGACTGGCGGCTGACCACCGCGGAGATCCTCTACCACCTGCCGGATCACCCAGCGGTGCTCCAGACCTTCATCTGGCAGAAGGTGGATCACGCCCCCGATTTTCCCCAATTGCACCGTTTCCTGGAATTCTGGCGCCGGGATATCGAAGGCCCCCTGCACTCGGTGCGCGTGGCCTCCGCCGCCCTCACCCGCCCGGCCGAATTCCGCTACGCCAACGGTGAGTTCCGCCTGCACTGAGGCGCCGCCAAACCAAGGGCTGGCGGACTGTCCCCAGGCCACCAGCCCCGCCGGCGGGCGACGGAAGGCGATGCCCGCCCGTCCCGCCTCAGCCGGCCTGCAGCATCAGCGTCAGCGCCGCCACCGTGAAGACCGACAGCAGGGTGGAGAGCAGCACCGTGGCGCCGGACCGCTCCGCCCCCGCATTGTAGCGGCGGGAGAGGAAGAAGGCGTTGGCCCCGGTCGGCATGGCCGCCGCCAGCAGCGCCACCGCCATCTGCAGCGGCGGCAGCCCGATGGCGCGCCCGACCAGCCAGACCAGCAACGGCATGCACAGCAGCTTCAAGGCCGAGCACAGCAGCGCCGAGGGCCAGTCGCGCCTCGCATCGAAGGCCACCAGCGTGGCACCCAGGCAGAACAGGGCGGTAGGGGCCGCCGCCAATCCGGTCATCTGCAGGAAGCGCCGAGCCGCCTCCGGCACCGGAATCTGCGCCTGGTACACCACGAAGCCCAATGTCACGGCGATGACGATGGGGTTCTGCGCCACCGAGACCAGCGTGGACTTCAGGATCTTCAGCACCGGCGCGCGGCCGCTCTGGGCAATCTCACCCACGATGGTGCCGATCGGCAGCAGGATCAGCGAATGCAGGCCGACGATCGCCAGCAACTGCGCCAGCCCCGCCTCCCCATAGAAGGCCAGCACCAGTGGGATGCCGATCATGGCGGTGTTGCCGAAGGCGGCGTTCAGCCCGAACGTCCCGGCCTCGCCCAACTTCATCCGCAACACGAAGCGTGCCACCAGCATCGCCAGCGCATAGGCCGCCAGGCAGCCGCTGAAGAAGGCCAGCGCCGTCGCCCCGCCACCCTGGTGGGGGGACGTCGCGCCGTTGAAGATCAGGCACGGCATCGCCAGACGGAACACGAAGTCGCTCAGCCCGCGCAGCCCCTCGTCGCTGACCCACTTCTTCTTGGCGGAGGCGTAGCCCAGCCCGATCAGGACGAAGATCGGCAGGACGATCTCCAGCAGCATCATCATGAAGCCGCGCCTGCCCTGCTCACACCTTCAACATCCCGCCGACGAAATCGGGCAGCCAGGGCTGGCGCGCGCGGGCAGTCCGCCCGGCATGCAGGATGGCGCGCACCTCGTCGACGGTGCGGTGGAACTCGTGGTTCACCAGGATATGGTCGAAATCGGCGTAGTGGCTGATCTCGTCTCGGGCGGCGTCCATGCGGCGGGCGATCTCTTCGGCAGCATCCTGCCCGCGTCCATGCAAGCGGCGTTCCAGCTCCACCAGGCTCGGCGGCAACAGAAATACGCCAACCACGTCGCCCGGCAGCGCCTGCCGCAACAACTGGTGCCCCTGCCAGTCGATATCGAACAGCACATCCCGCCCGGCGGCCAGCGCCTGCTCCACCGCCGCGCGCGGCGTGCCGTAGAAGCGGCCGAACACCTCCGCCCACTCCAGCAGCTCGCCGGCATCGATCATCCGCTGGAACTCCTCCCGCTCGCGGAAGAAATAGTGCACCCCTTCCTGCTCGCCCGGCCGGGGCTTGCGGGTGGTGGCGCTGACGGAAAGCCGCAGATCCGGCTCCCGCTCCAGCAGCGCGCGGCTGACCGAGGATTTGCCCGCGCCGGAAGGGGCGGAGAGCACGAGGCACAGGCCACGCCGGGAAATCTGGTTCATTCGACGTTCGCCGCCTGCTCGCGCAGCCGCTCGATCGCGGCCTTCAGATCCAGGGAAATGCCGGTCAGCCCCAGGCTGGCCGACTTGGCGCCGAGCGTATTCGCCTCCCGCCCGAATTCCTGCGCCAGGAATTCCAGCCGCCGCCCCGCCGGCTCGCCGGAAGCCAGCAGCGCCCGCGCCGCCTGCACATGCGCCGCCAGCCGGTCCAGCTCCTCCCGCACATCAGATTTCTGCGCCAAAAGCGCCACCTCGGTGACCAGCCGCTCCTCCGGCACCCGCCGCTCGCCTTCCAACAGCTCCGCCAACGCGGCACTCAGCCGGGCGCGGTGCGCCGCTGGCTGCTCCGCCGCCAGCGTGGCCGCCTGCTCCCGCAGCGTGCCGATCTCGTCCAGCAACGCGCCAAGGATGTCGGCCAGCTTGTCGCCCTCCTCCCCGCGCGCAACCGCCAGATCATCCAGCGCCTTCATGAAGCCGGCGGCGATGGCGGCATGGCGGGCCTCTTCCTCGCCTTCCCGCGCCTCGGGCACCTCGGTCCGCAGCACGCCCGGCATCAGCAGGATGCTCTCGGCCCGCGGCGCCGGGCCGCCGGGAATGCGCGCCGCCAGTTCCAGCGCCAGGGCCAGCGCCTGTTCCAGCGCCACCGGGTCGGGCGTCAGCCGCGGCGCCGGCCGTTCCTCCCGCTTCACGCTGAGGGTGGCGGAGATATTGCCGCGCTTGAAGCGGGACGCCGCCGCATCGCGCAGCTTCGGCTCCAGCGCCTCATGCCCCGGCGGCAGCCGCAGCCGCACATCCAGGCCACGCCCGTTGACGCTGCGCAATTCCCACACGAAACCCGTGCCGTCCGGCAAGGAGCCTGCTTGCCGGGCGAAGCCGGTCATCGAAAAAAGGGCCATGGGCGGCCTTCTCTTACCCTCCGCCGCAGGATGCAAGACATGACGGACTATCCCTGGCGCCATATCGCCATCACCGGCGCCTCCTCCGGCCTGGGGCGCGCCCTGGCGGAGGCCTGCGCGGCGCCGGGAACCACCCTCTACCTCACCGCCCGGGATGCCAGCCGGCTGGAACAGGCCGCCACCGCCTGCCGCGCCGCCGGCGCCACGGTGGTGGCCTCGGTGCTGGATGTGCGGGACCAAGCCGCCTGCACCGCCTGGGTCGAAGGCATGGAACGGCTGGACCTGCTGATCGCCAATGCCGGCATTTCCGGCGGCACCGGCGGCGGCGCCGAGCCCGCCACCCAGGTCCGCGCGGTGTTCGAGACCAACCTGGTGGGCGTGCTCAACACCACCCTGCCCGCCCTGGCCCGCCTCGCCACCCAGGAACCCGATTCGCAAGGTCTGCGCGGCCGCGTCGGCGTGGTCGCTTCAGTGGTCGGCTTTGTCGCCGCCCCCAGCGCCCCGGCCTACTCGGCCAGCAAGGCGGCCGTGCAACGCTGGGCGGAAGCCACGGACGCCACCCAGCGCCGCCATGGCATCCGCCTGCACGCCATCTGCCCGGGCTTCATCCGCACGCCGATGACGGCGCCGAACCGCTTCCCGATGCCCTTCATGATCTCGCCGGAGGAAGCCGCGCGCCGTACCCTGGCCGGGCTGGCGGCGGGCCACACGCGCATCGCTTTCCCCCGCCGCACCTACTGGCTGTTCCGCCTGCTGGGCGCCGTGCCGCGCGGGCTGATGGCCTGGGCCTCCCGCGCCGTACCGGCGAAGGATGTCAGCGCCGCGTAGCCAGCCACACCCCGGCCAGCACCACGGCGCCGCCTGCCAGAACATGCGGCGCCGGCAACTCGCCCAGCCACAGCGCCGCCACCGTGGCGGCGGAGACCGGCTGCAGGTACCCCACCAGCGAGGCCTTGGCCGCCGGCGCCCGCGTCAGCAGCACGATGAACAGGGAGAGTGGCACCGCCGAGCCCAGCACGCCCAGCAGCAGCAACACCAGCCACACATCGCCCGGCTGCACGAAGGCCGCCGTCCCGTTCACCAGCAGCGCCGCCGGCAGCGCCACGGCGAAGGCCACCACCTGCTGGCCGACCACCAGGTGCTCCGGCACCTCCGGCCGCACCCAGCGCACATACAAGGTGCCGCTGGCATAGCTCGTGGCGGTGGCCAGCATCATCAGCGCCGCACCCAGCCCAGCCTCGCCCGAGACCGCCCGAGGCCCCAGGATGATGCCGATCCCCAGCAGCCCCAGCGCCAGGCCCAGGAACAGCCCGCGTCCGCGCACTTCCTCCCGGAACAGCACCAGGCTGGCCGTGCCCACCAGCAAAGGAGAGATGGACTGGATCAGCGCCGCCGGCGCGCTCTCGATGCCACCCATGGCGGTGGCGGTCAGCAGGTTGGGCACCCAGCCATTCAGCGTGCCCACCACCAGGATATGGCCCCAGATGGCCCGCCCGCGCGGCCAGCGCAGCCGCCCGCTGACCAGCAGGAACAGGATGACGGCACTGCCGGAGAACGCGGCGCGGACGGTCGCCACCGCCATCGGCGGCATCAACGGCGCCACATGGCGCAGCAGGGGGAAACAGGCGCCCCACAACCCGGCGATCACCACCAGACGCAGCCACAGCTCGGACCGCGTCAGTGGCGCCGGGGCGGTCACTGCGGGTTGGCGCGCTGACGCTCGATCTGCCGCCAGCGGGCGACGTTGCGGTTATGCTCCTCCAGCGTGCGGGCGAAGGCATGGCCGCCGGTGCCGTCGGCGACGAAGTAGATGTCGTCCGTATCCATCGGCCGCAGCACCGCCTTCAGCGACTCCTCGCCCGGGCTGGCAATCGGCCCCGGCGGCAGCCCGCGCACGCGGTAGGTGTTGAACGGATGGTCGCGGTCCAGATCCGCCCGCGTCAGCGCCCGCTCCAGCGGCGCGCCATCGGCGGCGGCATAGGCCACGGTCGGATCGGATTGCAGCGGCATGCCGCGCCGCAGCCGGTTGATGAACACCCCCGCCACATGCGGCCGCTCCGCCGGCTGGCCGGTCTCACGCTCGACGATCGAGGCCAGCACCAGTGCCTCCCGCGGCGAGGCCAGGGGCAGGCCCTCGGCCCGCTCCTTCCACAACCGCTCCAACACCGTGGCCATCGCCTGGGTCGCGCGGCGCGCCAGCGCCGCCCGGGTGTCGCCATACTGGTAGGAATAGGTCTCGGGCAGCACGCCCCCCTCATCCAGCGCCGGGGTATCGCCGGTCAGCCCGGGCGCGGCATCGATCAGCGCGACGATCTGCTTGGCGGTCAGCCCTTCCGGGATGGTCAGGCGGCGCTGCACCGGCCGGGCCGTGCGCAGCACATCCAGCACCTGCGCCACGGAGCCATGGGCCGGGAACAGGTATTCGCCGGCCCGCAGCGGCCCGGCCTCCCGCGTCACCCAGGCGGCGGCGGCGAAGATGCGCGCGTCGCGGATGGCGCCCTGCTCCACCAGCGCCGCCCCGATCGCCTCGGAGGAGCTGCCGCGCGGAATGACGATGGCGGTGGGCTGCCCCAGCGGCCCAGGGGCGCGCCATTGCTCCCACGCCCACCAGGCGCCACCGCCAGCGAGCAGGACCAGCACGAGAAGGGCGAGCAACGCCTTGCGCATGGACCCTCGATCATCCGTGAGAAGAAAATCCGGGGTTCACGGCCCCCGGTCGGCCGGCCTGCCGGGTCTGGGGCCCGGAGGAAGGGTCCGCGCATCTGCTGCACGATCCCCTGTTCATGGCCCGACGCCCACCCGCCATGGCGGGCGGGGCGGCGCCCCGGTCAGGGCGCCTTGCGGAACAGGATGCTGGCGTTGGTGCCGCCAAAGCCGAAGCTGTTGGAGAGCGCCACGTCGATCTTCCGCTCCTGCGGCACCTTGGCCACGCGGTCGATCACGCTCTCCCGCGACGGCTTCTCCAGGTTCAGCGTCGGCGGTGCCACGCCGTCCCGGATGGCCAGGATGGAGAAAATGCCTTCCACCGCGCCCGCCGCGCCGAGCAGATGCCCGATGGCCGACTTGGTGGAGGACATGGCAAGGCCCTTTGCGGAATCCCCGAACATCTTCTCGACCGCTTCCAGCTCCAGATCATCGCCCATCGGCGTCGAGGTGCCGTGTGCGTTGACGTACTGGACATCGGCCGGCGTCACGCCGGAATTCTTGAAGGCGGCCTTCATGGCGCGGTAGGCGCCGTCATGGCCTTCCGCCGGGGCGGTGATGTGGTAGGCGTCGCCCGACATGCCGTAGCCGATGACCTCGGCATAGATCTTGGCGCCGCGCTTCTTGGCGTGCTCGTACTCTTCCAGCACCATCACGCCGGCACCCTCGCCCATCACGAAGCCGTCACGCCCCTCGTCCCACGGGCGGGAGCCCTGGTCCGGCGAGTCGTTGAAGGCCGTGGAGAGCGCGCGGGACGCGCAGAAGCCGGCAATGCCGATCTCGCACACCGCGGCCTCGGTCCCGCCCGCCACCATCACGTCGGCATCGCCGAGCGCGATTAGCCGGGCAGCGTCGCCCAGCGCATGCACACCGGTCGCGCAGGCCGTCACCACCGCGTGGTTCGGGCCCTTGAAGCCGTACTTGATGGAGACGTGGCCGGAGGCCAGGTTGATCAGCGAGGCCGGGATGAAGAACGGCGAAAGCCGCTTCGCCTTGCCCTGCCCGACGAGCTGGGACCCGTTGTAGATTTCCGGCAGGCCACCGATGCCCGAGCCGATCATGACGCCCGTGACGTAACGATCTTCCTCGGTCTCGGGCACCCAGCCGGAGTCCTCGACCGCTTCCGAAGCCGCCACGAGGGCGAGCTGGATGAAGCGGTCCATCTTCTTCTGGTCCTTGACCGGGATCCACTCGTTGAAGTCGAGCTTCCCCTCGGTCTTGGAACCGGACGGCACCTCGCCGGCGATCTTCGCCGGCAGGTCCTTGGCGTCAAACAGGCTGATCGGGCCAATCCCGCTTTCGCTGGCAAGCATCCGCTGCCACACATGCGCGACGCCGACGCCGAGAGGGCTGGCAATGCCCATCCCGGTGACGACGACGCGGCGCGGCGTCGTCAGAGAACCGAACACGCGTGTAACCTCCCGACTTTAATCTGTCAGACGCTCAAGGACGAAGGGGCCTCAGGCCGCCTTCTGCGCCTCGATGTAGTCGATCGCGTCCTTGACGGTCGTGATCTTCTCGGCGGCGTCGTCCGGGATCTCGACCCCGAAGGCCTCCTCGAACGCCATCACCAGCTCGACGGTGTCGAGGCTGTCGGCACCCAGGTCGTCGATGAACGACGCCTCGGAAGTCACCTTGGCTTCCTCGACGCCGAGGTGCTCGACAACGATCTTCTTCACCTTGTCGGCGGTATCGCTCATGGCGACTTCTCCTGCTGGAACACTGCTGCCTGCGGCGGCGGGTGGGAACAGCCCCATCCCATGGACCGCGCGGGCTTAACACGGAAGCTTCACGGGGAACAATTCCCCGGAAGCGGGTTCAGATCATCGCCATCCCGCCATTCACATGGTGAGTGGCGCCGGTGACCCACCCGGCCTCGTCGGAGGAGAGATAGGCAACGGCGGCCGCAATATCAGCCGCCTCGCCCATCCGCCCCATCGGAATCCGCTCCATCAGCCGCGCCTTCTGCTGGTCGTTCAGCGCGTCCGTCATCGGCGTGGCAATGAAGCCCGGCGCCACCACGTTCACCGTGATGCCGCGGGACGCCAGTTCCTGTGCCAGAGACTTGCTCATGCCGATCAGCCCGGCCTTGGCCGCGGCGTAGTTCGCCTGGCCAGGATTGCCGGTGACGCCGACGATGGAGGCAATGGATATGATGCGCCCGGTCCGGCGCTTCATCATGCCGCGCATGGCGGCACGGGCCAGCCGGAACGGGGCGGTCAGGTCGACCTCCAGCACGTCCGACCAGTCCTTGTCGGCCATCCGCATGGCCAGGCCATCGCGGGTGAAGCCGGCATTGTTGACCAGGATGTCCAGCTTGCCGAAGGCCGCTTCCACCTGCTCCACAAGCGCGGCGGGTGCCGCGGGGTCGCTCAGGTTGGCGGGGGCGACCAGCGCGCCCTCCAGCTCGGCCGCCAGCGTCTCGAGCACTTCCTTGCGGGTGCCGGACAGCGCGACTTTGGCGCCCTGGCGGTGCAACGCACGGGCAATCTCCGCGCCAATGCCGCCGGTCGCACCAGTGACCAGCGCCACCTTGCCTTCGAGGCTGAACATATCCCGGACTATTCCCTTACAGGCTCTTCAGAAAAGCTTCGATGTCGGCGGGGTTGCCCACCGACATGGCCTGCGCATCCGGCGCCAGCCGCTTGGCCAGCCCGGTCAACACCTTGCCGGAGCCGATTTCGACGAACCGGTCCACGCCCAGTTCCAGCATGGTGCCGACGCATTCGCGCCACCGCACCGTGCCCGTCACCTGCCGGACCAGCAACTCCCGAATCTCCGCCGGGTCGGTCGCCTTGGCGGCGGAGACGTTGGCGATCAATGGCACCACCGGCGGCCGCAGCTCGGCCACAGCCAGCGCCTCCGCCATCGCGTCCGCGGCCGGCGCCATCAGGGAGGAGTGGAACGGGGCGGAGACCGGCAGGATCATCGCCTTGCGGATGCCCTCGGCCTTGGCCATCTCGACCGCGCGCTCGACGGCGCCGCGATGGCCAGAAATCACCACCTGCCCGCCGCCATTGTCGTTGGCGGCCTCGACCACTTCATGCATGCCCTCGGGCGACTCGGCCGCGCGCTCGCAGATGGAACGGGCCTGGGCCATCTCGGCCCCCAGCAGCGCCGCCATGGCACCGATGCCGGCGGGCACGGCCTTCTGCATGGCCTCGCCGCGCAGGCGCAGCAGGCGGGCGGTGGTCGGCACGTCGAAGGTCAGGGCGGCGGCGAGGGCGCTGTACTCGCCCAGCGAATGGCCAGCCACCAGCGCGACGCGGGACTTCAGGTCGAAGCCACCCTCCTGCTCCAGCACCCGCAGCACCGCCAGGCTCACCGCCATCAGCGCCGGCTGGGCGTTGGCGGTCATCGTCAGCTCCTCCACCGGTCCCTCGAACATGAGGCGGGAGAGGCTTTGCTTCAGGGTCTCGTCCACCGCCTCGAACACTTCGCGGGCGGCGGGGAAGGCTGCTGCGAGGTCGCGGCCCATGCCGACGGCCTGGCTGCCCTGGCCCGGGAACACAAAGGCGAGCGGCATTGGACGGTTTATTTCCCACGTGTGAATGGCGGCGGCGGGGTAGAGGCGGGGCGGGCGGGTGTCAAGGAATCCTTGGCAACATTGTGGCATACATCGCGCTTCGCCAGGGGCTGGCAGGCCGAATTTCCTTGATCTTCCAGGCCGGCCTGACCGAATCCTTTGACTTCGCCCCTCCCCCCATGCTTTACGCCGCCCACCCTGCCGGGCGCGTGGCATCGCGCCCGGCTATGCCCGTTTGCGTTCTTCCCCGGCATGGTGCCGGAGGAACGACCCGGGGCTGAGACAGCCATAGGGAGATCCCATGCCGCTTTACGAAACCGTGCTGATCGCACGTAACGACCTGTCGCAGCAGCAGGTCGACACCATCACCGACCAGGTTTCCTCCATTATCACCGATGCCGGTGGTGAGGTGAAGAAGCGCGAGTACTGGGGCCTCCGTGGCCTGGCGTACCGCATCAAGAAGAACCGCAAGGGGCACTACGTGCTTCTCGGCCTCGACTGCCCGGCCTCCGCCGAGCAGGAGATGGCGCGTCAGCTGGGCCTGAACGAAGACGTTCTGCGCCACATGACGCTGCGGGTCGAGGCGATCGACGCCGAGGCGCCCTCCGCCATCCTCGCCAAGCGTGGCGATGACCGTGAGCGTGACCGTGGCTTCCGTGGCCCGCGCCCGGCCGGCCGCTTCTCCTCCGGCCGTGGCCGTGAGCGCAGCGACGACCGCGAAGAGTTCCGCGCCCGTCCGCGGGACGAGATGGACCCCAGCAACGGTGGCGAGGAGTAATCGATCATGTCCGATTCCGCTGACCTGAACCCCGCAGCCCGCCGCCCCGCCGTCGGTGCGCGCCGCCCGTTCTACCGCCGCCGCAAGTCCTGCCCGTTCTCCGGTCCCAACGCGCCGAAGATCGACTACAAGGACGTGCGCCTGCTCTCTCGCTTCCTGAGCGAGCGCGGCAAGATCGTGCCGAGCCGCATCACGGCCGTGTCGGGCAAGAAGCAGCGCGAGCTGGCGAACGCCATCAAGCGCGCCCGCTTCCTGGCCCTGCTGCCCTACGTCATCAACGACTGACGACACCGGCAAGAAAACGGACATAGTGGCTTGAGCACCAACCAGCCCCGGACCGGACTGGCCAACGACCCGCGTATCCTCGCGGGCGCGGCGGCCGGGCTCGTCTCCGCACTGGTGGCACTCTGGGCACTGCACGGCCTGCCGATGGGCGCGGTCCTGTTCTGGTTCGCGCCGCTGCCGCTGTTCCTGGCGGGGCTGGGCTTCGGCCTGACCGCCGCGCTCATCGCGGTGGCGGTGGCGGGGCTGGGCCTTTCCCTGGTCAGCCCGGGCATCGGGCCGGTCGCGGTGTATCTGGGCTTCCTCAGCCTGCCGGCGGTCGTGTCGCTGGTGCTGGGGCTGCCCAACGGCAGCCGTCCCGGGCCTTCGCTCGGGTTGCCGCTTGCGCTGCTCGGCATCTGGCCGGCCTTCCTGGTCGTGCTGGCCGCGATGGTGCTCGGCGGGCCGGATGCCGGGCTGGAAACCTCGCTGCGCGATGCGGTGTCCCAAAGCCTCACCCGCATGGGTGTGGAAGCGCCGGATGGGATGGTCGAACAGATCGTCCGCCTGAAGGCGGGGGCACTGGCCTTGTGGCTGAGCTTCGTGCTGGTGGCCAACGCCGCCTTCGCGCAGCGCCTGCTGCTGCGCCGGAACCTGGCCCTGCTGCCGCGCATCCGCTGGAGCGAGGCCCGCCTGCCCCGCTGGTATCCCATCCTGCCGGCCATCGCCGGCGTGGTGTGGCTGCTGGCGGACCCGGCGGCGGATCTCTTCCCGCTGTCGCTCGGCCTGGCCCTCGGCGTTCCGTTGCTGCTGCAAGGTCTGGCGGCGCTGCACACCCGGCTTCCGCCGGCGAAGTGGCGCACGCCGGTGCTCGTCGCCGCCTATGTCTCGCTTCTCGTCTTCGTCCAAGCCGGCGCCATCATTCTGGTGGCGCTGGGTCTCGTTGAACAATTCGGGCGCCGTAACCCGCCGCCCGCCAACACGTAAGATCGGGGTTCAAAACCGATGATCGATGTCATCCTGATGCAGCGGGTCGAGAAGCTCGGCCAGATGGGGGATCAAGTCTCCGTCCGGCCCGGCTACGCCCGTAACTTCCTGCTCCCCCAGGGCAAGGCCATCCGCGCGAGCAAGGCCAACCTGGAGCGCTTCGAGAAGGAGCGCGTCCAGCTGGAGGCGCTCAACCTCAAGCGTCGTGAAGAAGCCGAGCGCGTGGCCGAGCGGATGGACGGCCTGTCCGTCGTCATCATCCGCCAGGCCGGCGAGTCCGGCGGCCTGTACGGCTCCGTCAGCGCCCGCGACATCGCGGACGCCGCGAAGGAAGCCGGCCTGACCGTCAGCCGCACCCAGATCCTCCTGGAGCAGCCGATCAAGTCGCTGGGCATTTCCAGCGTCCGCGTCGAGCTGCACCCGGAAGTGCACCTGCCCCTCAGCGTCAACGTGGCCCGCAGCCCCGAAGAAGCCGAGAAGCAGGCGCGCGGCGAGGACCTGCGCGCCGAGCAGCAGGCCGAGGACGACAGCCTGGAGGCCGAGCTGGCCGCCGAGCTGTCCGAGTTGGGCGCTGCTTCCGAGCAGTAAGGTCAACTGCTGCATGAACGCATGGGGCGGAAACGCCACAGGGCATGCAACCAGATGGTTGGCGAAAGGGGCGTTCCGCAAGGAGCGCCCCTTTTTCTTGGCCGCCCCTAATCGGCTGCCTCAATCAGCCTCATCGAAAGAATGCGATGAAGCTTTCGTAAGCTTTCCGTTCACTCGGCTGGACAAGTGCGTTTCCCAATCGCCACGATATCTACCGTGGTGAAGAGGAAGGCTCGGGCATGCTGTTCGACCGTATTCTATCCCGCCTAATCAGACGCGGGACCTTGACCGTCCGCTACCCGGACGGCCGCATCCTTGAGTATCGCGGCACCGACGGGCCTGGCCCGTCCGCCGGGTTTGAGCTTCGGGACTGGCGCACAGTCCGGCGCCTGTGCAGCAACCCTACCCTGGCCTTCGGCGAAGGCTACATGGATGGCGGCATCGTCCCGATGGGCTGCAGCCTCTACGACATGACCGACCTCATGGTGCTCAACATGATGGAAGGCGGCGGCCACCCGGCTGAGAAAGTGATGGAATGGGTCCGCTGGGGCCGCCGGCACCTGGACCAGTTGAACCCCGCCAGCCGCGCCCGGCGCAACGTGGCGCACCACTACGACCTGAACGGCCGCCTCTATGCCCTCTTCCTGGACCGGGACCGGCAGTATTCCTGCGCCTACTTCCCCACCGGCGAGGAAACGCTGGAAGAAGCCCAGCTGCTGAAGAAGCGCCACATCGCCGCCAAGCTGCATTTCGACCGGCCGGACCTGGAAGTACTGGATATTGGCTGCGGCTGGGGCGGCATGGCCCTGCACCTGGCGCGCGAGCATGGCGCCCGCGTTACCGGCATCACCCTCTCGACCGAACAGCTGGACGTCGCCCGCGGCCGCGCCGCCGAGGCCGGGCTGTCCGACCGCGTGCGGTTCGAGCTGATGGACTACCGGGACTGGAAGCGCCCGGTCGACCGTATCGTCTCGGTCGGCATGTTCGAGCATGTGGGGATCGACCACTACAAGACCTTCTTCCGCACCGTGAAGGGCGCGCTGAAGGAGGATGGCGTGGCGCTGATCCACGCCATCGGCCGCAGCGACGGCCCCGGCAGCACCAATGCCTGGATCACCAAGTACATCTTCCCCGGCGGCTACTCGCCCGCGCTGTCCGAAGTGCTGCCGGCGGTGGAGAAGTCAGGCCTCTGGGCCACGGATATCGAGGTCCTGCGCCTGCACTACGCCCACACCCTGGCCCACTGGCGCCGCCGCTTCGCCGCCAACCGGGACGCGATCCAAAGCCTCTACGACGAACGCTTCTGCCGCATGTTCGAGTTCTACCTGGTCGGCTCCGAACTGGCCTTCCGCCGCATGGGGCACATGAACTGGCAGATCCAGCTAACGCGGAAGGTGGACACCCTCCCCCTCTCCCGCGACTACATGCTGGATGCGGAGCGCAAGGCCGTCGCCTGCCCGCGGGAGGATGCCTGAAAGGAGGGCCGGGGAAGGAATTCCCCGGCCTGCTATCGCCGGACCTGGCGTCAAACCGCCCGCCAACCGCGGCCGGCACCATTTTATCCCCCTCGCTCCCTCCGCCCGGCGCCTTCACCCGCAACGCTTGTGAAGCCCAAGGCCAAAACCATCCCCGTTATCCACAGCCTGCCTCTCCCCTGAGAGGGCGCGGACCGGCTAGCTTGGGCGGCATGAACAGCGTCCCGAAATCCGACGGCCTCCTCAGCGTGGCCCAGCGCCTTCCGCCGGCGAATCTCCAGGCGGAACAGGCGCTGCTCGGTGCCCTCCTGGCCAACAACAAGGCCTATGAGCGTGTCTCGGAATTCCTGGCCCCGGACCACTTCGCCAACGCCGTGCATGGCCGCATCTTCGCCGCCATCCAGCGCCGGGTCGAAGCCGGGCAGCTAGCCGATGCCGTGACCCTGCGCGCGGAGTTCGAGCATTCCGGCGTGCTGCAGGAAGTCGGCGGCGCCGCCTACCTGGCCCAGCTGCTCTCCGCCATGGTCGGCATCATCAATGCCGGCGAGTATGGCCGCGTCATCCATGACGCCTGGCTGCGCCGCCAACTGGTCGACCTGGGCGAGACGGTGGTCAACCGCGCCTTCGGCTCGGAGGACGAGCTGGCGGCCAAGGAGCAGCTGGAAGCGGCCGAGCAGGCGCTGTTCGACCTCGCCAAGGATGGCGGCAACGAGGGCGGCTTCGTCACCTTCGGCCGGGCGCTGACCGATGCTGTCAGCCTGGCGGAAAAGGCGTTCACCAGCGGCGGCGGCGTCTCCGGCCTCTCCTCCGGCCTGCGGGACCTCGATGCCAAGACCGGCGGCCTACATCCGTCGGATCTGCTGATCCTCGCCGGCCGCCCCGGCATGGGCAAGACGGCGCTGGCCACCAAGATCGCCTTCGGCGCCGCGCAGGACATCCTGCGCCGGACGGAGGAAGAGCACGGCCCTGGCGCCGTGCCACGCGGCGGCTGCGCCATTTTCTCCCTGGAAATGAGCGCGGACCAGCTCGCCACCCGCCTGCTCTCCGAAGCCTCCCGCATCTCGGGTGACCGCATCCGCCGTGGCGAGATCATGCAGCGGGACTTCGACCGCTTCGTGGAAGTCAGCCGGGACCTGTCCCGCCTGCCGCTCTATATCGACGACACGCCCGCCATCACCATCTCCGCCCTCCGCACCCGCTGCCGCCGGCTGAAGCGCACGCGGGGGCTGGATTTCATCGTGGTCGACTACCTGCAGCTGATGCGCCCCGCCGCCGGCAGCCGGCCCGAGAACCGCGTGCAGGAAATCAGCCAGATCACGCAGGGCCTGAAGGCCATCGCTAAGGAGCTGGCGGTGCCGGTCATGGCGCTCTCCCAGCTCTCCCGCCAGGTCGAGAGCCGGGAGGACAAGCGCCCGCAGCTCTCCGATCTTCGCGAATCCGGCTCGATCGAGCAGGACGCCGACATGGTGATGTTCGTCTACCGCGACGACTACTACCTCAAGATGCAGGAGCCGAAGGACGTTAACTTCGACAACGGCGAGAAGCTGCAGGACGCCATCAGCAACTGGCAGGCGCGGATGGAGAAGGCGCATAACCGCGCCGACCTGATCGTCGCCAAGCAGCGCCACGGCCCCACCGGCACCATCCCGCTGTTCTTCGAGGCCGAGTTCACCCGCTTCGGCGACCTCGACATCACCCATGGCGGCCACCATGACGACTATTGAGGCGATGCAGGAGGCCCTGGCCGGCGAGCTGGAGGTCGATCTCGGTGCCATCGTCGCCAACTGGCACACGCTGCGAAACCGCCATGGCGCCGATATCGCCGGGGTGGTGAAGGCGGATGGCTACGGCCTGGGTGCCGTGCCGGTGGCGCTGGCGATGGCCGGCGCCGGCTGCCGGCATTTCTTCGTGGCGCAGTTGCAGGAAGGCCTCGCCCTCCGGCAGGCCATCGGCAACGCGCCGATGATCGCGGTGCTGGGCGGCTTCCCCCCCGGCGCCGATTCGGGCGCCGGCCTCACCCCCGTGCTGAACACGCCGCAGGACATCGCCGCCTGGGCCGCCGCGCCGCGCCAGAATGCCGGCGTCATCCTGCACCTGGATACCGGGATGGAGCGCCTCGGCCTCTCCGCCGCCCAACGGGCGGAACTGCCGCCGGGCGTGTTGGACAACGCCGGGCTGCGCTACGTCATGACCCACCTGGCCTGCGCGGACGACCCCGGCCATCCGCTGACCGCCCTGCAGGTCTCCCGCTTCGCCGAGGCCGCCGGGGCCTTCCCGGACACGCCGCGCAGCCTGGCCAATTCCGCCGGCCTGTTCCGTGGCCTGACGTCGGACCTCGCCCGCCCCGGCTGCGCCGCCTACGGCATCAACCCGACGCCGGGCCAGCCGAACCCGATGCGGCAGGTAATGCGGCTGACCATCCCGATCATCCAGTTGCGGGACGTCCCGGCCGGCACCCCGGTCGGCTACGGCGCCACCTGGATTGCGAAGCGTGACAGCCGGATCGCGACCATTGCCGCCGGCTATGCCGACGGTTACCTTCGCGCGTTGTCCAGCCGGGGCATCGGCATCATCGCCGGCCGCCCTGTGAAGCTGGTAGGCCGGGTCTCCATGGATCTCATCACCCTCGACGTGACGGATGCCGGCGACATGCAGGTGGGCGACCGCGTGGAAATGATCGGCCCCGGCCAGACGCCGGACGAGGTGGCGGCCCTGGCCGGCACCATCGGCTATGAAGTATTGACCAGCCTCGGCGCACGCTACCGCCGGCGCTATCTCGGCGCGGCATGAAGGCTCCCTGAATTGCAGTATCTCCTGAACTTCCTGGCTGCCATCGGGCGCAGCGTGCTCGGCCTGTGCCGTGGCGCGGGCGCCATCGCGCTGTTCGCGGTGGAAGGCGTGTCGCATCTGGTGCGCCCGCCCTTCTATCCCCGCCTGATCGGCCGCGCCTTCGTCGAGATCGCCTATTTCTCCCTGCCGGTGGTGTCGCTGACGGCGGTGTTCACCGGCATGGTGCTGGCGCTGCAATCCTATTCCGGCTTCTCCCGCTTCGGCGCGGAAAGCGCGGTGGCGAACGTGGTGGTGCTCTCCATCACGCGGGAGCTTGGCCCGGTCCTGGCCGGCCTGATGGTCGCCGGCCGCATCGGCGCCTCCTTCGCCGCCGAGATCGGCACCATGCGCGTCACCGACCAGATCGATGCGCTGACCACCCTCTCCACCAACCCCATGAAGTACCTGGTGGCGCCGCGCCTGCTGGCCGGCGCCTTGGCCATGCCGCTGCTGGTGGTGGTGGCGGACATCCTGGGCGTCATGGGCGGCTGGCTGATCGGCACCGCCAAGCTCGGCTTCGGCTCGGCCAGCTACCTCAACTCCACCCTCAACTTCCTGGAACCGATGGACGTCATCTCCGGCCTGGTGAAGGCGGCGGTGTTCGGTTTCCTGGTAGCGCTGATGGGCAGCTACCACGGCTATAACAGCAAGGGTGGCGCCCAGGGCGTCGGCGCGGCCACCACGGCCGCCGTGGTCTCCTCCTCCATCCTCATCCTCGCCCTGGACTACGTGCTGACCGAGATGTTCTTCTCCCGATGAGCAGCACCCTCCCCCCCGCCAGTGCCGGCACGCCCAAGATCCGCCTGCGCGGCCTGAAGAAGACCTTCGGCACCAAGAAGGTGCTGGATGGCGTGGACCTGGACGTCCAGGCCGGCCAGGGCATGGTCATCCTCGGCGGCTCCGGCTCCGGTAAGTCGGTCACCATCAAGTCCATCCTCGGCCTGATCCAGCCCGATGCCGGCACCATCGAGATCGATGGCCGGGACGTGCTGTCGATGAATCGGCGGGAGCGCGAGGCGCTGAACGACCGCATCGGCATGCTGTTCCAGAACGCCGCGCTGTTCGACAGCCTGCCGGTCTGGGAGAATGTCTGCTTCAAGCTGCTGGCCCAGAAGCGCATCACCCGCGCCAAGGCGCGGGACAAGGCGGGCGAGATCCTCAACCAGGTCGGCCTCGACGGCAGCGTCGGCGACCTCTCGCCCTCCGAGCTTTCCGGCGGCATGCAGAAGCGCGTCGGCCTGGCCCGCGCCATCGCCACCCAGCCCGACATCATCTTCTTCGATGAGCCGACCACCGGCCTGGACCCGATCATGGGCGCGGTGATCGACGGGCTGATCGTCGATTGCGTGAAGAAGCTGGGCGCCACCGCGGTCTCCATCACCCACGACATGGCCAGTGCCCGCCGCATCGGCGATACGGCGGCGATGATCCATAAGGGCCGCATCGTCTGGACCGGCCCGGCCGCCACGCTGGGCGATACCGGCAATGCCATGGTGGACCAGTTCGCCAGGGGCGAGCGCGAAGGCCCCATCAGCATGGAACTGCGGAAATAGGCCATGGAACAGCGGCTCAGCCTGGTCACCCTGGCTGTCGCTGACCTGGCCCGGGCCACGGCATTCTATGAGGCCCTCGGCTGGCAACGCGGCATGCGGCAAGCCGAGGGCGTCAGCTTCTTCCAGGCCGGCGGCGTCATCGTCTCGCTCTACCCCCGCGCCGACCTGGCCGCCGATTCCGGCGTGGCGCCGGCGGGCAGCGGCTTCGGCGGCATCGTCCTGGCCTACAACACCCGCGACAAGGCCGAGGTCGACAGCGTGCTGGCCGAGGTATCCCAGGCCGGCGGCCGCGTCACCAAGCCGGCGTCGGACGCCTTCTGGGGCGGCTACACGGGCTGCTTCGCGGACCTCGATGGCCACCTGTGGGAAGTGGCCTGGAACCCGGATTTCTCCATCGCGCCGGATGGGGCGGTGACGCTTCCGGGCTGAGATTGGGCAGGAAGGAAGGCTGGGGAAAGAATTCCCCAGACACACCTTTTTTCTGATTCTCCGCCAGCCTGTGAAGATCATTGCTTAATGCTGGCCCACGCGCGGCGGTCTCAGCTGCCTAGGGCGAGGCGGCCCAGCCGTAGCCAGCCCCTGAAAACGTACAGAAAAAGATGAGTGTGGTCCGGAGGGAGAATTCCTGCTCCCTCCAGCGCCTGGCCATCGGCGCACCCGCCCGGCAACCCGTTCTTCATTTTTCTCACCTAAACAGGGGGCTTTCCACCGGAGCCCCGCCGATGACCGCCCAGGCCCTGTCCGACCTTGCCGGCGCCGAGCCCATCCCAGGCCTGCGGGCCGCGATCACGGCCGAGATCGCGCCGATGTTCAAAGAGATGCGCACCTTCGTGGACCGCCGCATCGCCGAGCTGAGCGCCGAGGTCTGCGCCACCTCCGAGATGGCCGACATGGCGGAGGAGAAGCTCTCCGGCCAGCTCAGCAAGGTGCATGAGCAGATCGCCCAACTCGTCGCCATCCCCGCCGCCAGCACCCGCAACAGCGGGTTGGAGCTGGAGGCGGTGGTGCAGGCGACCGAGGCCGCCGCCAACACCATCATGGAAGCCACCGAGGCCATCCAGGCCTGGATCACCAGCGGCCAGAAGGACCAGGCATCGATCGAGGCGCTCTCTGCCCGGGTGAACTCCATCTTCGAAGCCTGCAGCTTCCAGGACGTCACGGGCCAGCGCATCCGCCGCGCCATCCAGCACCTGCAGCAGGTGGAGAACATGCTGGAACAGATCGTCCCCGGCGCCGGCCTGACGCCCGGGGCGCCGCAGGTGCAGGTACGGACAGAGATGCGGACGGTGGTGGCCGCCGCGGATTCGTCGGACCTGTCGCAGGATGCCATCGACGCGCTGCTGAACGGTGCGGCCGCGCCGCCGCCCATGGCACCGATGTCGCAGGCGGAGATCGATGCATTGCTGAACAGCTGAGCGCAGACAGCGCGCCAGTAGCTCTACCCCCTGTGCGCGTTTTGTTCTAAAACTGCCCCATGGCCAAATCCGTCACCCGCTTCGTCTGCCAGAATTGCGGCGCCATCAGCGCCAAGTGGCAAGGCCGCTGCGACACCTGCGGCGAGTGGAACACCATCACCGAGGAAGCGCCGGAAATCCGCGCCCCCGGCCCTGCCGGCAAAAGCGCCGGTGGCCGCAAGATCGAGTTCGTCGGTCTCAAGGGCCGGGCCGATCCGCCGCCGCGCACCCGCACCGGCATCGCGGAGCTGGACCAGGTGCTGGGCGGTGGCTTCGTCCCCGGCTCCGTCGTGCTGGTGGGCGGTGACCCTGGCATCGGCAAATCTACCATCCTGTTGCAGGCCGCCGCCAAGGTCGCCTCGGCCGGCAAGCGCACCCTCTACATCTCGGGCGAGGAAGCCATCGACCAGGTGCGGATGCGCGCCCAGCGCCTCGGCCTGGCCGACAGTCCCCTCGGCCTCGCCGCCGCCACCAGCCTGCGCGACATCGCGGCAAGCCTGGAGGAAGAGCGCGACGCCACCCTGGTCATCATGGACTCGATCCAGACCGTATGGCTGGACAGCCTCGACTCGGCCCCCGGCACCGTCTCTCAGGTCCGCGCCTGCGCGGCGGAGCTGGGGCGGCTGGCCAAGACGCGCGGCTTCGCCCTCGTCCTTGTCGGCCACGTCACCAAGGAAGGCACCCTCGCCGGCCCCCGGGTGCTGGAGCACATGGTGGACGCCACCCTGTATTTCGAAGGCGACCGCGGCCACCAGTTCCGCATCCTGCGCGCGGTGAAGAACCGCTTCGGCGCCACGGACGAGATCGGCGTCTTCGAGATGACCGATCGCGGCCTGGTCGAGGTCACCAACCCCTCCGCCCTGTTCCTGGCGGAACGGCGCGGCAACATTTCCGGCAGTGCCGTCTTCGCTGGCATGGAAGGATCACGCCCCGTGTTGGTGGAGATCCAGGTGCTGCTTTCCCCCAGCGCCAACGGGGGTTCCCCTCGCCGGCAGGTGGTGGGGTGGGATTCCGGGCGGCTGGCCATGCTGATGGCGGTGCTCGAATCGCGCGCCCGGGTCGGCCTCGGCCAGAACGACGTCTATCTCAACGTGGCCGGCGGCCTGCGCATCGGCGAGCCGGCGGCGGATCTCGCCGTCGCCGCCGCGCTGATCTCGGCGGCGACGGACCGGCCCACACCACCGGACATGGTGTTCTTTGGTGAGGTCGGCCTTTCCGGCGAAGTGCGGCAGGTGGCGCAGACCGATACCCGCCTGCGGGAAGCCGCCAAGCTGGGCTTCGCCGCCGCCACCCTGCCCCGCCGCGTCGCCCGTGGCGGCCGCGCGCCCTCGGCCCCCGAAGGGCTGCGCCTGTCCGAGATCGGCCACCTGGCCGACCTGGTCGCGCCGCTGGCCGCCGGCGCCAAGCCGAAAGCCGCCGGGAAGCCGGCCAACAAGCCCGCCCCGGCCGAAACCGAGGGCTGACACCGCATCGCCGCCCCGGTATAGGCTGCGCCACGATGACCTGGGTCGATGGCGTTGTCCTCGCGGTGCTCGCGCTCTCGGCGCTCATCGCTTACTTTCGCGGCTTCGTGCGGGAGGTGCTGGGAATCGGCGCCTGGGCCGGCGCGATCGTCGTCGCCTTCTGGTTCCAGCCGGCGCTGAAGCCCCTGGTGCTGAAATACCTGCCCGAAAGCTGGATGGCGGAGATCGTCGCCCTCGGCATCGGCTTCCTCGTCACGCTGCTGGTGCTGAAGCTGCTGATCTCCTGGCTGACCGGCGCCGTCCGCCATTCCGTCCTCGGGGGGGTGGATCGCGCCCTGGGCATCGTGTTTGGATTCGCCAGAGGTGCTTTCCTCGTCGTGCTCGCCTATATCGTGGGCGGGCTGTTCCTGCCGTCCACCGACCGATGGCCGGACGCGGTGCAATCGGCCCGGACCCTGCCGATCGTGGCCGATGCGGCCAAGACACTTGTGTTACAACTACCGCCAGAGTATCGCCCCCGCCTGCCGGAGCTGCCGCAACGCAGCATGCCGAGCATGGACGAATTGCTGAGGCCCCCCGCCCGGGACCGCGGCTGAGCATGGTCGCCACCGGTAGCCGCACCGGATGGCGTGAACCATGCGACCGAACGAAGACTGAGGGGATGGCCTCCACGGGCCGCTCTCTCGGACCCGGCCCCCGCCGGATTTGAGCCTTCCGGCCCGTCCGGAAATGAGGATGCCGATGCACTCCATGCTCTCGACCAACCCCTGGGACCAAGACTCCGGGGACGACGACCATTTCAAAGAGGAATGCGGCGTCGTCGGCATCTGGAACGCCGCCGACGCGGCGGCGCTGGCCGCCCTCGGCCTGCATGCCCTGCAGCATCGCGGGCAGGAAGCCGCCGGCATCGTCGCCCTGTCCGAGAAGGGTGAATTCAACGCTCATCGCGGCCAGGGCCTGGTGGGCGATACCTTCAGCAGCGCCAAGGTGATGGCCGGCCTGCCCGGCCGCACCGCCGTCGGCCACAACCGCTACGCCACGACGGGCGAGACCGCGCTGCGCAACGTGCAGCCGCTCTATGCCGAGTTCGAGTTCGGTGGCCTCGCCGTCGCGCATAACGGCAACCTGACCAATGCCAACGTGCTGAAGCGTGCCCTGGTCCGCCGCGGCTGCCTGTTCCAGAGCACGACCGATTCCGAAGTCTTCATCCACCTCATCGCCATCAGCCTCTACGCCAATGTCATCGACCGGCTGATCGACGCGCTGAAGCAGGTGCAGGGCGCCTATAGCCTGATCGCGCTGCATGACGGCGCCATGATCGGTGCGCGGGACCCTCTGGGCGTCCGCCCGCTGGTGCTGGGCCGCCTGGGCCCGGCCGAGGGCGGCAGTTGGGTGCTGGCGAGCGAGACCTGCGCGCTGGACATCGTCGGCGCCGACTTCGTGCGGGACGTGGAGCCGGGCGAGCTGGTGGTCATCGACCATAACGGCCTGCGCAGCATCCGCCCCTTCGGCCGGGTGCAGAGCCGCTTCTGCATCTTCGAGTACATCTACTTCGCCCGCCCCGACTCCGTGGTCGAAGGCACCAATGTCTACGAGGTTCGCAAGCGCATCGGCGCCGAACTCTCCCGCGAAAGTGGCGTGGAGGCCGATGTCATCGTGCCGGTGCCCGATTCGGGCGTGCCCGCCGCCATGGGCTACGCCGCCGAGAGCGGCATCCCGTTCGAGCTGGGCATCATCCGCAACCACTATGTCGGCCGCACCTTCATCGAGCCGACCGACCAGATCCGTAATCTGGGCGTGAAGCTGAAGCACTCCGCCAACCGCCCGATGATCGAGGGCAAGCGGGTGATCCTGGTGGACGATTCCATCGTCCGCGGCACCACCAGCCGCAAGATCGTCGAGATGGTGCGCGCCGCCGGTGCCAAGGAAGTGCATATGCGCATCTCCTCGCCGCCCACCACGCATCCCTGCTTCTACGGCATCGACACGCCGGAACGCGCCAAGCTGCTGGCCGCCAACCATGACGTCGAGGAGATGGCGCGCATCATCGGTGCCGACAGCCTCGCCTTCATCTCCTTGGACGGCCTGTACCGCGCCCTTGGGCAGGACAAGCGTGACGCCTCCAAGCCAAGCTATTGCGACGCCTGCTTCACCGGCGACTATGCCATCCCGCTGACCGACCTCGTCGGCCATGCGGAGCGCGTGCCCACCTTGTTGGCGGCGAACGGGGTCTGATGACGGATAAGCCTCTCCAGGGCCGCGTGGCCCTGATCACCGGCGCCAGCCGCGGCATCGGTGCCGCGCTGGCGGTGGAAATGGCCCGCCAGGGTGCCCAGTGCGTGCTGATCGCCCGCACCCAGGGCGGGCTGGAGGAAACCGACGACGCCATCCGCGCCGCCGGCGGCCTGCCCGCCACCCTGCTGCCCTTCGACCTGGTGAAGGCCGAGGCGCAGATCGACGCCATTGGCCCCTCGATCGTCGAGCGCTTCGGGCGGCTGGACATCCTGGTCCACAATGCGGGCGAACTGGGCAAGCTGACCCCCGTCGCGCATATCGACCCGAAGGACTGGGTCAATGTCATGGGCGTCAACATGACCGCCACCTGGCGCCTGATCCGCACCTGCGACCCGCCGCTACGGGCTTCCGATGCCGGCCGGGCCGTCTTCCTCACCACCGGCCGCGTGCAGCGCCCCAAGGCCTATTGGGGCCCCTACGGCGCCACCAAGGCCGGCATGGAGCACCTCGTTCAGACGTGGGCGCAGGAAGTCGAGAAGACACCCGTGAAGGTCAACCTGTTCGACCCCGGCATCGTCGCCACCCGCATGCGCGGCACCGCCATGCCGGGCGAGGACCCGGCGAGCATCCCCCAGCCCGGCGACGTGGCGCCGCTGATCGCCACCCTCTGCCACCCCGCCGAGGCCCGCCACGGCGAGACGGTGCTGGCCGCCTGAACGGTCGCGCGCGGGTTTCACCCCGCGCGCACGTTCCGTTGATCGCGTCCGCATGGCGCAACTTCCCCTCCCCGCACCGGTTGTCCGGCTGGCTAAAGAGGAGGACCTGCCATGGCCGTGAATGTTCCGCGTTACCAGACCCCGGGCGCCCCCGGCGTGCTGCTGGGTTCGGACGGCAATGACAACTACCAGGGCGGCGCTGGCTACGACGTCGCCCAGATCGATGCGGGCCGCCGCGGCAGCATCGTCACCGACGGCCCTAATGGCCCGACCTCCGTGCTCAGCACGGCTGGCCTGGACAGCCTGAACAGCGTCGAGACCCTGCTCTTCATCGATGGCCGCGAGGTCTACAACCCCGAGGACCATGCCGCACAGGTCAGCCGCCTGTACGACATCGTGCTCGGCCGTGAAGCCGACCAGGGCGGCCTGAACTTCTCCATCAATTGGATGGACGATGGCGCGTCGATGTCGACCATCGCCAGCTCGTTCCTGAACAGCGGCGAGTTCACTGGCAAGTTCGGCCAGGGTCTGACCAACGCGCAGTTCGTCAACGTGCTGTATGAGAACATGCGCGGCGCCGAAGGCTCCGCCAACGAAGTCTCGTTCTGGACCGCACAGCTGGACAACGGCTCTCTGAGCCTGGGCGATGTGGCGACCCATTTCGCCAACTCCGCCGAGGGCCTGGCCGCCAACTCCGCCACCCTGGCCGCCGGTATCTGGGACCGCGACGAGAGCGCCATCTCGATCGCCAACCTCTATGACGCGGCGTTCGACCGCCTGCCGGATGAGGGCGGCCTGGCTACTTGGGTCAATGAGATCCATTCCAACGGCACCTCTATGGGTGACATCGCCAAGTACTTTTACAGCAGCGGTGAAGCCCAGACGAAGTACGCTCCGTTGAGCGACATGGACTTCGTAAACACCATCTACCAGAACGCCCTGGACCGCGATGCCGATGCGGGCGGGATGGCCACCTGGACCAGCGAACTGGCCAGCGGCAACCTCTCCCGCGCGGACGTTATCCTGTTCATCTCCGATAGCCCGGAGCACCAGGCCCTGACCGCCGACCTGTTCCAGAGCGAGAACCCGCTCAACTACGGCGTCAGCGTCATCGCCTGACCCTGGTTGCCTGATCTTTGGCGCGCGACCACTGCTGCTTGCGGCAGTGGTCACGTCCCGAGTTCGGCACGAAGGTGCCGGCTAACGGCTCTAATCCTGGCCGCACGCTCCAACGAAAAAGGGCCCCTTCTCAGGGGCCCTTTCTTCAATCCTGGTCGACATAGGGGTTGGTGGTACCCCGCAGCTGCAGCCGGATCGGTACCCCCGGCATGTCGAACGCATCGCGGAAGCTGTTCACCAGGTAGCGCCGGTAATCCTCCGGCAGGTCCTCGGCGCGCGGGCCGAAGATGACGATCGTCGGCGGCCGTGCCTTCGGCATGGTGGCGTAGCGCAGCTTGATGCGGCGGCCGTCGGCCAACGGCGGCTGGTGCCGGCTTAGCGCACCCTCGAACCACCGGTTCAGCTCGCCGGTCGGCACGCGCTTGTTCCAGCGCTCCAGCGTCTCCCGCACAGCCGGCATCAGCTTGTCCACGCTGCGCCCGGTGGCGGCTGACATGGCGACCACGGTGATGCCCTTCAGCTGCGCCAGAGAGGTCTGCAGCGTGTCCTCGATGCCACGCCGAGCAGCGATCCGATCCTCGACCGCGTCCCACTTGTTCAGTGCGATGATCACGGCGCGGCCCTCACGCTCCGCCAGCCGGGCGATGCGCAGATCCTGCTCGTCCAGGCCCAGCAGCGCGTCCAGCACCAGCACAGCGATCTCGGCTTCCTTCAGCGCGTTGATCGTCGCGCCGACGGACATCTGCTCCAGCCCCTCGACGATCTTGGCCTTCTTGCGCATGCCGGCGGTGTCGACGATCCGCACGCGGCGGCCCGTGTCGTCCAGGAACTCGCTGGTCACCGCATCGCGGGTCAGGCCGGGCTCGGGGCCGGTGATCATCCGCTCCTCACCCAGCAAGGCGTTCAGCAGGGTGGACTTGCCGGCATTCGGGCGGCCGACGATGGCCAGCCGCAGCGGCCGGTCCTTGTCGTCCTCGTCTTCCTCCGCTGGCTCCTCCGGCAGCATCGCCGCGGCGGTGGAATGCAGGTCGGAAATGCCCTCGCCATGCTCGGCGGAAATGGCGATAGGGTCGCCGAAGCCCAGTTCATAGGCCTCCAGCGCCGCCATGCCGCCATGGCGGCCCTCGGTCTTGTTGGCCACCACCAGCACCGGCACGCGCTGCCGGCGCAGCCAGGTGCCGAAGGCGCGGTCGGACGGCGTCAGCCCGGCCTTGGCGTCGATGACGAACAGGATCAAATCGGCCTGCTTGATCGCGGCCTCGGAACTGGCGCGCATGCGGCCGGCGACGGTATCGGGCGGCGCCTCCTCCAGCCCCGCCGTGTCCAGCAGCAGGATATCGCGGCCGCCGATGCGCGCCTCGTATTCCTTGCGGTCACGGGTGACGCCGGGCGTGTTGTCCACGATGGCGAGCTTGCGGCCCACCAGCCGGTTGAACAGCGTGGACTTGCCGACGTTGGGGCGGCCGATGATGGCGATACGAGGAAGCATGGGCTGGCTTTACAGCGGAACCACGCGCAGGGAAATCACACAGTGAACATGCCCGCCATGGCAGGGCGTCAAACGCTGTGTTCTTCGGTCTGAGGGGGAGAAAGGCCGGGGAAAGAATTCCCCGGGCCCCTTCTTTTCTTTTTTCGCATTTTTGGGTGTGGCTGTTGAAGCGGTACACCTGAGAGACGGCTGGGTGCGCCGGAGGTCCTGGACCTCCGGCGACTGACTGTTCAGCCCTTGTGGCCCGTTATTAAAATCATCGAGCAGCGTCCGCTCTCAGTCCTGAAGCGTCACGCCAAATTCGTAGAAAGAAAAGAAGGGGTCCGGGGAATTCATTCCCCGGTCTTCCCCTCCCCGCAGCGCCTCAGGCGCCCCGGAAGGCCACCAGGTTGCCGTCATCCGTCAGCATCACCAGTGTGCCGGCCGCCACCACCGCCGGCAAGGTGGAGCCACCCGGCAGCCGCAACCGCCCGCTGACCTCACCGGTGGAGGGGTCGATCTGCAACGCCTCCCCCTTGCTGGAGGGCAGGATGATCCGCCCACCGGCCAGCAGCGGCGGACCGAAATTGGCCGGCGACTCGTTCTTTTCCTTGCCCGGCGGCGGCGCGTTGTAGTCGGCCAGCCAGCGGACGCGGCCATCCTCACGGCCGATCGCCGCCATGTCCCCGTCCATGCTCAGCACGAAGACCCAGTCGCCCACCACCAGCGGCGTCTCGCTGCCGCCGATCTCACGCTCCCACAGCCGGCGGCCGGAACGCAGGTCCACCGCCATGCTCAGCCCACCCAGGCTGTTGGCATAGACGCGGCCATTGTCGATCACCGGCAGGCCACGGATGCCGGAGATGTCGCCCAGGCCACCACGGCCGGCGGCAAGGCTTTCGGTCCACAGCACGCGGCCGTCTTCGGGCCGCATCGCCACCAGCTCGCCGGAGGGGAAGCCGGCCACCACGAAGCCGTCGACCACGGCGGGGCCGGGCAGGCCCAGCGGCAGGGCCGGCGCCGTCTGGGCGCGATAGGTCCACAGCACCTTGCCGTCCTCGGTGGAGATCGCCACCAGGGCGTTGTCCAGCGTCGGCACGAAGATACGGCCGCCCACCACGGTCGGCGCGCCACGCGGCGGCGCGGCCGGCGAAATGCGCCAGCGCACCTGGCCAGTGGCCGGGTCCAGCGCCAGCACTTCGCCTAGGCCGGACGCGACGTAGAGGGTGCCGTTATCGTAGGTGCAGCCGCCGCCGACGGCGCCGACACTGTCATCTTCCGGCCGGGTGTCGAAGCGCCAGCGGCGCCCACCCCTGGCCAGGTCGAAGGCCGAGACGACGCCATAGGCATCGGCGGCGAACACGGTGCCTTCGGCGACCACCGGCCCGGCGGTGATGCGGCGGCGGTAGGAGCTGCCGGTGCCGACGGAAGCACGCCAGGCTTCGCTCAGGCTGGCAGGCAGCGCGGCGTGGCCCGGGGCGTGGCCGGGGTTGGCGCCGGGCTGCGGCCAGTCGGCGCGCGCTTCGGCGGCCGGCAGGTTCAGTGGCGCATTGGCCAGGGCCGAATCGGCCTCCAGGTCCCGCCGGGGGGCCAGCACGGCGCGGCGCTCGCCCGGCAGCGGCTGCTTGGTGCTGCCGAAGATGCCATCGAAGATGCCGCAGCCGCTCAGCAGCCCCGCGCTGCCCAGCAGCGCCGCACGCCGCGTCCAGATCGTTCCGTTCGCCATGTTCAGACCCCCAATCCAGCCGCCACGCGGCCCGCGCGTTCACGCACCCCCGCAGGAGCGGTTACATCCGCTGCCAGGGCCTCCAGGTTCTTCTTGGCTTCCGCCGTGGCGCCGCGGCGGATCGCCACCAGCGCCTGCAATTCACGCGCCGAGGCGCCCCAGGCGGTGCCGACCAGCGGCGCCAGCCGCGAATCCAACGCCGCCGGGTCCTGGGTATCCAGCCCGTGCAGCGCCCACATCAGGCTGGCGAGGTCCCGGTAGAGCTGCGGCGCGCGGCTGTCGCCGGACACCTCGTTCCACAGGGTCAGGGCGGCATCGCGCTCACCGGTCTCCGCCTTCAGGGCGGCGGCGCGCAGCTTGGCCAGAATGCGGTAGCCCTCGGGCGCCGTCTGCGCGATGGCGGCGAAGCGCTCGCCCGCCGCCTTCAGGTCGGCGCCGCTGGCCTCGGCGGCGCGGTGCACCTCCATGAAGGCCAGGGCGGTGGCCTGGGTCTGCCGCGCCTCGTTCCAACGCCAGGCCTGCCAGCCGCCGAAGCCGATGGCGGCCAACAGGACCACGCCCGCCGCAGCGCTGCCGTAGCGTACCCAGAACTTGCGGGCCTGTTCGGCCCGCAGCTCTTCCTTCACCTCGTCGAAGATATCCGGCAACTCGGGCCCTCACAGCAGCGTGCGCGCGGTCGCGCGCCTGAATTCAGGCGCGGACCATAGCCGCCCGCGCCAGCCCCGTTAAGGGCGCAGGCGGTCAGGCCGGCGCGAGGCCGGTATCGAAGCGCACCGGGCGGCCCGTCGGCGTGCCCAGGACCTCGTCCTCCCGCATCGCCACATGGCCGCGGATGATGGTCATCACCGGCCAGCCGGTGACCGTCTGCCCATCGAACGGCGTCCACCCGCAGGGGGAGGCGATCCAGCTGTTCTCGATGGTCCGGGTGCGCTTCATGTCCACGACGGTGAAGTCGGCGTCGTAGCCGGCGCAGAGCCGCCCCTTGGCGATGGCGCCATAGACGCGCGCGGGGCCGGCAGCCATCAGGTCCACCATGCGGGTCAGGCTCAGGCGGCCGGCATTCACATGGTCCAGCATGATCGGCGCCAGGGTCTGCACGCCCGTCAGGCCGGCGGCGGTGGCGGGCCAGGGGCGTTCCTTCGCCTCGCGCGAATGCGGCGCGTGGTCGGAGCCGATGCAATCCACCGTGCCATCGGCCACGGCGGCCCAGGCGGCCTTCATGTGCCGCTCGTCACGGATCGGCGGGTTCATCACCGCGTAGCCGCCCAGGCGGTCATAGGCCTCGTCGGTCTGGGACAGGTGGTTCACCAGCACCTCGACCGTCGCGACGTCGCGGAAGTCGCGCAGGTATTCCAGCTCCTCGGCGGTGGAGACGTGCAGGATATGCGCGCCACGGCCGGTCTCCCGCGCCAGCGCCATCAGGCGGCGGGTGCCGAGGAAGGCGCATTCCACGTCGCGCCACTCGGCATGCAGCCTGTGCGGGCCGCCGGCGGCGTAGAGCGGCTTGCGCTCCTGCAACCGGTACTCGTCTTCGGAATGGTAAGAGATGCGGCGGCGGCCGGAACGCATGACGCGCTCCAGCGACGCATCGTCACCCACCAGCAGGTCGCCGGTGGAGGAGCCGGCGAACACCTTCACGGCGCACACATCCGGCTGCAGCTCCAGCGCCGCCAGGTCGGGGATGTTGGACATGCCGGCACCGACATAGAAGCCGATATCGCACCAGGTCTTGCCCTCGGCATAGGCCCGCTTGTCCTCCAGCGCCTTCTGGCTGGTAATGGAGGGGTTGGTGTTCGGCATGTCGAACACGGCGGTGATGCCGCCGAGGATGGCGGCCTTCGTGCCGGTCGGGATGGTCTCCACCGCCGGGTCGCCCGGGTCGCGCAGATGCACATGCGGGTCGATCAGCCCGGGCAGCACATGCAGCCCCTCGCAATCAATCTCCTGCGCCGCGGCGGCGCTCCGCAGGTCGCCGATGGCGGCGATGCGACCGGCGCGCACGCCGACATCGGCATCCACCTCGCCCCAGGGAAGCACGCAGCGCCCGCCGCGCAGGATGAGGTCGAAGCTTGTCATGCGCGGATATCCCTTCTCTCTCGGCCCATCTCTCACGGCCGGCCTGTGCGGAGGTCTGTAGAACAGATCGGGCGCCCCGTCTGCCCCACCCCAAACCTCTGTCCCCGGCAACCTGCCCGGCACGCGCCATCCCTGCTATCCCGCGCCAACAGCACGGGAGGCGCCGCCATGACCGAGACCCCCTTCTCCACCCGCCTGCGTCAGGCCAGCGCGGCGGACTGGGATGCCGCCATCAGCCACCGCTTCGTGCGGGAGCTCTCGGCCGGCACGGTGCCGCAGGCGGTGATGCGCCACTACCTGGTGCAGGACTACCAGTTTATCGACCGCTTCGTGGCCCTGCTGGGCGCCGCCATCGCCACGGCGGACAGCTACGCGGCGCGGCTGCGCCTCGCCCAGTTCCTGGCGATGATCGTCTCGGACGAGAACACCTATTTCGTGCGGGCCTTCGACGCGCTGGGCATTCCCGCCGCCGAGCGGGCCGCACCCGTGCTGGACCCGACCGTCCGTGCCTTCCAGGCCCTGATGGGAGAAGCGGCGGAGAGCCGCAGCTATGCCGGTGCGCTGTCCGTGCTGGTCGTGGCGGAATGGCTGTATCTGAGCTGGGCCGAGCGCCACCAGGGCCCGCTGCCACCCGACTTCGTCCATGCCGAGTGGATCACCCTGCACGACAACCCGTTCTTCCGCGACGTCGTCGGCTGGCTGCGCGGGGAGCTGGACCGGACCGGCGCCACGCTGAACGCCGCCGGGCAGGCACGGTGCGAAAGCCTGTTCCAGCGCGCGGTGGCGCTGGAACGCGGCTTCTTCGACAGTCTCTACGCCGTGGCGGGCGAACCCGGCGGCACCGGCACCGTCTCCGCCGTGTGAGGATGAATGGCGCGGCCGATGGCGGCACGCTCCTCATCCGTCAGGTCGATCCAGGTCAGGCCGTAATCCATCGGCGCGACCAGCCCGCCCTGCGGGCCCGTCACGCCGAGGATGGTGCCCTCGCCGATGAAGAACGGCCGCGCATTGGCCGGCAGCGCCCAGGCGCGGCCCTTGCCGGTCTCGCCCGGCGCCTTGACCTTCCAATTGGAAATACCGGTGCTGCCATTGACCGAGACCAGCTCCAACGGCACCGCCCGCAGCCGCTGGCCGTCCCAGGACTCCATGGTCCGCTTCAGCCCGCGCTTAGCCAACATGCCACGCGCCACCGCGATCAGACCGGCGATCATCAGCAGCCAGAAGATCCCCAGCGTGATGATGCGGCTCGGCAGCTTGTCCAGCGCCATGTCGGTGGTCAGCCACTCGGGGTGCTGCGGGTCCGCCATCACCTCCACCGAGTAGTCGCCTGAATGCGCGTCCGCGAACACGTAGGTGACGTCACGCGACACCACGTTCGGGATCTTGCCGCCGGTCAGGTTGACCGTGCAGGTGTTGATGAACAGCTTGCTGCGGCAGGAACCATCGACGCGCGAGGCCAGGACCGGCTGCGCCGTGTCCCGGATCTGCCAGTCCGTGACCAGCGTCGGCGCGACGAAGATCGCGCTGGCGACCATCAGGCCGATCAGCACCAGAAAGCCAAAACCCGCCAGCAGGCGGTGCGACAGGTTGGAACCCGGTATCCGCACCCGCAACGGGCGGTCGGGCAGAGGCGGCAGGGTGACGGCAGCCGGCATTGCGTGTTCTCCATCAGTCACGAAGCGTCGCTTTTCGCCGAACGCCGCGTCCAGGACTACGCATCAACCGCACACAAAGTAGATAGACCGCTATCAACGCCGCGTGACTTGAGCGCGGCTTGATGAAGGCGTGATAAATATTACTCGTTGTTCATCTCAGGACTGGCGGTGGATCGGCTTCCAGGGGCGGGAAAGGCCGGGGAAAGAATTCCCCGGACCCCTTCTTTTTTCTGCGAGTCTGGCGAACCGCTTCAGGACTGAAGGCGGGCGCTGCCTGGTGATTTATAAAATGGGCCACGCGGGCTGAACCATCAGTCGCCAGAGGTCCAACACCCCCGTCCCACCAAGCCGTTTTCAGGACCGCGACCTCAACGGTCACACCCAAAAACTTGAAGAAAGAAAAGAAGGGGTCCGGGGAATTCCTTCCCCGGCCTTCTCTATCCCAACATCCAAGAGCGGACCTCAGCCCTTGCCCAGGAAGGCAAACACGTCGCCTTCCGCCTTGCGGCCTTCGACATGCCGGCGGTGCCACAGCGCGTAGAACAGCAGGTGCCAGGCGGCGAAGCCTTCCCGCTTGCCGCTGGCGGCGCGGAACAGCGCCGTCACCTTCTCCGGCCGGGCGATCTCCATCACGCCAGCCTGGGCGGCTACCAGCGGCCCCAGCTTGTCCGACGCACCAGCGATCCAGTGGCCAACGGGCACAGTGAAGCCCTGCTTCGGCCGGAAGGGTTCGGAGGCCGGGAAGTTAGCCGCCAGCCACTGGCGCAGCAGGTATTTGCCGGCACCTTTCCGCACCTTCAGCGCATCCGGCAGGCGGAAGGTGGCTTCGGCCACCGCGCTGTCTAGGAAGGGCGTGCGGCCTTCGACGCCGTGCGCCATCAGGCACCGGTCCAGCTTGATCAGCAGGTCGTTAGGCAGCCAGTCGGCCACGTCCAGCGCCTGGGCGGCCATCAGGCGGGTACGGCCGGGCAGCGCCGTCTCGGCCTCCGCCGCCACCATGCCGTCGCGCCAGCCGGTCAACGGTTGGCGCAGCACGTCCAGCCGGTCGAACGCACCGTGGGTGCGTGGCGCCTTGCCGCCCAGCCACCAGGGCCGCATGGCGGAGCGGTAACGGCCATAGCCGCCCAGCATCTCGTCGCCGCCCTCGCCGGACAGCACCACCTTCACGTCCTGCCGCGCCCGGCGGGCCAGGAACCAGGTGGGGATGATGGCGTAGTCGGCCGCCGGGTCGTCCATGCCGCCGACGATCTCCGGCAGGTGCTTCCACACCTCGGCCTCGGTGACGGTAATGGTCTCGTGCCGGGCGCCCACGGCCCTGGCCATGGCGGCGGCGTGCGCCCGCTCATCCGCCGCGCCGGCGACGTCGAAGCCGGCGGTGAAGGCCAGCACCGGCTGTTCGTTCAGGCGGGACATCATGGCCAGCACCGCGGCACTGTCCGTGCCGCCGGAGAGGAACATGCCGTAGGGCACGTCGCTGCGCTGGTGCAGGTCCACGCTGTCGCGGAAGGCGGCCTCGAAGCGCGCCAGGGCCTCGTCCTCGTTCAACGCCTCCGGCCCGCCCTCGGGCAGGGCGGCGCGGCGGTGGCGCTCCAGGATGCGGCCCTCGCCCAGCGCCACCGTCTCGCCGGGCAGCAGGCGGGTGATGCCCTCGAAGATCGTCTCGGCACCGGTAGTGAACTGCATCTGCAGCAGCTCGGACCGCGCCTCGGCCCGCACGCGCGGCTCCACCAGCCCGGCGGCGATCAGCGCCTGCGGCTCGGATGCGAAGGCCATGCCGCCGGAAATCTCGGCCAGGTACATCGGCTTGATGCCGAACGGATCGCGCGACAGCACCATCTGGCGGGACACACGGTCGTGGATGGCCAGTGCGTACATGCCGCGCAGTCCGTCCGCGAAGCCGATGCCGTCCCGCCGGAACAGGTGCAACGGCGGCTCGCAATCGCTGCCGGTAGCGCAGACCAGGGCGTTGTCGGCCCGCAGCTCGCGGTAGTTGTACACCTCGCCATTGCCGACCAGCGCGGCGGGACCGGCGAACAGGGGCTGGTCCCCGGTGGCGAGGTCGATGATCGCCAATCGCGTATGCGCCAGCGCCACGGGGCCAGAGACATGATGGCCGGACCCGTCCGGGCCCCGATGCGCCAGGGCGCCGGTCAGGCGCTGCAAGGTGGTGGCGTCCGGGCTCTGGCCCTGCCGCAGGATGATGCCGGCAATCCCACACATAGGCGGTCAGCCCTCCTTCGCCGGTGAGGCGATACGCTGCAACACGTCCCGCCAACGGGCCAGCACAGGCTCCTCGGCGTAGTCTTCTTCCCAGGCGGCCCGGCCGGCTGCGGCCATGGCGGCGGCCCGGGTGGGGTCCGCCAACAGGGCGGCGATGCCCTCGGCCAATGCCTGCGGCGATTCCTGCGGCACCAGCAGGCCGGTACGCCCGGGCTCGATCAGCTCGCTCGGTCCCTGAGCGGCCACCGCCACCACGGGCCGGGCGGCGCTCCAGGCCTCCAGAACGATATTGCCCAGCGGCTCGTGGCGGGAGGAGCAGACGAACACGTCGCATCCCGCCAGCAGCGCCCCGGCATCCTGCCGCCAGCCCAGGAAGCGCACGCGGCGGGCCACGCCCAACTCGGCCGCCAGCTTCTGCAGGGCGTTCTTTTCCGGCCCGTCGCCGCCGATGGCCAGCTCCGCCTCCGGCAGCAGCGCCAAGGCGCGCAACAAGGTGTCGAAGCCCTTGTTGCGGTGCAGCCGGCCCAACGCGAGCAACCGGGGCGCGCCGGGGCGCAGGCCGAGATCCGCTGGCGGGACGTCGCGGAAGTCATCGGCGAAATTGGGCAGGTAGTGGGCGCGGCCGGCCGGCCAGCCCTGCTCCACCATCCAGCGCACCAGGTCCCGCGTATTGCCGACCAGGTGGTCGCAGCGCTTGTAGTATTTCAAGTCGTAATAGCCGCCGAGCCGCCCCACCAGCTTCCAGTCGCCAGCGGGCGTGTGGCGCGCGGCGCGGTTCATCCAGGCGACGGCCACCTGCGGCCGGTAGTGCCGCAGCAACAGGGACATGCGCGGCCGGGTCAGCATGTCCAGCGGCCCGCCGAAGCCCAGTTGCACCGGGGCCAGCCCCTGCGCCGCCAGCCGTGCCGCCCGCGCCTTGTCCCGCCGGATCACCGGCAGCACGTCCTCGCCGGAACGGTGCAGGGCGACGGTCAGCCGCTCATAGAAGCCTTCGGCGCCGCCGGTCTTCGCACCGGCCATGATCTGCGCGATCCTCATGCGGCGGGCTCCAGCGCCAGCAGGCCGCGGGCGGCTTCCAACGCATCCTCCACCGGCAGGGCCTCCATCGGCGCCACGCCGGGGGCACCGCGCGCCAACACGGCGCGGGCGGCGCGGCCCATCGGCGCGTATTCGCTGGCCGGCGTCGGCCCGAACAGCCCCAAGGTCGGCGCGCCCGTGGCGGCCGAGAGATGCATCAGCCCCGAATCATTGCCGACGAACAGCGCGCAGCGGGCCAGCACCGCCGCGGCCTCATGCAGCTCCAGCCGCCCGGTCAGGTCGATCGCATCCGGCAGCGCCGCCACCACGGGGGCGACCATCGCCGCTTCCTGCGCCCCCGGCCCGCCCAGGATGACCGCGCGGGCGCCCGGCAGCGGCCCGCCCAGCGCCGTCAGTGCCTGGAACAGCGCCACGAAGCGCTCCGCCGGCCACACCTTGCCGGCCCAGTTCGCGCTGGGGCCGAGGGCGATGAAGGGGCGATCCTCCGCCCCCAGCAAGGCCACCGCGCGCGCCGTATCCGCCGCATCGAACCACGCTACCGGGTTGGGCGCCGGAGCGATGCCCAGCGTGCCGGCCAGGTGCAGCAGCCGGTGCCCGGGGCGCCGGCCGCCCTGCATCACCGCCCGCCGCCGCGCCGGCACCAGCCAGGCGAGGGCGGAGCCGCGCAGATCCACCACCAAGTCCCACCGCGTGCGCGCCACCTTGGCCCACAGGCCGAACCAGTGGCCGGAGAAGCGCTTCTTATGCAGGACGATCGTCTCGACCCGGTTGGGCATGCGGGTGAAGACGCCCTCCGCCACCGGGCCGCAGGCCACGGTGACCCGCGCATCCGGGTACACGCGCAGCAGATGGTCCAGCAGTCCCGTGGAGAGCACCGCATCGCCGATCCGGGTGGAGGTCACGAAAAGGATTCGCATGGTTGCGCGCCGCTTAGCACGGCTGAGCGCTCAGCGCAGCGCCACCCCGCTTGCACCAGGGGCCAGACGCGCCAAATCTGCGGACATGCCCCAGACCTCCCTCCCCGATCGCGCCATCATCGAACTCACTGGCGAGGACCGCGTGGCCTTCCTGCAAGGCCTGGTGTCCAACGACGTGGCGGAGGCCGTGCCGGGCCGCGCCGTCTGGGCCGCGCTGCTGACACCGCAGGGCAAATGGCTGGCCGATTTCTTCATCTTCGCCGAGGACGGGCGACTGCTGCTGGACGTGGAAGCCGCCCAGGCCGCCATGCTGGTGCAGCGCCTGACCCGCTTCCGCCTGCGCTCCAAGGTAGCGCTGGCGGTGCTGGAGGGCTGGTCGGTCCAGGCCGGCTGGGGCGGCGCCGCGCTGCCGGCCGGCATCGCGGCGCCGGACCCGCGCCACCCTGATGCCGGCTGGCGCGCCCTGGCCCCGGCCGCCGAGGCCCTTCCCGCGGACGCGACGCCCGACGCGTATGACCGCCACCGGCTGGCACTCGGCCTGCCCGACGGCAGCAAGGACATGGAGGCGGAGAGGAGCACCCTGCTGGAAGCCGGCTTCGACGAGCTGGCCGGCGTGTCCTGGAGCAAGGGCTGCTACATGGGGCAGGAACTGACGGCCCGCACCAAGTATCGCGGCCTGCTGAAGAAGCGCTTCTTCCCCGTCACTATCGAGGGCCCCGTCCCGCCACGCGGCACCCCGGTGCTGCGGGAAGGCGGCGCGGAGGTGGGCGAGATGCGCTCCGGCCAGGATGGCCTGGGCCTGGCGCTGCTGCGCATGCCGGTGCGGGGCGACGAGGCCTTCACCTGCGGCGAGGCGCGCCTGCTGCCGCATGTGCCGGGCTGGATGCGGCTGCCCGAGCAGGCCGGCTGAAGCCCGGCCTCAGCCTTCCTCCATTGGGTGCAACTGGTGGGCGGCGGCGTGGCGCACGCTGGATGTCAGCGTTTCCAATACCTTGGCGCCAAGGCGCAGATGCTGCCAATACAGCGCCACCCCGATCCGCCGCCGCGGAACCAGTTCCACCAACGCGCCGCTGGCCAGATGCGGCGCCGCCGTCATCAGCGGCGCCATGGCCCAGCCCAGCCCGGCGAGGCTGACATTCAGCATTCCTTCCGTGGAGGGCACCCAGTGCGTCGGCGCCTGCAACGGCACCCCGCTAACCGCCCGGGCCCAACGGTCCTGCAGGCCGTCCCGGCGGTCGAAGCGCAGGGTGGGCGCCCGGGCCAGCGCGGCTTCGTCCACGCCACCCGGGAAGTGGCGGCGGACGAAATCCGGGCTGGCTGCCGCCACATAAGGTAGCGAGCCCAGCGCCAGGGTCCGGCAACCCTGCACCGGCGCCGGGTCGGTGGTCACGGCCGCCAGGACCTCGCCGGCGCGCAGGCGGCCGGCGGTGTGCTCCTCGTCGTCCAGCAGCAGGTCCAGCAGCGCGGCGCTGCCGGTGGCAAAGTGTGAGGCGGCCGCTGGGAACCATGTAGCCAGGCTGTCGGAGTTCAGCGCCACGCGCAGGGTCGGCCGCGCCTCCGCCGCGCTCAGCCCGGGCATGCCGGCCGTCAGTTCCCCTTCCAACAGCGAGACCTGGCGAACATGGGCGCAGAGCCGCGCGCCCGGCTCGGTGGCGCTGCAAGGCTGGCCGCGCACCACCAGCACCGCGCCCAGCCGCTCCTCTAGCCCCCGCACCCGTTGCGAGATGGCGGAGGGCGTGACGCCGAGCACAAAGGCCGCACGCTCGAAGCTGCCTTCCCGCACCACGGCGGCCAGCGCAGCAAGGGCGGGATAATCCAGCATGATTAAGTTCTGCTTCATCACGATAAGGAATTTGAGTTTTACTACTGTAGAGCCGCAGGGCAAGGCAGCGCCCATGCTCTACCTCGCCAGCCTCGCCCACGGCTTCGCCGTCTCCGCCGCCCTGATCATCGCCATCGGGGCCCAGAACATGTTCGTGCTGCGCCAGGCGCTGCGGCGGGAGCATGTCGGGCCCATCGTGCTGTTCTGCGCCACCATGGATGCGTTGCTCATCGCCCTCGGCGTCGCCGGGCTGGGCGCGTTGCTGGGCCAGGCGCCGTCCCTGCGGCTGGCGCTTTCGCTCGGCGGCGCGGCCTTTTTGGGGTGGTACGCTGTGGGCGCCTTTCGCCGGGCCCTGGCCCCCGGTGCCCTGGTAGCGGCCCGTGGCGCGCAAGCGCTGACATTGGGCGCCGCCCTGGCCCAGGCCGCCGGCTTCACCTTGCTGAACCCGCATGTCTACCTGGATACGGTGCTGCTGGTCGGCTCCATCGGCGCGGCGGAGCCAGTGGCGGCGCAACCGGCCTTCGTGCTCGGCGCCGCCCTGGCCAGCGCCAGCTGGTTCTGCGCCCTCGGCTATGGTGGCCGCATGCTGGCGCCGCTCTTCGCGAAGCCCACCGCCTGGAAGGTGCTGGAACTGGCAGTCGGCACCACGATGCTGGCCCTGGCAATCAGCCTGCTGCTGCGCGCCGCCCGACAGGGTTGAGAGCCCGGGGCAGCGAATATCGGTTCGCGCTGACTGTCCGAACTGCATTAGGGATGGAACAGAATTGAGGGGGCTCTGCCCCCTCAAACGCCCCTGGCAGGGGATACGATCCCCTGCACCGCGATTTGAAAGACGCCCGGCAGATCAGCGGAGTTCCGCCCCGCCTCTGGCGGCATCCGCTCTCACCCTGGCACCCAAAATGGGTTCCCAAAGGCCTCAGGCCTTTGGCGGGGAGAGTTTGAGAGGGGCCGCGCCCCTCTCAAAAGCCCCGAGGCTCAGGCCGTGCGATCGACGCCGCCGGCCAGTGCCGCCTGCGCCGCGGCCAGCCGTGCCACCGGCACGCGGTAGGGCGAGCAAGAGACGTAATCCAGCCCGACACTCTCGCAGAACTGGATGGAGGCCGGGTCGCCGCCATGCTCGCCGCAGATGCCGAGCTTGAGGGAAGGCTTCACCCCCCGCCCCTTCTCCTTGGCGATCTTCACCAGCGCGCCAACGCCATCCGGGTCGAGCGACACGAACGGGTCCTTCGGCAGGATGCCCTTGTCGACATAGTAGGGCAGGAACTTGCCGGCATCGTCGCGGGACAGGCCGAAAGTCGTCTGCGTCAGGTCGTTGGTGCCGAAGCTGAAGAAGTCGGCGGCCTCGGCGATGGCGTCCGCCGTCAGGCAGGCGCGCGGCAGCTCGATCATGGTGCCGACCAGATACTCGATGGTGGTGCCGCTCTCGGCGAACACCTCCTTCGCCACCTTCTCCACCTGGGCGCGGGTGATCTCCAGCTCCTTCTTGGCGGCGACGAGGGGGATCATGATCTCCGGCACCGGTGCCTTGCCGGTCTCCTTCGCGATGAGGATCGCTGCCTCGAAGATGGCACGGGCCTGCATCTCGTAGATCTCGGGGTAGGTCACGCCCAGGCGGCAGCCACGGTGGCCCAGCATCGGGTTGGCTTCCGACAGGTCGGCCGCGCGGCGCTTCATGGTGGCGAGGTCGGCGCCCAGGCTTTCCGCCACCTCGGCCAACTCTTCCTCCCGGTGCGGCAGGAATTCGTGCAGCGGCGGGTCCAGCAAGCGAATGGTCACCGGCATGCCGGCCATGATGCGGAACAACTCGGAGAAGTCGTCGCGCTGGAACGGCAGCAGTTTTGCCAGCGCATCACGCCGGCCGCCTTCCGACTCGCTCATGATCATCTGGCGCACCGCGCTGATGCGCGATGGGTCGAAGAACATGTGCTCGGTACGGCAGAGGCCGATGCCCTCGGCACCGAACTTCTTGGCGGTATCGGCATCCAGCGGCGTCTCGGCATTGGCGCGGATGCGCAGGCGGCGCACTTCGTCCGCCCAGCCCATCAGCGTGGCGAAATCGCCGGAGAGCTTCGGCTCCACCATCGGCACGGCGCCGAGGAAGATTTCGCCCGTCGCGCCATCCAGCGTGATGATGTCGCCACCATTCACCAATTGGCCACCGGCCGAGAGCTGCTGGCTGTTGTAGTCGACGATGACGCCGCCGGCACCGGCCACGCAGGGCCGGCCCATGCCGCGGGCCACCACCGCCGCGTGGCTGGTCATGCCGCCGCGCGTGGTCAGGATGCCCTTGGCGGCATGCATGCCGTGAATGTCCTCGGGCGAGGTCTCGATCCGCACCAGGATCACGCTCTCGCCTTTGGTGGCACGCGTCTCCGCCTCATCGGCCGAGAATACCACCACGCCGCAGGCCGCGCCCGGCGAGGCCGGCAGGCCCTTGGAGAGCACCTTGCGCGGCGCCTTCGGGTCCAGCGTCGGGTGCAGCAACTGGTCCAGGGAGGCCGGGGCCACGCGCTTCACCGCCTCCTTCCGGTCGATCAGCCCTTCCTGCGCCATGTCGACGGCGATCTTCAGGCTGGCGGCGGCGGTGCGCTTCCCGTTGCGGGTCTGCAGCATGTACAGCTTGTTCTGCTGCACGGTGAACTCGATGTCCTGCATGTCCGTGTAGTGCTTTTCCAGCGTGTCACGGACTTTCACCAGCTCGGCATAGGCGGCCGGCATGGCCTCCTCCATGCTGCGCTCGTTCTTCTTCGCGCGCAGGCTGGACATGGGCTGCGGCGTGCGGATGCCGGCCACCACGTCCTCGCCCTGCGCGTTGATCAGGTACTCGCCATAGAAGATGTTCTCGCCGGTGCTCGGGTCGCGGGTGAAGCAGACGCCGGTAGCGCAGTCCTCGCCCATATTGCCGAAGACCATCGCCTGGACGTTCACCGCCGTGCCCCAGTCGGCCGGGATGTCATGCAGGCGACGATAGGTGTTGGCGCGCTGGTTCATCCAGCTGCCGAACACGGCGCCGATGGCACCCCACAGCTGCTCCTGCGGGTCCTGCGGGAAGGGCTTGCCCAGCACCTCCTGCACCATCGCCTTGTATTCGGTGACGACGCGCTGCCAGTCCTCCGCCGTCAGCTCCGTGTCCTCGGAGACGCCCTTGGCGATCTTGGCGTCCTCGATGATCTCCTCGAACCGGTGGTGGTCCACGCCCAGCACCACCGAGCCGTACATCTGGACGAAGCGGCGATAGCTGTCCCACGCGAAGCGCGGGTCGCCGGAGGCGGTGGCAAGGCCCTCCACCGTGCGGTCGTTCAGGCCGAGATTGAGCACGGTGTCCATCATGCCCGGCATGGAGACACGGGCGCCGGAGCGGACGGAGACGAGCAGCGGCTTCGCCTCGTCGCCGAACGTCAGGCCGACGGCCTCCTCGATCCGCGCCAGCGCCTCGTCGGCCTGGGCCTTCAGCTCGGGCGGATACTGCTTCTCATGCTGGTAGTAGTAGGTGCAGACCTCGGTGGTGATAGTGAAGCCGGGCGGAACCGGCAAGCCGATGGAGGCCATTTCCGCCAGGTTGGCGCCCTTGCCCCCCAGCAGGTTCCGCATCTCCGCCTTACCGTCATTGCGGCCAGCGCCGAAGCCATACACCCACTTCTGCATGTCCGGTTATCCTCAGCTTTCAATCTTGGCGAGATCCGCCACGCGATCTGTCAGGGCCCGCAAGCGGGCCAGCAGGCCCAACCGGTTGCGACGGAGCGCCGCATCCGGGTCGTTGACCACAACCTGTTCGAAGAAAGCGTCAACAGGGTGGCGAAGCTTGGCCATGGCCGCCATGGCCGCCGAATAATCTTCCGCGGCCAGCGCCGCATCCACCGCCGGGGCGGCGGCATCCAGCGCGGCGGCCAGCGCCTTTTCCTCGTCCGCCGCCAGCAGCGCCGTGTCGGTGGCGGGCTGGTGCGGGCCGTCCTTCTTGTCCTCGATGCGGAGGATGTTGGCACCCCGGCGGCTGGCCGTCAGCAGGTTGGCACCATCCTCGCCTTCCAGGAACTGGCGCAGCGCATCCGTGCGCGCCAGCAGGCGCACGAGGTCGGCATCGGTGCCGGCACCAAGCGTGGCCGCCAGCACGTCATGCCGCTGGCCCTCGGCCCGCAGCTGCACGCGCAGGCGCTCGGCCAGGAAATCCATCAGCCCGGCGGCGAAGGCAGCCACCATCGGCGGGTAGTCCGATTTCGGCTCCGGCTGCCAGCCGCTGTTCAGCTTCTCGCTGGCGACGGCCATGCCGAACTCCGGCTCGGCGGTGCTGCCCACGGCCTGCGGGAAGCCGAAGAAGGCTTCCGCGAACACCTCGGCCAGATCCAGCCGCAGCCCGTTCTCGCGGATGATGCGGATAATGCCGAGCGCCGCGCGCCGCAGCGCATAGGGGTCGCCCGAGCCGGTCGGCCGCTCGTCGGCGGCGAAGAAGCCTGCCAACTGGTCGATCTTGTCAGCCAGCGCCACGGTGATGGCCACCGGCTCGTTCGGCACCGAATCGCCGGGGCCGGCCGGGCGGTAATGCGCGGCGATGGCCTCCGCCACCTGTGGCGCCTCGCCATGGTGCAGGGCGTAGTAGCGGCCGATGATGCCCTGCAGCTCCGGGAACTCGCCCACCAGCCCGGTGGCGAGGTCGGCCTTGGCCAGCCCTGCGGCGCGGGTGGCCAGCGCCACGTCGGCGCCCAGCTTCGGCGCCAGGAAGCGCGCCAGCTTCTCCAGCCGCTGCACACGCTGGCCCTGGGTGCCGAGCTTGGCGTGGAACACGACGGAGGAAAGCTTCGGCAGGAAGCTCTCCAGCGCCTGCTTACGGTCCTGGTCCCAGAAGAAGCGGGCGTCGGAGAGGCGGGCGCGCAGCACCCGCTCATTGCCGGCGATGATCGCCGTGCCGCCATCCGTCGCCGCGATATTGGCGGCCAGCGCGAAGAACGGCGCCGCCGACCCATCCGGCTTGCGAAGAGCAAAATAGCGCTGGTTGACGCGCATGGTGGTGCGCATCAGCTCCGCCGGCAGGTCCATGAAGGCGTCGTCGATGCGGCCCAGCAGCGGCACTGGCCACTCGACCAGCCCGCCCACTTCCGCCAACAGCCCCTGATCCGGCACGATCTCGACACCCTCCGCCGCGGCCAGGGCCGCGATACCGTCACGCACCAGCTTGGTGCGCTCCGTGGGGTCGATAACGACGTGGCGGGCCGCCAGTTGCGCCGCGTAGTCGGCAAAGTCGCGCACCGCGAACACGCCGGGGGACATCAACCGGTGCCCCTCGGTCTGGTTCGAGGATGCGAGCCCGTGCCCATCATCCTCGCCCTGGGCGAGCGAGAACGGCACCACTTGGCCATCGAACAGGCACAGGATGCGCTTCAGCGGCCGCACCCAGACGAACTGGCTGGTGCCGCCCCAGCGCATCGATTTCGGCCAGGGGAAGCGGCGCAGCAGTTCCGGCAGGTGCTGGGCCAGCAAGTCGGCGATGGAGATCGCCGGCTTGTTCAGGCTGGCCAGCAGCTTGCCGCCCTTCTTTTCCTTGCGGATGGCCAGGCCCACGCCGCCGGCCGTCCAGGCCTGCGGCTCGCCAGAGGCTGCGAAGGCTTCCGCGTGCTGGCGGATGGTGGCGATCTCCGCCTCCCCCAGCCCGACCTTGCCGAGGAAGCCCACCAGCGCGCGTTCAGGCGCATCCGGCGCCGGGCCGGCCACCTCCTCGGCCACCGGGGCGGTGGCGGCGGGCAGCGTGGCGACCAGGGCCAGCCGGCGTGGACCGTAGAAGCTGCGCACGTCCTGCGCGGCGAGGCCGGCGCCCTTCAGCGCATCGCCCAGCAGGCGGGCGAGGTCCTCGGCGGCCTTCGCCTGCATGCGGGCCGGGATTTCCTCGGAGAACAGTTCAAGCAGAAGTTCGGGCATGGGAGTGGGCGCCTAGCGATCAATCATGTTCAGCAGGAAGGGTGGGCCGCGAGGGGATGCCCCTCAGGCGCCCGCCACCCAGATCTCGCAGCAGGATTTGGCCAGGGTGCGCACCCGGCCGATATAGCTGGCCCGCTCCGTCACGCTGATGGCGCCGCGTGCGTCCAGCAGGTTGAACAGATGGCTGGCCTTGATGCACTGGTCGTAGGCCGGCAGGGCCAGCCTGCGCTCCACCAGCGCGGCGCACTCGGCCTCCGCATCCTGGAAGTGCTGGAACAGCTTCTCGACATTCGCGTGCTCGAAGTTGAAGGCGCTGTACTCGCGCTCCGCCCGGAGGAACACGTCGCCGTACTTCACGCCCTGGCCGTTGAAATCCAGCTCGTACACGTTCTCGATGTTCTGCACGTACATCGCCAGGCGCTCGAGCCCGTAGGTCATCTCGAAGCTCGGGTGCACCACGGGGATGCCGCCGACCTGCTGGAAATAGGTGAACTGCCCCACTTCCATGCCGTCGCACCACACTTCCCAGCCCAGGCCCCAGGCGCCCAGCGTCGGGCTTTCCCAGTCATCCTCGACGAAGCGGAAATCGTGCTGCAGCGGGTCCAGCCCGATCTCGCGGTAGCTGGCCAGCAGCAGGTCCTGCGCCTGCTCCGGGCTCGGCTTCATGATGACCTGGTACTGGTAGTAGTGCTGCAGCCGGTTGGGGTTCTCGCCATAGCGGCCATCGCCCGGGCGGCGGGAGGGCTGCACATAGGCCGCCTTCCAGGGCGTCTCGCCCAGCGCCCGCAGCGTGGTGGCGGGGTGGAAGGTGCCGGCGCCCATTTCCATGTCGTAGGGCTGCAGGATGACGCAGCCCTGCGCCGCCCAGAAACGGTGCAGCGTCAGGATGATATCCTGGAAGGACAGCGGCTTGGCCGCCTTCGAAACGATGGGGGCAGCAAGGGCGGTATCGGTCATGGGTCTGGCGTCGGGCCTTCGGGGCGCTCGTTGGGGGGCGGCCGCCTGGAAACATGAGGGGACTTGCGACCGCGCCGTGCAGCGCACCATAACGGCCAACCCCATCGACCGGCAAGGAAGGCGCCCGCCCATGACCCGCAGTACCAGCGCCGAGGCCCTGATCCGCGCCTACTACGCCGCCTTCAACGCCGGCGACGCCGAGGGCATGCTGGCCCTGCTGACCGACGACGTGGCCCACGACATCAACCAGGGCAGCCGCGAGACCGGCATCGAGGCCTTCCGCGCCTTCATGGCCCGCATGAACGCCCATTACCGCGAAGTGCTGCACGATATCGTGGTGATGACCAACACGGACGGCACCCGCGCCGCCGGCGAATTCACCGTCCACGGTACCTACCTGGCCACCGATGACGGCCTGCCGGAGGCGAAGGGCCAGACCTACATCCTGCCCGCCGGCGCCTTCTTCAAGATCCGCGCCGGGCGGATCGCACGGGTTTCCAACTACTACAACTTGGCGGATTGGGTTGCTCAGGTCGGGGGGTGAGGCCTTCTCTGGGCCGGGGTAAGGCCGGGGGAAGGAATTCCCCGGGCCCCCATCTTCTTTTTGCGAGTCGGGTTTGGGGCAAGAGGCCGGGCGTTTCGCTGCCTGGGGAAGCCAGGATGAATCTCGCGGCAGCGCCTGCGGGACGCGGAAGCCGTCAGTTCCTGCATGCCCCGCCGCACCCAGCAACAGCGCATAAAACCACAGAAAAAAGATGGGGGCCTGGGGGAATTCCTTCCCCCAGCCTTCCCTCTCACCCGGTAATCACATCGTTGAAGCGGTTCAGCACGGCCAGGTAGTTATCCGCGTACCACGGCTCATCGGCCACCACCTGCAGCTTCAAATTGTCCGGGTCCATCGGGTTGTGCGCCTTGAGCTCCGGCGGAACCAGGGACGCGGCGGCGGGGTTGGCGGGGCCGGTGCCAAGCGCCTTCAACAGCGCCACCTGCCGGGCCGGCACGATCGTGCTGTCCACCAGCCGCATCGCCCATTCCCGCCCGGCCGGCGGGTTCTTCGGTACCACCCAAACCGCGGCATGCACGATGCCCTGGTTCCAGCGGTAGTCGATCTGCCCCTTCGTATCCTCCTGCACCAGCCGGGCGCGGGTGGACCAGATGGAACCCGCCGTCACCTCGCCGGAACGCAGCAGGTCCTGGCTCTGGGCGGCGCTGTCCCACCAGATCACCTCGCGGCGGATCTGCTTCACCTTCTCCAGCGCGCGATCGACATCCAGCGGGTAGAGCTTGTCGGGCGCCACGCCGTCCGCCATCAGCGCGGCCTCCAGCACGGCGTTCATCGACTTGCGCATGGTGCGGCGCCCGGGGAAGCGGCGGATATCCCAGAACTCGGCCCAGTTCTGCGGCCCCTCCCCCAGCTTCTTGCGGTCCCAGGCGATGACGCTGGAATAGCCGGCGATGCCGGTGCAGTAGGGCAGCCGGAAGCCCTCCGGCAGCACCTTGCCGGTATCGATGATCGCGTAGTCCATCTCCTCGGCGAAGCCGCCACGGCCGAGGGTGAAACTGGTGCCGGCGCCGGAATCGCACACATCCCAGACGACGTTGCGCGCCTCCACCTGGGCGCGAATCTTGGCCAGGCTGGGCCCACCGGAATCCACCACCACCTTCACGCCATGGTCGGCGGTGAAGGGCTTGGCGAAGGCGTCGTTCATGGCGCGGACGGCATCGCCGCCCCAATTGGCCAGCACGATCTCCCGCGGCCGCGCACCCTGGGCGTGGGCCTGCCCGGCCAACCCGGCGGCCGGCAGCGCCGCCAGCCCGGCCAGCAGCGTCCGCCGGTCGATCCGCCCTGCGGCCAGCCGTGCCTGCGCGACCTTGGCCGCGTCACTCCAGAAATCCTGCATGAGGCTGCCTTTGCATTGTTCAGAGGAAGGGGGGCGTTGGTTAGAGGAAGGGGGCGCGGGTCAGCACCTCCGCCCCCGCCTCCGTGATCAGGATCGTGTCGCCAGAACCGAAGGCCAGGCCGCTCTCCGCATCGCCCAGCATGCAATGCGGGAAGAACACCATGCCTGGCAGCAGGGGGGTCGGGTTGCCGGGGTGCAGCATGGGCGGCACGTCCATCCAGCTTGGCCGGAAGGTGGCGCCCAGCGGGTAGCCACAGGCGGCGAAGCGGTTACGGGTGTAGCCCGCCGCATCCACCACCGCGCCGAAGGCTTCCGCGATGGCACCGGCGGAGTTGCCGGGCCGTGCCGCCGCCACCATCGCCGCCACCGCATCCCGCACCGTATCGGCCATGCGGCGCTGCGCCGCCGGCATCTCACCCAGGATGAACGTGCGCTCGATACAGACATTGTAGCGGTGGCGGGTGGCGGCCAGTTCCAGCACCACCTGGTCCTGCCCCTGCAAGATGCGCGGGCCACCGACGCCGCGGCCATACACCGCGCGCGGGCCGGAATTGCACAGCGGCCCGGCCGGCGGCATGTCGCCGCCGCCATCCAGGATCGCGGTCATCGCCGCCGCCGTCAGCGCGGAATCGGGCAGGCCGGGCGCCAGCCGCGCCCTGGCCGCCGCCACCGCCGCATCGGCCAGCGTGGCCGCCTGCCGGATGATGGCGATCTCGGACGGACTCTTCACCGCCCGCATGGCGTGGATGAGGTCGGAAGCCGGCGTCAGGGCACAGAATCCGTTGAGCGATGCCTGCACGGCGGCATGGTTCTGCCCGGTCAGACCATAAGTGGCGGTCTCGAGCCCCAGGCGCTGGCCGCCCAGGCCCAGCTCATCCAGGATCGTGCGCAGCTCGCCGGCCGGGTCGGCGTCGTTGGCATCGTACCAGATGCGGATATCGGCATAGAGCGAGGTGTCGCGGGCCTGGGAGAGGTCCGGCCGCCGGGTCAGCAGCGTCAGCGGCCTGGCCGGGTCGGCGGGGATGATGCCGCACTGGAAGAACACGTAGCCGCCGGTATCCAGCCCGGTGGCCCAGTAGTGGCTCTCCGGCGCGAAGACCAGCAGCGCCGCCAGGCCGCGTTCGGCCAGCGCCGCGCGGACGCGGCCGAGCCGGACCTTCAGTTCATCGACGGTGACATGGGCGGGGCTGGGGCGCGCCGGCCCCTCGAAGCGTTCATGCATGACGCCCGGCAGCGTGGACCCTGCCGGGCCGCCCCGTCCAGCGGGGGAAGCGGGAAATCGCTGTCCCCTGCTGGATTCTTTTTAAGCGGGTTGCGTCTGATGCAACAGGGCGCCGCCTACAGCGCCCACTCGCCCTTGCGCATGACGGCGGTGGCATTCCCCGCCGCGTCCAGCCCATCCACGTCGACGCTGGCAGAGCCGATCATCCAGTCCACATGGATCAGGCTGGAATTGCCGCCCGCCGCCGTGAACTGCTCATCCGTCAGCGTCTTCGAGTTCACGAAGCACTTCTTGTAGGCCTGGCCGAGGGCAATGTGGCTGGCCGCGTTCTCATCGAACAGCGTGTTGAAGAACAGCAGCCCGCTTTGCGCGATCGGCGAGGAATGCGGCACCAGCGCCACCTCGCCCAGCCGGCGGGCGCCTTCATCGGTGCCGATCATCTTCTGCAGCACTTCCTCGCCAGTGCTGGCATGGGCTTCCACCACCTGCCCACCGGCGAACCGTACCTTGATGTCGCGGATCAGCGTGCCGCCATGCGCCAGCGGCTTGGTGGCGGAGACGGTGCCCTCCGTCATCGCCGCATGCGGCGTGGTGAACACTTCCTCCGTCGGGATATTAGGGTTGGAGGAGATGCCGTTCTTCGCGGTGGAGATGCCGCCCATCCAGGCATGGCCGTCCGCCAGGCCCACCTTCAGGTCGGTGCCCGGGCCGGTGAAGCGCAGGGCGCGGAAATTGTGCCCGGTCAGGATATCCCGCTTGGCCAGCAGGGTAGCGTTGTGCGCTTCCCAGGCGGCGGCCGGGTCCGGCCGGTCGGCGCGTGTGGCGGCGAAGATCGCGTCCCACAGCTTCGCCACCGCCACATCCTCCGCCACGTCGGGGAAGACGGTGCGGGCCCAGGCGGCATTGGCGAAGGGCACCAGCGTCCAGTTGATGGCGGAGGCGGTGATCAGCTCCAGCGCCGGGCGGTAGGCCTTGGAGCGGGCACGGTTGGCGCGCGCGATCTTCTCCGGGTCCTGCCCGGCCAGCAGATTGGGGTCGTCGCCCACGATCGCCAGCCGTGCGGCGCCAGAGCGGTAGGCGGCCGCCATCCCCTCGAACATCCAGCCGGCAGCGTGGTCGAAGCTCTCGTCACGGGCATATTTGTAGCGGGCCAGCGCCATCTGGTCGTCGCCCAGGATGGTGGTGACCAGGGAGGCCCCGGCCTTGTAGGCGGCCTCGGTGATCCTGCGGGCCAGCGGCAGGCTGTCGATGCCCGCCGTCATCACCAGCTCCTGCCCCTCGGCCAGGTTCAGGCCGACGCGCACGGCGACTTCCGCCAGCTTGTCCAGCCGCGTGTCGGTGGTGGGGATGTTGGTGTCCATGCGCCTGCGCTCCTCGGTATCCAGGGGAAGGGCGCGCGATGCGTCCACGCACCGGGCTCCCCGCCTGGGTTCATTGCGTGGTTCGGGCCCGCAGCGCGAACGCTGCGAGCCACCACGCTGCTGGGGAAGGATTGCCGCGCCCCACCCCACCCCTGTCAAGCGCTGGCAGGCGCTCAGGATTGCGGTGCGCGCTCCACCACGTTGCCGATGCCGCTGATGTCGCCCTGCGGCACCGGCACGCCAGGGCGGGCCGACCACAGCACCTTATGCCGTGCCCCGGCGACGACGATGCGCGTGCGGCCGTTCAGCACCAGGTCCAGCACCGAGCCCTCACCCGTCACCTCCACCATCGCCGGCTTCTCGGCCTGTTCGGGCATCGCGCCGGTCACGTTATGGCCATGGCCTTCCACCAGCAGGGCGCCCAACGTGCCGCTGGCCTTGGCCGAGTTCTCCGCCCCGGTCACCACCAGACGCGTGGCGGATTCCAGGGTCACGGTCTGATTGGCGCCGTGCAGCGAGACCGTGCCGCACTGGCCGGTCAGCGTCACCCGGTGGCCGAAGCCGTTGATATCGACATCCCGGCCCGCGCAATCCATCTCCCGCCGGCTCTCCACGCCCTCGACCAGCAAGGTCTGGGCCTGCGCCGCCATGGGCAGCAGGAGCAAAGCGGCGCAGGCGGCGGAACGGAGGATCATGGCAGCGTCCTTCTACGGTTTGGCCGCCGTTATGGCCCCATCCGCCCACCGCCGCCCTACAAGCCCCTGCGAGCGCGGAAGTCAGCCCTGCGGCTGGCGCTCGAACGCCTCGTGGTGGCGGATGACCTCCTTGATAACGAAGGCCAGGTACTTCTCGGCGAATTCAGGGTCCAGGTCGGCCTGCTTCGCCAGGTCCCGCAACCGCGCCACCTGGAACTCCTCCCGCTTCGGGTCCGCCGGCGGCAGGTGGTGCGTGGCCTTCAGGGCACCCACGCGCTGCGTGCAGCGAAACCGCTCGGCCAGCATATGGATCATCGCCGCATCGATGTTGTCGATGCTCTTCCGCAGGTCGAGCAACTGCTTCAACGCGTCCTGGTCGTCCGCCATGTCTTCTCCCGCCGTGTCTGCTTCTCGGTCAGCGCCTGTCTGCAATCGGCAGGATTGCCGGGTTCCGTCAAGGGGTTGGGAGCGGATGCGCGGGGTTGGGAAAGGCCGGGGAAAGAATTCCCCGGGCCCCTTCTTTTCTTTTTTCGAATTTTCCGGGACGGCTGCTGAGGCGCTCCCCGAGGCGGCAGGGTGCGCGGGAGGTCTAAGACCTCCGGCGACTGAGGGTTCAGCCCGTGTGGCCCATATTTGAAATCATCAAGAGCGTCCGCTCTCGGTCCTGAAGCGTCACGCCAAACTCGCAGAAAAAAGAAGGGGCCCGGGGAATTCTTTCCCCGGCCTTCCTCTCCGGCAAAAGCGAGAGGGGCACGCTACAGCCCGATCCGCCCCCAGGCCGCCCGTTCCTCCGCCATCGCCGCCGCCCCGCCCAGCAGGCGCAAGGGCAGGGAGGGCTTGCGGCCACCGAAGCGCACCACCTTCACCTTCTCGCCGAAGCGGCGGCGGATTTCGGTATCGGCGTGGCCCAGGCGGTCCACCAGGCCGAGCGGCAGGGCTTCCCGCCCGGTCCAAAAGCGGCCGTTGAACAGGGCTTCCTCGGGTGTGGTCAGCTTGGCGCCGCGGCGGGTGCGGACCCAGTCCTTGAACTCGACGTGGATGGCGGCGAGCAGCTCTTCCAGCCGCGCCTGCTGCTCCGGCTCCACCGGGCGGAACGGGTCCATGAAGGATTTCTGGCCACCGGCGGTGGTCAGCCGCCGCTCCACCCCGAAGCGTTCCAGCACCTCCTGCAGGCCGAAGCTGGAGGAGATGACGCCGATGCTGCCGACGATGCTGGCGCCGTCGGCGACGATCTCGTCCGCCGCACAGGCCAGCCAGTAGCCGCCGGAGGCCGCCGCATCCTCCACGCAGGCGATGACCGGCACCTTCTTCTCAATCGCCAGCTTGCGGATGCGGGCGCCGATCAGCGCCGACTGCACCGGGGAGCCGCCGGGCGAGTTGATGGCCAGAACCACCGCGGCCAGCCGCTTCAGGGCGAAGGCACGGTCCAGCACCGGGCCGATGTGCTCGATATTGAGGGCTGGGCCGGTGCCGGGCCCGCCCCGCGCGGCGATGACGCCGGCAAGCCGCACCATGGCGACCTGGGGCTGACGGGAGAGGAAGGGGATGCGCATGCCCTGATAGATGCCCACCTTTCACGCCCGGACAAGCCATGCCAGTTTGCGCCCGATGACGTGCCCCGCCGCCGGAGGCCGACGGAGACGGAGAGGACGCGCCGGCCTGCCTGGGGCGGCGCCTTCCCGCCCGGGCCGCCTGCGGTGGCCACGCCCCAAGGCTCTTGTAACCCCGAGACTTTGTAACTTTGTAACAAGGACAATCCACCCATGAAGACACGCGCCGCCATTGCCTGGGAAGCCGGCAAGCCCCTGTCGATCGAGGACGTGGATCTGGAAGGCCCGCGCGAGGGCGAGGTGCTGGTGGAGATCAAGGCCACCGGCCTGTGCCACACCGACAAGTACACCCTCTCCGGCGCCGACCCGGAAGGCATCTTCCCCAGCATCCTGGGCCATGAGGGCGCGGGCGTGGTGGTCGATGTCGGCCCCGGCGTGCGCACGCTGAAGAAGGGCGACCACGTCATTCCGCTGTACACGCCGGAATGCCGCGAATGCGACTACTGCCTCAGCCAGAAGACCAACCTCTGCCAGAAGATCCGCGTGACGCAGGGCCGAGGGCAGATGCCGGACGGCAGCAGCCGCTTCAGCTGCAACGGCAAGCCCATCCACCACTACATGGGCACCAGCACCTTCGCGAACCACACGGTGGTGCCCGAGATCGCGCTGGCCAAGATCCGGGAGGACGCTCCCTTCGATAAGGTTTGCTACATCGGCTGCGGCGTCACCACCGGCCTCGGCGCCGTGCTGTTCACCGCCAAGGTGGAGGCCGGGGCGAATGTCGTGGTGTTCGGCCTCGGCGGTATCGGGCTGAACGTGATCCAGGGCGCCCGCATGGTCGGCGCCAACAAGATCATCGGCGTCGACATCAACCCGGCGCGGGAGGAGATGGCCCGCAAGTTCGGCATGACGCATTTCGTCAACCCGAAGGAGATCCAGGGCGACCTCGTCGGCCACCTGGTCGAGCTGACGAATGGCGGTGCCGACTACTCCTTCGAGTGCGTCGGCAGCACCACGCTGATGCGCCAGGCGCTGGAGTGCTGCCACAAGGGGTGGGGCGTCTCCACCATCATCGGCGTCGCGGCGGCGGGGCAGGAAATCTCCACCCGGCCGTTCCAGCTGGTCACCGGGCGCCGCTGGATCGGCTCCGCCTTCGGTGGCGCGCGCGGGCGGACGGACGTGCCGAAGATCGTCGACTGGTACATGGACGGCAAGATCAACATCGACGACCTGATCACCCACACCATGCCGCTGGAGAAGATCAATGAGGGATTCGACCTGATGACGCGGGGCGAGAGCATTCGCGGCGTCGTCCTCTACTGACGGCATGGCCGGGCGTGGCAACGGTCGCGAGAGCGGCCGCCACGCCTGCGCCGCGTCCCGGCCGACAGGTGGCCGGTCACGCCTGCCGGCATCAGGCGGTTACGCTTTGAAGCCAGGGGGAAGCGGAACCCTCCGCCGCCCCCCGGCGTTCGCAGGGTGCCGATACTGAATGGAGCCGCCGATGAAGCCGACCCTCTCCCTCCTCGTTGCCCCCGCGCTGCTGGCCGGGCTTGCCTTCGGTTCCCTGGCCCTGGCCCCTTCCGCCCAGGCGCGGCAGCCCGACCAGGCCGAGACCGCCCGCATCACCGAAGCGCTGCGTGCCCAGGGCTACCAGCAGTGGCGCAAGATCGACCTCGATGACGGCGTGTGGGAAGTCGACGACGCCGTGGACGCCCAGGGCAACCGCCACGACCTGCGCGTGACGCCCGAGACCTACCGCGTATTCCTGGAAAGCACCCCGGACCGCGATGCGACGCCCGAGGAAGTCACCCGCATCGATCAGGCGCTACGCAGCGCCGGCTTCCAGAGCCACGGCCGCATCCGGCTGGATGACGGGCTGTGGGACGTGGACAATGCCGTGATGGCCGATGGCACCCGCTTCGACCTGACGCTGGAGCCCGACAGCTTCCGCATCCTGCACCGTGACCGTGAAGGCTAATGCCATGACCCCTGCCGATGGCCTGGATGACGCCGCCATCCGTTCCCTGCTGCTGAATACCAGACGCATCGCCGTGGTCGGCGCCTCGGCCAACCCGTCCCGTCCTTCCAACGACGTGACGGGCTTCCTGGTACAGCGGGCGGTCGACGTGACGCCCGTCAACCCGGGCCTGGCGGGACAGACTCTGCATGGCGCCACTGTCGTCGCCGCCCTGGCCGATGCCGGGCCGCTCGACATGGTGGACATCTTCCGCCGGAGCGAGGAAGCCGGCGCGGTGGTGGACGAGGCCATCCGCCTCGGTGCCCGCTCGGTCTGGATGCAGCTGGACGTCATCGACAACGCCGCCGCCGAGCGTGCCCGTGCGGCGGGGCTGGTGGTGGTGATGGACCGATGCCCGAAGATCGAGTGGCGCCGGCTGGGGCTGGCCATGGGCGGGTGACTTGGCCGGCCGGATGGGGGAACCTTTGCTCACCGACTTGCTTTTCGTTTCTGCGGCCTGAGGGGTTCGCTGCGGCGAGGGGGTGGCGGAAGGCCGGGGAAAGAATTCCCCGGGCCCCTTCTTTTTTCTTCGAGTTTAGTGTGGGGCTTCGGGACTGAGAGCGGACGTTGCTTGATGTATTGATAATGGGCCACGCGGGCTGAACCCTCAGTCGCCGGAGGTCCTGGACCTCCGGCGCACCCAGCCGTCTCCCAGACCCGCCCTCTCAACGGCCTGCCTGGCAAACTCGAAAATAGAAAAGAAGGGGTCCGGGGAATTCTTTCCCCGGCCTCTGCTCCCCGTCCGTCACATCCAGCGCAGCATCAGCCACCTGGTTCGCACATCAGGTGCGGCGGAATGGAACCGAGGGCGGCTGTGATCAGCCACCACCACCCAGGCGCCGCCGGACTGCCTCACAGCCCGGCGCACCGTCACAAAACAAAGGTGGATAAAAGTTAATCCCCGCTTGAATACGCTGCGTCGACGGTCCAATTGCCTCTGCACGCTCCGTGCTTCGCCGCGGTGCGCCGAACACACCTGCCAGGGAAGGCCCCGCGAGGGGAGCTGACATGACCGAAGAAGAACGCCGCATCATTTCCGCCTTTGTCGAGCGCATGGCGGGTGTGGCCGCCCCGCAGGCCCGCCCCGCTTCCCCTTGGGGTGGCGCGAGCGTGCCCGCCACTCAGTCTCAGCCGCCCCTTCCCCCTGTGGACCCGGAGGCTGACCGCCTGATCGGCGACCTGTTCGCCCGTTACCCCGAGGCCCGCTACCGGCTGACGCAGACGGCCTTCGTGCAGGAACATGCGCTGGTGCAAGCGCAGAACCGCATCCAGGAGCTGGAATGGCAGCTGGAGAACACGCAGGCGCAAGCCCAGGCGGCGGCGCAGCAGCCACGCAGTGGCGGCCTGTTCGGCGGCATGTTCGGCGGTGGCGCCAACACCAGCCGCCAGGTGCCGATGTCGCCCCGCCCGCAGCCGATGCAGCCGCCGATGGGCGTCAACCCGGCGATGATGCAGCAGGGCCGCGGCGGCTCCGGCTTCCTTGGCTCGGCGCTGACCACGGCGGCGGGTGTCGCCGGCGGCATGGTGCTGGGTAACGCGCTGATGGGCATGTTCTCCGGCGGCGCCGCCGAAGCGGCCACCAACGCCGCCAGCGCGGTGGGCGATTTCGGCCAGGAAGCCGTCGGCGCCGCGACCAGCCCGTGGACCGACCCGGGCCAGCAGGATGCCTCCCCGGTCAACGATGCCAGCGGCGACTGGGGCGATGACGCGGCGGCGGATGGCGGCTTTGACGACGCCGGCTTCGACGACGAAATCTAACATCTAAGGCCAGCAGGCACCTCCGCCAGCACCCTTGGCATAATGCGGCGACGCATTGCCGTTCATCCGCGTCAGGGCCGGGAGAGATTCTTCCGGCCCTTCGCTTGTGCGGTGCAGTGGCGGCACCTTTGCTCTGCAAGTGTGATCCCCAGGCTCATTCTATCTCGGGTATGCAACAAACCCTCGCAACCAAGCGCGGCCTCTGGCGTTTCCGCGAGAGAGAGATTGGGGGTTCACCATGGGCTTTATCATCCGCACACTGATCACCGCCGTCGCCTTCTGGGTGGCGGATATGTTGATCGCCGGCATCAGCTTTTCCGGCCCGATCAACATGATCATCGCCGCCATCGTCTTCGGTCTGGTCAATGCGTTGATCCGCCCGGTCCTGGCGCTGCTGACACTGCCGCTGACCTTCATCACGCTGGGCCTGTTCACACTGGTGGTGAACGCCGCGATGTTCGCGCTGACGGCCGGGCTGATGCCGGGCATGCGCGTCTCCGGTTTCTGGGCGGCGTTCTTTGGTGCCATCATCGTGGCGCTGGTGTCCTGGGTCGCCAACCGCATGATTGGTGGCCGCAACGAGCCTGTCGTGAACCGCTAGAGCGTGATGGCTGAGGTGGAATCACCGAAAGCCTGAATCATCCGGCGAAGACGCGAGCATGATGCGTGAGAGAATGTTGACGCATCATGCTCGAACGACCGCGCCGGGCATGGCCATGCTCCGGAGCGCAAAAGCCCATGACCACCGCCGGAACCCGGCTGCGGTCATGGGCTTTCTTTGTGGCACACCGCCGGGCCGCGCGACGCGGACCGGCCGGAAGCCGCGTTAGTACATGTGCTGGCCGCCGTTGATCGACAGGGTGGAGCCGGTGATGAAATCGGCGTCGTCCGCGGTCAGGAAACAGACGCCGCGCGCGATATCCTCGGCATGGCCCAGCCGGCCGACGGGAATGCGGGCGATGATCTTCTGCAGCACGTCCTCCGGCACCGCGCGCACCATCTCCGTATCCACGTATCCAGGGGCGATGGCGTTCACGGTGATACCGGCGCGCGCGCCTTCCTGCGCCAGCGCCTTGGTGAAGCCGTGGATGCCGGACTTGGCGGCGGCGTAGTTCACCTGGCCGTACTGGCCAGCCTGGCCGTTGATCGAACCGATATTGACGATGCGGCCGAACTTGCGCGCGCTCATCCCCTCCCACACCAGCTTCGCAAGGTTGAAGCAGGAACCAAGGTTGGTATCGATCACGGCATCCCACATGTCGCGGTCCATCCGCTTCATGGTGCCGTCGCGCGTGATGCCGGCGTTGTTCACCAGGATCTCGATCGCCCCGTGCTCGGCTTCCACCTTGGCGATCGCCGCCTTGCAGGCTTCGTAGTCGGAGACGTCGAACTTGATGGTGGGAATGCCGGTGCGGCCGGTGAATTCGGCCGCGGCCGCGTCATTGCCGGCGTAGGAGGCGATGACCTTGCGGCCGGCCTTCTGCAGTTGCTCGCTGATCGCGGCACCAATGCCGCGTTGCCCACCAGTCACCAGGGCCACTCGTGCCATGCGATGTCCTCCTAAGACACTCGACTTGTTTCTTCCGTTCCCGGGGCCACCGCCACGGCCGGGTCCGTATCCTTGTCCCCGGCTGCATTGTCGCGCCGGGTTCGCCGATCGTCTTCACGCCTGGCCGGCGGGCGGCACTACCACCCGGCCTTCCATGCATCAAAGTATGGCCTGCCATCCGGTTTGGCCATGGCGAGTTGCGTGGAAGATCGCGCTTGTCAGCCGCCCCTCCCCGCCCTAAATCACGAAATCGTGAGTTTAGCTCTGCCCTGGAAAAGCCCGCGCCATGCCTGCAAAATTTGCCGCACCGCAAAAGCGGATCGACCGTAGCGCCCTGATGCTGATGCTGAGCTATATCGAGGCCGAGTGCCGCAACCTGGGCGCGGCCGATGCCGCCCGCCATGTTGCGCTCGCCGCCTCCCTGCTGCCCGGCCCGGCCGTGACGCTGGAGGAGCAGGACCCGCTGATGGTGCTGCTGCACTACCCCCAAGGGAATGCCTGACGGCGCCGATTCGGTGTCCCGCTGTTTTTTCTGGCCGTGATGATGGGAATGGTTTAATCGCCGCGCCCATTCCCACCCTTAACTTCCGGTCAATCGTCATGGACACCCCGATCGCTGCGGTCCTCTGGACCGAGCAGGCGCGCCGCGACCTCGCTGCCGTCATGCGCCTGATGAGCCATGTCGAGCGATGCTGCCAGGATCTGGGGTCGGAGGATGCCGCGGCGCTGGTGGCCGAAGCCCTTTCCCTACTGGCGCGCGATGGCGCCGCGCGCCGCATGGCGGCCTGACCAAACACACCCATCGGTGACGGCACGGGGCGGCACACGCCCCCTGGTGGCGCGCCGGAGGCATGGCGAGCACCGGCCATCGCCGGTTCAGCCCATTCGCCCCATCAAAATCTTATGGCACGAAGCCGGCTTTCAGCCAGCGCGGCCAACCGCGCCGCCACCCGCTGCTGCCATCAGTCCCGCACCGTCCGGCGCAACTGGAACAGCGCCTGCTCGCCGAACAGGTTAGCCAGGCGGACGGAGCGCTCCCACGGGGCCTTGAGGCCGCGTTCGTCCACCGCCAGCCAGCGCTCCACCGTGTAGCCATCGGCGGCACACAGGTCGAAAAAATCCAGCATGGTGCAGGGGTGGATATTGGGCGTCTCGTGCCAGGGGCGGCCCCAGGTCTCGGTCATCGGCATGCGGCCGGTCAGCAGCAGCTTCATCCGCACTTCCCAGTGGCCAAAATTGGGGAAGGAGACGATGGCGTGCCGGCCGATCCGCAGCATCTGCCGCAGCACCTCGCGTGGCTTCTCCACCGCGTGGATGGTGCGGGAGAGCACGACATAGTCGAAGGCATCGTCCGGGTAGAAGGCCAGGTCGTTATCGGCATCGCCGTGGATGACAGCCAGGCCCTGGGCGACGGCGGCGGTGGCCTGCGCCATGTCGATCTCGATGCCGCGGGCATCGGCGTTCTTCTCGCGGGTCAGGTGCTCCAGCAGCACGCCGTCGCCGCAGCCAATATCCAGCACCTTGGCGCCGGGCGGGATCATGTCCGCGATCAGGCGCAAGTCGAGCCGCATGTTCTTCGCGACGAAGCGAATCGGCTCGGCGGTATCGGACATGATGGCAGGCACCCCGCGACGTTCAGGCCATCCTCATACCGGCAGGGCGGCGGATGAGAAAAGGGGCAGACCTTGCGGCCTGCCCCTGATCGGTCCTGGCGAAGGCTTCGCGCTTAGCCGCGTGCGCCCATCGCGCCGTCCAGCGCCTGCATGGCGCCACGGCGGTCGCGGCGGTTGGCGGCAGCGCGGGCGGCGCTGATGCTGCTCAGCGCTTCGGCGTGGCCGGTCGTGCCGTCCGACCGGGCGTTGAGCAGGCTGGTCTCGGCCTGTTCCAGCGACACGGCGGCGGCGCCGTAGTTGCCGCGCTGCAGGGCAGCGCGCGCGCGGGTCAGGGCAGGCCCGACCTTGGCGGACACGGCCGGGTCCATCGGCGCGCGGGCAGAGCCACCCATGGCCGAACCAGCCATCGGCGGACGCTGTGCCGAGGCCGCGCCTTCGGCCGGCGTCGGCGCGTTGCCGTAGCGGATCACCGGCTCGCCATCACGGTTGCCAACGATGTTGGGGACGCGGCCGTCCTCGACGCCAGGCTGACCGGGGCGGGCGCCCTCATAGCGGATCACTGGCTGGCCGTCGCGGTTGCCAACGATGGTCGGCACGCCGTTGCTCTGCGGCTGCATGCCTTCCGGCGACTGGCGGACGAAATTGTTGATGTTCTGGTCACCACCGCTGCCGGAACCCTGGGCGAGGACGGGAGAAACCGTCAGCGTCATGAGAGCAGCGGCGGCGAGCAAGGCTTTGCGCTTAAGCATGTCCGGTCTCCATCCTCTTCCGAAGCCCAGGTCAGCGTCCCGGCAGGGGACCCAGGTCTTGTGTGTTTACGGGGAGTTTAACGCCAAGGATACGGTTGGGTTGCGTTCAATTTGTTGCGATAATGCATCATTTCGCGCGATGCATCAACAGCGGAATCTTCGATTCAGCGGCTGCTGGCAAACTGCCATGCTCTTGTTCCGAAACGATCTGGTTGAATAAATCGAACGCTTCCTCGCCTACCCTTTCGTTTTGGCTTCGCGTTTACTAAACGAATTTTAACGGAAGAAATTTGCAGCGGCCGGCAGATTTTTGGCGTGCCGCGGCGGCGAATCGGCAGCGCCCGCCTTGGTCATACGAAGCCGGGTCGGCAGGGGTCCTTGGAGACCGTTTGGAAACTCTGGCGGCTGCGGCCAGGATCTTTGGGCCACCGACAAGGCGGGCGCGGCAAAGCCTGCCGTGACCAAGCAGCAGAGTTCCCAAACGGTCTGTTAAAGCCCCGCCCGCTCCGCCGCACCTCGTAGGAAGCCGCCCAGCGCCGCATGGAATTCCGGCTCGTGCAGCAGGAAGGCATCGTGCCCCTTGTCGGAAGCGATCTCGACGAAGGAGACATTGGCCGCCGCGGCGTTTAGCGCCCTCACCAAAGCCCGGCTCTCGCTGGTGGGGAACAGCCAGTCGCTGTCGAAGCTGGCGACGAAGAAGCGGGTCCGCGTGCCCTTGAAGGCCGCCGCCAGGTTGCCGCCATGCTCGGCCGAGAGGTCGAAGTAATCCATCGCGCGGGTGATGGTCAGGTAGCTGTTGGCGTCGAACCGGTTGACGAAGGTGCTGCCCTGGTGGCGCAGGTAGCTCTCCACCTCGAACACATCCTCCAGGAACGTCAGGGCGGAGGCACCGCGCAGCCGGCGGCCGAACTTCCGGCTCAGCGCCTGCTCGGACAAGTAGGTGATATGCGCCATCATCCGCGCGACCGAGAGGCCGCGTGCCGGGATGCGCCCGTCCTCCCAGTACCGCCCGGCCATCCAGTCCGGGTCGGCATGGATGGCGGCGCGGCCGACCTCGTCGAAGGCGATGTTCTGCGCGCTGTGGTGCGGCGCGGTGGCAATGGGCGCGGCGGCGAACACCATGTCCGGGAAGGTCGCCGCCCATTCCAGCACCTGCATGCCGCCCATGGAGCCGCCGATGACGGCCAGCAGGCGCGCGATGCCCAGCCGGTCCACCAGCATCTTCTGCGCCCGCACCATGTCCCGGATGGTGATGCTGGGGAAATCGGTGCCCCAGGGCTGCCCGCCGGCGCCCGGCTTCTCCTCCCGCGGGCCGGAGGAGCCCATGCAGCCGCCCAGCACATTGGCGCAGATCACGAAGAAGCGGTCGGTATCCACCGGCTTGCCGGGGCCGACCACCGCTTCCCACCAGCCGGGCTTACCGGTGATCGGGTGTGGCTCCGCCACATACTGGTCGCCGGTCAGGGCGTGGCAGACCATCACCGCGTTGCTGTGGTCCGCGTTCAGCGTGCCGTAGGTGCGGTAGGCCACCGTCATGGGCGCGATCACGGCGCCGCAATCCAGCGCCAGACCCTCGGGGAAGGTGATGCCCTGGTGAAGCAGCTCCGGGGTGGCCGGTTCTGCCGGGGCGGTCGCGGCCGGATCGGTGGGGATGGGGGAAGCCTGGGTCATGCCAAGGCATTGAATAGGATCGCCAGGGGCGGAGGTCCATCGCCGATGCGGCCTTGGGCGCTTGGCGTGGCCGCGACAG
>NZ_JACTVA010000015.1:0-7347 GCF_014490485.1 Teichococcus aerophilus | reverse complement strand
TGCTGGCCAGCCGCCATGCCCGACCAGACCCCCACGCCCCCCGCCCCGTCCCCGGTGATGCCCCCCTCCCCGCAGAATGCGGCGGTGGAGGCCGTGCCGACCGACCAGTCCCCGGACCAGCCGCCACCCGCGCTGCCGCAGGCTGGCGACCTGGCCGCCCTTCGCGGGGAGATCGACCGGATCGACACCGCGATGCACGATCTGCTGATGCAGCGCGCCGGGCTCTCGGCGCACATGGCCGCCAGCCGCGCCAAGGGCACCGCGCCCAGCTTCCGCCCGGGGCGGGAGGCCGCCATCCTGCGCCGCCTGCTGGCCCGCCATGCCGGGCCGTTGCCGCGCGGCGTGGTGGTGCGGCTGTGGCGGGACATCATCTCCAGTTCCCTGGCGCAGCAGGGGCCGTTCAACATGGCGGCGCCGGGCACTGCCGAGGGCGTGGAGGCACAGCTGGCGCGCGGCCATTTCGGCCTGCTGACTCCGTTGAAGCTCTACCCGACCCCGTCCCGCGTGCTCTCCGCCGTCGCCAGCGGCGAGGCCACCGTGGCCATCATGCCTGCCCCGGCGGAGGGCGAGCCCATGGAAGCCCCATGGTGGGTGCAGATGGAAGCGCCCCGGCTGCAGGTGGTGGCCGGCCTGCCCTTCCTGGCCACCAGGGAAGGCGCCGAGCCCCAGGCCTTCGTCGTCGCCCCCATCGTGCCGGAGCCGACCGGGCGGGACCGCACCCTGCTGCGGCTGGAACCGGAGGCGGAGCATACCAGGCCGCGAATCGCCGCCGCCTTCGCCGCGATCGGCCTGCCCACCCGCTGGCTGCTGCGGCGGGACCTGCCGAACCCCATGGCGCTGGCCGAGGTGCAGGGCTTCCTGGCGCCGGACGACCCTCGCCTCGCCTCCTTGCCCTTCCAGCGTATCCAGATTCTCGGCGCTTATGCCGAGCCCGAGACGGAAGACCTGCCCGCATGACCGTATTGCCGCGCCCCTCCATCCTGACCATCGAGCCCTATGTCGGCGGCGAGTCGAAGATCCCGGGCGTCAACCGCATCATCAAGCTCTCCTCCAACGAGGGTGCCTTCGGCCCGCCGCCCAAGGCGATCGAGGCCATCACCCAGGCGGCGCGGGAGGCCCACCGCTACCCGGACGGCAGCGCCCGCGCCTTGCGGGAGGCGATCGGCGCCAAGTTCGGGCTGGACCCTGCGCGGATCGTCTGCGGCAACGGCTCGGACGAACTGATCTCCCACCTCTGCCTGGCCTATGGCGGCGAGGGCACTGAGGTCGTCATGAGCGCCTACGGCTTCATGATGTACGACATCGCCGCCCGCTACGCCGGCTCCCGCGTGCTGAAGGTGGCCGAGCACGACATGAAGGCGGATATCGACGGCATGATCGCCGCCGCCGCCGGGCCGCGCGTGCGGATCGTCTTCATCACCAACCCGAACAACCCGACCGGCACCCTGCTGCCCTCCTCCGAAATCGCCCGCCTGCGCGCCGGACTGCGGGACGACGTGCTGCTGGTGCTGGATTCCGCCTACGCCGAGTACGTGACCGAGCCCGGCTACGACGCCGGCGAGGCGCTGGTGGATGCCGCCGGCAACACCATCATGCTGCGCACCTTCTCCAAGATCTTCGGCCTGGGCGGCATGCGGGTGGGCTGGGGCTATGCCAGCCCCGAGATCATCGACACGCTGAACCGCGTGCGCGGCCCCTTCAACGTCGCCGCCGCCAGCCAGGCCGCCGCCGTCGCCGCCCTGGCGGAGGAAGGCTGGGAGGAGAAGTCGGTCGCCCATAATCTGGAATGGCGCGGCAAGGTGGTGGCGGCGCTGGAAGCCGCCGGCATCAAGGTGTGGCCGAGCCAGACCAATTTCATCCTCCTCGATTTCGGCCAGCCGGAGCGTGCCAAGGCCGCCGACGCCGCGCTGAAGGCGCGCGGGCTGATCGTGCGCGCCATGGGCGGCTACAGCCTGCCGCAGTGCCTGCGCATCACCATCGGCACCGCCGAGGAATGCCAGATGGTCATCGACGCGCTGACCGCCTTCTCGCATGGCTGAGCCAGAAGCTGCCGCGAACGGCGCCGCTGAAGGCGGCGGGCCGCTGTTCCGCCGCCTGTGCATCATCGGGCTGGGCCTGATCGGCTCCTCCATCGCCCGCGTGGCGAAAGAGCGCGGCGATATCGCCGGCACGCTGGTGGCCTGCGATACCGGCCCGGGCGTCGCCGCCCGGGTGGCGGAGCTTGGCATCGCCGACGTGGTGGAAACCGACGCGGCCAAGGCCGTGCTGGACTGCGACGGCGTCATTCTGTGTGTGCCCGTCGGCGGCTTTGCCCAATTGATGGCGGAGATCGCGCCGCATCTCTCGCCGGGCACGGTGCTGACGGATACCGGCTCCACCAAGGGTTCCGTGTTACGGGACCTGCTACCGCTGCTGCCGGAGGGCGTGCACCTGGTGCCTGGCCACCCGATGGCCGGCACCGAGTATTCCGGCCCCGACGCCGGCTTCGCCACGCTGTTCGAAGGCCGCTACGTAATCCTGACGCCGCCCCCCGGCACCGACCCCGGCGCGGTGGAACGGGTGACGGAGCTGTGGCGCAGCTCCGGCGCCATGCTGGAGACGATGGATGCGACGACGCATGACAAGGTCGTTGCCATCGTCAGCCACCTTCCGCACCTGATCGCCTTCACCATCTGCTCCACCGCGGATGACCTAGCGCAGGAGACGCAGGAGCAGGTGCTGAAATTCGCCGCGTCCGGCTTCCGCGACTTCACCCGCATCGCCGCCAGCGACGTGAACATGTGGCGCGACATCTTCCTAAACAATCGCCCTGCATTGCTGGAGATGCTTGCGCGCTTCAGCGAAGATGCCCAGGCGCTGGGCCGCGCGGTGCGCTGGGGACAGGCCGATTTCATCGAGGACCGTATCCATCGCGGCCAGAAAGTGCGGCGCAGCTTGATCGCGCTGAATCAGGCTTAGGCACGGCCAGCCTTACAGTCTGGTGATCGCCGCCCGCCCGCGGGCGGCGCAACACCTTTGCGTCCGACCTGTTTATGGCAGGCATCCTTAAGGGTGTTCACCAGCACAGGAGGACAGAATGGTCACCACCGTCGGGACGGAATCCACCTACGAGAAGCTGCTGCGCAACCTGCTGTTGCTGGAGCACGACGCGATCGCCGCCTATGAGCAGACGATCCAGCGGCTGGATAACAAGGCCTGGGCGCAGCAGATCGCCGCCTTCAAGGCCGACCATGACCGCCATGTCCAGGAACTGACGCAACTGGCCGGCACCGCGGGCGCCGAGGCACCGATGGAAGGTGACGCGAAGCAGTTGCTGACCACCGGCAAGGTGGCGATGGCCAGCATCATGGGCGATGCCGCGACGCTGCGGGCGATGAAATCCAACGAGGAAGACACCGTCTCCGCCTACGAGCGGGCCAGCCAGCATTCGGCGGCACCGGCCGAGGCGCTGCAGATCTTCAAGCGTGCCCATGAAGACGAACTGCGCCACCGCGCCTGGATGCAGGAGACGGCAAGCGCTGCCTGATCAGTAAAAGCTGGTCCTTCACAGTATAGATTTTAGATTTACGAATTTTCACCTAAACCTTATCCCCGCCAGGAGTGTTAAAATCATAACCGCTTCTGAGAACAGGGGCGGGATGGAAAGAAAGGAGGCTAGAATGACCCAGAGTAATCGCGGCTTCGGTTCGATGGACGATAAGAAGCAGAAGGACATCGCCTCTCAGGGCGGCCAGAGCGTCCCCGCCGAGAAGCGCAGCTTCTCCCAGGATCATGAACTCGCCGCCGAAGCCGGCCGCAAGGGCGGCCAGGCCAGCCATGGTGGCGGCTCGCAGGGCGGGCAGTCCTCGGGTGGCCAGTCCTCCGGCGGCAACTTCGCCCAGGACCGGGAGAAGGCCAGCCAGGCCGGCCAAAAGGGCGGCCAGAACAGCCACGGCGGACGTGGCTGACAAGGCCACGGGCTGACAAGATCGGGGGCGGCGGCCACCAGGCCCCGCCCCTCTCGCTACCATTTCAAATCCGCAGAGGAGTGACCGATGGCCGGGATCAAGACCTTCGACGACCTGTTCCTGCACACGCTCAAGGACATCTATTACGCCGAGCGGCAGATCCTGAAGGCTTTGCCGAAGATGGCGAAGGCTGCTGAGGATTCGGCATTGCGCGATTCCTTCATGCTCCACCGGGAGCAGACGCAGCAGCAGATCGAGCGCCTGCAGCAGGTGTTCGAGATTCTCGGCAAGCGGGCCCAGGGCGTGACCTGCGAGGCCATCAACGGGCTGATCGAGGAATGCGAGGAATTGCTGGAGGAGTCGCCGCAGCCCAGCGCGGTGCGCGACGCCGGCCTGATCGCGTCCGGCCAGGCCATCGAGCATTACGAGATGGCGCGCTACGGCACCCTCTCCGCCTGGGCCAAGCAGGCCGGCAAGAACGACATCGTCGCGCTGCTGGACGAGACGCTGGCCGAGGAGAAGCAGACCGACGCGCTGCTGACCAAGATGGCTACCAGCCAGGGCAAGAACCGCCAGGCTAGCCAGGCGGCCTGATCGGCCACACGCTGAACGTCAAAAGGGCCTCATCCCCGTGGGATGCAGGCCCTTTTCGTATGCCTGAAGCATCGGGATCGTGGTTCGGCCCCACGCTCTTTCCATAGGCCCAGCCGGGCCCTGGCTTCTTCGAGGCAGGGCACGCCCCTGCCTCGCGGCATCAGCCGTCCGTCAGGCAGCGCTGGCAAGGCGGATGTGGCGGCCTTCCATGGCCTCCACGCGCCGGACGCCGATGATCTGGCCGAGATTACCGGCGACGAGATGCAGCATCTCCACCGGCATGGCGTCGAGCCCAAGCTCCACCCGCAGCAACTCGCCTTCACGCTGGGCGCGGACACGGTCGGGCACCAGGTCCCGCTTGGCCAGCGGTTCCAGGACACGGGAGAGCAGGCCGGGATAGGCATCGGCCACGACGACGAAGCGGGCGACGGTAAGGGCCGGGGAAAGATCTGACATGATGTAAAAATCCGGGACGTATGCGCCACGCTGTGGCGCTGCTGCGATGAGGCGTGCGGGGCTATCCCGGCCGCTGCCCCCCGCAGGGCGCTTAGGCGGCCGGGCCGCTAATAATCATCATCCCGGTGGATGCTGGACGGCTCATGTAGTGAGGATACGCACCGTTCCACGCCCGCCACAAGCTGGCGGGCGCAGACCGGCCATGCGTCAGGCGCATTTCGCCATTGAGTTCAGGGCGCCGGCGGGCCGAAAGCGCGGTCCTGCTGCTGCTCCGGCCCATCGAATGTCAGGCGCTGGCGGGGCGCCGGAATCTCGATGCCCAGTTCCTCGAAACGCAACTTGATGCGGCGATGCATCTCCCGCCGTACGTTCCAGCGCTGGATCGGCTCGGTCTTGATGCGCACGCGCACCACCGGGCCGTCGGGGGAAAGCCGCTCCACCCCCATCACCTCCATCTCGTCGCGGATGGCCGGCGCCCATTTTGGCTCGGCGCGCATCTGGGTGCACAGGGCGGTCAGCACATCCACCACCCGGTCGGTATTCTCGCGGTAGGTGATCTGGATGTCGAACATGGCGAAGGAGAAGTCGCGCGTCATGTTGGTGACGCCGTTCACCGCGCTGAACGGGATGATGTGCAGGCTGCCATCTAAGTCCCGCAGCTTGATCGAGCGGATGGAGAGCTGCTCCACCACGCCGGACTTGGTGCCGAGGGTGACGACGTCGCCCACCGTCATTGCATCCTCCAGCAGCAGGAAGATGCCGGTGATGACGTCCTGCACCAGCTTCTGCGAGCCGAAGCCCAGTGCCAGGCCGATGACGCCGGCACCTGCCAGCAGCGGCGCGACGTTGACGCCGATCTCCGTCAGCAGGTTGAGCGAGACGAAGAGCAGGATGACGCCGGCCAGGGTGGTGCGCAGCATGGGCTGCAACGTGCGCAGCCGGGCGCTCCTCGCCGCATCGGCGTCGCGGGAAAGCTTTTCCAGGTGCCGCTGCATGCCGACATTCGCCACCTCCCACACCACCACCGCGATCAGCACGGTGAAGGCGAAGGAGAGGCCGGAGCGCAGCAGCTGGCTGCCCAGCGCGCCGGGGGCGAACCAGCCGAAGGAATCGATGCCCCAGACTTCCAGCAGCACCAGCACCACCACCAGCGTCAGCACCGCCGAGGCACAGCCCTTCAACAGGGAGACGTAGCGGTTGGCCTGGGATTCCAGCCCCGGATAGCGGCTGGAGAGGTCGGGCGAGACGCGGAAGCCGCGGGTGATCAGCCCGCGCACCGCCATGTCCAGCAGCTTGCCCACCGCCAGCACCACCACCGTCACCGCGCTGGCGCCCAGCAGGCGGGAGAAGCCGTCCTGGATCTGCAGCGCCCAGACGCTCCACAGCGCCAGCAGGTACAGGATGGCCAGGATGTGCCAGATCTCGGCCAGCCGGTCCCGCGCACTGCGCAGGCTGCGGCGGGTGCGGTCCGGCCTTTCGTGCTCCTTCAGCGGCGGCGCGCGCAGCAGCCGCGCCACCGCCACGCGGTTCTGCAGCACGATGATGCCGAGGAACAGCGAGACGATCAGCAGCATCAGCCGCTGGATGGCGTCGTAGGCGCCCCAGGGCAGGCCGAACAGCAGCCCGGCTTCGGAAAGCGCGTAGCCCCAGATCACCACCATGGTCAGCCGCCGCAGCCAGAGCGAGACATAGGCCGCCGGCAGGTCTCCCCATGGCACCAGGCGAAGGGAGGGCGCGGCCGGCGAAAGCAGCATGCGGCTGAGCGCCAGGATCAGCCGGCCGAAGATGTAGGTGTTGTTGGCGATCAGCATCAGCAGCTGCGTCGTCGGCAGCGGCCGCACCGTGCCGATCAGCCCGTATGACACGACCGCGAAGGCGGCCACCGGCAGCAGGTCCAGCACCAACCGGCCCAATACCAGCGGCATGAGGCGCAGCCGTGCCCAGCCATGTGCGCTTTCCAACGGTGCCGCCGCGTCCAGCCGCTCCTTCCAGCCGCGCAGGGCATGGCGGGCCAGCCACTCCGCCAGCAGGCCCAGGCCGAACAGCAGCAGCAGCTTCCAGGAGGCATCCAGCACCCGCGCCTGCGTCACCGGGTCCCGCGCCACGGTGGAGGACCAGGCCAGGATGCCCGGCAGGTCCGTCACCGCCTGCGCCGCCGCGATCACCTGGTCCGACACCGCTTCCATGCGCTGGGAGACGCCGACCAGCAGCTGCCCGCCCAGCGTGTTCGGCGCCAGCAGAGGCGCCTCCAGCCCCGGGATGGCGGCGGCGGCGCCGTTGGCCGGTGCCGCAGCCCCTGCACCGGTGGCAGGCGGCGCGGTGCCTGCCGGCGCGGCAGGAGGCGCGGCGG
>NZ_JACTVA010000140.1 GCF_014490485.1 Teichococcus aerophilus | reverse complement strand
GGCCGCCTGACCTTCACCACCGAGCTGAAGGACGCCATCCACGGCGCCGACGCCGTCTTCCTCGCCGTCGGCACGCCGACGCGCCGCGGCGATGGCCATGCCGACCTCACCTACGTCTTCGCCGCCGCCGAGCAGGTGGCCCGCGCCGCCGAAGGCCCGCTGGTGCTGGTGACGAAATCCACCGTCCCCGTCGGCACCGGCCGCCAGATCGAGAAGATCGTGCGCGAGGCGCGGCCGGACGTGCAGATCGACGTCGCCTCCAACCCCGAGTTCCTGCGCGAAGGCAACGCCATCGGCGACTTCATGCGCCCCGACCGCGTCGTCATCGGCGTGGAGAGCGAGCGCGCCCTGGCCGTGCTGAAGCGCCTGTACCGCCCGCTCTACCTGATCGAGACCCCGGTGGTCGCGACCAGCATCGAGACGGCGGAGCTGACCAAGTACGCCGCCAACGCCTTCCTGGCCGTCAAGATCACCTTCATCAACCAGATGGCGGATCTGTGCGAGAAGGCCGG
>NZ_JACTVA010000014.1 GCF_014490485.1 Teichococcus aerophilus | reverse complement strand
GCCGGCGAGCCCAGCGGCCAGCGCCGCCGCCCGCGTGACAGCCAGGCGGCCCCGCCAGCCACCCCGCCCAGCACGGCGCCAGGCGGCACGGTGCCCGGTGCGCCCCCGTCCGGTGGAACCGCGCCGGGTAGCGCCGGCCCCGGCGGTGCTGCATCTGGTGGCGCGACGCCATGAATATCGCCGCCCCCTTCATCTCCCGCCCAGTAGCCACGACCCTGCTGGCTATCGCGGTGCTGCTGGCGGGCATCTTCGGGTATCTGCGGCTGCCGGTCTCGGCGCTGCCGAATGTTGATTTCCCCACGATCGAGATCAGCACGCAGTTGCCGGGTGCGTCCTCCGAAACCTCGGCGCTGCTGATCACGGCGCCGCTGGAACGGCAGCTGGCGCAGATCTCCGGCCTCTCGACCATGTCCTCAGTCAGTGGGCCGGGCATCAGCCGCATCACGCTGCAATTCGTGCTGACCAAGAGCATGGACGAGGCGACGCAGGACGTGCAGGCGGCGCTGGATGCCGCGCGCGGCACGCTGCCCTCCACCCTGCCCTACCCGCCGGTCTATTCGAAGGTGAACCCGGCGGACCCGCCGATCGTCACCCTGGCGCTGACCTCCGACACCCTGCCCATCGCCCGGCTGTCCGACACGGCGGATACGTTGCTGGCGCAGAAGCTGGCGCAGGTCAGCGGCGTCGGCCGCGTCACCGTGCAGGGCAACATGCGCCCGGCCGTGCGGCTGCGGATCGACCCCGCGCGCCTCGCCGCCTATGGGCTGGGGATGGAGGCGGTGCGCACCGCCGTCACCAACGCCAACCTGAATTCGCCCAAGGGTTCGCTGGATGGGCCGCGGCAATCCTCCACCATCCTGGCCAACGACCAGATCACCACGCCGGCCGAGTTCGCCAACGTCATCATCAGCTACCAGAACGGCGCGCCGGTGCGGCTACGCGATGTCGGCGAGTCGGTAGAGGCGCTGGAGAACGCGCGCAACGGCGCTTGGCACAACGGCCGCACCGCCATCCTGATCGACGTGCAGCGCCAGCCCGGCGCCAACATCGTCAACACCGTGGCACAGATCCAGGCGCTGATGCCGGAACTGCGCACCGCCATCCCCGCCGGCGCGCAGCTGGCCATGGTGTCGGACCGCACGGAAACCATCCAGGCCAGCGTGCACGAGGTGCAGTTCACCCTCGTGCTCAGCATCGCGCTGGTGGTGGGGGTGATCTACCTGTTCCTGGGTAGCCTGCGCGCCACCTTCGTGCCGGCGGTGTCGCTGCCGCTCTCCATCATCGCCACTTTCGCGGTGATGTCGGCCATGGGCTACTCGCTGGACAACCTCTCCCTGATGGCGCTGACGGTGGCGGCGGGCTTCGTCGTCGACGACGCCATCGTCATGATCGAGAACATCGTCCGCCTGATCGAGGAGGGCAAGAAGCCACTGGAAGCCGCCTATGAAGGCTCCCGGCAGATTGCCTTCACCATCGTCTCGCTGACGCTCAGCCTGATCGCGGTGTTCATCCCGCTGCTGTTCATGGAAGGCGTGGTCGGCCGGCTGTTCCGCGAGTTCGCGGAGACGCTGACGGCGGCGGTGCTGGTCTCCATGGTCATTTCCCTGACCCTGACGCCGATGCTGTGCGCCCTGGTGTTGCGGGACCCGAAGCACGACCGCCCCGGCTGGGCCGCGCGCTGGACCGGGCGTGGGTTCGACAAGATGCGCGACGGCTACGGCCGCGCCCTGGCCTTCACCATGCGGCACCAGACGGCCACGTTGCTGGTGGCCACTGCCAGTGTCGTGCTCACCGGCTGGCTTTATGTCGTGATGCCCAAGGGCTTTCTGCCGCAGCAGGATACCGGCCTGATCCTGATCACCACCGAAGCGCCGCAGGATGTCTCCTTCGCCCGGCTGGCGGAGATGCAGCAGGCGCTGGCGGATGTGGTGCGCGCGGACCCCGCCGTTGCCTCGGTCGCCTCCGTCGCCGGGTCCGGCACGCTGAACCCGGCGCCGAATACCGGCCGCGTCACCGCCGTGCTGCGCCCGCGCACCGAGCGCGACGCCGATGCCTTCACCATCATCGAACGGTTGAAGACGCGGATGGCCCAGGTGCCCGGCATCGTCGCCTACCCCCAGGCGGTGCAGGATATCCAGATCGGCGCCCGCGCGGCGACCACGCAGTACCAGTATGTGCTGACCGATTCCGATGCCGCCGAGCTGGCGGAATGGGCACCGCAATTGCTGGAGCGGCTGCGTGCCCTGCCTGCCCTGCGCGACGTGGCGTCGGACCAGCGGGATGAAGGGCTGCGCATGGCCGTGCGCGTCGATCGTGACCGCGCAGCCCGCCTCGGCATCAGCATGCAGGCGGTGGTGAACGCGCTGTACGACGCTTACGGCCAGCGGCAGATCTCCACCATCTACGGTCAGAGCAACCAGTACCGTGTGGTGCTGGAGGCCAGCGACCGCATCCGCACCGACGCCTCCGCCATCGGCCAGCTGCGCATCACCGGCAGCGACGCGCAGGTGCCGCTGGCCGAGATCGCCAGCATCACCCGCACCAACGGACCGCTGCTGGTGACACGGGAGAATCAGTTCCCCGCCGTCACGCTCAGCTTCAACCTGACCCCCGGCCACGCCCTCAGCGATGCCGTGGAGGCCGTGCGGCAGGCGGAGCGGGAGCTGGGCATGCCCGGCACCGTCACCGGCCGCTTCGCCGGCGATGCGGCGGAGTTCGACATCGCCCTGGCCGGGCAGCCCTGGCTGATCCTGGCGGCGGTGGTGGTGATCTACCTGGTGCTGGGCATGCTCTATGAGAGCTTCATCCACCCCATCACCATTCTCTCCACCCTGCCCTCGGCCGGCATCGGCGCGCTGCTGGCGCTGGAGATCGCGGGGATGGACCTGTCAGTGGTGGGGATGATCGGCATCATCCTGCTGATGGGTATCGTGAAGAAAAACGCGATCATGATGATCGACTTCGCCCTGGAAGCGCAGCGGGACCACGGCATGGCGCCGCGTGAGGCCATCCGGGAGGCCGCGCTGCTGCGCTTCCGCCCGATCATGATGACCACCGCCGCCGCGCTGCTGGGCGCCCTGCCGCTCATGCTGGGCACCGGCACGGGGTCGGAGTTGCGGCAGCCGCTCGGCGTCTCCATCGTCGGCGGCCTGCTGCTGAGCCAGGTGATCACCCTCTTCACCACCCCCGCCATCTACCTGGCGCTGGAAGGTGCGCGTGCCCGCGTGGACCGCTGGCGCGGCACCGATAAGCCGGCGGCGGCGGAGTAGGCGGCCATGTTCTCCATCTCCTCCCCCTTCATCCGGCGGCCGGTGGCGACCCTGCTGATGGCGGTGGGGCTGGCCCTGGCGGGGATCGCCGCATTCTCCGAGTTGCCGGTCTCCGCGCTGCCGCGGGTGGATCTGCCGACGGTGCTGGTCTCGGTCAGCCAGCCCGGAGCCAATCCGGAGACGCTGGCGGCGACCGTCATTGCCCCGCTGGAGCGGCGCATCGGCGAGATCGCCGGCATTACCGAGATGACCTCCAACGCCTCCACCGGCAGCGGCAACATCATCGTGCAGTTCGACATCGCCCGCACCCAGGCGAGCGTGGCGCGGGATGTGCAGGCGGCGGTGAACGCGGCGCGGCAGGACCTGCCGTCCGGCATGCCCAGCCCGCCCAGCGTGCGGAAGTTCAACCCGGCCGATGCCCCGGTGCTGATCCTGGCCATCACCTCCGACCGCACGTCCTCCACCGGCCTGTACGACCTCGCGGACAGCACCGTCGGGCCCCGTCTGTCCCGCGTGACCGGCGTGGCGCAGGTGCAGGTGGGCGGCGCGGACCAGCCAGCGGTGCGCGTGGCGGTGAACCCGGCGGCCGCCGCCGCCGCCGGTGTCTCGATGGAGGATGTGCGGACCGCGATCAATTCCTCCAACGTCACCTCGGCGCTCGGCATGATCGAAGGGCCGGGGCAATCCGCCGCCCTTTCCCTCAATGACCGGCTGAGCCGGGCGGAGCAGTTTTCCACCCTGGTCATCAAGTCGACCGAGAGCGGTACGGTGCGGCTTTCCGGCATCGCCCGCGTCACGGATGGCAGCCGCAACCGCCGGCAGGCGGCATGGTACAACGACACGCCCTCCGTCCTGCTGCAGATCTACAAGCAGCCGGATGCCAATGTGATCGAGGTGGTGGACGGCGTCCGGGCGATGTTGCCGGAACTGGAAAGCTACCTGCCCGCCGGCACCAGGCTGGAAATCCAGAACGATCGCTCCTCCACCATCCGCGCCAGCGTGCATGAGGTGGAGCGCACGCTGCTGATCACCATTGCCCTGGTCATCCTGGTGGTGGCGATGTTCTTGCGACGGAAATCCTCCGTGCTCGCCGCCTGTATCTCGGTACCGCTGTCGCTGCTGGGCACGCTGGTGGTGATGTGGCTGCTGGGCTACTCGCTCAACAACTTCTCCCTGATGGCGCTGACCATCTCCGTCGGCTTCGTGGTGGACGACGCCATCGTCATGATCGAGAACATGGCGCGGTTGCGGGAGCGTGGCGTGCCACCGATGCAGGCGGCGCTGCAGGGCGCGCGGGAGATCGGCTTCACCATCGTCTCCATCACCGTCTCGCTGATCGCGGTGTTCCTGCCGCTGCTGGCAATGGGCGGGATCGTCGGCCGCCTGTTCCGCGAGTTCTCCGTCACGCTGGCGACGGCCGTGGTGCTCTCGGCACTGATCTCGCTCACCATCACGCCGATGGTCGCCGCCCGCCTCGCCGGCACGGCGGAGCACCGCCCGCCCGGCCGCTTCGGCCGGGTGTTCGAGCGCGGGCTGGACGCGATGGTCAATGGCTACATGCGCAGCCTGGCGGTCACGCTGCGCTTCCGCCGCTCCATGCTGCTGCTGACGCTTGGCCTCGTCGGGTTGACGGTGTGGCTTTACATCATCGTGCCGAAGGGCTTCTTCCCGGAGCAGGATACCGGGCTGTTGCGCGGCACGGTGCAGGCTTCCACCGACACCTCCTTCGCCGCCATGCAGGTGCTGCACACCCGGGCGGCGGATATCATCCGCGCCGACCCGGCGGTGGCAAATATCAGCGGATCGATCGGCAGCGGCTTCAACAGCTCCACCAATTCCGGCCAGTTCTTCATCTCGCTGAAGCCGTTGGGCGAACGGCCGCCGATCAACGACGTCATCGCCCGGCTGCGCCAGCCGCTCTCCACCATCCCCGGCGCCTCCGTCTTCCTGCGCGCGGACCAGGAGCTGAATATCGGCGGCCGCCCCGGCAATGCCGCCTACAGCTACAGCCTGCTGGGCCCCGACCTGGACGAGTTGCGCCGGTGGACGGAGACGATGGTCGACAAGCTGCGCACCGTGTCCGGCATCAACGACGTCTCCTCGGACCAGGAGCGCACCGGGCTGATCAACCGGCTGGTGATCGACCGCGACGCGGCGGCGCGGCTGGGCGTCAGCATCGGTGACATCAGCAACGTCTTCAACGACTCCTTCTCCCAGCGACAGGTGTCGACGATCTATGGCGCCCGCAACCAGTACAAGGTGGTGCTGGAGATCGACCCGGCGCTGCAGCAGGACGCGACGCAGTTCGACCGCATCTTCGTCCCGTCCTCCAGCGGCACGCCGGTTCCGCTGAAAGCCCTGGCGCGGGTGGAGCGTGACGTGGCGCCGTTGCGGGTGACGCATCGCGGCCAGTATCCGGCGACGACCATCAGCTTCAACCTCTCGCCTGACATTGATATCGGCGCGGTGCCGCCACTGTTGCAGCAGGCGGAGCTGGAAGCCGGCCTGCCGGATACCATCCGCGGCCAATACGGCGGCAATGCCGCGGCGTTCCAGGCGTTCTCGCGCGACCAGCCAATCCTGATCGTCGCCTCGCTGGTGGTGATCTACATCGTGCTCGGCGTGCTCTATGAGAGCTTCATCCACCCGCTGACCATTCTCTCCACCCTGCCCACCGCCGGTATCGGCGCGTTGCTGGCATTGCTGTTGACGGGCACGTCGCTGACGGTGATCGCGCTGATCGGCGTAATCCTGCTAATGGGCATCGTGAAGAAGAACGCGATCATGATGATCGACTTCGCGCTGGAGCAGGAACGCCACCACGGGCTGGACAGCGAAGCCTCCATCCTGGCCGCTTGCCGGGACCGGTTCCGCCCTATCCTGATGACCACCCTGGCCGCGCTGCTGGGCGCGGTGCCGCTGGCGGTGGCCACCGGCGCGGGGTCGGAGCTGCACCGGCCGCTCGGCATCACCATCATCGGCGGCCTGCTGCTGTCGCAGTTGCTGACGCTGTATACCACGCCGGTGGTCTACCTGGCGCTGGACCGGCTGCGCCGCCGCCGACCGAAGCCGACCGTGGCGCCGCCCAGCCCGGCATAGGGCGTCGACGTCGCAACGGGAGCCTGAGGCCTGGAGCATCGATCCACAGCGGACGTGCTGCAGGCCACGACGTTTGCTACTGGATCTGCACGGACGCCCGGCGCGGTATGGCCGACCATTTCTCGGTCTGTGCGGCCAGGAACGCGCCCCATTCCTGCCGGGACATTGGCTGCGGCAGGATGCCCAGCGCGGTCAGCCTGGCCTGCATCGCCGGTTCCGCCATGGCGGTGGCCAGCGCGTCATGCAGGCGGTCCAGAATATCCGGCGGGGTCGCCCGGGGGGCCAGCAGGCCGAACCAGGAATCCGCCTGCAAGGCCGGGATGCCCAGTTCCACGAAGGTTGGCACCTCCGGCAGCAACGGGCTGCGGATGGCGCTGGTGACGGCCAGTGCCTTCAGGCGGCCAGCCTTCACATGCTCCGACACCTCCAGAACGTTGGAGACCATCAGGTCCAGCCGGCCGGCGATCAGGTCGGTCTGCCCCTGCGGGCCGCTGCGGTAGGGCACGGCTTCCAGCTCGATGCCCAGGGCTTCGCGCAACAACTCGTGCGCGGGCTGGAAGCCGGCCAGTGCGGCGGAGCCGGTGCGCAGCGGCTGGCTGCTGGCCTTCGCCCGCGCCGCCAGCCCGGCCAAATCGTTCTCGGCGGCCGAGGCCGGCACCACCAGCACGTTGGCCGATTGGCCGATGAAGGCCACGGGCGCGAAATCCCCCACCGTGTCGTAAGGCAGGCTGGCATAGAGGCCGGGGGCGACGACATGCGCATTGGCGATCAGCAGGATGGTCTGCCCATCCGGCGCCGCCTTGGCGGTCCGGTCCGAGGCCAGGGTACCGCCGGCGCCGGGCACGTTCAGCACCACCATGGGCTGGCCCAGCAGGCTGCCCGCACGCTCCGCCAGGGCGCGGGCAATGACGTCGGTGGCGCCGCCGGCGCCGTAGCCGACCATCAGGGTTACCGGGCGCTCCGGCCAGGCGGCTCGCGCGGCGCCCGCCGGCAGGGTGGCGGCCAAAGCCAGCAGTGCGCGGCGGTGCATCGGCATCATCGGCGCCTCAATTGACGGTGACATTGCCGCGGCGGATCACCTCAGCGAAGGTCTTCGACTCGTCCTGGATGAAGGCGGCGAACTCGGCCGGGCCGGCGCCCTTCGGCTCCAGCGTCTGCTGCTGGAAGCGCGCCAGGGTCTCCGGCTGCTTCAGGAAGTTTGCGGTGGCGGCGGCCAGCTTGTCGATGATGGGCTTCGGCGTGCCGGATGGCGCCACCAGCCCGTGCCAGGGGGCGATGGCGGTGCCGGGGAAAGATTCCTCCAGCGTCGGCAGGTCCGGCGCGAAGGCGGCGCGCTGCGGCGTGGTCACGGCCAGGGCGCGCAGCTTGCCGTCCTGGATCTGCGGCCAGGCCACCGCCGCCACTTCCATCGACAGCGCCACCTGCCCGGCCAGTAACGCCTGCAGGGAAGGTCCGCTGCCGTTGAACGGGATATGCGTCATGCGGATGCCGGCGGCCTGCATGAACATCTCCATGCCCAGATGCAGGCTGGTCCCGGCGCCGGAGGAGGAGAAATCCAGCGCATCGGGCGCCGCCTTGGCGCGCTCCACCAGTTCCGCCACGCTGCGGATAGGCAGGCGGTCGGGGTTGACCACCAGCAGGCATGGCGTCAGCGCCACCATGCCGACCGGGGCGAAATCCTTCACCGGGTCGTAGGGCAGTTGGCGCAAATTCGGCAGGATGGCGTGGCTGGCGATATTGGCCATGCCGATCGTGTAGCCATCCGACGTGGCGCGGGCGATCTGCTCCACCCCCAGGGCACTGCCGGCACCGGGGCGGTTCTCCACCACGAAGGGCTTGCCCAGCTCGGTCTGCAGGTACGCCGCCAGCAGCCGGCCGACGATGTCACCGGCACCGCCGGCCGTGAATGGCACGATCAGGCGGACGGGCCGGTCGGGATATCCGGCGGCACTGGCGGCCTGGGCGCGCGGCCGGCGCGGCGCCGCCAGGGCGGCGAGGCCGGAAAAACCGCCGGCAAGCATGGCGCGTCGCGTGGCCCGCATGTCATGTCCTCCACTACAGCCCTCTCGCGGGCCTGATTATGAAATCGTTGTCCACATCTTGGAATGAGCGGCCGGATTGGTCAAACTCTTTCCAGATCAGGGAATGCCATGGCCAGCATCAAGCGCGACCCCACTGAGACCGATGACGATGCGGGCGCCACTGTCCCCGGTACGCAGGCGCTGACCCGCGGCATTGCCCTGCTGGGCTACGTGGCAGAGGCGAAGGAGCCGCTGCGCTTCGTGGATCTGGCGGCGCATGCCAAGCTTTCGCGCCCCACGGTGCACCGCATCCTGGCGGCGTTGATGGAGGCGCGGCTGCTGCGGCTCGACCCGCGCAACCAGACCTACCGGCTAGGCCCCCGCCTGTTCGAGATGGCACACCGGGTGTGGGACGAGTTCGACCTGCGCGGCGCCGCCGAGCCGGAGCTGGTGCGGCTGAGCGAGCTTTCGGCCGAGACCACCCGGCTTGGCATCCTGGACGGCGACGGCGTGCTGTATGTGGACCAGCGGGACGCCGCCCAGCACGCGGTGCGGCTAACCAACCGCGTTGGCGGCCGGGCGGAGGCGCATGCCAGTGCCTGCGGCAAGGCGATGCTGGCGCAGCTGGACCCGGCTGGCCGCGCCCGCTTCCTGGCCCGGCTGCAACCCCTTTCCGCCCCCGCCCCCGGCACCCTGACGGATTCGGAGGCGCTGCGGCGGGAATTGGATTTGACCGCAGCGCGTGGCTACGCCGTCTCGCTGGAGGAGCAATCCGAAGGCGTGCATGCGGTGGCGGCGGCGGTGCTGGACCACCAGGCGCGGCCGCTGGGCGCCATCTGCATCGTCGGCCCCGCCTATCGGCTGCCGGAAGCCCGGCTGCACGCGTTGGGGCGTGAGGTGATCGAGGCCGCGCGGCGTACTTCGGGCAATGCCGGGCAATCCGCCATGTCACTCGATGTCGCGCCGCGCCCGGGCGGCACCAGCCGTGGCGTGGACGTGGCGGTGAAGGCCACGGCGCTGCTGGGCGAAGGGCCGTTGTGGTCGGTGCCGGAACAGCGTCTGTACTGGGTGGATATCCTGCAGCCCGCCCTGCATGCCAGCGACCCTGCCAGCGGCGCCGATACGGTGCTGCCATTGGCGGAAATGGTCAGCGCCCTGGCGCCGCGCCGGCAGGGCGGCTTCATCGCCGCCGCCCGCTCCGGCCTGCGGGTCCTGGACCCGTCGATCGGGCTGGGCGAGACCCTGGCAGTGCCGGAGGCGCACCGCCCCGGCAACCGCTTCAACGACGGCAAATGCGACCGGCAGGGCCGCTTCTGGGTCGGCACCCTGGCGATGGACGCCACGCCGGATGCCGGCGCGCTGTACCGCATCGGCGCCGATGGCGCGGTGGCGGCCATGGTTTCCGGCCTGCACGTGGCCAATGGCTTGGGCTTCAGTCCGGATGGGCGCCGCTTCTACCTAGCGGATTCCGCCCGGCGGCGCATCGATGCCTTCGATGTGGAACCGGAAAGCGGCGCACTCTCTAACCGCCGCGTCTTCGTGCAGTTCCCGGAAGGCCAGGGCACGCCGAACGGGCTGGCGGTGGATGCGGAAGGCTGCGTCTGGGTGGCGATGTGGGATGGCTGGTGCGTGCGCCGCTACGACCCGGCCGGGGCGATGCGGCAGCGTGTGGAACTGCCGGTGCCGCGCCCGACCAGCTGCGCCTTCGGCGGGCCGGACCTGCGCACCCTGTTCGTCACCAGCGCCCGCGTGCGGCTTTCGGCCGACCAGCTGCGGGAGGCGCCGCTTTCCGGCAGCGTCTTCGCCATCGCTGCCGGTGTGGCCGGGTTGAAGGAGCCAGGCTTCGCCGGTTGACGGCCGCGCGCATGAAGTCCACAAGAAGGACTAACGATCCATATTGTGGACTTTGAGGGGAACATCCTGTGCTGCAAGGCATCCTGCCCGTCCTGCCGACACCCTTCCTGCCCGATGGCGCCATCGACCGCGCCGGCATGGACAGGATTGTCGACTTCGCCCTGGCCTGCGGCGCCGATGGCGTGGTCTTCCCGGGCTTTGCCAGCGAGGTGGACGAACTGACGGCCGAGGAGCGCACCGAGCTGCTGCGCCTGGTGGTGGCGCGCGTGGCGGGCCGCGTGCCCGTCGTGGCCGGTGCCAGCGCCGGCACGGTGGAGGAGGCCGTCGCCCATAGCCGCGCCGCCATGGCAGTCGGGATCGACACCGTGATGATCCAGGCGCCCCGGAGCGTCGGCGCGGGGGCCGAGGCCGTGGCGGGCTTCTACGCCGCCATCGCCCAGCAGGTACCGGGCCTGACCATCGTACTGCAGAACGCCCCCGCCCCGCGCGGCTCCGACCTCAGCCCCGAGACCATCCTCGGCATCGTCCGCGGCAACCCGGCCATCGCCTATGTGAAGGAGGAGACGCTGCCCTCCGGCGGGCCGATCAGCGCCATCCTGGCCGGGGCGCCGCCGCATCTGCGCGGCGTCATTGGCGGTGGCGGCGCGCGCTACATCGTCGAGGAATACCGGCGTGGCGCCTGCGGCGCGATGCCGGCGGTGGAACTGACCGACATGCATGTGGCGCTGGACCGCCATTTCCGCGCCGGAGCGGTGGAGCAGGCGCGCGACCTGTACATGCGCACCCTGCCGCTACTGGTCATCCAGGCCAATTTCCGCATGCGCTTTACCAAGCACGTGCTGGTGCGGCGTGGCGTGCTGCAACATGCCGGCGTGCGCGCCCGCCTGCCGCAACTCGACAGCCACGACCTGGAGGAAATCGACGCCTGGCTGGCGCGGGTGGCCGACCTGCTGACGGCCACGCCATGAGCGAGCGCGTCGCCCGCGTCGAGGTCTTCTCCCTGACCGTCCCGCGCGACACGCCGTATCTCGGCGCGCTGCGGCCCGGCGAGACGGTGAACGAGAAGGGCTACCTGGTGCGGCGCGGCAACCGCACCGTCTACCCGACCGTGGACCGCAGCGTGCTGGTGCGGGTCGAATCCACCTCCGGCGCGGTGGGCTGGGGCGAGACCTATGGCATCGTCGCGCCTGGCGCCACCATGGCCATCGTCGATGACCTGCTCGGCCCCTTCGTCGTGGGGCGGGACCCGCATGATGTCGCCGTCATCCACGACGATCTCTACGACCTGATGCGGGTGCGCGGCTATACTGGCGGCTTCTACCTGGATGCGCTGGCGGCGGTGGATATCGCCCTGTGGGACCTCGCCGGCCGGCTATGCGGCCTGCCGGTGGTGAAGCTGTTGGGCGGCCAGCGGCACCACGCCGTTCCAGCCTATGTCTCCGGCCTGCCGAAGCCCACCCTGGCGGAACGGCAGGCGATGGCGGTGGAATGGCAGGGGCGTGGCTTCCACCGCTTCAAGTTCGCCGCCCCGGTGGCGGATGACGGCGTGGTGGCGGAAATCGCCGCGCTGCGCGAGGCGCTTGGCCCGGACGCCGGCATTGCCTGCGACATGCACTGGGCCCACACCGCCGAGCAGGCCATTGCGCTGATCCATGCGATGGAGCCGCACGGCCTGTGGTTCGCCGAGGCGCCGGTGCGGCCGGAAGACGTGGACGGGCTGGCCCGCGTGGCGGACCGCGTTTCCACCACCGTCGCCGCCGGCGAGGAATGGCGCACGGTGTTCGACCTGCTGCCCCGCGTGGCGCGGCGTGCCTGCGGCATCGTGCAGCCGGAGATGGGCCACACGGGCATCACCGAGTTCATGCGTATGGGCCAGTATGCCACGGCCCATCACCTGCGCATCATGCCGCACGCCACCATCGGCGCCGGCATCTTCATGGCCGCCAGCCTGCAGGCCAGCGCAGCACTGGCCGCGGTGGAATGCCACGAATACCAGCACTCGGTGTTCGAGCCGAACCGGAGGCTGCTGGACGGTGACATGGATTGCCGCGACGGCGCCTACAGCCTGCCCACCGGAGCGGGGCTGGGCGTTGCACCCTCGGGGGAAGCGCTCTCTCTGTTGCAGCCATTTCGCTGAGCGCGTGAAGCATTGAAGGAAGGCCGGGGAAGGAATTCCCCGGGCCCCATCTTTTTTCTACGAAAGTCTTGGGTTTGGCTGTCGATGCGGTGCTTCATGCCCTGGCCTGTCAGGCATTCAGCTGCGCTGCGTAAGAACTGTCACGGCCGCAACGCTTTGAACCAAGGCAAAGCGCCAGACTTGCAAAAATAGAAGAAGAAGTCCGGGAAATTCCTTCCCCGGCCTTTCTTCGTCTTCCCGTCAGGTGCGGGCGAAGGTCAGCACCAAAACGTCCCGATGGCCGGGCTTCGCGGGGTCCAGCGGCAGGATGGGCGTGACGCCATGCCAGACGCGGGTGTCATCAAGCAGCACGGAATCCAGTGGATGTTCCAGCGTGAAGCTGGCTTCGCCTTCCTGCCCGTCGACGCGAATGGCGGTGACGCCGCCGGCCACATTCTCCCGCCCGATCAGGGTGACCAGCACGAAGGCGACGCCGTCGCGGTGCATGCCTTCCGGCGTCGGCTTACCGGCGGTGTCGGGGCGGGCTTCGATGCGGAACTGGTGCGCTTCGATATGCCAGGCGCCACTCTCAGTGGCGGTGGCTTCGAAGACGCTTCTGGCGCCGGCCAGCAGGCGGGTCAGCGCTTCGCCTTCGCCGATCGCGGTTTCCACCGGCTCGAACCACCGTTCCAGGCCACCATTCAGTGGGTTGTGGCGCAGCATCTGGTAGTGGGGCTGATGCGGGGCGCGTGCGATGGTGCCGCCGGCCGGTGCCGCGAAGGTGGCGTGGCGGCGCAGGCGATAGCGGCCGCCATCGGCCATGTAGGTATCGGGGCGCAAATCGTCCCAGCTGGATGCCAGCGCCTGCCAGGCGGGTGCGTCCGTCGGCGTCGCGAAAAAGTCGGACGCGGTGGCGGCGGGCAGGAAGACATAGCCGTCGCGCTGGATGGAATCTGCCGCCTGGGCGGGTGAAGGGGTCACCGCCGGGCCTCGACCATCACCTGCTTCATCCGGCGGATGCTGGGGCCCAGGCCATCGAACAGCGCCTGGCCCATCAGGAAGTGGCCGATATTCAGCTCGATGATCTCCGGCACCGCCGCCATCTCGGCGGCCGTGACGTAGTCCAGCCCATGCCCGGCATGGCATTCGATGCCGAGCGCCACGATGCGCTTCGCGGCCTCGACCAGCCGGGCCCGCTCACGGTCCCGCACCAGGCCTGGGGCAGCCTCGCAATAGGTGCCGGTGTGCAGTTCCACCGCACCGGCACCCAGCCGTGCTGCCGCTTCCACCTGCCGCAGATCCGGGTCCAGGAACAGGGAGACGCGGGTGCCGGCGGCGCGCAGGGCCGCGACCACCGGCTGCAGCTGGGCTTCCTGGCCGGCGGCGTCGAGGCCCCCCTCGGTGGTCACTTCCGCGCGGCGCTCGGGCACCAGGCAGGCGGCGTGGGGGCGGATGTTGAGGGCGAATTCCGTCATCTCCGCCGTCGCCGCCATCTCCAGGTTGATGGGTGCGGAGAGCGTGCGGCGCATCTCCACCACATCGGCATCGCGGATATGCCGGCGGTCTTCCCGCAGATGCACGGTGATGCTGTCGGCACCGGCTTCCAGCGCCACCAGTGCCGCCCGCAAAGGGTCCGGATGCGTGCCGCCGCGCGCGTTCCGCAGGGTGGCGACATGGTCGACATTCACGCCCAGGCGGATGCTGGAAAGGCTCATGGCTTGGCTCCGGAAAAGGCGGCACGGCGCGCGGCCATCTCCGCGGCAAGGTGCAGGGCGGCCAGCAGGCTGCCGGGATCGGCCTTGCCGCTGCCGGCGATGTCGAAGGCGGTGCCGTGGTCCGGCGAGGTGCGCACGATGGGCAGGCCCAGGGTGACGTTGACGCCGCCATCCATGTCCAGCGTCTTCAGCGGGATCAGTGCCTGGTCGTGATACATGCACAGCGCGGCGTCGTAGCCGCCGCGCGCGCGGGCGGTGAACATGGTATCCGGCGGCATCGGGCCATGCAGCACCACGCCTTCCGCCCGAAGGGCGTCGATGGCGGGCTGGATCAGGCGGGTTTCCTCGTCGCCCATCGCCCCAGCCTCGCCGGCATGCGGGTTGAGGCCAGCCATGGCGATGCGCGGCTGCTTCAGGCCGAAATCCTGCTTCAGGGCACGGTGGAGGATGCGGGCGGCGCGGATAATCTCCGCCGTGCTCAGCTCGTCCAGTGCGCGGCGCAGGGAGACATGAATCGTCACCGGCACCACGCGCAGCTGCGGGCAGGCCAGCATCATCACCGGCGGCTCCTTCAGGCCGGTCAAGGCGCCGAGGAACTCGGTATGGCCGGGAAAGGCGAAGCCGGTGCCGTACAGCACGGCCTTGCTGATCGGGTTGGTGACGACGCCGCTGACCTGCCCGGCCTGCGCCAGCCGCACCGCTTGTTCGATGGAGGCGATGATGGCGGGCGCGTTCACCGCATCGGGCTTCCCGGCCACGGCCGGTGCCGGCAGCGGTACAGGCAGCACCGGCAGGGCATCGGGGAAGACCCGGGCCGCCTCGGCCGCATTGGCGACGGTGCGGATGGGGACATCCAGCGCCAGATGCTGCGCCAGACGGGCCAGCCTGTGCGGGTCGTCCATCGCGACGAAGGCCGGCCCCTGCCCCGCCCGGCACCGAAGCCAGGCCGCCAGGGTCAGCTCGCCGCCAATGCCGGCGGGGTCGCCCATGGTGAGGGCGAGGACAGGGGGGATCATCTCGGTCACCGGACGGAGAGTGGACAGTGCGGGAGATATTGGGAAGCTGCGTGCAGGTCATGCCTGCCCTGCAAGCCCGCCCCGCCCCCCCGGCCCCGGGGCGGGCTGCACAGCGCGGTGAATTGGCGTCACACTCGGGCCGAGCGGCCCCTGTGGGCCATGCCTGGGAGTATGAGACTTGGCCACGATCCAACCGGCGCAATCCCTGCTGCTGTTCGGCGCCACCGGCGATCTGGCCCGGCGCATGCTGCTGCCCTCCCTGTTCGGGCTGGATGCGGATGGGCTGCTGCCGAAGGGGCTGCGCATCGTCGCCACGGCACGCAGCGCGCATGACGACGCCTCCTTCCGCGCCATGGCCGAGGCCGCCTTACGCCAGGTGGTGGAGGCGGAGCGGCTGAAGCCGGAGTTGGTGGCGCGCTTCCTCGGCCGGCTGCGCTACGTGACGCTGGATGCCAGCGACCCGGCACAGTTCAACGCACTGGCCGCGGTGGTGGACCCGGCGCGGCAACCGGTGGCGATCTTTCTCTCCACCGCGCCGTCCCTGTTCCGCGCCACCATCGCCGGGTTGGCGGCCTCCGGCCTGGCGGGGGAGAATGCACGGCTGGCGCTGGAGAAGCCGCTGGGCAGCGACCTCGCCTCCAGCCGCGACATCAACGACGCAGTCGCGGAGGCTTTCCCGGAAAGCCGCACCTTCCGCATCGACCACTACCTGGGCAAGGAGACGGTGCAGAACCTGCTGGCCCTGCGCTTCGGCAACCTGCTGCTGGAACCGCTATGGAACGCGCAATACATCGAGCACATTCAGCTCACGGTGTCCGAGACGGTGGGGCTGGAAGGCCGCATCGACTATTTCGACGGCACCGGCAGCCTGCGGGACATGGTGCAGAACCACATGCTGCAATTGCTGGCGCTGGTGGCGATGGAACCGCCGGCGCAGTTCGATGCCAGCGCCGTGCGTTCGGAAAAGGTCAAGGTTCTGCGCTCCCTCCGACGCATCGGGCGGGACAATGCGGCGACGCACAGCGTCATCGGCCAGTACCGCCCCGGCGCCGTCGCCGGTATGCCGGTCTCCGGTTATGTCGAGGAACTGGGCCGTGCTTCGGATACCGAGACCTTCGTCGCCATCAAGGCGCATGTCGATAACTGGCGCTGGAAGGGCGTGCCGTTCTACATGCGCACCGGCAAGCGCATGCCGTCCCGCCAGTCGGAGATCCTGATCCAGTTCCGCGCCGTCCCGCACTCGATCTTTGCCGACCGTGGCGCTGTGGTGCAGCCGAACAAGCTGGTCATCCGCCTGCAGCCGGAGGAGACGATCCGGCTGCTGATGATGACCAAGCAACCCGGGCTGGACCGGGACGGTGTCCGCCTGCGGGAAGTACCGCTGGATCTCGGCACCTCCGCCTTCGCCGATATCCGCCGGCGCATCGCCTATGAACGGCTGTTGCTGGACCTGGTGGAGGGCGACCCGACGCTGTTCGTCCGGCGGGACGAGGTGGAAGCGCAGTGGGAATGGATCGACGCCATCCGCCAGGGGTGGGCGGCGAACGCCATGACGCCGCGCCCCTACGCCGCCGGCACCTGGGGCCCCTCCGCCGCCATCGCGCTGACGGAGCGCGATGGGGTGACGTGGCGGGACTAGTGCATGATGCGTTCGCGCAGCATGCACTCGGGCTTTGTTCGATCGCGGGTCTCAGGCTTGCGGTGGTTCCGCCGCAAAACCATCACGCACTAGACCCGGTTTCGTCTCAGGGTGCGGTGACCAGCGCCTCGCCGTCCCGGGCGACCACGCGGCCGCGCTTCAGCACCAGTTTGCGTTCCGGGTGGTTGACGACGGCTTCCGCCAGCGTCTCCGCCTCCACCAGCACGAGGTCGGCGTTGCAGCCTTCCGCGAGGCCGTAGCCGGCGGTGCGCATGGTGGCGGCGCCGCCGGTGGTGCAGACGGCGAGGCCCAGCTCCACCTCATCGTCCCGGCGGAAGTTGTTGCGCAGGCCGATCAGCATGGCGCGCTCCAGCATGTCAGCGCTGCCATAGGGGCCCCAGGTATCGCGGATGCCGTCCGAGCCGGCGCAGGTGCGGATGCCGCGCCTGGCCAGGCGGGCCACCGGCGGCACCGGGCGGCTGGCGGAACCGGTGGTCATGATGGCGATGTCCAGCGCCGCGATCTCCTCCAGCAGCGCATCGACCATCGCGGTATCCGGGTCGCCCAGGCAGAAGGCGTGGCTGATGGTCACCTGCCCTTCCATGCCCAGCGCGCGGGTGCGCTCGAAGATCAGTTCCATGCTGAAGGCGCCGAGCAACGCCTGCTCATGCAGGTGGATGTCGATCGGCTTGCCGAACTTCTCGGCCAGCGCGAACACGGCGTCCAGGTGCCCCTTCGGGTCCCGGTCGATCCCGCAGGGGTCGAGGCCACCGACGACGTCGGCACCCAGGCGCATTGCTTCCTCCAGCAACTCTACCGTGCCTTGGCGGACCAGCATGCCGGATTGCGGGAAGGCGACGATCTCGATGTCCATCGCATCGGCGTAGCGTTCCCGCGTCGCCAGCACGCCCTCCATGCCAGAGAGGCCGACGACGGTATCCACGTCCACATGCGTGCGGATCTGCGTGGTACCCTTGCGGAGGGATTGCACCACCTGCCGCGCGGATTGCCGCGCCGGGTCGATTCCCAGTGCGCCCTTCAGCGTCCGTTCGTTGTCGATCTTGTCGATCAACCGCGGGCCGGCGCTGTTCGGTACCCAGCCCATGCCCCACAGCGTCTTGTCCAGATGCGTGTGCGCTTCCACCAGACCGGGCAGCAGGATGGCGCCGCCGCCATCCTCCACCGCCATGCCTTCCGCCACCTGGCCGGAGGTAAGGCGTGCGATGCGCCCATCCTGGATCAGCACATCCGTCGCCTCCCCGGCCATCGGGCGCACATTCTTCAGCAGAAGGGTGTTGGGCATCGGCTTCCTCTCGGCGGGACGGGTCGGATGGGGCGGGCCGTGGTCGTGGCCGTGAATATTGTCGACGAAACTGGCGGATTATTGTATGCAATTTCTCGGGCTGTCTACAGCCCGGTTTGCCCCGCTACCCGAAGCCAGCGCGACATGGACCCCGACATCGCCCCCGACACCGTCTCCGCCGGCCCCGGCCACCGCTCCTCCCTGGTCTACCGCGCGCTGCGCCGCGCTATCATCGAGCAGGCGTTGGCTCCGGGCGCCAAGCTGCCGGAAGACGCCATCGGCGAGCAGTTCGGCGTCAGTCGCACCCTGGTGCGCGAAGCCCTGGCGCGGCTGGCCAGCGAAGGCCTGGTGGAGCACCGGCCCAATCGCGGTGCCGCCGTGGCCTATCCGAGCCTGGAGGAAGCGCGCGATGTCTTCTCCGTCCGCCGGGCCATGGAGATGTTGGCGGTCGAGGAACTCTGCGGGCGTCTGAACCCGGACGCGATCGCCCGCCTGGAAGCGCATGTGGCGTCGGAGGAAGAGGCGCACCGGCGCGGCGGGCTGGAATCCATCCGCCTCGCCGGCGAGTTCCACCTGCTGCTGGCGGAACTGACCGGCAATGCCGTGCTCAACCGCTACATCAATGAGTTGGCGTCCCGCTGCTCCCTGATCCTGGCCATCTATGGCCGGCCGCATTCGTCGGAATGCGCCGTCAGCGAACACCGCGACCTCATCTCCGCCCTGGCGGCCGGCGACGCGCAACGCTGCCGCCGCCTGATGGACGACCATCTGGGCGCCGTGATGGAGCGGGCCTTGATCAGCCCCCGGCCGGAGCGGGATATCCGCGACGTACTGGCCCGTTACGCCGACGCGGAAGGCCTGCTGGCCGCCGCCCCTGCCCCCCGTACCACCCGCAAGCGCCGGACCGCATCATGAAGACCGTCGATTTCGCCTTCGCCGCCCTGACCCCGCGCGAGCGCTACAAGATCCTGATCGGCACCGTGGTGCCGCGCCCCATTGCCTGGGTCACCACGATCGATGCCGAGGGCCGGGCCAACGCGGCACCGTTCAGCTTCTTCAACTGCCTCTCCGCCGACCCGGCCATCGTCGCCCTCGGCGTCGAGTTCCGGCCGGACGGCGCGCCCAAGGACACCGGGCGCAACATCCGCGACAGTGGCGTCTTCACCGTCAACATCGTCTCCGACGCGCTGCTGGAAGCCATGAACGTCACCGCCGTGCCCTTCAGCGCCGGGGTCGATGAGTTGGAACATGCCGGGCTGGCCATCGCCCCAGGCACCGCCGTCGCCAGCCCGCGAATCATCGGCGCGCCCGCCGCGCTGGAATGCCGGCTGCACTCCTTCCTGGACATCGGCAACTCGCGCGAGATCGTATTGGGTGAAGTCGTGCACGCGCATATCCGCGCCGACGCGGTCAATGACAGCCTGCATATCGACCCGGCCGTGATGGACGCCGTGGGCCGCATGGGCGGACACGGCTACGCCTCCACCCGCGACTATTTCGACCTGCCGACCATGACCGAGGCGAAGTTCACCGCTGGCGAGATTCCACTGCGCCAGCGCAAGGCCTGAGATGGCCGGTGGCGGTGGCCTGGGGGCGGAGACGAGAAGGCCGGGGAAAGAATTCCCCGGACCCCTTCTTTTCTTTTTTCGAGTTTTTCGGGCGTGGCTGTTGAAGGGGCCGACCTGAGGGACGGCTGGGTGCGCCGGAGGTTCTGGACCTCCAGCGACTGACGGTTCAGCCTGCGTGGCCCATGATAAATATCATCAAGCAGCGTCTGTTCTCAGTCCTGAGCCCGCGACGCCAACTCGAAGAAAAAAGAAGGGGTCCGGGGAATTCCTTCCCCGGCCTTCCTGCCTCCGCAGTCCTTACGCCTCCAACTTCCCGCAAAAATGGGCGAAGGCTTCGGCATCTGCGAAGGCGCTCTGCGTGCCGGGGCGGGTGATGGAATCCGCCGCGTAGCGCGCGCCCCAGGCCATGGCCGCGGCGACATCGTGGGATTTGACGTAGTGCTGCGCGAACGCGCCGATAAAGGCGTCGCCGGCTCCACTGGTGTCGTGCGGCTTTACCTTGATGGAGGGCACGTGCACCGCCGGGCCATCGGAGACCAGCAGCGCCCCATCGGCGCCGAGGGTTACGATGACGGTCTTGACGCCGCGATCCACCAGGCTGCGCGCGGCGGCTTCGGCCTGCGCGGGGGTTTCGGCGGGCATGCCGGTCAGGATGGTCAGCTCGGTCTGGTTCGGCACGACGAAGGTCGAGGCCAGGATGCGGGAGACATCCAGCTCCGGCACTGCCGGCGCCGGGTTCAGCAGCACCTCGATGCCTTCGCGCGCTGCCCAGGCGATGGTGTGGTAGACGGTCTCCAGCGGGATCTCGAGCTGCAGCAGGATCAGACTGCAGGTCCTGAGGTCCTCGGCCGAGGCATCCACGTCGGCGGGCAGCAGGTGGTCGTTGGCACCCTTGATGATCAGGATGCGGTTCTCGCCGGAGGGCTCGACGAAGATCGGCGCCACGCCGCTCGGCGTGCCGGGCACGGCCAGCACGTGGCGGGCGTCGATGCCGACATCCTGGAAATTCTTGATGGTGTTGCCGCCGAACAGGTCGTCACCCACCCGGCTGACCAGCAGCACGTCGCCACCCAGCTTCGCGGCGGCCACGGCCTGGTTGGCGCCCTTGCCGCCCGGGCCCATGGCGAAGGAGGGCGCGGCCAGGGTTTCCCCGGCGGCCGGCATCCGGTCGGTATAGGTGATCAGGTCGACCATATTGCTGCCGACTACACCGATGCGTGCACCCATGGCTCGCTCCTATCGCAGGGAAGAAATGAGCGCGCCCGTGCGGGCGGCGGCGTCACGGTCCAGATAGCCCGTGCGGACGGCGAACTCGGCCGCACCGTGCGGCGGCAGCAGGCGCACATGGCCCTTGCGCTTTTCCGCCGTGTAGCCTTCCGGCTGGCAGGTGGAGGGCAGCGCGAAGGCGGCGACCTTCTGGTCCGGATCGTTGAGTATCCAGCGGACGGTATGCGGAAAGCTGGCGGGGGCGTAGGACATGGCGAAGCCATCGCCCTCCGGCCGCGCCAGCATCAGATGCGTGTCGCCGGCGGCATCGGTGCCGAGGCCGTGCAGGTAGAATACCTGCTCCGGGTCATAGAGATCCGGCTCCGACAGGGTTTCCATGCGTGCGGGGTCGCGCGCCAGGGCCTCGATCAGGTCCAGATAAACCGGGTTGGGCTGCACATGCGCGGGCACGGCATGGCGCACCGCCGTGCGGTCCGGCGTGAAGGGGGCCGGCTGCACGCAGCGCCCGCCGGGTACGAAGGCGAAGTTGACGTGGCACATATACATCAGCTCCATCGGCTTGCCGGACAGGTTCTGCACCTGCAGGCCGATGCCGAACACCGTCGCGCCGGGACGCAGCGTGACGGAGGGCTGCGCGCGGTAGTGGGAGCCGAAGCCCATGACGTATTCCCGTGCGCTGACGACGCGCAGGAACGGGCCGGCCGCGTCCTCGCCCAGTTCCAGCCAGGCACGGTCCATGGGCGCGCAGGGAAACTCGCCATGCGCCGCATGGTCGTCGCCGGCCGCAGGTACGCCATTGCGCAGCAGGCCGCTGTGGAAGGCGAAGCAACCATAGGTCTCGGCGATGCTGGTCGCGGGGCGTGGCGCATCAAAGCCGCTGGTCATGCCCAGCTCGACGCCGTCGAAGCGCGCGGACCAGATCATGCCACCGATCCAGGGCAGGATGATCACCTCGCCCCGGCTGTTGCGCAGGCGCAGGGCGGGGATGCCGGTGTGGTAGCGGAACAGGCTGGCGGAGAGCTCACCCGCCGCCAGGACCTGGCACGCTGCCTCCCCGGCCAGGCCGGGGTGCAGGGGGATGGTGGCGGTCATGCTCAGCGGACCCGGTTTCGCCAGGCGGCCAGGGCGATGGAGAGCAGCAGGAAGCCGCCCCAAATCAGGTCCACCAGGAAATTGCTGAACCGCATCATCTGCAAGCCGGAGGAGAGCAGCATCAGCGCCACCAGCGCCAGCCCGATACCGACGACGCTGCCGCGCCCGCCCGCCGGGTTGGTGCCCGCCAGCACCGAGATCAGCACCGCCTGCAACAGGTAGGACACCCCGTAATCCGACTTCGCCGCATTGGTGCGGCCGGAGAGCAAGATACCGGCGATGCTGGCGAGGCCGCCGGTCAGTACGTAGGAGAAGAACACGGTGCGCCCGGTGCGCAGCCCGGCGAAGGTGGCCGCCTTCGCGTTGGTGCCGATCAGCGCCAGGTTGATGCCGAAGGCGGTGCGGGTCAGCAGAAACCACACGAGCGCCGAGACCACCAGGAAGACGATCAGCGGCACCGCGATGCCGAAGGCGGTGCCGTTGCCGATCTGCCCCCACAGCTTGGGAAAGCCGACCACCGCCGGGCCGCCGGTCAGCACCAGGCAGATGCCGGTGAAGACCTGCCCGGTGCCGATGGTGGCCAGGATGGGCGTCACGCGCAGGCGGGTGATCAGCAGCCCGTTCACCGCGCCGGCAATCAGCCCGGTGGCCAGGGCGATGCCGATGCCCGCCGCCACCATCGGCAGAGGCAGGTTTACCAGATCCGGCCCGCGCGGCGCGCCGACGGCGTGGAAGAACATGCCGGCCAGGATGCAGGACAGGTTGGCGATGCCGATGACGGAGAGGTCGATGCCCCCCGTCAGCATCGCCACCATCATGGCGATGGCCAGCAGGCCGAGTTCCGGCGCGATGAAGGTGATGGATTCGAAGACATAGGGGCGCAGGAACCGCTCCGGGTTCATGGCCGCCATGCCGGCGAAGATCAGCACGGTCAGCAGCAGAAGCTGCAGCAGGTTGGTATCGATGCGGCGCAGGCGCTGGGTGATGGCGGTCATGATGCGGCCCCTGCTCTCAGGCGATGCGCTTGCGGTCGCGCCAGGCGGTGGCCGCCGTCGCCGCGATGACGATCAGCCCCACAACCACGCGCTGCCAGGTGGTATCGACGCCCAGGATGATCAGGCTGTTGGTGATGACGACGAGGGTCAGCACGCCCAGCACGGTGCCGATGACGCTGCCCCGGCCGCCGAAGATGCTGGCGCCACCGAGCACGACGGCGGCGATGACGTCCAGCTCCAGCCCCACCATGTCGCGCGGGTTGGCGGTCCAGATCATCGCGCCGTGCAGCAGGCCGGCGAAACCCGCCAGGGCGCCGGCCAGCCCGTAGATGAAGAAGGTGGTGCGGCGGACATTGAAGCCGACGCGCCGCGCCGCTTCCGTGCCGCCACCCAAGGCGTAGATGCTGCGGCCCATCATCGTATGCCGCAGCATCAGGTGCACCAGCACCGCGATGACGGCATAGACCAGCACCATGGCGGAGAGGCCGGCCTGGCTGCCATCCGCCTGGGTCACGCTGAACAATTCGCTCCGGGCGAAGCCGATCAGCAGCGGCGGCATCTGGTCGATATTGATCTGGCTGGTGCCGACCACGCCCAGGATGAAGCCGCGCACGGCCGTGCCGGTGCCGAGCGTGACGATCAGCGGGATCATCCGCAGGTAATGGACGAAGACGGCGTTGACCAACCCCAGCAGCACGCCGATGCCGGTGGCCATGGCGAAGGGCAGTAGCACGCCGTCGAAGCCCCAGGCGATCATCGCCTTCACCGTCAGGTACATGGCGGCGATGGCGAAGGCGGGAAAGGAGACGTCGATACCGCCGGAGAGCATGACCATCAGCACCGCCAGCGCCAGGATGCCGGTGATGACGCTGGCGCGCAGCAGGCTGAAGATGTTGGAGGGCTGCCAGAACACCGGGTTGATCAGGCCGATCGTGATGACCGACAGCACCAGCACGGCGGCGACCATCAGTTCCGGATGGCGCCGCAGCGCAACGGCAAGGCCGCTCATGCCAGGGCTCCCAACTGCTCGCTGAGCATCGCTTCACTGGTGGCTGCCGTCGGCGTGTCGGAGACGACGCGGCCGCGATGCAGCACGACGATGCGGTTGCAGTTGTCCACCAGCTCCGGCAGGTCGTCGGAGATCATCAAAACTCCCAGCCCGCGCTCGCGGGCAAGTTCGCGGATCTTGCGGTGGATGCCGGCTTTGGAGCCGACATCGACGCCCACGGTCGGGCCGTTCAGGATCAGCAGGCGCGGGTCGTTCAGCAGCCAGCGGCCGATGACGACGCGCTGCTGGTTGCCGCCGGACAGCTGCGTCACCGGGCGGTCCCCGGTGGGTGTGGCGATGGCCATGTCCTGGATCATGCCGGCGGCTTCCTGCGCGGCGCGGCCGCCATGCACCACGCCGCCCCGGCTCAGCCGGCCCAGCGAGGTCGCCAGCATGTTGCGGTCGATGGTCTGGGTCAGGAACAGGCCCTCGGTCAGCCGGTCCTCCGGCACATAGGCGATGCCGTGGGCGATGGCGCGCTGGACACTATCCAGCCGGGCGTCCTTGCCGTCGATGCGGATCTGGCCGTCATAGCGCGGCTGCATGCCGAACAGCGCCAGCGCCAGCTCCGTCCGCCCGGAGCCGAGCAGGCCGGAAATACCGACGATCTCGCCTGGCATGACGCGGAGCGAGATATCCTCCAACTGACCGGGAATGGTCAGGCCGGAGACGTCCAGCAGCGGCGTAGCGCCGGCCGGGCCGTCCCACCGGTAGCCTTCGGCCGCGATCTCCTGCCCCGTCATGGCGCGGGTGATGGAGCCTTCGTCAAATTGCGAGATCGGCCCGGCGGCGACGACGGTGCCGCTGCGGATGACGGTCAGTGTCTCGCTAATGTCCAGCATCTCGCGCATCTTGTGGCTGACGAACAGCACGGCGATGCCGCGGGACTGGATGTCCCGCACCACGCGGAACAGCGCCTCGACCTCCCGCCCGGTCAGGGCGGTGGTAGGCTCGTCCATGATCAGCAGGCGGGGGTCGGACATCAGCGCGCGAGCGATGGCCACCAGCTGCTTGCCGGCGGTCGGCAGGGTTTCCACCAGCGCGTCCAGGTCCAGCTCGACGCCCAGCTTGCGCTTGGCTTCCTCCGCGATGCGGCGCACCCGGCCCCAGGAGACCAGCTTGCGCTTGGCCTGCAATTCTGTGCTGAGCGCCAGGTTCTCGGCCACGGTCAGGTTACCGAACAGCGAGAAGTCCTGGTAGATGACCTGCACGCCATGGGCGATGGCGGCGCGCGGGTCGAGGCCGCTGATCTTCTGGCCATCGATCAGGATCTCGCCCTGGTCGGGTTGCCAGACGCCGGAAATCACCTTGATGAGGGTGGATTTGCCGGAGCCGTTCTCCCCCGCAAGGCAATGGATCTCGCCCCGCCCGATGGTGAGGGAAACATCCTGTAGCGCCCGCACGGCGGCAAAGCTCTTGCCGATGTGGCGGAGTTCGATCAGCGGAGCGGTCATGAAAATCCGTCGCCAGAAGGGTTCGGGGCGGCTCGCGCCGCCCCTGTCCGCTTCGGTCAGAAGTTATGCTTAGAAGTTGTACTGCGCCATGTTGTCCTTGGTCACGCCCACCCAGCCCTGGCCGACCAGGATGTTCGGGCGCTGCGCGTCCGGCGCCTGCAAGGAGTTGTAGCCGGCGAGGCCGAGATCGAGGCCCGCCTTGATCTCTTTCTTGGCCAGCGCCATCACCGCCATGACGTTCATGGCATAGCCAGCCACTGCCGGGTCCCAGAACTGGATGTAGTTGATGTCGCCGTTGCGCAGGTACTGCCCGGCGACGGAGACGAGGCCGGTGCCGGAGAAGAACAGCTTGCCCGCCAGCTTGCGCTCGGCGATCAGGCGGCCCGCGCCGGCCGAGGTCGGCATCGGCGCGCCGACGATCCCCTTCAGGTCGGGGTAGGCGGTCAGCACTTCCTTCAGCTTGTTGTAGTCGGTCGTCGCATCGTCGTAGGTCTCGATGCGGCGGGTGGCTTCCTGCATCTTGGGGAAGTTCTGCTTCTGGTAGGCGACGGCGCCGTCGATCCATTCCATCTGCGACTGCGAGGTCAGGCTGCCGACGGTGGCGACGTACTTGCCCTCGCCGCCCATATCCCGCGCCAGCACTTCCATCAGCTTGGCGCCGTAGGCGTGGTTGTCGAACGCCTCGATGTCATAGTCGATGTTCTGCAGGCCGGAGGCTTCGTGGGAGATGACCACGATGCCCTGGCGCCGCGCCTTCTGCAGCACCGGCTCCACCGCCTCGACCGAGAAGGGAACGATGCAGATGGCATCGACGCCCTGGGCGATCAGGCTCTCGACCAGCTGGACCTGGGCGGCGGCGTCGGCCTGGCTGGGGCCGACCATCCAGGTGTCATGGCCCTGGTCGGCGCCGAACTGCTTCACGCCCGTGCGCATCCGGTCGAACCAGGCGATGCCGTCGACCTTGACCACGGTGGCGATGGAGTACTTCTTGGTGGCGCGGGCGCTGATGTCGCGCGACACCTTGCTGGCGTCGACGGCGGCACCCTGCGCCCAGGCCGGGCGGGCCAGGGTGGCGGCCATCAGGCCGCCCGCGGCCAGAGCACCAAAAGAACGCCGGTTGATCTCGACCATGCTGCTGTTTCCTTCCCTGATTCAGGCTGTCTCAGTCGTCAGTAGCCGGTGGTGGCCGCCGGCGCGCCGCCGACCAGGGCCACGCCGGAGCTCGCGCCGATCCGGCTAGCACCAGCGGCGATCAACGCCAATGCCGCATCGTGATTCCGCACGCCGCCGGAGGCCTTCACCCCCAGTGCCTCGCCCACCACGCCGCGCATCAGCGCCACGTCGGCCGTCGTAGCACCGCCGGTGGAGAAACCGGTGGAGGTCTTGACGAAATCGGCCCCGGCCTCGGCGGAGATGCGGCAGGCGGTGCGCTTCTCCTCGTCGCTCAGCAGGCAGGTCTCGATGATGACCTTCAGCACCTTGCCGGGGCATGCGGCGCGCACGGCGGCGATATCGGCCTTCACCGCATCCAGCCGGCCATCCCGCAGCGCACCGATATTGATGACCATATCGATCTCGTCGGCGCCGTTGCGTACGGCCGTGGCCGTCTCCGCCGCCTTGTCCTGCGGCGTGGTGGCACCCAGCGGGAAGCCGACGACCGAGCAGGTGCGGACCTCGCTGCCATGCAGCGCCTGCGCCACCAGCGCGACATGGGTCGGATTCACGCAGACCGAGCAGAAGCGGTACTGGCGCGCTTCATCGCAATACCGCAGCACCTCGGCCTCCGTGGCGTCGGCCTTCAGCAAAGTGTGATCGATCATCGCGGCGAGATCGGCGGCGGACAGCGTGGCGGGGGCGGTCTGGGTCATGGCATTCGGCGTCCTGGCGAGGGAGACGGCCAGTCGGAAAGCCGCTCTCCCTTTGGATTTGTCAGTTTTATAACAATTGTTATAATCCTCACATTAACCAGTGGGTCCGTCAAGCGACCCGGAGGGTGGGGGACCGCATGTCGGAGGGCAGCTCGACCGGAGGCCTGGCAGGCGCCCGGCGCACAGCCAGGCTGGCCCGGTTGCAGGATCTCCTGCGGCAGGACGGAGCGCCCGCGCGGCTGGAGGATGCCGCCCAGGCGATCGGCGTCTCTTCCATGACCTTACGGCGGGACCTGGCGCAGCCGGGGCAGGCGCTGGCCCTGCTGGGCGGCTACGTGGTGCCGGCGGGCCGCTTCTCCCGCCGCGGCCAGTACACGCTGGAGCGGGAGCAGGACAGCCACGCCGCCGCCAAGCGGCAGGTGGCGCGGCACGCCACCCGGCTGGTGGAGGATGGCGACACGCTGTTCATCGATTGCGGCACCACGATGCCGCATGTGGTGGAGATGCTGCCGCCAGAGCTCTCCCTCACCATCATCTGCTACGCCATGAACATCGCTACCCTGGCCAGCCGGCGGCCCAGGACGCAGATGATCCTGCTGGGCGGGCTGTACCATCCGGCCTCGGCCACCTTCCTGTCGGAGGAGGGGCTGGAGAATCTGCGCCGGCTGCGGATCAACAAGGCCTTCATCTCGGCCGGCGGCGTACATGCGACGCGCGGCATCACCTGCACCAATTTCAACGAGGTACCGGTGAAGCAGGTGGCGCTGGATACCGCCGCGCAAGCCATCCTCGTCGTCGATTCCAGCAAGCTGGGACGGTTGAAGCCCGCCTGCTTCGCCGCCCTGCCCGCCTTCGAGCGCATCGTCACCAGCCCGATCGAGCGGCCGGAACAGGCCGCCCCATTGACGCGCGCGGGGGCGTGGCTGGATATCGCCCCCGCCACGGCCGGCTAGCCGGCGCCAGGCCCTCGGTCTCTCAAGGAAGCCATCGAATGCAGCGCATCGTCCTGGGCGTGGATGTCGGAACCGGAAGCGCGCGGGCCGGTGCCTTCACGTTGCAGGGCCGGATGCTGGGGCAGGCCGTGCAGCCCATCCGCATGTGGAAGCCGCAGGCGGATTATGTGCAGCAAGCCTCGGACGACATCTGGGCCGCGATCTGCACTGCCATCCGCACCGTGATGGCGCGGTTGCCGGATGTGGAGGTCGCCGGCATCGGCTTCGATGCCACCTGCTCTCTGGTCGTATTGGATGCCGCCGGCCAACCGGTGACCGTCAGCCCGGATGGCGCGGCGGAACAGAACGTCATCGTCTGGATGGACCACCGGGCCGCGGCGCAGGCGGACCGCATCAATGCCGGCGGGCATGACGTGCTGCGCTATGTCGGCGGCCGCGTCTCGCTGGAAATGGAAGTGCCCAAGCTGCTGTGGCTGAAGGAGCAATTGCCGGAGAGCTGGGACCGCGCCGCGCATTTCTTCGACCTGCCGGATTTCCTCACCTGGCGCGCGACGGGCAGCGACACCCGCTCGCTCTGCTCCACCGTCTGCAAGTGGAACTACCGTGGCCAGGAAGGCCGGTGGGACGAGGCATATCTCCGCGCCATCGGCCTGGGCGAGTTGGCGGATGAGGGCTTCCGCCGCATCGGCACGCGCATCCTGCCGGTGGGCGAGCCGGTGCCGGGCGGCCTGAGCGCGGCCGCCGCGGCCGAGCTGGGGCTGCAAGCCGGCATTCCGGTCGGCACCTCGGCCATCGATGCGCATGCGGGCGGGCTGGGTGTCATCGGCGCCGCGCTGGACGGCGGTGCGCCGGATGCGGCCGCGCTCTCCCGCCGCCTGGCATTGGTGGGCGGCACTTCCAGCTGCCACATGGCGGTGTCGGCGCAGCCGCGCTTCGTGCCGGGGGTTTGGGGGCCCTACTTCTCCGCCATGCAGCCCGGGCTTTGGCTGAATGAAGGCGGCCAGTCGGCCACCGGGGCGCTGGTGGACCACGTCATTACCACCCATGCCGCCTACCCCGCCCTGGCCGAGGCCGCGCGGCAGGCCGGCAGCACCATCTACCAACTGCTGAACGAGCGCATCACGGCGTTGGCCGAAGGGCTGCCCTTCCCGGCCCTGCTGACCGAGCATCTGCATGTCATGCCCGACTTCCACGGCAACCGCTCGCCCCGCGCCGATGCCTCGCTGCGCGGCATGGTCTCCGGCCTGCGCCTTTCTGCCACCGCCGACGATCTGGCCGTGCTGTACCTGGCCACCATCCAGGCCGTCGCCTACGGCACGCGCCATATCGTCGAGACATTGAACGCCGAGGGCTACGCCATCGACACCATCCTGGCCTGCGGCGGCGGCACCAAGAATCCCGTGTTCCTCAGGGAACATGCCGATGCTACCCAGTGCCGCATCGTGCTGCCGGACGAACCCGAAGCCATCCTGCTCGGTGCCGCCATGCTGGGCGCGGTGGCGGGAGGCGCCCATGCCGACCTGCCAGCCGCCATGGCCGTCATGAGCCGTGCCGGCACCGACCTTTTCCCCGCCGATGCCGCGGTGCGTCGCTACCATGACGCGAAGTACGCTGTGTTCCTGCGCATGTATGAGGACCAGATGGCCTACCGGTCCCTTATGCGCGGCCTCTGAGGCAGGCAGCCCGGGGAAGGAATTCCCCGGACCCCATCTTCTTTTTCGAGTTTGGCGTGGGGCTTGGGAACTGTGCGCTCAGCTTGATGATGTTGTCAGTGCGCTGCAGGCTTCTTCAGCCTGCTCAGCCTATCGACATTCAACGGATGCTCATCGGAGTGTGCCCGTTGCAGGTTGATGCAAAGGCATACTGTCATGATTGGCTGCTCGCGTGCATGGCCTTCGGCTGACTGCGCCAGCAAAGGCCACGCATTCACGGACCGACATCACTGCAGCCACGCCCGAAACTGACAAAAAGAAGATGAGGTCCGGGGAATTCATTCCCCGGCCTTCCCTTCCCCATCCGCGCAACGATGAACGCGTCAGCCTGGCAGCCAGCGCCGCATCAGATCGTCTCGCGATGGCTGGCGGGCCAACGTAGGATCGGGGAGTTCGCTGCGCCGCAGGCTTTGCAGCAGGCGCCAGATCTGTGGCGTGGCGTCCTGGGCCAGCGCGGCGGCGCAGCGTTGCGCCAGGGCCAGCGGGCCGGCGGCTTCGCTGCCTTCCAGCAGCAGCAGGCATTCCACCCCTGGCACCGGGGCGTCGGGGAAGACCGGATAGGGTTTGCCGGCCGCATCGCTGCCGCCGAGCACGGCACCGAAGACGGCCCCCTGGTGCAGGGCTTCTTCCAGGATCGGGCGCAGGGTTTCGAGCGCGGCATCCGCAGGCAGGTCGAGGCGCAGCGTCACCAACGTACCGCCCAGGCCCGTGCGGCAGTGCCAGGCCGGCAGGCAGGGCAGCCGGCGGAAGCCGGTCATGGCCTGCCGCATCCGCAGCGACCAGGATGTGGGCTGGTGCATCAGCGCCGCGTAGGCAGCGCTATCGAGCGCCGCCAGCGTCTCCATCTCATAGAGGGTGAAGTAGTCGTCGCCGGTCGCGGCACGGTAGCGGCGGGCGGCCAGAAAGCCGGGCGTACCCAGGCGTTCCGGCATGTGCTCGGTGCTGTGCCAGTTCTCATACTCGTCCTGGCGGCCGGGTTGCACGCCGTTCCACAGCGCCAGGAAAGACGGGGCGGTCATGGCAGCAGGATCACCTTGCCGGCTTCGCGCTTGTGGGAAAGTTCGATGCCCGCGAGGGCATCCTTCAGTGGCAGGCGGTGGGTGATCATGCAGCGCACCGTCTCGGCATGCCGGGCCATGAAAGCCAGCACGCGGGACCAATCGGCAATGGGGGCGCGGTAGGCGCCGTGGATGGTCTGCTCCATCCGCACCAGCCGCGTCAGGTCGATCGGGGCCGGCCGGGCGTGGATGCCGGCAACGACGAAGGTGCCGCCCTTGCGCAGCCGCAGCAGCCCGTCCTGCACGGCGCTGGTTACGCCGGCAGCCTCGATCACCGCGTGGAAGGGCTCATCCTGGCCATGGGCGGCCAGGGTGGTGGGCAGATCCGTGCCCGCCAGGTCCAGCGCCAGAATGGGCCCCAGCATGCGCGCCACCGCCAGGCGGGTGGTATCGCCATGCCCGGCCAGCACCACCTCGGCCCCCGCGGCCGCCGCGAACATGGCGATGCCCAGGCCGATCGGCCCCGGGCCCAGCACCAGCACCCGCTGCCCGGCCCGCACTTGCGCCAGGTCGACAGCGTGCAGGGAGACGCTCAGCGGCTCGGTCATCGCCGCCAGCTCCGGGTCCAGGCTGGGCGGCACGGCGACGCAGTTGAGCGCCGGCACGCGCACCAGCCGGGTGAATGCGCCATCACGGCCGATGCCGATGCCGCGCCGGCCGGTGCAGGCATCAGGGTCCCCCGCCGTGCAAGCGGCGCAACGGCCACAGACGGTGGAGGGGCGCACCGTCACCAGCTGGCCAACCGAGACGCCCAGCGCCCCCTCGCCCAACGCCGCGATGCGGCCGGCGAATTCATGGCCGATGGTGACCGGCATGCCGGCCGTCATGGATTCGTAGCCGGCCGTCCAGTCGGCGATATGCACGTCGGTGCCGCAGATGCCCGCCGCCTCCACCGCCACCAGCACTTCGCCCGGTGCAGGCGAAGGCTCGGGGACATCGGTGAGCACGAGGCCCGGTGCCGGCTGGGTTTTGCGAAGCGCGAGCATGCGGCGAGTTCCCTTATTCCATCCGCACCTTGGCGTCGGTGATGACCTTGGCCCACAGCGTGGCCTCCGCCGCCATGAAGGTGGCGAGTTCCTCCGGCGTGCTGCCGGCGGGCACGGCGCCCAGCGTGGCCAGGCGCTGCTGCACCGGGGCCTGCTTCAGCGCCTCATTGAAGGCATGGTTCAGCGCCTGGATCGGCGCCGCCGGCGTGCCGCGCGGCACGGCCAGTGCCACCCAGGCGGAGACGTCGTAGCCAGGGAAGCCCTGCTCGGCCACGGTGGGCACATCCGGCATGCCGGGCACGCGCTGCGCGGTGGTCACCGCCAGGGCGCGCAGGGTGCCGCTCTGAATCTGGCCGCTGGCGGAGGCCAGGGTGCAGAACATCACGTTCAGCGTGCCGCCGATGGTGTCGGTCAGCGCCGGGGCCTCGCCCCGGTAGGGCACGTGCTGGGTCTCGATGCCGGCGCGCAGGCCGAACAGCTCGCCCGCCAGATGCGCCACGGTGCCGCTGCCGCCGGAGCCGAAGGTCAGCGGCTGGCCGGATTTGCGCGTGGCCTCCGCCAGTTCCTGCATCGTCTTGACCGGGGAGTTGGCGCTGGTCACCACCACGAAGGGCAGCTTGGCGATCAGCCCGACGGGCACCAGCTCGGTCTTCCAGTCATACGGGATGTCGTTGCGGAAGGCGGGGTTGATCACCGTCGTCGTCGGCACGGCGAGCATGGTGTAGCCGTCCGGCTGCGCGCGGGTGACGGCCTGGGTGGCCGGAATGGTGCTGCCGCCGCCCCGGTTCTCGATGACCAGGCGCTGGCCTAGGATGGTGCCGGCCGCATCCGCCACGGTGCGGGTGGCGACATCGACGCCACCGCCGGCGGCGAAGGGCACGATGATGCTGGGCGCGCGGGTCGGCCAGGCGGCGCCCTGGGCACGGGCGGCGGCGGGCAGCAGCAGGCCAAGGCTGGCGCCCAGAGCCGCACGACGCCCGAGACGGGGGAAGGTGATCATGAGCGATGTCCTCCAGACATAATTGGCATTCTTGGCGGTGCCGGTGGCAGCATTGGATAGGCCGTTCGGGGAAAGGTGCAACGGCGAATGGCAGCGGCGGCTATAGCCTCAGGACATAGAAGCGTCGGGACCTAGCGCGGCAATGCCTTCCGCGAGAAGGCTTTCGAAGGGCGCCATGAAGCGGCCCTGGATGCGGTCCAGCACCCGGTGGACATAGATGTCGAAGCGCCGCGCGCTGGTGGTGGGCAACCGCACCACGCGGTCATGCCGCACAGCCATGGCGCTGCAGGCGTCGATCAGCGCCACAGCCATGCCGGCTTCCGCCAGCGCGGCGGCGGATTCCGCGAAGCGCACCAGATGCGTGCGGCCGGGTGTGGCGCCGCCCTGCGCCAGGAAGGCATTCAGCATCTGCCCATGCACCACGGGGGAATCGAACACGGCCAGCGGCAGCCCCTGCAGGTCCTCTGGCCGGATCAGACGACGGGCGGCCTGCGGCCAGCCGCGCGGCACCACCGCCACCAGATCCACCGTGCCGATGCGGTGGCTGTGGATGCCGGCCTGGAGGATGGGGAACAGTGTCACCGCCACCTCCCCCACCCCATCGGTCAGGTAGGCGACGACCTGGCTGACGGAGAGCACATCCAGCCGCAGCGACAATTCCGGGTGCGTCGCCGCCAGCCCGGCCAGCGCCTGCGGCACCAGCGCCCGCCCCAGGCTGGGCGAGGCACCGACATGGAAGCGGCTTTCCCCGCTGCGGACCTTGCGCGCAGCCCGGTCCACCGCCAGGCGCAGGGCATCGAAGGCGCGGTCGATCTCGCCCAGGATGCGGCGGGCTTCGTCGGTCGGGTTCAGCCGGCCGCCGCTGCGGTCGAACAACGAGACGCCGAGCACGTCCTCCATCCGCCGGACGATGCGGGTGACGGTGGGTTGGGCGATCCCCAGTTGCTTCGCCGCGCCGACCAGCGTACCGGCACGCAGCACCGCCCGCAGCACCTCGATCTGCCGCAGGGTCAGCATGGCGCGGGGCGCGGGGCTTGGGCGGGGTATGGGCGCACGACGCTGTCTTGTTCGCCGTACTCCCCGAAGGCAAGGGGCGGCGGGGCGGAAAGCAGGCGGGCTTGCTTTTTGCCCGCACCGCCTTCCTGATGCCGCCTGCGCAGGGAGCAGGAATGCCCAATGAAAAAGCTGGTGAACGATCCTCGTCATGTCGTGCGGCAGATGCTGGAGGGGCAGGTCGACCTGCACCCGGCCCAGGCATTGCTGGAGGATGAGGATGTGGTTCTCCAGGCCGGGCTGCCGCCGGAGGCGGCGCGGCCGGTCGCCGTCATCTCGGGCGGCGGCAGCGGGCATGAGCCGGCCCATGCGGGGTATGTCGGCGCCGGCATGCTGACAGCGGCGGTGGCGGGGGACGTGTTCACCTCCCCCAGCGTCGATGCGGTGCTGGCGGCCATCCGTGCCGCCGCAGGGCCGCGTGGCGCCCTGCTAGTGGTGAAGAACTACACGGGTGACCGGCTGAATTTCGGCCTGGCGGCGGAGCTGGCGACGGCGGAGGGCATTCCCACCCGCGTGGTGGTGGTGGCCGACGACGTGGCGTTGCGGGACACGGTGGAGCCCGCCCGGCGCCGCGGCATCGCCGGCACGGTGCTGGTGCACAAGGTGGCCGGTGCCGCCGCGGCCGCCGGCTTGGCGCTGGACGACGTGGTGGCGGAGGCGGAGGCCACCAGCGCCGCGTTGGGCAGCATGGGCGTCGCGCTTGGCTCCTGCACCGTTCCGGCCGCCGGCAAGCCGGGCTTCACGCTGGGCGAGGGTGAGATCGAGCTGGGCCTGGGCATTCATGGCGAGCAGGGTGTGCGCCGCGTCCCGGCCCAGCCGGCCGACGCGCTGGTGGACGAGCTGCTGGGCACCATCCTGGCCGATGCCGGGCTCGGCGAGGGTGAGCGGGTGGCGTTGCTGGTGAACGGCCTGGGCGGCACGCCGCCGATGGAGCTGGCCATCGTCGCCCGGCGGGCGCTGGAAGCGCTGCGGGCGGAGGGGCTAGTGGTGGAGCGCGCCTGGAGCGGCAATTTCATGACCGCGCTGGAGATGCCCGGCTGTTCCCTGACCGTGCTGCGCGTCGACGATGCCCGGCTGGCCCGGCTGGATGCCGCCTGCGCTGCCCCCGCCTGGCCGGGTGATGGCCGCGTCGGCCCGCGCCAGATGATATCCGCCGCGCAGCAGCCCGCCTTGCAGCGCGAAGACATTCCGCCTGGCCTGCTGGCCCCAGCGCTCAAGGCCGCCGCGCTGGCGGTCGCCGATGCATTTGTCGCCCAGGAAGCGGCGCTGACCGCGCTGGACAGCCGCGCGGGCGATGGCGACCTTGGCATCAGCATGGTGCGGGGTGCGGAGGCGATCCGCGCATTGCCGGACACCGCCTGGGCCACCCCCGCGACCACCCTGACCGCGATGGGCGATGCCATGCGCCGTGCCATCGGCGGCAGTTCCGGCCCGTTTTATGCCACCGCGTTGCTGCGGGCGGCGCGGCACCTGCCTGGCAACACTCCGGACGCGGCGCAATGGTCCGAAGCCTTCTCGCAGGCCGTCAGTGCCATCAGCGAGCTGGGCGGCGCCCGCGCGGGGGATCGCACCATGGTGGATGCGCTGGCCCCCGCCGCGACCGCGTTCGCCCAGGCGGTGGAGGCCCGCCAACCCCCCGCCGATGCGTGGCGGGCTGCGCTGCAGGCCGCCACGGACGGCACCGAGGCCACCGCCAGCATGCGCCCGCGGCTGGGGCGCGCCGCCTATCTGGGCGAGCGGGCATTAGGTGCGCCCGATGCGGGGGCCAGCGCCGTGCTGGTGTGGATGCAGGCGGTTGCGGGGCGGCTGGGCCGCTGAAGCGCAGAAGTCCGGGGAATTCCTTCCCCGGACCTCTTCTTTTCTTTTTCGAGTTTCTTGGGCGTGGCTGCTGAGCGGGCAGTCCTGAGAACGGCTGCGCCGGAGGACTATGGCCTCCGGCGGCTGAGCGTTCAGCCCTTGTGGCCGATGATGACAATCATCAGGGGCGTCCGCTCTCCACCCCAAAGCGCGCCGCCAACCTTGCAGAGAATAGAAGGATCAAACCTGTAGGTTTGATGGGGTTCCTTCCCAGCTTCCCCTTCCCGCTCCCTATTCAGCCAACCAGATGCCGCGCCAGGAAGTTGCCGACGCCGAGATAGACCGCGCGGCGGTTGTCGCGCTTGAGGAAGCCGTGGCCTTCATCCGCGAAGGTCATGTATTCGACGGGCACGTTGCGGTGGCGCATGGCTTCGACGATCTGCTGGCTTTCGTGGGGCGGGACGCGCGGGTCGGTCATGCCCTGGGCTACCAACATGGGGCAGATGATGCGGTCCGCCTTGTGGAGCGGGGAGAGCGTTTCCAGCAACGCGGCATCGCGCACCGGGTCCCCGTACTCGGCGGCGCGGTGGCCGATGCGCCAGGGGCCGGTCTTCTCGAAGAAGGTCTTCCAGCGGGCGATGCCGTAATAGTCGATGCCGGCGGCCCAGAGCTGCGGTTGCTCCGTGACGGCCGAGAGCACCATCCAGCCGCCATAGCTCTGCCCCATGATGCCGATGCGCGCTTCGTCGAAGCGGTCCTGCGCCGCCAGCCAGGCATGGGCGGCGGCCAGGTCCCGCACGCTGTCCGGCCGCTTCTCGCGGTCGTCCAGCGCGGCATAGGCGCGGCCATAGCCAGTGGAACCGCGCACATTGGGCACCAGCACGGCGATGCCGAGCGACAGGATCATCTGCAGGTCGGGCCGCCAGTTGGGCAGCGCCTGTGCCGCCGGGCCGCCATGGACCCAGACCAGCACCGGCCATCCCCCTTCCGGGGGCTCCCCGGCCGGCAGGGCGAGAAAGGCGGGGAGGTCCCTTCCGTCGAAAGTGGGGAAGGAGACGGTGGCCCAATCCCGCAATCCCTCCGGCGCCTCGGCGGCGGCGAAGATGCGGCGCGCCTCGGCGGCGCCGGCTTCGTGTAGCCAGAGCGTGCCGGGATGGGTCGGGCGGGCAAGGTCGAAGGCCACCGCGCCGCCATCGGGCCGCCAGGTGATCTTGGTGATGACGCCTGCGGGGTGGGTGGAGCGTTCCAGTACCTCGCCCGCCACATCCAGCAAGTACAGGCGTGAAAAGCCGCCTTCATTCACCACCACGGCCAGCCGGGTCTGGTCAGGCGAGACTTCCAGCTTCTCGACATCCGCTTCCGGCGTGAACAGGAAGCGCGGCGCTTCCCCGGTCGCTTCCTGGAAGGCAACGCCGAGGAAGTCCCGCTCCCGGTCGCATAGCAGCCAGAAGCCGCTGCCATCCTTGCGGAAGCGCGGGTTCATGTGGCGCCAGGCGCCATCCGCCAGCGTCAGCGGGGCGGCCTGCCTGCCTTCCAGTAGCACCTGGAGAAGGTCGCTACGGAAGCTCTCCGGCGCGGTTGAGAGGATGACGGCGCGGCCATCGGGGTGCCAGGCGGGCAGCTCGTGCGGACCCTGGACCTCCAGCAGCCGCGTCATCCGCCCGTTGGCGAGTTCGATGACACAGGGGTCGGTATGCGCCGGGTCCCGGTCATTGGCCGTGCAGGCGACGAAGCGCCCGTCCGGGGAGAAGGCGCCCCAGCCATGGATGGTGCGCGGGTCGCTGGTCAGCGCCCTGGCATCGCCGTCCGGCGGCAGGGCGTGCAGTTGCACCCGCTCATCCCCTGCCTGGTCCCGGCCGAAGACGGCGCCGCCATCCGCCGGACTGCCGGCGACGAAGGCAACGGCGTCCCGATGGGCGCTGCGGGGCCGGGCCGGGCCGCCATCGGCCGGCAGTTCCCAGACCTGGGCGGAGCCGCCAGCGTCGCAGAGGAAGTACAACCGGCCGTCCGCGGCGTAGGAAGGGGCCGTGGCGGCGGGTGCCGCCAGCAGCGTATCGAGGCGAGAAGAGAGATCCGACATGCCAGCATGTCAGCCGCTTCCCGCCGCCGGATCAACCGCCGAAGCGGTCGGCCCAGGACTGATGGAAGGGCAGGTCCACGATGTCGCAGAACTCGCCGTAGCTGATCATCTCGCCCGCACGAGCCTTGGGCGTGCCGCTGCGCTTGAGCTCGGAGAGCGTGTCGCCGATGGCCTTGGCGGCAGTGAACAGCGTGCTGACGGCGTAGAGCACCACGGAGAAGCCCATCTGCTGCAGCTCGGCCGCCGTCAGCGCCGTCGTCTCCGTCCCATCGACGATAGAGACGACCTTGGGGCCGGTGATGGCCTTCGCCACCGCCTCGATCTCCGCGATCTTCTTGATCCCGTCGACGAAGACCAGGTCGATGCCGGTCTCCTGGTACAGCCTGGCGCGGCGCAGCGCCTCGTCCATGCCGGCGGCGCCCAGGGCGTCGGTGCGGCCAATGACCAGCAGGTCGGAGTCGCCACGTGCCGCGACGGCGCAGCGCAGGCGCAGCGCGCTTTCCTCGGCATCCACCAGCCGGATGCCGGCCAGCTGGCCGCAGCGCTTGGGGGCCACCTGGTCCTCCAGATGGATGGCGGCGACCCCGGCCTGGATATACTCCCGCACCGTGCGGTGGATGTTGGAGGGGCCGCCATAGCCCGTATCCGCATCCGCGATGACGGGGATGGAGACGACACGCGTCATGTTGCGCGCATGCTCCGTCATCTCCGTCTGGCTGAGCAGGCCGATATCGGGCGTGCCGAGCCGGCTGGCGGTGGCGCCGAGGCCGGTCATGTAGATGGCGGGGAAGCCCGCGCGCTCCACCAGCCGTGCCGTCAGGGAATCCGGCGCGCCGGGTGCCATGACGATCTCGCCACGGGCCAGCAGGGCCTTCAGCGCCGTTGCGGGATTGCTCATCCTGTCGTTCCTCTGCGTTCTTGGTTCAGCGGCCGCCGGCGACGTCGACGATAGTGGCGGTGACATAGGCGGAGGCGCCGGAGAGCAGCCAGAGCGCCGCCGCCGCCACTTCCTCTGCCACGCCGACGCGCTGCAGGGGAATGACCTTGGCGATCTCCGCCAGCTTGGCACGGTCCCCCAGCGAGTCCGCCTGGATCGGCGTATCGATGATGCCGGGCGCCAGTGCGTTGACGCGCACCTCCGGCGCCAGCTCCTTCGCCGCGGCGCGGGTCAGGGACGCGATGGCGCCCTTGGTGGTCGCGTAGAGCGCATTGCCCGGCATGCCGCCGGTGCGGGCCGCGATGGAGGAGAGATTGACGATGGACGCATAAGGGTGCGGCGCCCGGTGGTTGAGAAAGGCGCGTGTGCAGTACAGGACGCTTTTCAGATTGATGGAGAGGACGCGGTCGATCTCCTCCGCCTCCAGCTCCGCCAGCGGCATGAGCTTGCCGATGATCCCGGCATTGTTGACCAGATGCGTCGGCGCGAAGCCGTCCGGCAAGGCGGCCGCCGCCGACCGCACGGCAGCGCTGTCGGCAACGTTCACTTTCACGACGGTGACGGCATCGCCATGGCGGGCGGCGCAGTCCCGCAGCGCGGCGTCCTGGATGTCCCAGACGATGGCCTTGCCGCCATGCGCCACCACGGCATCGACGATGGCACGCCCGATGCCGGAGGCACCGCCGGTGACGATGACGCAGGAACCCGCCAGCGCATCGGGCGCCAGGGATGGTGCCGGTGCGGGGGTGCCGCCGGTCTGGAGAGTCATGGGTTCCTCCTCGTTCTTCAGTTTCAATCTAGGATACATGTTCTTGTGTTCCAGACGCAAGGCCGCTAGCGTCCGCGCCAAGCCGCTATCGAAACCGCGGCGTCGAGGATGATCCAGGACAGGCCCGGCCATGCCGGACCACCATGCCCGCGCATGGAAACGCCCCGCCGACGCCGCGCCGATGGCGCCAAAGAGGAGGAATGGCGTGTCCTATGCAGCGACCGTCGCGGAGGCCCCGACCGGCATCCGCGAGCGCGTGACCAAGAAGCTCTACATTCGCATCGTGCTGTATTGCTTCGTCCTGTTCATCATCAACTACCTCGACCGCGTGAATGTCGGCTTCGCGGCGTTGCAGATGAACGAGGAACTCGGCCTGACACCGAAGATCTTCGGCTTCGGCGCCGGCATCTTCTTCCTCGGCTACATGGCGTTCGAGGTGCCGAGCAACCTGATCCTGCACAAGGTCGGGCCACGGATCTGGATCGCGCGCATCATGGTGACGTGGGGCATCATCTCCTGCGCCATGGCCTTCACCGCAGGGCCGACCAGCTTCTACATCCTGCGCTTCCTGCTGGGCGTGGCGGAGGCCGGCTTCGCGCCTGGTATCCTGCTGTATCTGACCTACTGGTTCCCGGCGAAGGAGCGTGGCCGCGCGGTGGCGGGCTTCATGACGGCCACGGTGCTCTCCTCCGTCATCGGCGCCCCGCTCTCCGGCTGGCTGATCAGCGGCACGCATGACTGGCTGGGCTTTTCCGGCTGGCAGTGGATGTTCCTGCTGGAGGGCCTGCCGGCCATCATCCTCGGCGTGGTAACCTTCTTCTACCTGATCGACCGGCCGGAAGACGACCGCCGCTGGCTGAGCACCGAGGAGCGCGGCTGGCTGATCGCCGAACTCCGCAAAGAGCAGGCCACCGTCTCCAGCCACGGGATGGAAGACTTCCGCGCCATCTTCAAGGATGCCCGCGTCTGGCTGCTGACGCTGGTCTATATGTGCAACGGCATCGCCATCTACGGCGTCGTGCTATGGCTGCCGCAGATCGTGAAAAGCATCGGCGGGCTCAGCAATGTGCAGACCGGGCTGGTCTCCGCCATCCCCTTCGTCTTCGCCGCCATCGGCCTGATCGTCATCGCCCGCAGCTCCGACCGCACCGGGGAGCGCAAGCTGCACACCGCCTTCAGCGGCCTGCTGGGGGGGTTGTTCCTGGCGGCCAGCGCCTTCGCCCCCTCCCCCATCATCGGGCTGGTGCTGTTGTGCTGCTCCGCCTTCGTGCTGTGGGCGACGCTTGGCGTGTTCTGGACGCTGCCGACGCAGTTCCTGACCGGCGCGGCGGCGGCCGGTGGCCTGGCGGCCATCAACGGCTTCGCCCAGCTGGGCGGCTTCTTCGGCCCGTCCCTGGTGGGCTGGGTGCGGGAGGGGACGGGCAGCTTCACCTACGCCCTGTTGGCCCTGGCCGTTTTCCCGGTGATCGGCTGCTTCATCTGCCTGTCGCTCAAGGCGCGGCGGGACAGCTGAGGCGATCACGGCCGGCGGCATGGGAGCGCCGCCGGCTGCGCCATGGCTTTCGGCGATTCCTTGCCGGGCCGTGACGCTCTAAGAAGGTCGGGAATGGATGGAGACGGGCACGATGCGGGTGGCAGGTCAGGCAGAGCGGAACCCGTCCCTGGGCGCGCAGCTGGCCGAACGCATCCGCGCCGCCATCATCTCCGCCGAGTTCGACCTGGGCGAGGCGTTGTCGGAGGACGGCCTCGCCGCCGCCTTCGGCGTCAGCCGCACGCCGGTGCGGGAAGCATTGCGGCTGTTGCAGACACAGGGGCTGGTAGCGGTGGTGCCCAAATCCGGCACCTTCGTCTTCAACCCCACTGAGGCCGATATCGCCGAGCTGTGCGAGTTCCGCTCGATGCTGGAGGTCAAGGCCGCCAGCCTGGCCCTGCAACGCGCCGCCGCCGCCACGCTGGCGGAATTGCGACCGGCGGTGGAAAGCATGGTTCAGGCCCAGGCGCAGGGCGACATGCGGCTCTACGGCCGGGCCGACATGGCCTTTCACCTCGCCTTCTTCGCCCATTGTGGCAACCGTCACCTGGCCGAAGCCTATGACATGTGCCTCGGCCGCGTTTCCGCCTTGCGGACGCACTTGGCCTTCGCCAGCAAGGGCGAGCCAGCGCGATCGTTCGCCGACCACCAGCGCATCGTGGCGATCTTCGCCGGAGATGATGCCGCGGACCTGCCCGAGATCCTGGACCAGCACATCCTGCGCACCCGGCAGAACTACATCGAAGCCTTGCAGGACCGGCTGCGTGCCTTGCAGCGCCAGGGCACGCGGCGGGACCAGATGCGGCGCAAGCTGGGCATGGCCGGTTAGGGCCCTATTCCACGGCCGAAGGCATCACGGGAAAGTTTGGGTGGGCCGATTCTCCCCTCTCAGGCTCCATGCGGCCCGGTTGGTCGCACCTGACATTGGCGCTGTAGCTGGGTTTGCGGCGCCCAAGCCGGCATCCGCGTTTTCCTAACCTTCCTCTGCCACATTCGCCGGGCGAGCCGGCGCATGTCTGGACGGGTGGCGGCAGCCGCCGGTCATCCCCATATATTTCAATAGTTTGATCCGGAGGGAAAAGGGGGGTCACACCCGATGAGAATCCTGACCTGGGCCACGATTGGCATGTTGTTGGCTGCCAGCGCCGCCACCGCACCCGCCGTGGCGCGGGAACGACACCGGGAGACCGGCGCCCGGGCCCATCATGCGGCGCCCCATGCGCAACGGGGCCGGGCTTCATACTACAGCAGCCGCTTCCATGGGCGCCGCATGGCCAATGGGGAGCGGTTCGACCGCAATTCCAACGCCGCCGCCAGCCGGACCCTGCCACTGGGCACCCGCGCACGGGTGCGGAACCTGGAGAATGGCCGCACGGCGGTGGTGACCATCCAGGATCGGGGGCCGCATCTGCGCAGCCGGGTGCTGGATGTCAGCCCGCAGATCGCCACCCAGCTGGGCATGCGGCAGCAAGGGACCGCGATGGTCGAAATCACGCCACTGGGTAGCCGCAGCAACCCGGGTTAAGCGGAGGCCTTGCCTTAATCAGGGCCAAATTTGGGCGAGGTGAGCGCCCGAAACCATCTTTTGTTTCTATTTTGTTCGCGTTTCATGACGGAAATGCTGAGATTATGGCGTCTTCGTGACCGGCCCCGCCCGATTTAAGGCTGGAATGTGGCAAGGCTCTGCCCTATTTCTGACTCCAGACAAGGAGGCCGGACCATGGACAGCAAGCTGATCGATCGCCGCAGTGCCCCGAAGAGCCGCGAAGACGCGATCAAGATCGCCCGGATGGAGCGCGAGAGTGCTGCCTATGCCGAGCTGGCCGAAATGAATGGCAACTGGAACAGCTGGGGTGACAAGAACACCTTCATGCTGGGTTCTTACCGCCCTTACTGAGGCTCAACAGCGCCTCAGCCTGGAACGGTCTGGCCGCACGCCGATATGGCGTGCAACCAGGCCGTTTTTTATTGGCCGGGTGCGGCTGCTTTCTACGGAAGGGACTGCAGGTAACGCCTTTCCCTTCCGGCATTCGTCGGACGGCACACCTTGGCTATCCGCAGAGCACCGTCGCGGCCTCCGATAGAGCACACGCCGCCGGCTAGGCCAGCCGGCGGCCATGCTGCCTTAATCGGCCAGTTGCTTCAGTACGGCGTAAAGCGCGGATTTCCGCTCGAAGCCGATACCCGGGCTGTCCGGCAGCTTGATACGGCTGTCTTCCACCGGCGTATCGTCGGCGAAGCCGCCGAAAGGTGCGAAGACTTCCGGATAGCTTTCGTTGCCGCCCAGCCCCAGCCCGACGGCGATGTTCAGCGCGAACTGATGGCCACCATGCGGCACGCAGCGGCGCGGACTCCAGCCATGGCTGACCAGCATGTCCAGCGTCCGCAGATACTCGACCAGGCCGTAGGACAGCGCCGGGTCGAATTGCAGGATATCGCGGTCGGCGCGCAGGCCACCGTGGCGGATCAGGTTGCGCGCATCGACCATGCTGAACAGGTTCTCGCCGGTGGCGATGGGGCCCACATAGTGCTCGGCCAGCGCGGCGTGGGTGCTGTAGTCCAGCGGGTCCAGTGGTTCCTCGTACCAGCGCAGCTTATAGGGGGCGAGCGCGGCGCCGTAGCTCAGCGCCGCATGCAGGCCGAAGCGGCCATTCACATCCACGCACAGGCGTGAACCATCGCCGCCCAGCAGCTTCAACACGGCCTCGATGCGCGCGACGTCTTCCTTCAGCGCGTCCCGCAACGGCGTGCCGGGGGCACCGCCGATCTTCATCTTGACGACCGAATAGCCCATGCCGAGGTAGCGCCGCATTTCCTCGACCAGCGCTTCCACGCCCTTGCCGGGGTAGTAGTAGCCGCCGGCGGCGTAGATCCAGGCGCTGTCATCCGCCTGGCCCTGGCGATAGCGCTCGGCCAGCAGCTTCCAGAGCGGCACGCCCTCCAGCTTGGCCGCGGCATCCCACAAAGCCATGTCCAGCACGCCGACGGCGACGCTGCGCTCGCCATGGCCGCCGGGCTTCTCGTTCTTCATCATCGCCGCCCAGGCACCGGCGGGGTCGAGCGTCCCTTCCGGCGTGGAGAGCGCCACCTCCGGCGTCTCCAGCAGGCGGTTGATGAAGCGTTCCTTCAGCAGCCCTGGCTGGGCGTAGCGGCCATTGGAATTGAAACCGAAGCCGGTGGCGCGCTTGCCGCTGCCATCCTCGACCGTGACGGCCACGATGCTGGCCGTCATCTTCGAGAAATCGATATAGGCATTGGCGATGTCACTGGCGATCGGCGCGACGCCATCGCGGACGGAGACAATCCGCATCGGTCAGATCACCTTCATCGCGCGCAGGCTGTCGATCTCTTCCGAAGCGAAGCCGAATTCGCGCAGCACGGAACTAGTGTGCTGCCCGCGCTCCGGCGTCGGCACCCGCGGCGGCTCGACCCCCGCGATCTGCATCGGTGGCCGCACCAGCTCGATCTCACCGAGCTTCGGGTGTTGCACCGGCCAAGCGAGGCCGAGATGCTTCACCTGCTCATCGGCGAAGACCTGGTCCATCGAATAGATCGGGCCGCAGGGCACGCCGGCGGCGTTGAACCGGCTGACCCAGTTGGCGGAGGTGTCGCTCTCCAGCCGCGCCTGCAGCACCGCGTTGGTCTTCTGCCGGTTCTGGGCACGCAGCTTGTCGGTGGCGAGATCGGGGTCCTTCGCCTCTTCCTCGATGCCCAGCACCTCGACGATCCGGCGCCACATCTCGCCACCGCCGCCGGCGATGTTGATGACGCCGTCGCTGGTGCGGAACAGGCCGGTGGGAATGGTGGTCGGGTGGTCGTTGCCAGCCTGCTGCGGCACGTCCTGCTTCATGGTCCAGCGGGTGGCCTGGAAGTCCATCATCGCCACCATGGCTTCCAGCAGGCTGGTATGGACCCAGCGGCCCTTGCCGGTCTGCTCCCGCTCCAGCAACGCCACCATGATGCCGATGGCGCAGTACAGGCCGGCGGTCAGGTCCGCCACGGGAATGCCGGCCCGCACCGGGCCCTGGCCCGGCAGGCCGGTCACGCTCATCAGCCCGCCCATGCCCTGGGCGATCTGGTCGAAGCCCGGCCGCTTGGCGTAGGGGCCGTCCTGGCCGAAACCGGAGATGCTGCCCAGCACGATGCGCGGATTGATCGCGGCCAGCGCATCGTAGTCGATGCCCAGCCGGGCCTTCACGTCGGGGCGGTAGTTCTCCACCACCACATCCGCCTGCGCCACCAGGCGGCGGAAGGCGGCAATGCCCTCCGGCTTCTTCAGGTTCAGGGTGATGGCGCGCTTGTTGCGGTGGACATTCTGGTAATCCGGCCCCAGCGCGTCGCCACCCAGGCCCTTGCCGGTATCCACTTCTTCCGGCGCCTCGATCTTGATGACGTTGGCGCCCCAGTCCGCGAGTTGCCGGACGGCCGTGGGGCCAGAGCGGACGCGTGTGAGATCAAGCACGGTGAAGCGGGAGAGCGGCAGCATGGCGTTGTATTTCCTCCGACTGGCGCGGAGCAGAGTAGCGCGCTCCGGCCCGGTGGAAACCCTCTGACGGACCGGCGAGGCCGTTTTACCCCGCCGCTAACCCCTGGGCGTGTCGGAGAGCCGGGCGAAGGGCCCGTACAGGTCGTTCAGTTCGGTGCCCTGCGCCAGCTTGTTGTAGCGCAGGGCGGAGGCGGGCTCCTGCGGCTGCACCGCCAGCATGTGGCGGCCCTGGCGGTCCACGAACAGCAGGTGGCGGTGGCTGTCCCCCCGGTGGATGACATAGACCTGCTTCATCTCCGCCACGCGTTCATCGAGGTCCGCTAGGGCGCGTTGGCGCCAGGCCAGCGACCAGTGGTCGAGGCTATGGGCCATGCTGGTCTCGGCGCCGGACGGCGGTGGCGGGGCCGGGTCCTCCGGCAACGCGTCCAGCAATCGGTCCAGATCCTCCCGCAGGCGGGAGATGACCGGGTTCAGTGCCGGGGAGGTCAGCGCCTGCTTGACCTGGGCAGCCTGCGCTTCCAGGAGCATCTGCTGCCGCGTCGCCTCGTCACTGCCGCCGTAGCCGGTGAAACGCCGGTTAGTGTAGCCGGGGGGCGGAGATTCGGCGCCCGGCTCCCTGGAGCCAGTTTCATCGGGGCCGGGGGTGCGGTCGTTCGTCATCGCGGTGTGCCCTTGCGCCGGCGGAAGGCGCCAGCCTGCATCGCCTCTTTCTGCCACGGGCAGCATGAACAAACCGTGCAACGCGAATCGTCCGCTGAAGCGGCGAAAGGCCGGAGAAGGAATTCTCCGGGCACCTTCTCTGGGGAATTCCTTCTCCAACCGTCCATCGCCCAGCCCGCAGGCCTAGGCAGCGACGTCGTAGCCTTCCTCGCGGATCGCCGTTTCCACCCGATCGCGCGGCAGGCTGGTGGTGGCGCGGACCTTGCCGCTTGCCAGGTCCACCGCCACCTGCGCGGCCGGGTCCCCGGCCTGGATGGCCTGGGTCACCGCACGCACGCAATGGGCGCAATCCATGCCGCGCACCGTCAGTTCGATCGTCTCACTCATAGTGTCTTTTCCAGTTCATCCAGGATGGGGCAGTCAGGCCGCGAATCGCCGCAGCAATGCGCGGCCAGGTGACGCAGGCTGCGGGCCATCGCCTGCATGGCCTGCGCCTTGGCTTCCAGCGCTTCCACATGCGCCAGGGCGATGCCGCGCACATCGGCGCTGGCACGGTTATGGTCGGCCCAGAGCGCCAGCAGCTTCCGCACATCCTCCAGCGGGAAGGCCAGGGACCGGGCGTGGCGGATGAAGCGCAGCCGCGCGACATCGGACGCCTCATAGTCCCGATAGCCGTTGGAGAGGCGGCGGGAGCGGATCAGCTCCAGCGACTCATAATGACGAATCATCTTGGTGGTGACGCCCGAGAGCTTGGCGGCGTTGCCGATATTCATGCAGCCCTCCAGCGAGCCAGCAGCAAGGCGTTGGACAGGACCGCCACCGAAGAGAACGCCATTGCCGCCCCCGCCAGCGCCGGAGAAAGGCCGCCGAACGCCGCCAGCGGGATGCCCAGCGCGTTGAAGCCGAAGGCCCAGACGAGGTTCTGGCGGATCTTCGCCAAAGTGCGGCGAGTGATGGCCAAGGTGGCAGGCACCAGCGCCGGGTCCGGCCGCAGCAGCGTGACATGCGCGGCGGCGATCGCGGCATCCGTGCCGCTGCCCATGGCGATGCCGAGATCGGCGCTGGCCAGGGCGGCGGCATCGTTCACGCCATCCCCGACCATGGCGACGCGATGGCCTTCCCGCTGCCAGGCCGTCACCTGGGCCGCCTTGCCATCCGGCAGGATACCGGCCGCCACCTGGCCGATGCCCAGCGCCCCGGCGACGCTGGCGGCGGCGTCCGGCCCATCGCCGGTCAGCATGGCGACGGCGACGCCCTGGGCTTTCAAGGCGTTGACGGCATCGGCAGCACTGGCGCGCGGCGCATCGGCGAAGGCCAGCAGCGCCAACAGGCGCGGGGTGCTACCGGCTTCGATCAGCCAGGAGAGTGTGTGGCCCTGCGCGGCCTCGGCCCGGGCCAGTGTGTCCAGCGGGCCGGGTTGCAGGCCGTTTTCCTCCAGCACGCGGGTACTGCCGAGGACCAAGCGGCGGCCATCCACCACGCCCTCGACGCCCCGACCCGGCAGGGCTCGGAAGGCTTCCGCCGCCGCCGGCTGGCCACCGGCCGCCTGCAACACGGCGCGGGCCAGCGGGTGCTCGCTGCCGGCCTGCAGGCTGGCGGCCAGCGCCAGGGCGGCCTCGCCGGCGATGCCCGCGGCGGGGTGCAGCGCGGCGAGGCTAGGTCGGCCCTCCGTCAGCGTCCCGGTCTTGTCGAAGGCGACGAGGCTGATATGCCCCGCCTGCTCCAGCGCCACGGCATCGCGGATCAGGATGCCGGCGCGGGCCGCGGCGCCGGTACCGGCCATGATGGCGGCGGGCGTGGCAAGGCCCAGGGCGCAGGGGCAGGCGATGACCAGCACGGCGACTGCGTGCAGCAGCGCCACCGCCGGCCCGGCGCCGGCCAGCAGCCAACCCAGGAAGGTCAGCACGGCGATGCCGACCACCGCTGGGACGAACACGGCGCTGACGCGGTCCACCAGCTTCTGCACCGGTGCGCGGCTGGCCTGGGCGGCCTGCACCAGCGCTGCCACCTGCGCCAGGCGGGTATCGCCGCCGACGGCGGTGACCTGCACCACCAGCCGGCCATCGAGCGAGACGGTGCCGGTGGCAACGGCGTCGCCGACCCCCTTCTCCACCGGGCGGCTTTCGCCGGTCAGCGCGCTTTCATCCAGGCCAGCCTCGCCGGCTTCGATGGTACCATCAGCGGGCACACGCTCGCCGGGGCGGATGACAACGCGGTCCCCGACGCGCAGCAAGGCCAGGGCGACCTCCTGCTCTTGCCCCGCCGCATCCAGGCGGCGGGCGGTGCGCGGCCGCAGGGCCAGCAAGGCAGCAATGGCGGCCCCGGTGGCACGCTTCGCCCGTGCCTCGAAATATCGGCCGAGCAGGACGAAGGCGATGACGACCGCGGCGGCCTCGAAATACAGGTGATGCACGCCCTGCCACAGCAGGACGACCGAAAGGCCGAAGGCGGCGCTGGTGCCCAGCGCAACCAGCAAATCCATATTGCCGACGCCGGCGCGCAAGGCACGCCAGCCAGCGCGGTAGAACCGGGCGCCCAGCCAGAATTGCAGCGGGGCCGCCAGCAGCAGCTGCGCCCAGCCCGGCGGCATCCAGTCCTGCCCGAAAGCCATGCCCAGCATGCCTATCAGGAACGGCGCGGCCAGCAGGAAAGCGATGCCGAGCTCGACCTCGGCCCGATGGCCCGGCGCCGCGTCAGGCGCGGCGTCCTCGGTGACGGCGGCCAGGGCATAGCCCGCCTTCTCCAGGGCTGCTGCCAGCGCGGAGGTCTCGACCGTCGGCAACAGGCGGAGATGCGCCTGTTCATTGGCCAGATTGACGCTGGCGGAGATCACGCCCGGCACCCGCTCCAGCGCCCGCTGCACCCGGGCAGAGCAGCTGGCGCAGGTCATGCCGGTGACGCCGATGTCCCGCGTGGTCTCCTCCACCGAGTAGCCGGCGCCCTCGATGGCGGCGGACAATGCTGCGAGGGGCGCGGTGCCGCGCAGTTGCGCCTGCTCGGCGGCCAGATTGACCGAGACGTCCTCGACACCCGGCACCTTTCGCAGGGCCCGCTCGACCCGGCCGGCACAGCTGGCGCAGGTCATGCCGGAGATGGGCAGGGACAGGCTGGGGGCGAGAGTGGCTGTATCGGGCATACCGGGCCATGTAGGGATTCCCACTATGGGAAGGTCAAGGCACGTAACGCCGATTGACGCCGGACGCGGGGCAGGGAACATCCGCGCGCATGGACCCCTCCCCGATCCGCCTCGCCATCCCCCCTGCCCCAGCCCCGCGCCGGTTCCGCCTCACCGCGGCACCGCTCGCAGCCGCCCTGGCCATGACCCTGGCCTTGCAGGCCGGTGGCGCGCTGGCCCAGCAGGCGCAGAACCGCTTCCAGATCGTCAACCGCACCGGGCAGGATGCCAGCGCGGTGTATGCCGTGCGCAGTGGCCGGCCGGACTGGGGCAACAACCTGGCCCCGGGCCCGATGCCGACCGAAAAGGCGCTGACCCTGCGCCCGGATGCCGAGGCCGGCTGCCGCTTCGACATCCGCCTGGTGCTGGCCGACGGGCGGGAAGCGGTGCTGCGGAACCAGGATATCTGCGCCACGCCCCGCGCAGTGCTGGAACCAGGCGCGGTACGTGCGGCAACCGCCACCGCGCCGACCCAGCCGGCGCCGGGCGCGCCGAACCCGCGCGCCAGGGCCGTCTCCAGCGGCAGCGGCTTCGTGGTGGCGACGGACCGGGTGCTGACCAACCAGCACGTGGTGAATGGCTGCGACAAGATCTTCGTCCGCACCGCCGATGGGCGGATGTTGCCGGCCGTGCCGCCGGCACGGGTGGATGCCAATCTGGACCTGTCGCTGCTGGTCGTGCCGGGTAATCCTGGCCCGGCCCTGCCCTTCCGGGCGCAGCCGGAGGTGCGGCGCGGCGAAGGCGTCATCGCCTACGGTTTCCCGCTGCCGGGCCTGCTTTCCTCCGACCCCAAGCTGACGCGGGGCGAGGTGAACGGGCTGAATGGGCTGGGGAACAATCCCGGCCAGTACCAGATCAGCGCGCCGGTACAGCCGGGCAATTCCGGCGGGCCGTTGCTGGACCTGCACGGCAACATCGTCGGCGTCGTGGTCAGCAAGCTGAACGCCAGCGCGGTCTCCCAGCGCACCGGGGATATTGCCCAGAACATCAACTTCGCCGTGAAAGGCACGGCGGCCGTGGAGTTCCTGCGCCGCGCCGGCCTGACGCCCGCCACCGCCGACAGCGGCGGCACGGAACGCAGCGCGGCGGATGTGGGCGAGATCGCCAACCGCAGCACGGTGTTCATTCGCTGCGAGCGCTGAGCGGGGAAGAAAGGAAGGCTGGGGGAGAAATTCCCCATGCCCCTTCTTCATTCTGCGAGTTTGGCGGGGGCTTAGGGGCCGTGCGCAGCTGAATACTGGAATATCGGGTGCTGAAGGTGCGAGGGCCGAAGATCATTGTGCGGCGGCGCCTGAACTTGAAGCGCCTTCCTAGGCCCGGGAAATTCCTTCCCCGGCTTTCTTCAACCCCCTGATGGCAGCGCTCAGGCCCGCAGGAACGCCAGCTTCCGCCAGCGCAGCGTCATCAGGACCGCCACCACAGCCAAGCCGGCGGCAAGGCCGAACCAGATGCCAAGGGGACCCATGCCCAGCGGGAAGCCCAACAGCAGGCCGATGGGAAGGCCGAGGCCCCAGTAGCCAAGCGCGGCGAACAGCAGCGGCAGCCTGGTATCCTTCAGGCCACGCAGGGCGCCGGCCGCCGCGACCTGGACACCGTCAGCCAGCTGGAACAGCCCGGCCACCATCAGCAGTGTCGCGGCCAGGCGGCGCGTGTCGGCGAATTCCTCGCTGAGGAACAGGCTGGCCAGGCGGTCCGGCAGCAGGAACAGCAGCGTGGCGGTCAGGGCCATGAAGCCGGCGGCGAGCCCGATGGCGGTCCAGCCAGCGCGGCGGACGCCCAGCGGATCGGTGGCGCCGGCGGCCAGGCCGACGCGGGCGGTGGCGGCCTGGCTGATGCCCATCGGGATCATGAAGGCGGCGCTGGCTACCTGCAGCGCCACGGCATGCGCCGCCACCGCCGCCGGGCCGAACCAACCCATCACCAGCGCCGTACCGCTGAAGATGCCGATTTCCAACAGCATGGTGCCGGCGATGGGCAGGCCGATGCGGGTGAGCTCCGCCATGCGCCGCCAGTCCGCCCGCCAGAAGCGGCCGGCGAGGCGGAAACGGGCGAAGCGCCGGTCCAGCGATACCAGGATGGCGAGGCCGACGAACATGAAGGCGTTGGAGGTGGCGCTGGCAATGCCCGCACCCAGCACGCCGAGCGAGGGCGCGCCGAAGCCGCCCAGCACCAGCGCGTAGCTGAGCACGGCATTCAGCCCCACCGCCGCCAGCGAGACCCAGAGCGCGGCGCGTGGCCGCTCCAGCGCCGAGAGGAAGCCGCGCAGCAGCATGAAGCCATAGAAGGGCAGCAGGCCCCACATCATGGCGCGGGTGAAGGTCTGTGCCGCGTCCGCCAGCGACGGGTCCTGGCCGGTGGCACGCAGGATGGGGCCGCTGTTCCACAGCGTGACGGCGATCGGAATATACACCAGCACCCCGAGCCAGCAGGCCTGGCGGAAGGTGCGGCGCATTTCGCGCATGTGGCCGCGGACGCGCCCTTTCTCCTGCGCCATCATGGCGGTGGCGGCGAAGGCCAGGCCGAAGGGCAGCGCCATGGCGATGAAGTGCAGGTTGCCGCCCAGCGTCGCCGCCGCCAGCGGGATCTCACCCAGATGGCCGAGGAAGATGGTGTCCGTCACCAGCAGCGCGACCTGCGAGAGATTGGTCAGCGCCAGGGGCCAGGCCAGCAGCAGCATGGCGCGCAGCTCACCGCCCCAACTGCGGGCTGGGGGCAGTTGGGCCTGGACCGGGATCGGGGAAGTCATGACGGACGCTCCTTCAGGGAGTCGGCTTATGATGGCGGGGCGCAGGGCGCAACCGCACGACCCCGACAGTTGCGCGTGCCGCGCCCAGCCGTGCGCCTCCAGCTTCTATGCGACCCGGCCGCAGGGCCCGGCCTGCTGGGTGGCTGGCCGGTCCTGAACTCGCAGTCCGTGTTGCACTGTCCGATGCCGTATCTGAGCGGGTGTTCATCGCAACTTGAACGGGAATGAGCGCACGCCAGCCAAACGCCGGGATGTGCTCGCTCTCCGCGGAGGGCGAGCCTTGCGCGGGATCGATATTCGGCCAAACGCTGGAAAGGCCGGGGAAGGAATTCCCCGGACCCCATCTTTCTTCCTCGAGTCTTTTGGGCGTGGCTGTGGGGGTGTCGCCCTTTCCGTATCAGACTGGGTGCCGCCGAAGGCTGCTAGTTCAGCCCAGGTGGCCTACCTGCCGGTCTCCAGGGCCCACGCCAACTGACAGAAAACAGGATGGCGTAAACATATACATTTACGCAGGGGATTTCTTTCCCCTGACCTTCCCTGGCGCCCTCAGCCAAATGTCGATTGGCCTTCATGGCGCTGGGCGGGTTCCGGCTTGCGGCCGCGGCCATCCGGCAGGGGGCAGGAGACGCCGCAGCCCTCGAAGGCCGGCAGCAGGTAGCGCAGGCAGCAGACGCGGCGGCGCTCCACGGCCTCGCCGCAGGTCTCCACAGTGCGGTAGGGCTGGAACAACGGGTTGTCCCAGCCATCCGGCCAGCAGCGGTTGTTCAGGAGCGCGTCGATATCCGCCTGGGACTGCGGTGAGAGCTGGTTCTGCCGCCGGGCGATGTTGGCGGTGCCGGCGAAGCGGATGCCGGCGTTGCTCCAGACCAGCTTTGGCGCCACGCGGCCGAGCGAGGCCACCGCGCCCACCAGCGGCGCCAGGTGCTGCCGCACCAGCGGTGCGAAGCGCGCCATGCCGGCATCGGCGACCGGGCCGCCCTCATCGGCGATGCAGAAACCGAGGGGGGAGCCGTCCTCCGCCACATGCAGCACCGTGTCCTCTAGTGCCAGCGGCAGGTCGCGGCCCAGTAGCAGGTTGGCACCCAGCACCGGGTAGATCAGCCGGGCGGCATAGTACTGCGTCCACATGGAGACGACGGCGCGCCTGTCGGCGCCCTGGTGCTGCACGGCGTAGCGGTCCAACAATCCCTCTAGCACCTCCGGCCGCAGCAGGTCGGCGCAGCGGACGGGCTCGCCCTCGCCAGGGGCGACGCGGAGGGAGAGCACATCGCGCACGAAGGCCAGCGGACCTTCGAACACCGGGGCGAGGCTGTCGATCATGGCCGCCAGATGACCTCCGGCCCGATCGCGTCCAGAGTGGCGCAGCCGGTCTGCGCCATGGCGATCTCCAACTCCGTCCGCAGCAGCTTCAGCACATGGGCGACGCCGGTGGCGCCGCCGACGGCCAGGCCGTGCAGCACCGGGCGCCCGACCAGCACGGCGCGGGCGCCCAGCGCCAGCGCCTTCAGCACGTCGGTACCCCTGCGGATGCCGCCATCCAGCAGCAGCGGCACCCGCCCCGCCACCGCCTCGGCAATGCGCGGCAGGGCGTCGATACTGGCCGGTTGGGTGTCCAGCACCCGGCCGCCGTGGTTGGAGACGATCAGCGCGTCCGCGCCGATCTCGATGCCCTTCAGCGCGTCCGCCGGCGTCATGATGCCCTTCAGCAGCAGGGGCAGCCTGGTCCGCGCCCGCAGGATGGCGATGTCTTCCCAGGTGGCGGCACCGGCGAGCAGGCCGTTGAAGACCTCGCTCTCATGCGCGGCGGCCTTGGGTGGCGGGGGCGGCTGGGCGCCGCGCAGGTTCACTGCCTCGATACCCAGTGGCAAGCGGAAGCCGGCGCGCTGCTCCTGGTTCCGCAGCGTGACCGGCGCATCGATGGTGACGACGATGGCGCCGTAGCCGGCCGCTTCCGCCCGCTGCACCAGCGCGTGGGTGAAGGCGCGATCCGGCTGCACGTAGAGCTGGAACCACAGGGGCGAGGTCGCCCGCTTGGCGATCGCTTCCAGCGGCAGGCTGGCCATGGCGCTGACCACCATGGCGGCCCGCATGGCGGAGGCACCCATGACCGTCGCCGCCTCCCCTTCCGGGTGCAGCAGGCGGTGCCAGGCGGTGGGGGCCAGCAGGATCGGGTGCTCCAGCGCCTGGCCGCACAGTTCCAGCCTGGTATGGGCGCCGGACATGTCGGCCAGTACGCGGTTGTTCAGGCGGATGCGGGCGAACGCGGCGCGGTTCTCCGCCACGGTATGCTCATCCGCGCTGCCGCCGGTGATCGAGGCCCAGATGGCGGCATCCAGGCGCTGGCGGGCATGCGGCTCGTAATCGGCGACCGCGGCGATGTCGGGGGGGATGACGGGCATCCAGGCAGGGTTCCTTGGCCGGCGGGGAAGACAAGGCCGGGGTCCGGCTCGACAGGCAGGGGCGGCAGGCTTAGCATATTGCGAACTCTTCGCAAAAACCGCACAGGAGCCGCCCATGACCTTTATCGCGATGAACCGGTTCAAGGTGGCCCTAGGCTCCGAGGCGGAGTTCGAGGAGGTCTGGCTGAGCCGGGATTCCCACTTGAAGACCGTGCCCGGCTTCGTCGAATTTCACCTGCTGCGCGGCCCGGTGCGGGAGGACCACGCGCTCTATTCCTCCCACACCGTCTGGCGCGACAAAGCGGATTTCGAGGCCTGGACGCAGTCGGAAGCCTTTCGGGCGGCGCATCGCGGCGCTGGCGAGCGCAAGCCGCTCTATCTCGGCCCGCCGCAATTCGAGGGGTTCGAGGTAATCCAGACTGTCGGGCTCGACTGACCGGCCGAGGCCCCTGTTGGTGAATTCACGGCACAGGTGATTGTCCGGCGTGGCGAATACAGCCGCGCCGGCATCGGGCGCATATGCGGGCCAACGCAATGTCCTGGAGTTTTCACCGATGCATGACGTCATCGCGCATGGCGCGCAGATCCCCGCCCTCGGCTTCGGCACCTTCCGAATGGCGGAGCCGGATGTGGTGCGCATGGTGCCGCAGGTCCTGAAGCTCGGCTTCCGCCATATCGACACCGCCCAGGCCTATGGCAACGAGGCCGCGGTGGGCGAAGGCATCGCCCGCTCCGGCATAGCCCGGGGCGAGGTGTTCCTGACGACCAAGGTGTGGGTGGACCGTTACCGCCAGGGGGACCTGCAGCGCTCGGTCGATGAGAGCCTGGGCAGGCTGCGCACCGACTACGTGGATTTGCTGCTGCTGCACTGGCCGAACGACGCCGTACCGCTGGCTGAGCAGATCGGCGCGCTGAATGCCGTGCGGCAGGCTGGCAGGGCGCGGCATATTGGCATCAGCAACTTCAACACCGCCCAGATGGCCGAGGCCGCAGGGCTGAGCGCCGCGCCGCTGGTGACCAACCAGGTGGAGTACCACCCCTATCTGGACCAGTCCTTCGTGCTGGAGGCCGCGCGTGCGGCGGGGATGGCGCTGACGGCCTACTACCCCATGGCCGATGGCAAGGTGTTGCAGGACCCGGTGCTGCGCGACATCGCCGCCCGGCATAGCCGGAGCGTGGCGCAGGTGGTGCTGCGCTGGCTGGTGCAGCAGGAAGGCGTCGTGGCGCTCTCCAAGACCGTGCGGGAGGACCGGGCGACCGAGAACCTGGCCATCGCCGACCTTGTGCTGGACGCGGCGGAGATGGCGGCCATCCACGCCCTGGCGCGTCCGGATGGGCGCCTGGTGAGCCCCCCAGGCCTCGCACCCACCTGGGATGCGGCGGGCTGAGGCCGAGCGCGAGCTGGACTTTTGCAACGCACCATCCTTACAGGTCGATCACTTATCGGAATGTTAATGTTATAATGCACTGTTAAATATGAATTTTATATCCTGGCACGGGGCTTGCTGTTGCTGTGGCTGGAGGCAGCCAGCAAGGCCGGCTTCCGTACAGGAGGATTATCCAATGTCAGTCTTGACGATGTGCCGCTCCGTGAGAGGACTGGCTGCCATCGCAGTCATCGCCGCTCCCGTTGCCTTCACCGCCCCGGCCTATGCCGTGCCGGTCGGGCTGGAACTGTCGCTGCTGATCGACGTATCAGGCAGCATCGACACCAGCGAGTACAACCTGCAGAAGCAGGGCTACGTCCAGGCCTTCCAGAGCGCCGCCGTGCAGGCCGCGATCCTGGATAGCGTGGGCGGCGCCATCGCCGTCAACTTCATCCAGTGGTCCGGCGCCGGCCAGGCGACGCAGTCGGTCGGCTGGACGCTGATCAACAGCGCCACCACCGCCAACTCCTTCGCCGCCGCGATCAACAGCATCGCCCGTGCCTATAGCGGCCAGACGGCACCGGGCAACGCGCTGAACTTCGCAGCGCCGCTGTTCAACAACAATGGCTACGAGTCCGCGCGCCAGGTCATCGACGTCTCCGGTGACGGCGTGCAGAACGATGGCGTGAATACCGCCACTGCCCGCAACAATGCGCTGGCTGGCGGCGTCGACACCATCAACGGCCTGGCCATTCTGGGCGAGGCTGGCGTGGCTGCGTTCTACCAGAACAGCATCGTCGGCGGCGCCAACGGCTTCCTGGAAATCGCCAACGACTTCGGCGACTTCGCCCAGGCGATCGAGCGGAAGCTGGTGCGTGAGATCCGCGTGCCGGAGCCCGCGTCCCTCGCCCTGTTCGGCTTCGGCCTGGCAGCGCTGGGCGTGGCGCGCCGTCGCCGGGCCGCCCGCGCGGCCTGATCCGACCGCCAACGTGCAGGAACACGGGGCGGACCCAAGGGGCCGCCCCGTGTGTTTCATACGCAAACGATGATGGCGTGCTCAGCCAGTCATCGAAATCAGCCCGACCTCAGCTGATAAAGATGTGGTCGGTGACCACCATGGCAGGCGCCACGGCGTGCTGCGGGTCATCCTGGTATGAGACGTCGAACGTCACCGTCCCGGACTTCTCCATCGGTGCGCTATCACCGGTGGACACACCGTTCAGGCGCACATCCTCGACATACAGGTTGCGGTCGTGGTTGTGATCGCCGCCCCAGACATCGTTGAGGTACTCCACTTCCACCACATGCGTGTCCCGCGCGGAGACATCGCCCAGATGGATCTCCATGCCGCCGCTCTCATGGCTGGCCGAGACGTTGCCATGGAAGGCGGTGACGCCATCCACGGTCACGATCGCCTTCGGATCTCCGCGCCAGGAATCGGCACCAAGCCAGATGGAGAGCGAGACACTGCCGGCCGGGTCGAGCGGCTTGGCCGGCGTCGTGTCTGTCGGCGGAGTGACCACCGGGGTGCCGCTGCCATCCGTGCTGGAGGACGGGGTGCCCGGCAGCGTGATCTCCGGCGTCGTCACCACAGGGGGGATGACGACGGGCGGAATCGTGATCGGCGGGATCACCACCGGCGGCGTCACCGGAAGGGTGGGCGAGATGTTGATCGTGCCCGGCGCGGCCAGCGCGAAGGTCGGGTCACGGGCAAAGTCCGCCGCGGTGCTGAAGGGCGCGTTGTCGGCCACCAGCGCCTCGTACGCGGCGGCGGCCTCGGCCGAGCCGGTCAGGTGCGCGATACCGGCGAGAGTGGCGAGTGCGAGCTGCGCGTAGTCGCCCTGGCTGTTGTCCCAACCCTGGTTGTTGGACCAGCCATGCGCGTCCGTCTGCGCACCGATCTCGGCCCAGGTCTGGTACGGCTTGCCGCTGCCATCCGCGATGGCGATCAGGTAGGCGGCGCCGTCATGCTGGTCGAAGCCCTGCCCTTCATGCGTGAAGCGACCGACCAGGAAGTTGGTCTGCCATTCCAGGAAGGTCAGCGCATCGGCATTGCCGCGGCTGGCGGCGGCGATGACGGTGGAGGCGAAATAATCCTGCTGCCACGGCGGCATGGCACCATCGACGCCGTAGACGCCGGGCAACCAGCCATGCGCCTCGCCCTGCTCCGCCGTCCATTCCGGGATCTTGGAGACAAGCCAGGACCAGTTGGCTTCGGAGGCTTCGGTGAAGTAGGCCTTCTCGGCGCTGCCATCCGGCGCGGCCCAGGCGGCCTCGTCGATCTGGCGCAGCGCCCAGGCGGCGCCGCGCACCTGGTTGCCGTCGACCACGATGTCGTTGGCATTGGCGCGGTCGGACGGCCACTGCGCCACGATGTTCCAGCTGGCCTGGGCGTTCAGGTTGTCCAGCATCCAGCGCTGGCCGGTCATCAGGTACGGGACGTAGGACAGGTCCGGCTGATGCGCGGAATCCAGGTCCCAGCCGGAGCTGTTGCCGATCTGCTGCGTCAGGCCACCCGAGGAGGCATCGCCAGCCGAGCCGGTGCCGCCGCGCTCATCCGTCCATAGGCTCGGATAATCTTCGGTGCTGAGCCAGCCCTTGTTGGCGGTGTCCCAGAGATGCCAGGTGACGGCGCTGGCGGTCTCGGCCTGACCCAGCGCGTAAGCGGCGGCGCGCGGGTCCTGGGACATCAGCCAGGCGGTGTTGGATTCCGTGGTGATGCCGATATCGGCACGCGCGCCGGTGCCGGGCATGAACTGGCTGACTTCGTTGGTCGCCAGCGGGTCACCCCAGCCATTGGACTGGGTCGCGGTGGCGAAGCCGTCCAGCATCGTGTCCGAGATACCGACGGTAAGGTCGTAATGCGCAACCGCGCCGGTGGCCTGCAGATGCGCGATGTCCTGACGGATGTTCAGCCAGCCTTCGGCGGGATCGCCCAGGCCCTGGCCGCCATCGGTACCGTTGGACGAGTAGCTCTGGTGCCAGTTCTGGTACTGAGCCTGGTTCACATGCTCCTCAGCCACCACCTGGCCGTCCATGGAGACGGCGACCTTGTAGTTGACCCGGCCGCCATCGGTCCCCATGACACCGTCATTGTTGAACTGCGCCTCGACGCTCATCCCGCCGCCCTTGAAGGCGGTGACGTCGAAGATCAGGCGCTGGGAGCCATCAAGCGGGATCTCGACCCGCGCCTGGGTTGCCAAGTCGCCCTTCTGCCAGAAGCTGGCAGTGCCGTCGGCGAGCGCCTGCTTCAGCGCGGCCAGAACGTCGACATGGGTGGTCTGGCCCTGGCTGGTGAGATCCACCGCAAAGGAATGGCTGTTCAGGGCCGAAGAGAGATCGATCGGCGTGGAAGCGGTGGCGGAGGCCACCGTGGACAGGGCGACATCCACGATAGCCCCTGCCGGGAGGTCGGGACGAGCCATGGACAGCACGGCCATTTTGACCGAGCCATCGGCATAGGTCGTCTTAACATCCATTTGCACCGGGATGTCGACGCCGTTCACCGTGGCGACAAGGCCAGCCTTTGCGCTGACTTCGCCCTGGGTGAAGACCTGTCCGAATGTCGTGATGCCGCCCGCAAGGGTATCGGCCCCGGCATTCTCCAGGTTCAAATCAATCTGCATCCAGGATAAATCCTTCGAAGAAAAACCTTGGGAAGTTCGTTGTGATCTCAGTACATAATCAATAAAATTGATTCGTTATTGAATCCACGTTCCCGACCAAGACTCAGCGCCAAACTGTCAAGACTCTGGCACCGGGGATTTGATCCCACAATTCTGTGAGGATTGCAATATCGTCGAAAAATCTTACAGTTATGCAATTCCGATGCGTAAACATAATGTTCGGCTCAGGCCCGGCGCCCCGCCTCATCCGGCTGGAGCGGAGCAGTGAGAGCCAGTAGATGCAAAGCCGGGCGACGAGACCGCTGTTGGTAAGGTTAGGTATTTGTCGCCATTTCTTCACAGGAGTTACTGGCGGCTCCCGGCTTCGCTTGACGATTGCTTGCCGAGTCCGAACGCTCAGTGAGCCTTGGCTTGGCAGGCGCCTGGGCGGTCTGAATCACGACAATTCAACAGGTTCAACGCGGCATCTGCAGCCCTGCCGGGGCATCGCAGGCAGCATTGTGCGGCGCAGCATAGCTGACCTGCATCTGTAGATGTCTGCTGAATGGATGGTCACGGCCTGAAAGGGCGGGCCGGACAGGCAGGCCGACGTTACCGCGTCACGCGGAAACGGGCCGAAGCCTGATGAATCGGAAAGACCGGGGCGGCTGATCCAATACTCTGGGCCGCCACCCGCCATCGCCACCGATATTCAATCCGGAATCGATTTATTTGACGCCGCGTAACGCACCGTCACGCCTCAGGCCTCAGCGGGGGCGCGTCAACGCAAACGGGCCACCGCCTAAGCGGTGGCCCGTGCCGGGCGGCGATCCGTGGAGAGTTCAGCCTTCCAGATCGTCGTCCCGGTAGGCGGTGCTCGGCGTTGGGATCAGCGAGGTATCGGGCGGGCCCGGCAGGCGGTGCGGCCGGGCTGCCACGGCGGGCTTGGCGGCCCAGTGATGGTGGTGCACCAGCCCGTCGTCGAAATCCTGTTCGTGATCCATGGGAGGCATCCTCTACTTGGCCATCGCCGGGGCGGCGGGGGCAGGGTGATGGTCGTGGAACTGCGCGGCCTCGGTGCTGCGGGCCATGGCGGTGGTGCTCGATGTGCCGCCGGAGGCCGCCGTGGCCACCGCGTCGAAATAGCCGACGCCGACCTCGCGCTGGTGGCGCGTCGCGGTGTAGCCATCGGCCTCGGACGCGAACTCGGCCTGCTGCAGCTCGGAATAGGCCGCCATGCCGCGGTCCCGGTAGCCGCGCGCCAGGCGGAACATGCCGTGGTTGAGGCTGTGGAAGCCGGCCAGAGTGATGAACTGGAACTTGTAGCCCATGGCGCCGATCTCGCGCTGGAAGCGTTCCGCCTGCGCCTCGCTCATCTTCCGCTTCCAGTTGAAGCTGGGGGAACAGTTATAGGCCAGCAGCTTACCCGGGTACTCGCGGTGGATGGCCTCGGCGAAGGCGCGGGCGTCGTCCAGGTCGGGCTCGGAGGTCTCCCACCACAGCAGGTCGGCATAGGGCGCATAGGCCAGGCCACGGGCTATGGCGTAGGCTTTGCCGATGCCGGGCCTGATGCGGAAGAACCCTTCCGGTGTTCGCTCGCCACTGATGAAGGGACGGTCGCGTTCGTCGATATCGGCCGTCAGCAACTGGGCGCTCTCCGCATCGGTGCGGCAGAGCAGCACGGTAGGCACGCCCTCCACATCCGCGGCCAGGCGCGCGGCGTTCAGGGTGCGGATGTGCTGGCTGATCGGCACCAGCACCTTGCCGCCCAGGTGGCCGCATTTCTTCTCGCTGGCCAGCTGGTCCTCGAAATGCACGCCGGCGGCGCCGGCCTCGATCATGGCGCGCATCAGCTCATAGGCATTCAGCGGGCCGCCGAAGCCGGCCTCCGCATCGGCGATGATGGGGGCCATCCATTCCGTGCGGTCGCCCTGCCCTTCCAGATGCGCGATCTGGTCGGCGCGGCGCAGCGCGTTGTTGATCCGACGCACCACCGTCGGCACGGAGTCCACCGGGTAGAGCGACTGGTCCGGGTACATCGCCCCGGCCGAATTGGCGTCCGCCGCCACCTGCCAGCCGGAGAGGTAGATCGCCTTTAGCCCGGCCTTCACCTGCTGCAGCGCCTGGTTGCCAGTCAATGCGCCCAACGTGTTCACGAAGGCCTCGCTGTGCAGCAGCTGCCACAGGCGGCGGGCGCCGTTCTCCGCCTGGGTGTGGCGGATGCGGAAGGAGCCCGCCAGGCGCTCCACCTCCGCCGGGGTGTAGTCGCGGCGGATGCCGGCGAAGCGGTCCGCACTGCCGGCGGCGTTAGCGCCGTCAGGGGCGTAGCAAGGGGCCGGGTTGTTTGGCATCGTCGTCTCCGTGTCATGTGGGCCGTTTGGCTGTGTGAATCATTCACGTTGCGGCCCTGAAGATCACCCGGCAAAGTCAGAAGATGCCTGCAAGAAGGTCTTCGCCTTCACAGACCTCCCTGTAAAATCGTAAAGGTTGTAAAATGGCGCGCCCGCTGATTGGCCGTACGCTGCGCCGCCTGCGGCAGGAGCAGAGCCTGACGCAGCAGGCCCTGGCCGGACGGCTTGGCATCTCCGCCAGCTATCTCAACCTGATCGAGCACGACCAGCGGGCGGTGACCGCCTCGCTGCTGATCAAGCTGGGGCAGACCTTGCAGGTCGACCTCGATTGCCTCTCCGGCAGCCAGGAGCGGCAGTTGGAAAGCGGGCTGCGGGAAGTGCTGGCCGACCCGATACTGGGGTTGGAGGAGTTGCCGGACGGTGAGATCCGCACCCTGGCCGCGGGCGCACCGCAGGCAGCGCGCGCCATGCTGGCCCTGTATCGGGCGCTGCGCGTCGCGCGGGAGGATTCCAGCGGGCTGGCGCTGCCCAGCGGCCGCCGCATCGTGCTGCCGACGGAGGAGACGCGGGACTTCTTCCACCAGCAGGCGAACCACTTCCCGGCGCTGGAACAGGTGGCCGAGACGATCGGCGAGGAACTTGGCGCCGCGCCGGCGGAACTGAATCACGCCGTCGCGGAACGGCTACGGCGCGTGCATGGCGTGCGGGTGCGCGTCGGGCCGCTGGAAGGCAGCCTGCGCCGATACGATCCGGCTACGCGCCTGCTGGAACTTTCCGAATTCCAGCCACGCGAGAGCCGCGGCTTCCAGATGGCCTTCCAGCTGATGCTGCTGGAAGCGCGGGATGCCGTGGAGGCCATCCTGGCCCCGGCCGCGCCGACGACGACGGAGGCGGCGGCGTTGTTCCGCATCGGCCTGCTCAACTACGCCGCCGCCGCGCTGCTGATGCCGTATGGCGCTTTCCTAGCCGCCGCGCGGACGTTGCGGCATGACCTGGACCTGCTGGCGGCGCGCTTCGGCGTCAGCTTCGAACAGGCGGCGCACCGGCTGGCGACGATGCAGCGCAGCGGCCAGCGCGGCGTGCCGTTCTTCTTCCTGCGGGTGGACCCGGCGGGGAACGTGGACAAGCGCTTCTCGGCGGCGGGGTTCCCCTTCGCACGCTTCGGCGGTTCCTGCCCGCGCTGGGTGGTGCATACCGCCTTCGCCACCCCCGGCAGCATGCGGGTGCAGGTGGCGGAGCTGCCGGATGGCGCCACCTTCCTCTGCTTCGCCCGCACCCTGACCGGTCCGACCCAGCGCTGGGGGGAACCGCCGCCGATGCATGTGGTCGCCATGGGCTGCGACATCGGCCGGGCGGCGGAGGTGGTGTACGCGGACGGCATCGCCCCGGCCGAGGCGAAGATCGGCATCGGCCTTTCCTGCCGCCTGTGCGACCGCGCCGAGTGCCGCAGCCGCGCCTTTCCGCCGTTGGAGCACCGCCTGACCCTGGACCCGAACGAGGAGAGCACGACACCCTGGCGCTTCGAGCGTTGAAATGGCGGCGACAGATGTCATATTGAATGCGACAGATGACGGAGGCTCCGATGGCAGCGATCGCTGGCACCGCCCCGGCGGCGGGCGAGGCCATGGAATTGCAGCGGGTGGCCGCGCTGCTGGGCGGCAGCCGCGTATTGCGCCACCCGCTGAATGGCCCGCTGGATGCGCATGAGCTGTTGATGCAGGGGCTGCCCGGCACGGCCCTGCGGCATCTGGTGGACAACCTGCTGGTGCTGCGGAAGACCGCCTCGCTGGAAAAGGCCGTCGGGATGAGCCTGCGGACCTTCCAGCGGCGGCGGGAGGCGCCCTCCAAGCCGCTGAATGCCGAGCAGAGCGGCCGGGCCTGGAAATTCGCCAGCATCCTGGCGAAGGCGACATTCGTGCTCGGCTCCCAGGAGGATGCGGAGCAGTGGCTGGAACGGCCGGCGATCGGGCTGGACCAGCGGCGGCCGATCGACCTGCTGGCCACGCCGGCGGGGATCGAGCTGGTGGAGGATTTCCTGCAGCGGCTTGAGTACGGCGTCTACGCTTGACGCCGCTGCCCGCGCCGCTTGGCCAGGGCGGGCTGGTCGCCTGGCGGTTGGACCAGGCCCGCTTCACCACCAGTTGGGATAGCGGCGAAGGCGCCTATCAAGTCGGCGGGCGCTGGAACAGCCGGGGCGTGCGGGCGGTGTATTGTTCGCTCGACCCCTCCACCGCCATCCTGGAAGTGGCCTTGCACAAGGGCTTCAAGGCGCTGGATACGGTGCCGCATGTGCTGACCTCGCTGACGATCGGCGAGCCCGCCGCCGTGCATGTGGTGCGGCCCGCCGATGTACCGAACCCGAACTGGCTGCGCCCGGGCATCCCCAGCGCCGGACAGCAGGCATTCGGCGATGCGCTGCTGGCGCGGCACCGCTTCGTGGCCATTCCCAGTGCCGTCTCGACGCGGAGCTGGAACCTGATCTTTCTGCGCGCGGACGCGGCTACGGGCTACGTCGTGCAGGACCAGGAGGCCTTCGCGCTGGATACACGGCTGCACCCGCCCGCCACCTGAGCCTGGCATCCAAGCTTCCGCATGGCAGGGATCGCCCCGGGTGGCGTGCGTGCCGGGGCGGGCCGTGCGATACCGCTGGCAGTCGACCGAGACGCCCAGGCCAGGAGAGAGACCCAGCATGACGGCCCCCTACGCCCCCCGCCGGGATGCATCCCCGGCTGTCATCGCACTGGCGGGGGCGTTGTGCCTGTCGGCCGCCATGGGCATCGGGCGTTTCGCCTTCACGCCGATCCTGCCGATGATGCTGCATGACGGCGTCATCGACCTGGAAGGCGGCAGCCGCCTCGCCACCGCCAATTACCTGGGCTACCTGCTGGGTGCGCTGTCCTGCATGGCGCTGCCGGCGCTGCGGCGGCGGATCGGGCCTAGCTTTCCCGGCAGCGCGGCACTGGTGCGCTACGGGCTTGCCATCACCACGCTGCTGACGCTGGCGATGGTGGCAACCATTCCGGCGCTCTGGACGCCGCTGCGGTTCCTGGCCGGCTATGTCACCGGCATCGTCTTCGTCTGTGCCTCCGGCTGGTGCCTGGGGCAGTTGGCGCGGCTGGGCCGGGCGTCGCTGGGGGGCATCATCTATACCGGGCCGGGCATCGGCATCGCCGTCTCCGGCCTCGCCGCCAGCGCCATGGCGTCGCACGGCCAGAGTTCCGCCACCGCCTGGGGCGTGTTCGGGCTGCTGGCCGGCTTCCTGACCTTGGTGATCTGGCGCGTCTTCCAGGGCCATGACGCACCGCCCCCGCCGGCCATGCCGGGCCGGACCGGCGAATCCGGCTTCTATTCCACCGAACAGTTGCTGTTCGTGCTGGCCTATGGGCTGGCTGGCTTCGGCTACATCATCACCGCGACCTTCCTGCCGGTGATCGCGCGGGAGGCACTGCCCGGCTCCACCCTCAGCAACTACTTCTGGCCGGTCTTCGGCTTCGGCGTCATCGCCGGGGCACTGATGACGCGGGTGGTGCCGCTGCGGATCGACCGGCGGCTGCTGCTGCTGGGCTGCTACGTCATCCAGGGCCTGAGCATCCTGTTGCCGCTGGCCTGGCCGACCGATGCGGGCTTCGTCGCCGGCAGCCTGCTGCTGGGGCTGCCCTTCACCGCCATCACTTTCTTCGCCATGCATGAGGCACGGCGGCTGCGGCCGGCCCAGGCCACCAGCCTGATGGGCCTGCTAACCGCCGTCTACGGCATCGGGCAGATCGCCGGGCCGCCGATGGTGGCCATCCTGCTGGGCCGCGCCGCCAGCCATGCCGCTGGCTTCACCCTGTCGCTGGAAGTCGCGGCAGCCAGCCTGGGGCTGGGCGCGCTGCTCTACCTGCTGCTGTACCGCGCCTTCCCGCTGCAGGCGGGCGCCGCGCCGAAATAGACCGGCTGGCCACGGCCCTGCTGCGGAGAGCGCGGCGAAGCTGTTAGGCTCTGGCCGAATCGCGCGGAGGGCGGAGCGTGGAACTCTGGCTGGCGGCTTTCATCATCGGCATCGTGGCCGGCCTGCGGGCGATGACGGCCCCCGCCGCCATCGCCTGGGGAGCGGCGATGGGTACCCCGGCGCTTGGCGGCACTCCCCTCGCCTTCCTCGGCTACGCCTATACGCCCTGGGTCCTGACCCTGCTGGCGGTGGGTGAACTGATCACGGACCAGTTGCCCAGCACGCCCAGCCGCAAGGTGCCGCTGCAATTCGGTACGCGCCTCGTGGTTGGCGCCCTCTGCGGTGCGGCACTGGCGTTGCAGGGGCAGGCGGGCTGGGGCGGCGCGGCCTGGGGTGGTGCCGCGGCCGGCCTGCTGGGCGCCTTGGCCGGCACACTGGGTGGTGCGGCCACGCGCGGCTGGATGGCCGCCCGCTTCGGGCGGGACCTGCCTGCGGCATTGATCGAAGACGCGGTGGCCATCATCGCCGCGTTCCTGGTTGTCTGGAGCCTGCGATGAAAGAATTCGACGCCATCATCATCGGGGCCGGCCAGGCCGGGCCACCCATGGCCGCGCGCATGGTCGAGGCGGGCATGCGCGTGGCGCTGGTGGAACGCGACGTGCTCGGCGGCACCTGCGTCAATCGCGGCTGCATGCCGACCAAGGCGCTGGTGGCCAGTGCGCGCGCCGCCCATGTCACCCGCCACGCGGCGCAATGGGGCGTGCTGGCCAGCGGGCCGGTCGGCGTCGACATGAAGCGGGTGCGGGCGCGGGCAGCGAAGGTCACCACCGATGCGCGCGGCCGGCTGGAATCATGGTTGGGAGGCATGCAGGGGCTGACGCTGCTGCACGGGCATGCGCGCTTCCAGGACGCCCGTACCATCCGCATTGGCATGGAGGCGCTGACGGCGCCGCGCATCATCCTGAATGTCGGCGCACGGACGCTGGTGCCAGCCATCGCCGGCATCGACCGCGTCGATCACCTGACGAGCAGCAGCATAATCGAGCTGGACACGCTGCCGGAGCACCTGCTGGTGGTGGGCGGCAGCTATATCGGGCTGGAATTCGCCCAGATGTACCGGCGGTTCGGCGCGGAGGTGACGGTGGTGGAGCGCGGCGAGCGGCTGCTGCCGCGCGAGGACGGGGATATCAGCGAGGCCATCCGCGATGCGCTGGAAGCGGAGGGCATCGTTATCCATACCGGCGCCGCCTGCATCGGCCTGGCACCACATCCGGACGGCATCGCCCTGCAACTGGATGGCGGCAGCGGCGAGCCCGCCGCCATCGGTTCCCACGTGCTGGTCGCCACCGGGCGGCGGCCGAACACCGATGGGCTGGGGCTGGATGCCGCCGGCGTGGCGATGGACGCGCGCGGCTACATCACCGTGAACGACGAGTTGGCGACCAACGTGCCCGGCATCTGGGCGCTGGGCGATTGCAACGGGCGCGGCGCCTTCACGCACACCGCCTACAATGATTTTGAGATCCTGGCCGCCAACATGCTGGATGGCGACAGCCGCAGGGTCAGCCAGCGTATTCCGGCCTACGCCCTGTATATCGACCCACCCCTGGGCCGCGTCGGCATGACGGATGCACAGGCGCGGGCCACTGGCCGGAAGCTGCTGTTCTCCAAGCGCCCCATGACCCGCGTGGGGCGGGCCATCGAGAAAGGGGAGACGCAGGGCTTCATGAAGGTTGTGGCGGATGCGGAGACCCAGCAGATCCTGGGTGCCGCCATCCTGGGCGTGGAAGGCGACGAAGCCATCCACGGGTTGCTGGACGCCATGCATGCCGGGACACCCTTCCCGGTGCTGCGCTGGGCGGTGCCGATCCATCCGACCGTGTCAGAGCTGATTCCGACGTTGTTGGGTGGGTTGAAGGCCGCGGAAGAAGGGTAAACAAGGAAGGCCGGGGAAGGAATTCCCCGGACCCCTTCCTTTCTTTTTTTGTTTTAACGAGCAGTTGCCGGCAAAGCTGGCCCGCTGCTCCATTTCGGTCAGTTGGGCTGGAGGGCGATGATTTCCAGCATCTGTGGGGCGTAGCCCTGAGTGGCCTTATATCAATGGAACCAACCCTCCGGTTCCAGACCACACTCCAAACTCGCAGAAAAAAGATGGGGCCCGGGGGAATTCCTTCCCCCGGCCTTCACCTCCCCGAACGATCCGCCGCATCCAGCGCACGGTTGAGCGCCAGGACATTGACGCGGCGTTCTCCCAGGATGCCCAGTTCCCGGCCTTCCACATGCTCGGCCAGCAGCGCGCGCAAGCGGGGCACCGGCATGTTGCGGGCGGCGGCGACGCGGGCGATCTGCCGCTCGGCATTCTCCGGGCTGATATGCGGGTCGAGGCCGGAGCCGGAGGCCATGGCGGCGTCGGCCGGCACAGGGGCAGGGCCGGCGGCAGCCACGCGCTCCCGCACCGCATCGACCAGCTTGGCGCTGGTGGGGCCGAGCTGGGAGGCCGCGCCAGCGGCGGCGTCGTAGCCCTCACCGGCGGCGGAAGGGCGGGGGTGGAAGTAGCGCGGCGCGGTGAAGGACTGGCCGATCAGAGCGGAGCCGATGACGCGGCCATCCTGCACGACCAGGCTGCCGCCGGCCTGAAGCGGGAAGATGGCGCCGGCGATGCCCGTCATGGCGAAGGGCATGGCCAGACCGAGCAGGCCGGTGAACAGCAGCACCGTGGTCGCAGCGGGGCGAAGGATGTTGGCCATGGCTCAGAAAAATCCCAGCAGGGTGAGGATGACGTCGATGAGCTTGATGCCGATGAACGGCGCGACGATGCCGCCCAGCCCGTAGATTAGCAGGTTGCGCCGAAGCAGCGCGGCGGCGCCCACGGGCGTGTAGCGCACGCCGCGCAAGGCCAGCGGCACCAGCGCCACGATGATCAGGGCGTTGAAGATGACGGCGGAGAGGATGGCGCTTTCCGGGCTGGTCAGCCGCATCAGGTTCAGCGCCTGCAGTTGCGGGTAGGAGGCGACGAAGATGGTGGGCAGGATGGCGAAGTACTTGGCGACGTCGTTGGCGATGGAGAACGTCGTCAACGCACCGCGGGTGATCAGGAGCTGCTTGCCGATCTCCACCACCTCGATCAGCTTGGTCGGGTCGCTGTCCAGGTCGACCATGTTGCCGGCCTCGCGCGCCGCCTGCGTACCGGTCTGCATGGCGACGCCGACATCGGCCTGGGCCAGGGCGGGCGCGTCATTGGTGCCATCGCCGGCCATGGCGACGAGGCGGCCTTCGGCCTGGGCCTCGCGAATGTAGCGCAGCTTGTCTTCCGGGGTCGCCTCGGCAATGAAATCGTCGACGCCGGCTTCGGTGGCGATGGCGGCGGCGGTCAGGCGGTTGTCGCCGGTGACCATCACGGTGCGGATGCCCATGCGGCGCAGCGCGGCGAAGCGCTCGCGGATGCCGGGCTTGACGATATCCTTCAGCTCGATGACGCCGAGCAACCGGCCCTGGTGGGAAACGGCGAGCGGAGTGCCGCCGCTGCGGCCGACGCGCTCCACATCCTGCCGCACCGCCGCGGGTAGTTCGGCGCCGATGGCGGCCGCCAGGGCCTCGACCGCGCCCTTGCGATAGCTGCCATCGGCGGTGTCCAGGCCGGACATGCGCGTCTGCGCCGTGAAGGGTACCACCTTGGCATCGGCGGGCAGCACCGGTATCGGCAGGTGGTGATGATCCCGCGCGAAGGCGACGATGGAGCGGCCTTCAGGGGTCTCGTCCGCCAGGGAGGACAGCAGCGCGGCCTCGGCCAGCCGGCCGGCCTCGACGCCCGGCGCGGGGTGGAAGGCGGCGGCCTGGCGATTGCCCAGGGTGATGGTGCCGGTCTTGTCCAGCAACAGCACGTCCACGTCCCCGGCGGCTTCCACCGCGCGGCCGGACGTGGCCATGACGTTGAAGCGCACCAGCCGGTCCATACCGGCGATGCCGATGGCGGAGAGCAGCCCGCCGATCGTCGTCGGGATCAGCGTGATCAGCAGCGCAGCCAGCACCGGCACGCCAGGCGGATTACCGTTCCAGGACGCGAGGCCGACCAGGCTGACCACGGCGATGAGAAAGATGATCGTCATGCCGGCCAGCAGGATGTCGAGCGCGATCTCGTTCGGCGTCTTCTGCCGGGATGCGCCTTCGACCAGCTGGATCATCCGGTCCATGAAAGTGGAGCCTGGCGCGGCCGTGATGCGCACCACGATCCAGTCGGAGACGACCAGGGTGCCGCCGGTGACGGCCGAGCGGTCGCCGCCGCTTTCACGGATGACGGGCGCGCTTTCTCCGGTGACGGCGGCTTCGTTGACGCTGGCGATGCCTTCGATCACCTCGCCATCCGAAGGAACCAGGTCGCCGGATTCCACCAGGACGATGTCGCCGCTGCGCAGGTCGGTAGCCGAGCGTGGTTGCCAGAGGCTGCGGTCATCGGCGCGCAGCAGCAGCTTGGCGCGCGCATCGGTGCGCGCGCGGCGCAGGCTCTCCGCCCGGGCACGGCCCCTGCCCTCGGCCACTGCTTCCGCGAAAGTGGCGAAGAGCACGGTGAACCACAGCCAGGCGGCGATGGCGGCAAAGAAGCCCCACGCCTCCCCCCGCACCAGCGCCGCGACGGACAGGATGGTGACGAGGATGGAGACGACCTCGGTGACGAAGATTACCGGGTTGCGGATCAGCCGCGCCGGGTTGAGCTTGACCAGCGCATCGCCTGCCGCGCGCAGCAACAGCGCGCGGTCGAGCAGAGCGGCGTCGCCGCGCGGAGCCACCGTGGCGGCTTGCATGTTGGTGTCCATGATTGCGGGACCTCAGAAGGTCTGGCCGGCGAGCATGACGAAATGCTCCGCCAGCGGACCGAGGGCGAGAGACGGCAGGAACTGCAGCCCGCCCAGGATCAGGATGACGCCGGCCAGCAGCCCGGCGAAGAGCGGGCCATGCGTCGGCAATGTGCCAGGGCCTTCCGGCGATTTCACCTTGGCAGCCAGGCTGCCAGCGATGGCCATGACCGGGACGACATAGGCGAAGCGGCCCAGCAGCATGGCGATGCCGAGGGTGGTGTTCAGCCAGGGCGTATCCGCCGTCAGGCCACCGAAGGCGGAACCGTTGTTGCCGGAGGCGGAGGTGTAGGCATAGAGCATCTCGGACAGCCCGTGCGGCCCGGCATGCGCCAGGGAGGCGACGGCCTGCGGCAGCACCAGCGACACGGCTGTGAAGCCCAGGATGGTCGCCGGCAGCACCAGCACCGCCAGCATGGCCAGCTTGATCTCCCGCGCCTGGATCTTCTTGCCGAGATACTCGGGCGTGCGGCCCACCATCAGCCCGGCGACGAACACCGCCAGCAGGGCGAAGATGAGGATGCCGTAGAGGCCGGAGCCGACGCCGCCGGGCAGGACCTCGCCCAGCTGGATCAGGAACATCGGCACCAGTCCGCCCAGCGGCGTGAAGCTGCTGAACATGGCATTGACCGCGCCGCAGGATGCGCCGGTGGTGGTGGCGGTGAACAGCGATGCCAACGCCAGGCCGAAGCGGACGTCCTTGCCTTCCAGGTTGCCCTGTGCGGGATCGACGCCCAACGCGGCCATGATGGGATTGCCGGAGGCCTCAGCGGCGTAGATGGCCAGCGTCGCCACCAGCACGAAGCCCAGCATGACCAGCATCAGGGCTCGGCCCTGGCGAAGATCGCCGACGATGCGGCCAAATGTCAGGCAGAGCGCGAAGGGAATGACAGCCTGGGACCAGATCTGCAACGCGGTTGCCAGCGCGCTTGGCCCCTCGAACGGATGCAGCGAGTTGACGCCGAAGAAGCCGCCGCCATTGGTGCCGAGATGCTTGATGGCGATCTGGAATGCGGCCGGGCCCAGCGGGATGGTTTGCGCCGCGCCTTCCAGCGTGGTTGCGCTGGCGTAGTCGGCGAAGGTCTGCGGGACACCCATGGCAACGAAGGCCAGGCCGACGACCGTCGCCATCGGCAGCAGTACGTACAGCGTGACACGGGTGAAATCCGCCCAGAAATTGCCGAGATCGCTGACGCCGCCGCGGGCGAAGGCGCGGGAGACCGCCAGGGCCAGCGCGATGCCGGTGGAAGCGGAGAGGAAGTTCTGCACGGCCAGGCCGGCCATCTGCGCGAAGTAGGAGATGGCGGCCTCGCCGGAATAGGCCTGCCAGTTGGTGTTGGAGACGAAGCTGACCGCGGTGTTGAAGGCCAGCCAGGGCGACAGGCCCTCGAAGCCGCGCGGATTCAGCGGCAACATCCCTTGCAGGCGCAGGATGAGGTAGAGCAGCAGGAAGCCCGCCGCGTTCACCGCGAGCATGGAGATGGCGTAGAGCCGCCAGCCCTGGCCCTGCTGTGGATCGATGCCGCCCGCCCGGTACATGAGGGTTTCAACCGGCCGCAGCCAGCCAACCCGGCCGGAGGCGACGGCGGCGATGTAGCGGCCGAGCGGTATCGCCACCGCCAGGATGGCGGCGACGACGAGGGCGATCTGCGCCCATCCGATCAACGTCATGGATCACAAATCCTCAGGGCGCAGCAGCGCCCATAGCAGATAGGCCAGCAGGCCCAGGGAGACGGCGGCACCCAGGATCAGGTCGAACATGGTGGTCAGACCCGTTCGCAGGCGGCGGCATAGGCCGCCATGAGCCCGAAGAAGCCGAGGCCCAACGCCAGCAACAGAATGTCGGTCATGAAGGATTCTCTCGGGGAGCGGACAGGTCATCCTGTCTCGGAGCATCATTCTGTTAGGCGCGCGGCCCGCAAAAATGCGATGCGGGATTGGGTGGCGGCTTATAAAGGCCGCATAAAAATTGCGCGTTTCTGGGCATGGCCGCGTTGTGATGCCGCCTCTGTCGGCCCGCCGGGGCAAGGGCTATCCTGCCTCCATGGCCGATGAACCGCCCCGACCGGACCCGGACACCCTGCTCGCCCTGGCGGCGAAGGAAGGGCGCGGGCGGCTGAAGGTGTTCCTGGGCGCCGCACCTGGCGTCGGCAAGACCTTCGAGATGCTGAGCGAAGGCCGCAGCCTGAAGGCCACGGGCGCCGAGGTGCTCGTCGGCCTGCTGGAAACCCATGGGCGGGCCGAAACCGCGGCGCAGCTGGGCGCGCTGCCGGTGCTGCCCCGCAGGCGCATCGCCTATCGCGGCCAGGCGCTGGAGGAGTTCGATCTGGACGCGGCGCTGGTGCTGCGGCCGCAGGTGCTGCTGCTGGACGAGCTGGCGCATAGCAACGCGCCGGGCAGCCGCCATCCCAAGCGTTGGCAGGATGTCGAGGAATTGCGCGCCGCCGGCATCGAGGTCTGGACGACGATGAATGTCCAGCACCTGGAAAGCCTGTCTGAGGATGTGGCGCGCATCATCGGCATCCGCGTGCAGGAAACCGTGCCGGACCATGTGCTGGCGGATGCGGATGCGGTGGAGCTGATCGACATTCCGCCGGCGGAGCTGCTGGAGCGGCTGCGCCAAGGGAAGATCTATCGTCCCGAACAAGCCGCTCGGGCGCTGAAGGGTTTCTTCCGCGAGGGTAATCTCGCGGCGCTGCGGCAGATTGCGTTGCGCCGCACGGCGGACCGGGTGGATGCCGACGTCACCGGCTATATGCGCGCCAACGCCATCGCCGGGCCATGGCCGGCCGGCGACCGCGTGCTGGCATTGATCGGCCGCGATGCCACGGCGGAGGATGTCGTGCGGCAGGCACGGCGCATCGCCGATGTGCTGCGCGCGCCGCTGCTGGCCCTGCATGTGGAAACCGCCAGCGCCACCGATCGCTTCGACCCCGCCCCCGCACTGCTCCTGGCTGAGCGGCTGGGCGCGGAGGTGGAGACCACCGTGGCGCGCGACGTGCCACCCGCCGTGCTGGCCCATGCGCGGGCCCACAACGTCACGCATATCGTCATCGGCCGGGGCCGGCCGGCGGGCTGGCGGCGGCTGACCGGACGGACATTGACAGCGACGCTGATCCGGCAGGCGGCGGATTTCACGCTGCACCTGATACCGGCGCCCACTTCCGTTCCGGGGCGGGTGCGGGCGGAAGCTAGGGGCCTGCCCGGCTGGGTTGGCTGGGCGGCGGTGCCAGTGCTGGTATGCCTCGCCACCGGGGCCAGCCTGGTCGCGGATGGCGCGGTGCCGGAAGGCGGCCTGGGCATGATCTACCTGGCCGCGGTCGTGGCCCTGGCGGCGATGTTTGGCCCGATGCCGGCAGCGGCTGGCGCATTGCTGGCGTTCCTGGTGTGGGACTTCCTGTTCCTGCTGCCGCGCTTCACCTTCGCGCTCTCCGGCATCCAGGAGGTGATGGGGGCGGCCATCTTCTTCTGCGTCGCCTTGCTGCTGGCGGGCACCACGGGCGGCCTGGGCCGTTCGGTGGCGACGGCCCGCGCACGCGTCTTCGGGCTGCGGCGGTTGATCGAGCTGTCGCGCAAGGTCAGCGCCGCCGGCTCGGCCGGTGATCTGGTGGTGGTGGTGGCGCAGGAAGCGGCGGGGCTGTCCGGCCGGCCGGCCTGCGTGCTGTTGCCGCTGGATGGCGAGCCGGTGGTGCGGGCGGCCCGGCCGGTGGATATCGAGCCGGACACCGCCTCGATGGCCGCCGCACGCTGGGCGCAGGCCAAGGGTACTCGCGCCGGCTTCGCCACGGACGCACTGCCCTCGGCGGACTGGCAGTTCCGGCCGATGCGGACGGCGCAGGGAACCGTCGGGTTGGTCGGGCTCCGGATGAGCGGTATGGCCACGCCGATGGATGCCGAGCACGACCGGGCGCTGGATGCGTTGCTGGACCAAGCCGCCATCGCGCTAGAGCGGGCGCAACTGATGGCGGATCAGGCCCGCAACGCCGCGCGCGCGGAGACCGAGGCATTGCGATCCGCCCTGCTCGCTTCCATCGGTCATGATTTGCGCACGCCGCTCACGTCCATTCGCGGCGCGTTGGAAACCTTGCGCCTGTCCGGTGAGGCTTTGCCGCTGGCCGCACGCGATGACCTGCTGGCGACGGCGGAGGAGGAGACGATCCGCCTCACCCGCTATCTCGGCAATATCGTCGATATCGTCCGGCTGGAGCACGGCCAACTGCAGCCGAAGCGGGAACCGGTGGATCTGGGCGATGCGGTGCGCACCGCCGCCGAGCGCATGATGCGCAGCAGCGGCCGGCGGATCCGCTGCGACATCGCCGAGCGGCTGCCGGCGCCGCGCCTGGATGCGGCCTTGATAGACCAGGTACTGGCCAACCTGCTCGATAACGCCATCAAGTTTTCTCCGGCTGAAACCGAGGTGGTGGTCGCCGTACGGCGCGATGGGCCGCAGGTGGCGATCACGGTAGAGGACCAGGGAAGCGGCATCGCACCCGACATGCTGATCCATATCTTCGACCCATTCTTCCGCGTCCGCAGGGGAGACCAGGCACCCGCCGGCACCGGGCTGGGGCTGGCGATCTGCCGCGGACTGGTGCACGCCATGGATGGACGCATCGCGGCGGACAGCCCGATCCGCGACGGCAAGGGAACCCGTATGACTGTGCTGCTGCCCGCATGAGAAATGACGGCCCCCGCATCCTCGTCATCGACGACGAGCCGCAGATTCATCGCTTCCTGGGGCCGGCCCTGACTGCCGCAGGCTATGAGCCGATCCGTGCGGAAAGCGGGCATGATGCCTTACGGCAGGCGGCCACGCGCAATCCCGCCCTGATCCTGCTGGATCTCGGCCTGCCGGATATCGACGGCCACGCGCTGCTGCCGCGCCTGCGGGCGTTCTGCGCGGCACCTGTCATCATCGTCTCCGCGCGCGGGGACGAGGCGGGCAAGGTGGCGGCATTGGATGCCGGGGCGGAGGACTATGTCGAGAAGCCGTTCGCGCTGGCCGAGCTGCTGGCACGCATCCGCGTCGTGTTGCGGCGGGCGGGCGCCACCGAGGTCGCGGCGAACCAGACGCCGATGCGGATCGGGCCGCTGACCATCGACCTGGACCGCCGGTTGGCACGGATCGATGAGGACGAACCGCTGCATCTGACGCCGCGTGAGTGGAAGCTGTTGACGACACTGGCGCGATCGCAGGGGAGGGTCATGACGCAGCACCAGTTGCTGAACGCCGTGTGGGGTCCGGCGCATGTGGAGGACGCGCAGTATCTGCGCGTCTATATCGGCCACCTGCGGCAGAAGCTGGGCCGCGTGGCGGGCCTGCTGCGGACGGAACCCGGCGTGGGGTACCGCTTCGGCGAGCTGGACCTGTGATCCCACGTCCGACGGCCCTCCGCCTCCACTGTGCATGAGCGGCATCTGCACCGCGCCCGGCAGCGGCGTCCAGACGTGACGAGGCTTGTTGGCCGCCGCCGCTTGCGGTAGTGCGCCGCATCCGCGCCAGGGGACGGCCCGCATGCACCAGGGTAATTTCAGCCTCAAGGAAGAGATCCGCGAGTACTGGACCAAGCGGGCCGAAACCTTCGACCAGTCGCCCGGGCACGGCATCCGCCCCGGGGCGGAGCGCGACGCCTGGGCCGCGTTGCTGGACCGCCATATGGGCCCCGCCCCCGGCGCCCGCCACGTGCTGGAGCTGGCCTTCGGAACCGGGGAGGTGACGGCAGTGCTGCTCGGCCTTGGCTGCGACGTCACCGGGCTGGACCTGACCGAGGCGATGCTGCTGCGTGCCCGCGCCAAGCACGCCAACGCGAAGCATGTCCGCCTGTACATGGGCGATGCGGAAGATACGCGGGAGCCGGCGGGTCGGTATGACGCCGTGGTCAGCCGCCATCTGGTCTGGACGTTGGTGGACCCGGCGGCTGCGTTCCGCGACTGGTTCCGAGTGCTGAAGCCGGGCGGACGCGTCGTCATCATGGATGGCGACTATGTGCGGCTGTCGCCCGTCGGGCGGCTGCGGCTGGCAGTGTCCGACTGGCTGAGCGCGCGGCAGGGCGCCACGGGCCCGGCCGTGGACCGCGCCACGCATGATTCAATCCTGAGCCGCGTGCATTTCAGCGGTGGGCTGCGGCCGCCTGCCCTGCGCGCCATGCTGGAGGACGCCGGCTTCACCGACTTCCGGGTGGAGAAACCGTCCGGACCCCATGCGGCGCAGCGGCAGGGCGCGCCGTTGCGCCAGAGGCTGCGGATCGGCGTCTGGAACAGCTTCGTGCTGTCTTGCGCCAAGCCGGGCGCCTAGGCAGGCGGCTAGCCGTCAGGCGCCGGCGGGGGAAGGAGCCTTCTCCGGCATCTCTGGTCCCAGGCCGCGCTTGTGCAGGGCGGAGAGGACGAAGAACACGGTCTTAAACGACAGGATCGGCAGGGTCGCGCGCAAATTGCCGCGCAGGTTGCCTGCCAGCATGTTGATGATGCCATCCCGCATCCACAGCGTGTTCTTCGGTGCCATGAACAGCGAGCGCATCACCGGGTCGTTGACGCGGTAGATCAGCCAGCTGATGCGGTCCATCGCCTGGGCGAGCTCGCGGTTGGTCCGCGCCGCCAGCTTCTGGCCGCGTGCCGGATTGTCCAGCCACGCATCGGCGGTTTCCGCGCCTAGCTCCCCCGCCGTCATCGCCATCAGCACGCCAGTCGAGAACATCGGGTCGACGAAGCCATAGGCATCGCCGATCATCAGGAAGCCATCGCCATGCCCCTGGCGGGCGCGGTAGCTGTAATTGGCGGTGCTGTAGATCTCGGACACCATCTCCGCATCGCGCGTGCGGGCGGATACCATGGGGCTGGAGGCGATGCGGCTTAGGAACAGCTCCTTCGGTGTGCCGGTACGGCCCTTCCAGGCCGCCTGATTGCCGACGAAGCCGATGCTCATCACGTCGCCGGGCAGCGGTATCAGCCAGAACCAGCCATCCTCGGCCAGGTGGATGCTGATATAGCCGTCCAGTTCACCCTCCCGCCGGGTCACGCCCTTGAAATGAGCGTAGATGGCGGCCGTGTTGTTGTACTTGTTGGAATCCTTCACCTTCATCCGCGTCGCCATGAAGGTGTCCCGCCCGGACGCATCAAGCACGTAGCGCGGCTGCCATTCCAGCGTTTCCCCGGCGGCGGTGCGCGCGGTCACGACCGAGCGTGCGCCACCGGTGCCGAGGCGGATATCGGTGACGCGGGTTTCCTGCCGGGCATCGGCGCCGAGCTGCATGGCGTTGTTGAACAGCAGCGCATCCAGCTCCGCGCGCTTGACCTGCCAGGCATGGGTGCGGTCCCGGTTCAGCGCCAGGGCGAAGGGAAAGGCACAGCTGCGGCCGGTGCGGTCGGAGACGAACTCGGCGCCCGGCTTGTGCACGCCGATCGCGCGGACCTGCTCCAGTACCCCCAGACGCTCGAAGATATCCAGGTTGCGGGGCAGCAGGCTTTCGCCGATATGGAAGCGGGGATGCGCCTCCTTTTCCAGCAGCACGACCTTGCGGCCTGCCTTGGCCAGGAAGGCCGCGGCGGTGGAACCGGCAGGGCCGCCGCCCACCACCAGCACGTCTGGCTGGCCGGCATCCAGTGCGGGTTGCATCATGGCGTTCTCTCCGGTCCTGGACGCTGCGGCTCAGCGCATCAATGGCGACATGACGATCAAGGCAGCGAACAAGCCGATGGCGGCGGCCCCTACCCGGGGCACCAGCCGGGCCACCCCGCCGGCCTGCGCCAGTCGGCCGATACCGGCCCCGACCATGATCCAGCAGAAGCCCACCAGAGCCAACATGGCGACGAAACCCAGCAGGTAAACCCACACACCGGCCGTTCCGAACGGAATGACGCCGAGCGCGAAGATGATCGCCTTAGGGTTCAGCAGGGTGGTCACGAATAGCTGGCGCGGGCCGATGCCCGCGGCATCCGCCCGGGCCACCGCACCCTGCCGCCACAGCTTCAGCGCCAGGGCGAACAGATACGCGCCGACAGCCAGCCGCAAGGCGATGCTGATCGCGGGCGAGGCCGCTACCACCGGCCCCAGCACCAGGCCAAGCAGCAGGATGGAGATCAGGTAGCCACAGGCCTCCGCCGGCAGCAGCACCAGGGAGCGCCGCAGCCCCACGCCGGCGCCGGACGTGGCCAGCAGGGTGTTGGTAGGGCCAGGCGTGCCGAGAATCGCCAGCACCGCCAGGGTGAACAGCAAGGGGTCTTCCATGCGCCCGGACTATAGACGGCTCCGCAACGAGGAAAAGAGCGCGCCACGGCCAGCCCACTCAGGCCATGCGGCCGATCAACGACATGGCGGCGGCCGGGTTGGCGACCTTGTTGCCGCTGATGACGTAGAGATAGACATCCCGCGCGCCCTTGGCCGGCCTGTCGGCGCTGATGGGGGCGAGGTCGTCCGGCGTGCTACCGGAAGCCCAGATGCGCGCCCGGTCCACCCATTGGTCCAGTGCCTCATCCGGGTAGCCCAGGGCCTCGCCCTCCTGCGTTCCCATCAGGCGGGCATAGACGAAGGGTGCCGTCGCATCGGGGATCAGCGGATGCTGGGAGTCCGCAGCCAGAACGATGGCGACCTTGTAGGCCCGCGCCAGGGCGATGAATTCGGGAACCTGGAAGCTCTGGTGCCGTACTTCGACGACATGCCGCAAGGCGTGCCCGTCCACCTCGGCGGGCAGCAGCTTCAGGAAGGCCTCGAAATCCACCGGGTCGAAGATCTTGGTCGTGGCGAACTGCCAGTTGATCGGGCCCAGTTTCTGCTTCAGCTCAGTCAGCCCGCCGGTGAGGAAGCGCTCGATCGACGCACCGGCCTCCGCCAATACCTTCCGGTTGGTGGCATAGCGTGGCGCCTTCAGGGAGAAGACGAAATCCTCCGGCGCGTCGTCATGCCATTTGGCGAAGCTCTCGGGCTTCTGCGCGCCATAGAAGGTGCCGTTGACCTCGATGGAGGTCAGCTGCCGGCTGGCGTAGTGCAGTTCCTGCTTCTGCGGGTGCCCCTTCGGATAGAAGGTCCCGCGCCAGGGCTCGTAGGTCCAGCCCCCCACCCCGATCCGGGTGGTTCCCGTCTTCGCTTTCGCCAAGGCCCTGCCCCCTGCCATCCGGCCGGCAGTCTAGGCGTGGCCAGGCGCTGCATCATCCCCTCATCGTATCGGTTGGTGGAAATTTGAGCGGCGGCTGGCCCTTGCCCTGGGTTATCCGGTGGTCAGACCCGTCAATTCCCGCGCCATGTTCGCCCGCGCACTGTCTTCGAGGGCCTCGCGCATGACTTCGGTCTGGAATAGCGGGGTGGTGGAGGCCAGGGCCGAGTGCAGGAAGGCGGCGCGGCCCGCACGCCACGCGGCAATCCCCACCACGGGTACGAATTCCCGTTCCACCGCAAGCGCATAGGCGTCGTATGTCGCCGGTTCGGCGCCCAAGATGGATAAATCCATGTCGAGGAATGCCGCGATATCCTCGGCCTCGTCGGTGGGAAGATCGGCGGGAACGGCGTGCCGTTCGGTGGCCAGGATCATCCGTGCCGCGCGGGCTACCACCGGGGCCGCGATGCAATGGGTAAGGGCCTGGCGCAGCAGCGCTTCGCTCTGCCGCTCGTTGTCCTTCGCGCCGGGCTGGTAGACGGCATCGTGGAACCAGATCGCCAGCTCCATGGCCTGCGGGTCATGCCAGCCAGCCCGACCTTGGCGCCATTGGGCCAGCAGCGCATCGATATGCGCCTGCCCGTGGTGGAAGCGCTGCGGCTCCTCATACCGAGCGCGGAGATCGGCTTCCAGCGCCGCCATCAACGTGAACATCACGGCCTTTCGGGGCGGTCGGGACCGCCCCATCTGCAAGACAACGTCAGAGAGGACACACTCTATGCCCAGTATCACCAGCCGCCAGATCCGCCTTGCTGCCCGCCCCGAAGGCAAGCCCGGGCCGGAGCATTTCCGCTTCGAGGATGAGGTGCTGCCCGCCCCCGCCGATGGGCAGGTGGTGCTGCAGAATCTCTACCTGTCTCTCGACCCCTATATGCGCGGCCGGATGAACGCGACGAAATCCTACTCCCCGCCGGTCGAGATCGGTGCGGTCATGGAAGGCGGCTCGGTCTCCCGCGTGCTGGAATCCAAGGACCCGGGCTTCGCGGTGGGCGACATCGTGTTGTCCCATACCGGCTGGCAGACCCACGCGGTGGCGGATGCGGCAGGGCTGCGCAAGCTGGACCCGAAGCTGGCGCCCGTCAGCACGGCGCTGGGCGTGCTCGGCATGCCGGGCTTCACTGCCTACACAGGGCTGCTGACGCTGGGCCAGCCGAAGCCGGGCGAGACCGTGGTGGTGGCGGCGGCCACCGGACCGGTGGGCTCCGCGGTCGGGCAGATCGCCCGCATCAAGGGTGCCCGCGCTGTCGGCATCGCCGGCGGTGCCAAGAAATGCGCCTTCCTGCGCGATGAACTGGGCTTCGACGCGGCCATCGACCACCGCGCGCCGGATTTCGCCGAGCAGTTGAAGGCTGCCTGCCCCGACGGCATCGATGTGTATTTCGAGAATGTCGGCGGTGCGGTGTGGGACGCTGTGTTCCCCCTGCTGAACACCTTCGCCCGCGTCCCGGTCTGCGGCCTGATCTCGCAGTATAATGGCGCCGGCGCCTCCGGCGCCGAAAGCGTGCCGGGACTGATGCGGCAGGTGCTGACCCGCAGCCTGACGATCCGCGGCTTCATCCAGCGCGAGTTCGCCGACCAGCGCCCGGCCTTCCTGCGCGACATGGCCGATTGGATCGCCAAGGGCGAGTTGCGCTACCGCGAGGATATCGTGGAAGGACTGGAGAACATGCCGCACGCCTTCGCAGGGCTGCTCGAAGGGCGGAACTTCGGCAAGCTGGTGATCAAGCTGGCGGATTAACGAACGGGGCTACGGTGGATTGAGAGGGGCGCTGCCCCTCTCAAACTCTCCCCGCCAAACCCATTCTCGGGTTGCGCTCGGATGGGCGGTCAGCGCGTCAGATTTGTATTCCAGTTTACCTGACTGAGCAGGACGAGCCTGCCGAGCGGCAACGCAGACATGATTTATTTGTCCACAGGGCAAGGGCCTGGGCTGTCAAAAGCCTGGCGGCGACCGGCTTTCAATCTGCCGCGGCCATGCAGGCGCCACTGCCAACCCTTGAAATCCTCATCCTTGAACTCGAAGAAAAAAGAAGGGGCTTGGGGAATTCAGTCCCCAACCTTCCTCTACGCACGCCGAAAACGACCCGTCCATTCCACTTTCGCCAGGCCAATCCGACCCGTCTATTCCAGTCAGGAAGCCTTCAGGCGTCACGATCGTCCGGGGCGGCGCTGAGGGCGAGGCTGCCTTGCTTGGGCAGGGCGTGCACATAGCGGTAGCGGTAGGATTTGGCGCGGCCGCTGCCGGTTTCCTCGCAGGTCCAGGATGCCAAGCCGCCGGCGTTGACCATGTCCTCGAAGGCCTGGCGGCATTCCTCGCGGAACTTCAGGCGCTGGCGTGTAGTCTCGGCCTTGTAGTCACGCCCGGCCAGCTCGGCGAGGGTCTCAACTGGCACCCAGGTGTAGTCAGGTTGGGAATCGATGAAAGGCCAGAAGGCCTTGGCGTAGTCGGAGCGCAGCTTGAAGTACGTTTCGCCGTCGATGCTGGCGAGGGTGCGGCTTTCGAACATGTCGCGCACCCATTCGCCGTAGGCCACCTTCACCCGGGAATCGAGGGTGATGCCGTCCCACTCGATGCGCCCGAGCAGGTTGTCGGAGTAGCCTGCGGCGGCGAGGCGGCCGCTCTGACTGGCGGCTTCGTACTGGGCGAAGTCGCCCTGGTAGAACCGGAAGCTGACGGAGCGCAGCTCCTCGAAGACCCGGAGCATGGTGCCGAGGTTGTTCACATGCGCGGTGCGGCCCGTAGCGGAGAGCAGCGAGCGCCAAGTGGTCTCGGTGTGGTAGTAAGGCAGGGGTCGGGCGCCGGTCTGCGGCGCCATTTCCGTCCGCTTCGCGCGCATGCGGAACAGGGCGTAGAGGGCATCGCGATGCTGCGAACCGAGTTCCCTGCCCCGCACTTCCACCACCGTGTGGGGGCGGACGACGTAGAGGCGCTGGAAGCCGCTATCGGTGATCAGCCCCTTCTTGCGGGGGGCGAAGGCCGAGGTGCGGGCAAGGCGGGCCGGCATGACGGTCGGCGCCTTGCGGCCACGCCGGTTGGCCTTGGCACGCTCGAAGCGCTCCAGGCGCTTGCGTTCGGCCTCCGTCAGTTCCTGTCCACCGCTCACTGCCACTACCACCGATTCCGACCCTTCAATTCCCATAGGGCCCGGCAACCTAGCACTTCACGGCGCGGCGTGCAGCATCAGGGAATCAACGGGTCGCTTTGGGGAGCGGACGGGTCGCTTGAGGCACATGGCGGTGGATGGTCCGGGGGAGAAGTGAATCAAAGGTTCGGTTTCGGGAGCGGAGAGGTCGGTTTAGGGAAGGAAGGGGTCGGAAGCGGGAAGGAAAGGGTCGGAACACCGCGTTAATCCATTGAAAATGAACGAAGAATTTTGGAATAGACTTTACTTAATAGACTCTAGAATCAGACACTGATTGACCGCCTCTGTGGATAAGTGTGTGCAAAACCGGCTCGGATAGCCTCTGGCAGCTTCAGAAGCGGCTTCTACGACGACCTAAAGCGACCCCACGATTCCCGAAAGGCGGCGTCCCGCGACTCCAACGCCGCCGAAAGCCGCCGAATCGGTCGGTAAGGCCGTCATACCGACCCTGCGATTCCCGCTTTTCCACCACCCGAAACGCAATTGGTCTGGCGGCAGAGAAGGCATAGAGAGAAAACGACCCGTCGATTCCCGATGCCGGCTCCAACCGCTTGCAGATTGACCCGCCCCTTCCCGGCGGTCACTGTGCGGCCGATTTCGCTGAAGGATCAGGCTTCTCATGTTGCGCCAGCCCATTCTGGACGGCATCCGGCAGTATGAGCCGGAGCTCGTCGCCATCCGCCAGGACATCCACCGCCACCCCGAGACCCGCTTCGAGGAAACCCGTACGGCGGCGCTGGTCGCCACGAAGCTGCGGGAGTGGGGCATCGAGGTGGAAGAAGGCATCGGCAAGACCGGTGTCGTCGGCACGCTGAAGGGCAAGCGCCCCGGCCAGCGCGCCGTCGGGCTGCGGGCCGACATGGACGCGCTGTTCATCGAGGAAGAGAACACCTTCGCCCATGCCTCGACCGTGCCGGGCAAGATGCATGCCTGCGGCCATGACGGGCACACCACCATGCTGCTCGGTGCCGCCCGGTACCTGGCGGAGAACCCGGATTTTGCCGGCACGGTGCATTTCATCTTCCAGCCGGCGGAGGAAGCCGGCACCGGCGCCGCGGCGATGATCGCGGACGGGCTGTTCGACCGCTTCCCGGTCGATGCCGTCTACGGCATGCACAACACGCCGGGCCTGCCAGTGGGTGAGTTCGCCACGCGGCCGGGGCCGATCCTGGCAGGCGCCGATTTCTGGGGCGTCACCTTCACCGGCACCGGCGGCCATGGCGGCGCGGCGCCACATCTGGCAACCGACGCGACCGTGGTGCTGGGGCATTTCCTGCTGGGCGTGCAGACCATCCTGCCGCGCAACCTGAAGCCCACCGAGAGCGCGGCGCTTTCCGTCGGCCATGTCAGCGGCGGAACCTACGGGTCGCCGAACGTCATGCCGTCCCGCGTCGTCGTGCGCGGCACCGCGCGCTACTTCCGGCCTGAGGCGCAGGCCATCATCAAGCAGCGCCTGCAGGGCCTGGCGACGACGCTGGCTGATGCCTATGGCTGCAAGGCGGAGCTGACCTACGAGGCGCTTTGCCCGCCGACCGTCAACGCCCCCGGCAAGGTGCCGGTGGCCGAGGCTGCGGCCGCGGCGGTGGTCGGCGCCGAAAAGCTCAGTGAGTTCCCGATGAGCACGGGTGGCGAGGATTTCGCCTTCATGCTGCAGCAGAAGCCGGGCGTGTTCATGCGCATCGGCAACGGCGTCAACGCGGATGGCAGTTTCCACAACGTCCACACGCCGCTCTACGACTTCAACGACGACATCCTGGCGCTCGGCGCGGCCTACTGGGCCAGCCTGGTGCAGCAGGAACTGGGCCTGGAAGACAACGCATGACCACCCCCTCCCAGCGCCTGCGCGCCGCCCTGCTGGGTTGCGCCCTGACGGCCCTGTCGCTGACCGCGGCGCGGGCCGAGCCGCTCTCGATGGCCGTCAGCGCCCCGCCGGCCAGCATCGACCCGCATTACTACACGCTGACGCCGAACATCATGGTCTCCCGCCATATGTTCGAGACGCTGACCGAGCGGGACGCCAATTCGCGCATGAGCCCGGGGCTCGCCGAATCCTGGCGGCTGGTGGATGAGACGACCTGGGAGTTCAAGCTCCGCCAGGGCGTCAAGTTCCACAACGGCGACGACTTCACCGCCGAGGACGTGGCCTACACCCTGCGCCGTGTGCCGACGGTGCAGAGCCCGAGCTCCTTCGCCGTCTACATCCGCTCCATCACAGGCGTGGAGGTGGTGGACGCGCACACCATCCGCCTGAAGACCCCGACCCCCTACCCGCTGCTGCCGAACGATCTGGCGCAGATCTTCATCGTGCCGCGCAGCCTCGGCGAGAATGTCGCCTCCGCCGAGTTCAACGCCGGCCGGGCGACGATCGGCACCGGGCCCTACCGCTTCGTCTCCTACGACCCGAACAACCGCGTGGAGATGACGCGCAACGACAACTACTGGGGCCCCAGGGCGCGCTGGGACCGCGTGAACTACCGCATCATCACCAATTCCGGTGCGCGGGTCGCCGCCCTGCTTTCCGGCGACGTCGCGTTGATCGACAACGTGCCGACCGCCGATGTCAGCCGCATCCGCAATGACAACCGCGTCGTCCTGGCGGAAGGCAACAGCGTCCGCCTGATCTTCCTGGGGCTGGACACCTTCCGCGACAGCGAGAGCCCCGACGTGCGCGGCCCGAACGGCGAGGTACTGGCACGCAACCCGCTGCAGGACCGCCGGGTTCGGGAGGCGCTGTCCATCGCCATCAACCGCCCCGCCATCGTGCAGCGCGTGATGGAGAACGTGGCGCTGGCGGCCAACCAGTTCATGCCGCCGGATTCCTTCGGCTTCGATCCGTCCATTCCCGCCATCGGCTTCGACCCGGAGCGGGCGAAGAAACTGCTGGCGGAGGCCGGGTATCCGAACGGCCTCAGCATCACGCTGCGCGGGCCGAACGACCGCTACATCAATGACTCGCAGATCATCCAGGTCGTGGCGCAGATGTGGTCCCGCATCGGCGTGAAGACCCAGGTGGAAGCCAGCCCGCTGGCGACGCTGATCGGCCGCCTCAGCCGCTTCGAGGCCTCGGCCTACCTGCTGGGCTGGAGCAACAGCACCGGCGAGCCCTCCACCTCCCTTCGGGCGGTGATCGGCACGCGGGATACGTCGCGCAGCATGGGCCTGGCCAATTACGGCCGCTATTCCAACCCCCGCATGGATGCCATTGCCGACGAGGCGATGCGCACGCTGGATGATACGGCGCGCGAGAAGCTGATGCAGCAGGCGATGCGGATGGGGATGGAAGACGTCGCCGTCATTCCGCTGCACACGCAGAAGAATGTCTGGGCCACGCGCCGTGGCCTGACCTACGAGCCGCGTGTGGACGAGCAGACGCTGGCGGAAAGCACCCAGCCCAGCCGCTGAAGCAGGCGGAGCGACAGGCCGGGACAGGGTTACCTTCTCCCGGCCTGATCGTCTTACGCATCTGCCTAGCGAAACGACCCCTCTATTCCAGGTTCAGATGCGGTCAGAAGCGGGTTGCCGGTGTCTTACAGGTTGAATGAAGGAGCGCCGGCGGTATTGCCCGGCTTTTTGGGCTCTGAATTCAGCGGCCAGAGAAGGCAGGGGAAAGAATTCCCCGGACCCCTTCTTTCTTGTTCGAGTTTTCTGGGCTTTCCATCCTCGCTGCATGAGGCAGGTTTTGGCGGTGGATGGGCGCGAGGTGATGCCATCCGGGTTCAGAGCTCCCGCAGTTCGGACAGCCTGCACGCCAAACTCGCAAAAAGAAGATGGGGCCCGGGGAAGGAATTCCCCGGCCTTCCTATGAACCGGCGAGAGCCTGTCCGCCAGACGTTTTTCTCGTAGCGAGCCCACCGAGAGAGCCGCCCAATCATGGCCCCTCTCGATCATTCCCGCTTAAATTTTCAATTTCACCGATAAGCTGTATCTCTACTACAGTCCTCCCGGCACTGCCCTGCCACGGAGGAGACCTCAATCATGTCAGACGAAGCCACTCGCCCGCCGCTGACCAGCACCGCGGGTGCCCCCGTCCCCGACAACCAGAACAGCATCACGGCCGGGCCGCGCGGCCCCGTGCTGCTCCAGGATTACCAGCTGGTCGAGAAGCTGGCGCACCAGAACCGGGAACGGATTCCGGAGCGGGTCGTGCATGCCAAGGGTTCTGGTGCCTATGGCACGCTGACAATCACTGGCGATATCAGCCGCTACACGCGCGCCAAGGTGTTCCAGCCAGGGACGCAGACCGAGACTCTGCTGCGCTTCTCGACAGTCGCCGGAGAGCGTGGCGCGGCGGACGCCGAACGCGACGTGCGTGGCTTCGCGCTGAAATTCTATACCGATGAAGGTAACTGGGACCTGGTGGGGAACAACACCCCCGTCTTCTTCATCCGTGACCCGATGAAGTTCCCGGATTTCATCCGCACGCAGAAGCGCCACCCGCGCACCAACATGCGCAGCCCGACGGCGATGTGGGATTTCTGGTCGCTCTCGCCGGAGAGCCTGCACCAGGTGACCATCCTGTTCAGCGACCGTGGCCTGCCGCAGGGCTACCGGCCGATGAACGGCTATGGCAGCCACACCTATTCCTTCTGGAACGACGCCGGTGAACGCTACTGGGTGAAGTTCCACTTCAAGTCGATGCAGGGCATCAAGACCTGGACGAACAAGCAGGCCAACGAGATCATCGCCGAGGACCGTGAGAGCGCCCAGCGGGACCTCTATGATGCGATCGAGCGTGGCGAGTTCCCGAAATGGCGTGTCTGCGTGCAGATCATGCCGGAGCAGGATGTCGACAAGCACTGGTACAACCCGTTCGACCTGACCAAGGTCTGGCCGCATGGCGACTATCCGCTGATCGATGTCGGCGTGCTGGAACTGAACCGGAACCCCGAGCACTATTTCGCGGAGATCGAGCAGGCGTCCTTCTCGCCCTCCAACGTCGTGCCCGGCATCAGCTATTCGCCGGACAAGGTGCTGCAGTCCCGGCTGTTCGCCTATGCCGATGCGCACCGCTATCGCGTCGGCACGCATTACGAAGCGCTGCCGGTGAACAAGCCGAAATGCCCGGTGCACACCTATCACGCGGACGGCGCCATGCGCTTCGATGCGCCGAAGGGCACCGATGCCTTCTACGAGCCCAACTCGTTCAACGGGCCGGTCGAGGTTCCGGGCACGAAGGAACCGCCGCTGCGCATCAGCGGTGACGCCGATCATTACAACCACCGGGACGGCAATGACGACTATCGCCAGCCTGGCGACCTGTTCCGCCTGATGAATCCGGAGCAGCGGCTGCAGCTGTTCGAGAACATCGCCGGCGCCATGCAGGGCGTGCCGCCCTTCATCATCGAACGGCAGCTGGAGCATTTCCGCCGCGCCGACCCGGCCTATGGTGCCGGCGTCGCGGAGGCGATCAAGCGCATCCACACCGCCCCGGCCTCGGCGCCGACCACAGCGGCGGATGTCGGCCCGGCGCACGCGGCGGACTGATCGGCAAGCGCTGCGGCAGGTTGGTGGGGTGTTCCGCCAGCCTGCCCTTCGGCCGAGTGGCTGTTGATGGAGCGCGGGCCGGGATGAAGCTTCCGGCCCGCCTCGTCTCAGCGCGTGGTGCGCTTGGCGGGGTCGCGCGGCGGTGGCGGCAGGTCTTCTTCCAGGATCGTCAGGTGGACGGAGTAGGACACCTCGCCCTCCTCGTCGTCCTGATGGATCGTGCCGATCACCTCATCCTCCACGGCGATCTCGACGGACAGGCCCTTGCGCGCCGGGGGGACGACACGAATCTTCTCCGAACCCAGGAGGCGGCGCAGATAGGTCTGAACGCGTGCGATGTCGGCGGGTGTCATGCGAGGCGGTTCTCCAAGGTAGGGCAGACGCCCTCCATGCCCCCGATGCCGCCCCGGGTCCAGTTGCACCGCAGCAATGGTGACGGCCCAAAAGGCAAACATCGCCCGAAAGACGCAACCGGGCAGCCATGCGAGAGTTTCCTTACAACGAGGCTCACTTCCGCGCGATAAGCAGGGCCTTGCGCCCCAGCTCCCGCTCGGCGTTACCATATGGAGGGTGATCCGCTCCCTCCCCTAGGATGCAGTAGCGATGATGGATACCCAGATGACCGACGGCGCCCAGCCGACCATTCTCGTGGTCGAGGATGAACACATCGTCCGGATGGTGACCGTGGCCATGCTGGAAGACATGGGCTTCCGTGCGACGGAGGCAGCGACGGCCGCCGCCGCCATCGCCCGGCTGGACCCGGCCGAGGGGCGGCTGCAGGCGGTACTGCTGGACATCAACATCCCAGGGGCGCGGGGCCGTGACATGGTGGGCGAAATCCGCGCTATCCGCCCTGGCTTACCAGTACTGATCGCCAGCGGCGCGGATACGGAAGAGCTGCGGCTGCGCTTCAATGGCCATGGCCAGGTCGATTTCCTGCCGAAGCCCTACGCGAACGCCGAACTGCGCGAGGCTCTGGGCCGACTGGGCCTCTAAGCCACGGCGCCCGCGGCCGCTGGCGTAGCGGACCGGCTTTGTCCGGCTCCGCCGCCGGCTTATGATGCCGCCCTGTTCCCGATTGTCATTCCTGGCTGGATACGATGCCTGACCCGTTTGCCGCGCCGCCGCGGCAGGACACTGAGCTTGACCGCGTGAAGGCCCGCATCCGCGCTATGGCCGAGCGCACGGTCTCGAACGGCTGTACCGAGGCGGAGGCGATGGCGGCGGCCGAGATGGTCGGCCGCCTGCTGGAACGCTACGCCCTGACCATGGAGGAGATCGACCTCCGGGAGAGTCAGTGCGTCCAGGTGGAGATCCCCCTGCCCGGCCGCCAGCGGCGCCCGGTCGATGGCTGCGTGCCGGCGATCGCCCGGTTCTGCGACTGCAAGGTCTGGCTGGCGCGGGACGAGGCGGGGTCCCGCTACATCTTCTTTGGCTTTGATACGGATACGGTGCTGGCCGGCTGGCTGTTCCAGGTGATCTCCCGCGCCATGGCGGTGGAACTGGACGCCTTCCGCCAGCGCTCGCCCCAACTGCGTGGGGTCAGGTTGCGGCAGGCGTCCACCAGCTTCCAGCAAGGCATGGCGGCGCGGTTGGCGGAGCGGCTGGAGACGATGCATGCGGCCCGCGAGGCCGGCGTCGCCGCGCAGCGCCAGGCGGGCACGGCGCTGTTTCTCGTGAAACATCGTGTGGTGGACGACGCCTTTCGTGAGACCGGGACGCGCCTGGTCTCCGGCGGCCGCCGCCAGTTGCGGCAGGACGGCGCCTTCCGCCAGGGCGAGGCAGCGGGTGAGCGGGTCAATCTGAACCGCCCGGTGACGGGCGATGGTGGGGGCGGCCGGCTGACATGAGCCGCCGGCCGGCTGACCGGCAGCGGGCCCGCGTCTATGCCTGGGAAGACCGGCATGTCGCCCCGCATGGCGGCGATCTGCTGCCCTTCACGGCGATGCAGCCGATGGTGAATGCCATCTGGGCCGAGCTGGGCCTGCGCTACCCGCCAGCCGTCGAGCCCCTGCCCCGCCAGGCGCGCCGCCTGCAGGCCGATGCCAACCGGCTACGCCTGCGCGTGCCGGAGCAACTGCCCAGCTGGGTGCTGCTGCATGAGTTGGCACACGCCCTCAGCAGCACGCATGACGGTGCTTCGGACGGCCATGGGCCCTGCTTCATGGGCCTGTATCTGCAGTTGCTGGAGCGCTACCTGCGGTTGCCGATGGCGCAACTGGCCCCTTCGCTGGCTGAGGCCGGCATCACCTGGGACCCGGCGGCCAAGCCTGTCTTCCTGGATGCCGCGCCTGCCCGTTGACGGCCTGGCGCCAATGGTGCCAGCATTCTTACACTGTGTAAGAAAGAACCGGGGGACATGGACCATTCGCCGCGCAGCCGCCGGCAGACGCGCGCCGCGCTGATGGCGCGGCTGCTGGCCCATGGCAACGCGCCCGGCCTCTACCGCCCCCGGCTGGCGGCCGAGGCGCGGCTGACCGAGGCCAGCGTCTCCCGCATCATCGCCGAGCTGAAGGCAGAGGGGCTGGTGGCGGAGCCACGTTGCCCGGCCCCCTATGCGGGTGGCCCGACCTCCATGGTGACCTTCAGCCAGGACCTGCATTTCGCCGCCATCGAGATTGCTAGTGACCGGCTGACCATCGGCGGCGGCGGCATCGCCTCCCCGGCTTTCGTCGAGCGGCGGCCTCTGCCGCGGGAACCTGGCGCATTGGCGGCGGCACTGGCGTCCGCCGTGCGGGACCTGGCTGCCGCTGCCAGCCAGCATGGCGTTCACCCGCGGCAGATCGGCGTCTCCCTGCCAGGGTATCGCGGCGATGCGCGGCCCAACCCGATCCTGCCGCTCGACCCGCTGGCACTGCGGCGGCTTCTGGCGGAGCATTATCCTGGCGTGCCGGTCGCCATCGCCAATGCGGTGGTGGCACAGGCGGCGGCGCAGTTGCACCGGCCGGCGGGCTGGCAGGGCCCGGGGCGGCAGTTATTCGTCTATCTGGCCCACGGCGTGGCTGGGGCCTGGATCGACCCGGCGGAGCCGCCTGCCGCTATCCGGGCCTTGGAACTCGGCCATGTGGTGCTGGACGCGAAAGGGCCGCTTTGCCGCTGCGGCCACCGGGGCTGCCTGGAGGCCCGCGCTTCCACCGCTGCCCTGGCGCAGCGTCTGGACGTACCGGAGGCCGCCTTGATCGAGGCGGGGGACGGCTGGGCGGGCCGCTTCCCCCTCGGCGCCCTGGCGCGGCAGGCGGTGCAAGACATGCTGGGTGGGCTCGGCCTCGTGCTGGGCAATGCGCTCAACCTGCTGCCGGCCGAGCGCGTGGTAATCTGCGGCTGGCCGGCCTCCTTGCCGCCGGAGGACCGCGCGGCAGTGGGCGCGGGGATGGACCGCAGCCTGTTCGGCGGCCTGGCGCAGGCCGGGATCACGTTGGAATTCCTGCCGCCCGACCTGGGCAGTGAGCCACGCGGCGCGCTGGCCTGGGCCGCCCATTGCTTCGTCGAGGCCGGTGGCCTCGCCACGGGGGCCTGACACGCCCCGGATGTTTGCCTGACCGTCCGTGCCACCACGGCGGCCACCCTGATGCCTGAGCAGCGGACATAGACCCGCGCCGTGAGGAGACGACCATGAGTGTGATGAAGAAGCCGGCCTGGCTGGCGGCGGCGTTGCTCGCCACCCTGGCCCTGCCGCTGGGCCGCGTGGCGACCGCCGAGACGGTGCTGCGCGTCAAGCCCTCCGGCGATGTCCGGACGCTGGACCCACTGCTGGGCAGCGATTCCATGGCGCGCAATTTCGGCTACATGATCTACGACACGTTGCTGGCCGTGGATGCCGACCTCGCCATCCGCCCGCAGATGGCGGAGAGCTGGACCCGCAGCGAGGACGGCAAGGTCTGGACTTTCACGCTGCGGCCGGGGCTGATGTTCAGCGATGGCACGGCGGTCACGGCCGAGGATGTGGCGGCGTCCCTGAAGCGCTGGGCGCAGAATGATGGCATGGGCCAGCAGTTGCTGGCGCGCGGCGCGGTGTTCGAGGCAGCGAATGCCCGCACCTTCCGCCTGACGCTCAACCAGCCCTGGGGACTGGTGCTGGAGGCGCTGGGCAAGCCGGGGGCGCCGGTGCCGTTCATCATGCCGGCGCGCGTCGCCGCGACGCCGCCCGGGCAGGCGGTGACGGACCAGACCGGCTCCGGCCCCTTCATGTTCCGGGCCGAGGAATGGCGGGCGGGCGACCGGCTGGTCTTCATTCGCAACCCGCATTACCAGCCGCGCGCGGAACCGGCGAGTGGCCTGGCCGGCGGCAAGGTGGCGCGGGTGGACCGGGTGGAATGGCGCATCATGCCGGACCAGCAGACCGCTATCGACGCGCTGCGGAAAGGCGAGATCGACATCGCCGAGGATATACCCGCCGACCTGCTGCCGCTGCTGGCGCGGGACCGCAACGTCACCGTGGCGCGGCAGGACGAGGTGGGCGTGGCGCAGCAGATCCGCCTGAACAACACGCAGCCGCCCTTCAATAATCCGCTGCTGCGGCAAGCCTTGTTGGTGGCGGTGAACGGCCAGCAATTCCTGGACGCGGTGATGAGCGACCCCTCCCAGGGCCGGGTGTGCCAGAGCTTCTACATCTGCTCCTCCCCCCTCTACACCACTGCCGGCTGGCCGGCGCCGGACCTGGAGCGGGCGCGGGAACTGGTGCGCCGCAGCGGCTATGACGGCACGCCTGCGGTGCTGCTGGATGCCGCGGAGAACAGCAACATCCACGCCTTCACCGTGGTGGCGGATGCGCTGCTGCGCTCCATCGGCATCAAGACCGACGTGCAGGCGATGGACTGGGCGACGGTAGTGGCACGCCGGCAGAGCCGGGAGCCGGTTTCCCGCAACGGCTGGTCCATCTTCATCTCCGGCCCCGGCGGGCTGGATATGATGGAACCTCTGAGCCATCTCGGCCTGCGTTCCAATTGCGAGCGTGCCTGGTTCGGCTGGCCGTGCGACGAGCGGTTGGAAGCATTGCGGGCGCGCTTCGCTGACACGGCGGATCTGGAAGGCCGCAAGGTCATCGCTGCCGAGATCCAGGCGCGGGCGCTGGAGACGGTGCCCTACGTGCCGATCGGCGTGCAGTACCAGTTGCGGGCGCATCGGGCGGAACTGACCGGGGTGATCAACCCGCCGGCACCAGTCTACTGGAACATCGGCCGCCGCTGAGCGCCGAAGGCCACCGTGGCCGGGGAGGCGTCACCCTGGCCACAGGTTCCGCCTCAGCCACCCATGCCTGGCAGGCGCAGCCCACGAAGTCCCTCCGGCAGAGTGATCTGCGGTGCGCCGGCTGGCAGGCGGAAGCGGGTGGGGTCCTGCGGCCCGTAGGCGACGCGGGTGGCTTCCAGGATTTCGCGGCGCCCGGTCTGTTGCAGGCGCAGCAGCACGCCATCCGCCGTCAGGCAGGCGACGCCGCTTTTTCCATCGTTCCGGTCCAGCCGCCAGTCGGTGCAGCCCTGCCCGGCAATGGTGCGGCGGCCCTGGCGGGTGATGCGCCCCTGCGATTCCGGGTTCTGCATCAGCATGGCCACCTCCGGCGAGTCCGGCAGCCGCATCACCAGCCCCTGCGGCATGACCATGGAGGCCCGGCGCGTCCGTTCCTCCACCAGCACCCAGCCAGGGGCCGAGGCATTGTCCACCCGCAGTAGCCGTTGGCTGGACAGCCAGGAGGCGTTGATGTCGCCCTGGATCTTGTCGCTGCCCTGCAGCTGGAACGTGACGGCGACGTCGCGCGTCGGCAGCAGGTTCGGGCGGGGCTGTGCCTGGTTCGTGGTCTGCGCGGCAAGGTTCGCGGCTGACGCGGCCAGCAATGTGGTGGCGAGCAGGGCCGTGGCGAGGCGCTGTTTCATCGGGCTTCTCCGCGCGGTGTGCCTGAAGCAGATGGGGTCGCGGCGCCCTGGCCGCACCCCCTGCCCTGCCGCGCGCCTGTCACAACCCGTGGAAGAGATCCGTCGAGAGGTATCGTTCGGCGAAGGATGCGGCGATGCCGATGATGAGCTTGCCGTGGTGCTCGGGCTGGGTGGCGAGGTCGAGCATGGTGTGCAGGACGGCGCCGGAGGAGATGCCGATGGGCAGGCCCTCGGTGCGGGCGCAGAGGCGGGCCGCGGCGTAGGCCTCGCGCTCGGTGACGCGGCGCAGCAGGTCGATCCGCTCCATCTCCAGCACCTTCGGCTTGAAGCCGGCGCCGATACCCTGGATTTCGTGCGGGCCGGGATCGTCGCCGGAGAGCACGGCGGATTCGGCCGGCTCGACGCCGACGATGGTCAGGCCGTCGCGGCGCGGCTTCAGGGCGCGGGCGATGCCGGTGAGCGTGCCGCCGGTGCCGAGGCCGGCGACGACGATATCGA
>NZ_JACTVA010000139.1 GCF_014490485.1 Teichococcus aerophilus | reverse complement strand
TATGTGATCAAGACCGGGGCGCCCTGGCGCTGGATGCCGAACGACCTGCCGCCCTGGGCCGCGGTCTACCAGCAGGCCCAGCGCTGGCTGGCGGCCGGCTGCTTCGAGGCGCTGGCCGAGGATCTGCGCACTGTCCTGCGCCTGGCTGCTGGCCGCAAAGCCCAGCCCGGCGCTGCCATCCTGGACAGCAGGACGCTCCGCTCCACGCCTGAGAGCGGCGCGCGGGCCGGGTATGACGGCGCCAAGCGGAAGCAGGGTGCCAAGCTGCATCTGGCGGTCGACACGCTGGGCCATCTGCTGGCCTTGCACGTGACGCCCGCCAACGCGGATGACCGCGCCGAAGTCGGACGCCTGGCCCAGGCGGTGCAGGCCTCCACCGGGCAGAGCGTCGAACTGGCCTATGTCGACCAGGGCTACACCGGTACAAGGGCGGCCGATGCGGCCAAGGCACACGGCATTGAACTGGAAGTGGTCAAGCTGTCCGAGGCCAAGCGTGGCTTCGTGCTGCTGCCACGGCGCTGGGTGGT
>NZ_JACTVA010000138.1 GCF_014490485.1 Teichococcus aerophilus | reverse complement strand
GGCGGCAATGGCGACCTCCCGCCCCTCGCCCGCCTGCCGCAGCCGCGCCCCGGCCAGCCGCAGGGCGGCGGCCGGGCTGCCGGCGAAGCCGGGCTGGCCATCGCGGTGGGCAAACAGCGCCGCCACCCGTTCCCGCTTCCACCAGGACATGCCGAGGCAGACGGCCACCGGCCGGTTCTCCGCCTGCGCCCGGTTCCACAGGGCCAGCAGCCGCGCGGCCTCGGCGAAGCCGCAGGGCCGGCGCAGGAAGGGGTCGGCGCACCGCGTGGCGGCCAGCAGCGCGGCGAAGCGCGGGCCAGGTGCCGGTGCATGCCCATCAGCCCGTACCCCGGCGGCGGCGGCCAGCAGCGCCATCTCCTCCGTGGCGCCGAACAGCTCGGCGGCGAGGTCCAGCAACGTCCAGGCGGAAAACCGTCCCTCCAGCCGCGTCGCGCCGGCGGGCGGCACCAGCACCGGCAGCTGGCTGGCCGGCGCCGCCGGGTCCCGCGCCAGGATCACCGGCCGGCCCCGGGCGGCTTCCATCGCCGCCGCCA
>NZ_JACTVA010000137.1 GCF_014490485.1 Teichococcus aerophilus | reverse complement strand
CAGATAATTCAGATCCATCTATGGCTCGACGGTGATTGTTGCCGCTCATCGTCGCTCAAGCCGCGCGGACGCCGGCAACAAACCCCTTTACTTCACCGGTCAGTTGCTCGGACTGGCGGGATAGCTCTCCCGCGGCGGCCAGGACCTGTGATGCTGCGGCGCCGGTATCATTGGCATTGCGGCTCACCGCACCGATGTTACGTGACACCGCATCCGTCGCCTCTGCCGTCCGCTGCACCGTACGGGCGATCTCGCCCGTCGCAGCGCTCTGCTCCTCCACCGCCGCAGCAATGGCCGTCGTGATGACGCTCATATCATCGATCGCGCTGGTAATGCCCTGAATGGCGCTGACCGCCTCCTGCGTTGCAGCCTGAATCTGAGCAATCTGTGCGCCAATGTCTTCCGTGGCGCGACTGGTCTGCTGCGCCAATGACTTGACCTCGCTTGCAACCACTGCGAAGCCCTTGCCCATCTCGCCGGCCCGGGCGGCCTCGATAGTGGCATTCAACGCCAGCAGGTTGGTCTGCCCGGCGATGGAGGTAATCAACCC
>NZ_JACTVA010000136.1 GCF_014490485.1 Teichococcus aerophilus | reverse complement strand
GGCCCGGGCCTCGGCCTCGGCCTGCTCGCGCGCGGCACGGGCGCGTTCTTCCGCCTCGGCCTTGGCGCGGGCCTCGGCCAGGCGCTCCAGCACACCCTGGATGTCGGTGGCGCGGGCAGCGGCCTGGGTGGCGGCGCGGGCGGTGGCGGCTTCCTGGGACTGCGCCTCAGTGCGGTGGGCGCGGGCGGTGGCCAGGGCGGCCTCCACCTCGGCGGCGGCGGCGTGGGCTTCGTCGCGCGCCTGGGCCAGGATGCGGCCCTCCTGCTCGGCCTTGCCGCTGGCGGCCATGGCGCGCTCCTGCGCCTCACGCAACGCGGCGGCCTGCAGGGCGACGTGGCGTGCCATGCCGCGCAGCACTAGCGTGCCGCGCAAGGCGGTCTCCGGGTCCGCCGGCACCGCCAGCAACGTCTCCGCCGGCCACATGCCCAGCCGGCGCATCAGCGGCAGCAGCGGCGCGATGGCCTCAGCCTGGCGCGCCAGCTCGGCATTGGCGATGTCCCGCTCGGCCGCCGCCGCCTGGGCGCGGGTGCCGGCGGCATCCAGCGCGGCCTCGGCGGCCACGGCCCG
>NZ_JACTVA010000135.1 GCF_014490485.1 Teichococcus aerophilus | reverse complement strand
GGCATGGGGCTCGACGGCCGCATCGGCCGCAAGTTCCTGCATGCCGGCCCGGGCTATGGCGGCTCCTGCTTCCCGAAGGACACGCTGGCGCTGGCGCGCACGGCGCAGGAACTCGGCGCGCCGGTGACGATCGTCGAGCAGACCATCGCCGCCAACGACGCGCGCAAGGAGCAGATGGCCGAGCGCGTGGTGGCGGCCTGTGGCGGCTCCGTGCAAGGCAAGACGATCGCGGTGTTCGGCGTGACCTTCAAGCCGGAGACGGACGACATGCGGGACGCGCCGTCGCTGGTGATCCTGCCGGCGCTGGCGGCGGCCGGGGCGACGATCCGCGCCTACGACCCGCAGAACAGCCACGCCAAGCAGGTGCTGCCGGCGGGCGTGCACTGGGCGGAGAGCGCGCTGGACGCGGCGAAGGATGCCGATGCGCTGGTGCTGATCACGGAATGGAACGAATTCCGCGCCATCTCGCCCGAGAAGCTGCAGGCGGCGATGAAGGGCGACGTGGTGTGCGACCTGCGCAACGTGTGGGACCCGGCGCAGATGCGCGAAGCCGGCTTCACCTACGCCTCCATCGGCCGGCCCTGA
>NZ_JACTVA010000134.1 GCF_014490485.1 Teichococcus aerophilus | reverse complement strand
GGAAGCCCTCCGCTTCATGGCCGATCTGCGCCTCCGCCTAGGGGATCGCGCGGCGGCTGAGGTTGCCCTTCGACAAGCTGTGGCCCTTGACCCTCAGAATGTGAAGTCTGCGCTGCAACTCTCCCGCCTGCTGGAAGCTGACCGGCCGAGCGAGGCGGAGGCACAACTGCGTCGTATCCTCCCGATCGCGGTCGACCATACCGAAGTCATGATCCAACTTGCCCGACTTTGTCAGCGGCAAGGTGACCCTGCCGAGGCGATTGCACTGCTACGTCAAGCGCTCGCCACGGACCCTTCGAATGTCAAAGCGAACCTCCGGCTTGCCGAACTGTTGGAATCGGATGATCCGGGTGCGGCCGAGGTTCATCTTCATCGCGTCCTAGACCAGCAGCCGGATAGTAGCTCTGCACTGCTGCGCCTTTCTGCCATCGCCCAGCGGCGCGGTGCGCCGGATGAGGCCATGGCGCATATGCGCCACCTGCTGCAGGTGGATCCCGCCAATGAAAAGGCTGCGATTCGCCTGGCGTCACTCTTGGAATCCGTAGACCTGGAGAAGGCTGAAAATCAACTTCGGCAAATTCTTTATCGTGATCCG
>NZ_JACTVA010000133.1 GCF_014490485.1 Teichococcus aerophilus | reverse complement strand
GGGCGAGGCCGCGCGGGCTGTCCGGCGCCTCGCCGGCATCGCGGCCACGGCCGCCCGGGCGGGCGGGGGAATCGTCACGGCCGCGGGGCGGACGGCGCGGCCCTTCGGCAGGAGAGAACGAGGAGGGGCCGCTGGTGCGGCGAGGGGGGCGGGACATGGGCGCATCCTCCGCATCCCGCGCGCGGGAGCAAGCGGCATGATTCGATAGGGCGTGCGCGATTCCTGCGCGCGAACGCATCACGGCACGTTGACAGGGGGGGTGGAAAGGGGATAGTCCGCGCGCTCCCGCCGACCGGGGTTTCAAGGTGGAGGGGTGCCCGAGTGGCTAAAGGGGGCGGACTGTAAATCCGCTGGCGCACGCCTACGTTGGTTCGAATCCAACCCCCTCCATATCCTTGCAGGTCCTCTGGACCGGCATGGGCCTCTGACCCCCGGTTGAACGGTGCCACCTGCATCCGGCGTTGCCGATGAGGCTGCGCGGGGCGCAGTGCGGGTGTAGCTCAATGGTAGAGCCCCAGCCTTCCAAGCTGGTTGTGCGGGTTCGATTCCCGTCACCCGCTCCAATTTCGTGAGCTGGTGACTGGACTAGGCCGATTTGCGCCGCATGTGGCGCTGACCGACAGGGTGACGGACGATGGCGAAAGCTAAGTTTGAGCGGAACAAGCCGCACTGCAACATTGGCACGATCGGGCACGTGGATCATGGCAAGAC
>NZ_JACTVA010000132.1 GCF_014490485.1 Teichococcus aerophilus | reverse complement strand
AGCGACATCCGGCGGCTTTCCGTCATGGGCGTACAGCTTGAGCGGATCCGCTCCACGGATGGGCTCCTGCTGCTGGCCTCGACTTCGGAGGAGCGAGCCAGTCTTGCCAACTCGGTCGCAGAAGCACGTCAGCGGTTTGCAAAAACGTTTGCGGACTACGAGGCGGGCGTCGATCCCGGCGAAGAACGGCAACTCGCGAATAGCCTCAGGTCTGGCTGGGATCGCTTTTCGACGGCCGAGCAAGGCTTCGCAGCACTGGTCCAGAGTGGCCAGCGTGACAGGGCGGAGGCCATGCTCTCAGGCGGGATCCGCACCGAGGGGCTTGCCCTGCGTGGCGCGATCGAGAAGGCAGTTGGCTTTCAGGACCGGCAGTCTGACGGCGTCGTCGATTACGCAGGCAGCGTCGGCGCAACGGCCATGGCTTGGATCATCATTCTTCTCGTCGCGATGGTTGCCGTTTGTCTGGCAGTAGGCCTTTCTATGACCCGCAGTATCTCAGCTCCGGTCACAGCCATGACAGAGGCAATGCGGCAACTGGCGGCTCGGGAGATGAGCGTGCAGATCCCAGGCATCGGTCGTGGCGATGAAATCGGTGGTATGGCCAGCGCAGTAGGAGTGTTCCGCGATAATATGGTGGCCGCAGATCGATTGAGCGCCGAGCAAGAGGCGAGCCGCGCCGGCCGCGAGAAGCGCGCGATGCAGGTGGATGCACTGGTACGCGGCTTCGAGGAGCGGGTTGGTAACATGGTGGGCAT
>NZ_JACTVA010000131.1 GCF_014490485.1 Teichococcus aerophilus | reverse complement strand
GTCGCGGCGCGGCTTCAGGGCGCGGGCGATGCCGGTGAGCGTGCCGCCGGTGCCGAGGCCGGCGACGACGATATCGACCTGGCCCTGGGTATCGGCCCAGATTTCCTCGGCGGTGGTGGCCTCGTGCACGGCGGGGTTGGCGGGGTTGTCGAACTGGCGGGGGATCCAGGCGCCGGGGGTCTCGGCGGCGATGGCCTCGGCGCGGGCGATGGCGCCGGCCATGCCCTGGGCGGCGGGGGTGAGGTCGACCTCGGCGCCGAGCAGGCGGAGCATCTTGCGGCGCTCGACGGAGGCGCCGTCCGGCATGGTGACGATCAGGCGGTAGCCCTTGGCGGCGGCGACGAAGGCGAGCGCGATGCCGGTATTGCCGGAGGTGGGCTCGACGATGACGGAGCGGTCGGGGGCGATCAGGCCGCGGGCCTCGGCGTCCTCGATCATGGCGCGGCCGATGCGGTCCTTGAGGGAGGCGAGCGGGTTGCGGAACTCGAGCTTGAGGGCGAGGCGGGCGCCGGGCGCGCGGGTGGCCTCGAGCCGGGGCAGGCGGACGAGGGGGGTGCGGCCGACGGTGTCGAGGAAGCTGTCGAACATCATCCCGTGGCCGGCCGTGGCGTGAGGCGGGAGGGCCTGGTCGGGGCGGGCGGGGGCGGAGGGGGTGTGACGTGCGGGCATGGAGGGGTTATATCACGTCTTTGGCAAGTGGATCAGGGGTCAGGCGATGTTGTTGCGTCGGGACAGGGCGATGACGGCGGTATCGATCGTGCTGGATGTGGCGTTTCACGCGGGGCGTGGGGGCACGGTGCCGGCGGG
>NZ_JACTVA010000130.1 GCF_014490485.1 Teichococcus aerophilus | reverse complement strand
GCGCCCGGGGCGGGGGCGCCAGGGGCAGGCGCGTCCGGGGCAGGCGTGACCGGTGCCGGGCGGCCGCCCGGCCGGCCAGGGCCGCGATGCTGGCGCTGCAACTCGCTGCGTTCCAGCGCGCCGTCCCCATTGGTGTCGGCGGCGCGGAACATGGCCAGCACCACCGGCTGCATCTCCTCCACTGTCACGCGGCCATCGCGGTTGGCATCCATGATGCGGAAGATGGTGGCCTGCCGCTCCTCCATCGCGCGCACGGCACGCGGCGGCGGCTCCCGCCGCTCACGCCCGGCCGGCGGCGGCGGGCGATTGGCCTCAAACTGGGCGCGGACGAACTGGCTCATCTCCTCCGGCGTCACGCCGCCATCCCTGTTGGCGTCGGCCTCGGCGAAGCGCGCGGTCATGAAGGCCACGGCCTCGGCCTCGCTGACGCGGCCATCCTTGTTGGCGTCGGCCTGGTCGAAGATGCGGGCCTGTATGCGGCCAGGGCCACGGTCGGGGGCCGGCTGGGCCAGCGCCGGCAGGGCGGCGGCGGAGAGGGCCGCGCCAAAGAAGCCAAGAGCAAGAGTGCGTTTCATGGGGCGACGTTCCCGTTCAATGGTGGCGGCATTGCGCCTCGGGGAAACATCTGGGGAGCCCGTGTAACAGGCGAATGACCCGGGCGGACGACCGGGTAAGAAAGTGTGTCGGAGGGCGGGGTGCGCCACGCCGCGTCCCGCAACGGGGCGGCGTGGCGAAAGGGTATTCAGCGGTGGTTGCGGCTCGTCGGGGTCGCTGCGCGGGCCGGGGTGGCCCGGGCGGGGGTCGCGCGCGCCGGGGTGCGGGCGGCGGCGCGGGTGGGGG
>NZ_JACTVA010000013.1:2405-97200 GCF_014490485.1 Teichococcus aerophilus | reverse complement strand
CGTCAGCGCCAGCAGGCCGGCGTGGCGCAGGCCGAAGCTGCGGCCGGCATCCTCCAGCGCCCGGCGGGCGGCGGCGGCGAGGCCGGGCACGGCGCAGGCGGCGGGCGGGGCGGGCCAGAACAGGCAGGCGGATTCGCGGGCGCCGAAGCGCTCGGCCAGCACGGCGCTGGCAGATTCGGCCGCGCCCCGGGTGAACGCGGTGATGCAGGCGGCGGCATCCCGCGCCTGGGGCGAGTCGTAGGCGAGGCCGAGGCCGGCGAGCAGGCCGGCGAGGTCGGCATAGCCGAGTCGCAGCACATGCGCCTTGCCGCCGGTCAGGATATCCAGCGCGCGGATGCCGGTGCCGATGGCGGCGGTGTAGCCGGGGATGTCGAACCCGCCGGCATCATCGAGGAAGGCGGGCAGGTTGAGCACGAAGCGCGGCTCGGGCTTCGAGTCGTTGCGCCAGACGCTGGCGCCGGGGGCGCCCCGGCGGGCGGCGAGCAGGGCACGGAGCGACTCGGCCAGCGGGGCCTGCTCCTCCTCCCGCAAGAGTGAGAGGCGCAGGCCGCGGGCCAGCAGGCGGGCGATCCAGGCCTCGGCCAGGCCGGGCAGCGAGGCGCCGCCCTGCCCTGGCGCCAGCGCGGCCAGGGCCATGCCGGCTTCGTCTTCCCAGGATGCGGGCAGGGCCACGGCGCGTGAGGGCGCGTCGGGGTCCGCCGCCGCGCGCATGCGCCGCAGCGCCATTCCAGACCAGATTGTGCCTGCCGTGAGTGCCATAGGTGCATGGTATGCGGTGGCCGCGCGGTGCGGAAGCCGTATCGGGGCGGAAATCGGACTCTTATCAGCGCGGTAAGCCCGGGTTGATACGCTACGACACAGCGGGAAGCGCAGCCCGGTCTTTCGCCCGGGCGCCGCATGTGCGAAGGAAGCACCCTGTAGAGCTTTGCAACCCGCCTGACCTTGTCCACCCGCGCCGTGAGCGACGCATCCTGTCCCCCCGTCTGCTATGGAACCGACCGCGTCATGTCCTTCCTGCATCGGCTGACCACCGGCTTCGCCGTCAGCGAGGTCGGTACCGACCGTTTTGGCAACACCTACTACGAGAGCAAGCGCGACTGGCTGAACTACGGCCGCAAGCGCCGCTACGTGATGTATGCCAAGGCGCCGGACCCGACCATGGTACCGCCCGAGTGGCATTGCTGGCTGCACCACGTGACCGACCAGCCGCTGTCCGAACAGAAGCGCTACCCGTGGCAGATGGAGCATGAGCCGAACCGCACCGGCACCGCCCTGGCCTACCGGCCGCCGGGCCATGACCATGCGGGCGGCCAGCGCCAGGTGGCGGCGGGCGACTACGAAGCCTGGACGCCCGGCGGCTGAGGCCATGCCGGGGGACCGGGGCAAGGCTGGCCTGGCCATCCATGCCCCGGGCTTCTCGCCCAGGCCGCGCCGGCCCGGGCAACCCAGGCGCTTGCCGCCTGTTGGGTCCATCCTGGACCCGGCCATTTTGGTCCATCCTGGACTGGGCTATTTGGCCCCTCCTGGACCGGGTCATTCCGGCCGCCGATCCGACCTTGCTCGCTGAACATTAGGTAGCTGAGACAACACACATGCAGCGCAGAAGCCTTGCCGAGATCCTGACCGGCGCCGTCGTGCTGCTGGTGGCCCTTGGCTTCCTGGTCTACGCGGTCGGCAATTCCGGCCGCAGCCTGGCCGGCACCAACGGCATCACCCTGACCGCGCGGTTCGACCGGATCGACGGGCTCCAGCCGGGCGCGGATGTGCGCATCGGCGGCGTCAAGGTCGGCAGCGTCGTTGGCCAGCATATCGACCCCACCACCTTCCTGGTGGTGCTGCAGATGCAGGTGGATGGCGCGCTGCGGCTGCCGACCGATACCTCGGCCGAGATCACCTCCGAGAGCCTGCTGGGGGGCAAGTACCTCTCCCTGGTGCCGGGCGGCGAGGACAAGACGCTGGGCAATGGCGATACCATCACCATTACCCAGTCGGCCGTCAGCCTCGAGTCGCTGCTGGGCCGCTTCATCTTCTCGGTGACGCAGATGAATGCGAACCGGGAAGAGGAAGGTCAGCAGCAGCAGGAAGGCGCCAACGCGCCGGTGGCACCCGCCCCTGCCCCGCGCGCGGCACCGCAAGGCGGCCGCACCCCGTGAGCCTGACGCCGCCTGACCTGTGGCCGGGAGCGGACGGCCAGCCCGTCGCCTGCCGCGAGAAGCTGAAGGTCCTGGCGGAAAACCACGCGGAGGCCACCCAGGTCCTGCGCGACGTGTTCGAGGATGCCGTGTTGATGGGCGTGGACGAAGCGGCGATGCGCCGCATCCTGACCGGGCTGGTGGAAAACCTGCCCTCCCCCCGCAAGCCCGCTGGCAGCCAGGGCGGCGCGGCATGAAGGCCGCCCGTTTCGCCCTGCTGGCTTCCCTGCTGCTCGGCGCCCCCGCCATCCATCCCGCCCAGGCGCAGATGGACCCGGGCTGGGACGCCAAGCGGGAAGCCGAGTTGCAGGCGCTGGACAAGGTGACGGCGCGCATCACCATCCTGAAGCTGCAGCTGAACCAGCCGATCACCTTTGGGACGCTGCGCATCACCGTGCGGGCCTGCAATGCCCGGCCCCCGGAAGAAGTGGCGGACGCCGCCGCCTGGCTGGAAGTGCAGGACACCCGCAACGATTCCGGCGGCAAGCCGGTGTTCCAGGGCTGGATGTTCGCCAACGCCCCCGGCATCGCGATGCTGGAGCACCCGGTCTACGATCTGCGCGTGCTGGAGTGCCGCTGAGGCACGACCGGGCGGCGGAGCGATCTGTTCCGGGCAGGTAGTTCGGAGAAGGCTGGGGAATGAATCCCCCATCAAACCTATAGGTTCGATCCTTCTTTCTTTTTGCGAGTTTGGCGTTTCGCTGCAGGCGCGGGCGGACGCTGTTTGATGATTTTAGATATCAGGCCACAAGGGCTGAACCCTCAGTCGTCCTAGGTCTAGAACCTCCGGCGCACCCAGCCGTCTTCCAAGACTGCGCCCTCAGCCGCCACACCCGCAAAACTCGAGGAAAGAAAAGAAGGGGTCCGGGGAATTCATTCCCCGGCCTTCCCTTCCTTCTCCCTCCGCCCATGCACCCCCTCCCAAAAACGTGACCCGTGGAAGCCCTGTGCGGGCAGCAGGCGGGATGGTGCGTGGTGGCGCTGAAGCTCTGCCATGGGGGTTTGCGAAGGGGCGGAAGACGGCCATATGCCTGGGATGACGCAGCAGACCGCCCCTTCCGACCTGCCGCCATTGCCCGACGCGCGGGCGGCTTTGTTCCTCGATTTTGATGGCACGCTGATCGACATCGCGGCGCGGCCCGATGCGGTGGTGGTGCCGCCGGACCTGCCGGTGTTGCTGGGCCGCCTGTCCGTGGCCCTGGGTGGCGCGGTGGCGATCGTCACCGGCCGGGGGCTGGAGGTCGCGCGCGCGCTGACCGGCGCGCCGGAGCCTTGCCCCTGGAGCTTTGCCGCCGAGCACGGGACGGTGCTGGCGGCTACGGCCGGCATTCCGCCCTTGCCGGAGCCGGAGGGGCCGCCGCCGGCATGGCGGGAGGCGGCCGCCGCCTTTGCCGCATCGCGGCCGGGGCTGCTGCTGGAAGAGAAGAAGTACGGCTTCGTGCTGCATTTCCGCGCGGTGCCGGAGCGGGCGGAGGAGACGACGGCCTTCCTGCGCGCGATGGCCGAGGGCTCGGCCTTCCAGGTGATCCCGGCGCATGCCGCGGCCGAGCTGCGGCCGAAGGGCAGCGACAAGGGCAGCGCGGTGGCGTGGATGATGCGCTACGCGCCCTTCGCCGGGCGGGTGCCGGTCTTCATCGGCGATGACGTGACGGATGAGGATGGCATGCGGGTGGCCCGTGCCCAGGGTGGCCAGGGCTACCGGGTGCCGGAGCGCTTCCCGGCCGGGCCGGCCGATGTGCGTGCCTGGCTGGCGCGGCTGGCGGCGCAGTTGGAGGCCGCCGGGCCCGCCGCGAATAGCGGCACCACCATCGCGGCCGGCGCCGCATGAGCCAGGCGCTGGATTTGGCGCCAGTCGGCAACGGCATCATCGCAGGGTTGTTCGACCGGTTGGGGCGGTGTTCCTGGCTGTGCTGGCCGCGCCTGGATGGCGACCCGGTGTTCTGCGCCCTGCTGGGCGGCGAGGAGCCGCAGGACGGCTTCATGGAGTGCGAGCTGATCGGCCTGCGTTCCAGCCGCCAGACCTATCACCGCAACACGGCGGTGCTGGAGACGATCCTGGAGGATGAGAAGGGCGGGCGGCTGCGCATCATCGACGCCGCGCCGCGCTTCCGCCGCTTCGGCCGCAGCTTCCGTCCGCCGATGCTGGTGCGGCGGATCGAGCCGCTCTCCGGCTCCCCACTGATCCGGCTGCGCATCCGGCCGAAGGGGAATTGGGGGCGGGAGGCGCCGATCCGGCGCTCCGGCTCCAACCACCTGCGGTACTTCACCGATACCTCGGCGTTGCGCGTGACCACCGATGCACCGCTGGCGTGCCTGGCCGAAGAGGCGCCGTTCCTGCTGGACCAGCCGGTCTCGCTGATCATCGGGCCGGACGAGACGGTGCCGGAGAACACCGATTCGCTGGTGCAGGAGTTCATCCGCGAGACCGAGGCCTATTGGCTGGACTGGTCCCGCGGGCTGCATTTGCCCTTCGAGTGGCAGGATGCGGTGATCCGCGCCGCGATCACGCTGAAGCTGTGCACGTTCGAGGAGACCGGGGCGATCGTGGCGGCGCTGACCACCTCGATCCCCGAGGCGCCGCATACGGAGCGGAACTGGGACTACCGGTATTGCTGGCTGCGGGATGCCTTCTTCACCGTGCAGGCGCTGAACCGGCTGGGCGCCACCCGCACCATGGAGGACTACATCCGCTACGTGACCAACGTGGTGGCGATCTCCCCCGGGGGCGTGTTGCGGCCGTGCTACCCGCTGGTGCCGTCCCTGCCGATGACCGAGCATATCGCCGAGGCGCTGCCGGGCTTCCTGGGCATGGGTCCGGTGCGCGTCGGCAACCAGGCGGCGGAGCAGATCCAGAACGATGTCTATGGCTCCGTCATCATGGCGGCGGCGCAGATGTTCTTCGACGAGCGGCTGCCGCGGCCGGCGGGGGAGCCGTTGTTCCGCCTGCTGGAGACGCTGGGCGAGCACGCGGAGAAGCTGGCGCTGCAGCCCGATGCCGGCATCTGGGAGTATCGGGGGCGGGAGCGGGTGCACACCTTCTCCGCCGCCATGTGCTGGGCCGGGCTGGCGCGGCTGGCGGGCATCGCCAAGCATCTGGGGCTGGAGACGGAGGCGGAGCGCTGGGCGGCTTCCGCCCGCAGCCTGCACGCGACGATCTGCGAGCGGGCCTTCCGGCCGGAGCTGAACAGTTTCGTCGAGAGCTTCGAATCGGACGGGATGGACGCAGCGCTGTTGCTGCTGGCCGAGATCGGCTTCGTGCCGGCCACCGATCCGCGCTTCCTGGGCACCTTGGACCGGGTGCGGGACAAGCTGCTGCATGAAGGTTTCATCTACCGGTACGACATGGCCGACGATTTCGGGAAACCCGAAACGGCCTTCCTCGTTTGTTCCTTTTGGTACGTTGACGCGCTTGCTGCGGCTGGCCGCACAGAAGAAGCGCGGTCCATGTTCGGGAGCATTCTGTCATGCCGGAATCATCTTGGGCTCTTGGCCGAGGATCTGGACCCGAAGCGGAATCACCTGTGGGGGAACTTCCCACAGACCTATTCGCACGTTGGCCTGATCCTTTCAGCGATGCGTTTGAGCCGTTCATGGGAGCACGGTCTGTGGGGCGATTAATCGTAGTTTCCAACCGCGTGGCCTTGCCGCGACGTGGGGAACCCACGGCGGGCGGGCTGGCGGTTGCGTTGAAGGATGTGCTGAAGACCAATGGCGGCCTGTGGTTCGGCTGGAGCGGGGATACGCTGAAAGGCCCCACCACCGGCGAGTTGAAGGCGATGCGCCACCAGGGCATCGACTACGCCACCATCGACCTGAACGAGAACGACTACAAAGGCTTCTACGCCGGCTATTCCAACAACATCCTCTGGCCGCTGTTCCATTTCCGGCTGGGCCTGCTGGAATACGACCGCAAGCAGGCCGAGGCATACCGGCGCGTCAACCGCGACTTCGCCAAGGCGCTGATGCCGCTGCTGGGGCCGGACGACACCATCTGGATTCATGACTACCAGCTGATTCCACTCGCGGCGGAATTGCGGGCGCTGGGCGCCAGGCAGCGCATCGGGTTCTTCCTGCACATCCCCTTCCCGCCCTGGGCCGTGTTCTCCGCCCTGCCGGATGCCGAGGTGCTGTTGCGGGACCTGTTGGCCTACGACCTGGTGGGCGTGCAGACGCGGCGGGATCTGGCCGGCATGGCGAACTCGCTGCAGGACGGCCTGGGGCTGGAGCTGGATGCCGGCGGCGGCGTCACCTCGCTGCGCGACGGTGTGAAGCGGCGGACGCAGCTCTCAGCCCACGCGATCGGTATCGATACCCGCGGCTTCGCCACCACCGCGCGCAAGGCCGCCTTCGGCACCGATGCGCAGCGGATGAAGGACAGCATGGGCGACCGGCAATTGATCGTCGGCGCGGAGCGGTTGGACTACACCAAGGGCCTGCCGCACCGGCTGCGCGGTTTTGGTGCTCTGCTGGCGAATTTCCCGGAGCACCTGAACCGCGTGACCTACCTGCAGGTGGCCGCCCGCAGCCGCAACGAGGTGGCGACCTACCGCGACCTGCGGCGGGAGCTGGACCAGCTGGCCGGGCGCATCAACGGCGACTATGCCGAGTTCGACTGGACGCCGGTGCGCTATGTGGCCCGCGCCGTGGCGCGCGACACCCTGGCCGGCTTTTACCGTGCCGCCGATGTGGGGCTGGTGACGCCGCTGCGCGACGGCATGAACCTGGTGGCGAAGGAATACGTCGCGGCCCAGGACCCGGAGAAGCCGGGCGTGCTGGTGCTGTCCTCCTTCGCCGGGGCGGCCGAGAGCATGGACGGCGCGCTGCTGGTGAACCCGCTGGACGCCGAGGCCATGGCGGAACAGCTGGACCGCGCGCTGAAGATGCCGCTGGGTGAGCGCAAGGAGCGCTGGGCCACGATGATGCAGGGGCTGGAGGAGCAGACTGCCTCGCGCTGGGCCGAGAACTTCCTGGCGGAGCTGGCCGAGCAGGACGTGGCGGAACCGCCGCCGGCGGTGGAGTTCACGGCGGCGGGGACGGTGCGGAACTAAGGCCCGGCGACGGGCGCGCAGGCGGTGTGAAGGACGGCTGGGGAAGGAATTCCCCAGGCCCCTTCTTTTTTCTGCGAGTCTGGGTTGGGGTGGGGAACCGAGGGCGGTTCTGGTGATGTTATCGATGGGTTGCGCGCGTTGATGGGTTGCGCGCGTTGAGGCGGCGGTCGCCGGAGGTCCAGGGTCTCCGGCGCAATCGGGCCGGGTCCTGCCCCTCCCCTGTCAAACTGGAAAAAAGAGGATGGGGTCTGGGGAATTCCTTCCCCAGCCTTGCTTCCTCCGCCCCTACTGGATGCGGGGTGTCGGCGTGACGTGCACCGGGTGGGACACGTTCAGCGGGTTGTTAATGATCAGGCCGCGATCGGGGTAGTAATCGACGAACAGGTTGATGCGGGCATTGCGGCCCTTGTTGCGGACCGAGTGGCGGACGCGGTTGTTGAAGTCATAGGCGTGGCCCATTTCCATGGTGAACTTGCGGCCGTCGATCTTGTACTCGACCGTGGGCGTGCTGCTCAGCGAGACGTGGATGCGGTGGGCACGGGTGGCCATGGCGTGGCCATCGACATGCGGGGCGATCTGGCCGCCGCCTTTCAGCCGGACCAGGGCGAGGCGGGAGATGACGCCACGGGGCGTCCGGAGCGGCGCGATGGCCTGCTGGATCACCGGCTCCAGCACATCCTTGAACTTCAGCCATTCCGGCATGGTGTAGATGGGCCAGAAGTCGGTGTCTTCCCGCGCGATGGGTAGGAACTTCTCCGGGTCGTGGCCCTTGGACTTGGCCCAGACATAGACCAGGTCCTCGAAGTGCTGGAGGTTACTGTTGGAGGCCGAGGGGTGCCATTCGGTCTTCATGACGATGTTGTCGGTGGCGGAATGCGCCTCGGACGCCAGGATGTCCTGGCGCATCGTGTTGCCGGTCCAGTCCTCTTCCGTCAGCGTCGTGAGTCGGGCGATGAGGTCCTTGACGTTGACGACCCCGAGATCTTTGAGTGGCGCTCCAATATCCATGGGGCTCCTCCGGTTTTTTCAAGTACCGGAGGGTTGCGCCTCTCGCCGCGGATGGTCAATCGGGCCTGCCCGCACAAGTTTATGACATTTCATTCACGTTCGTAATGTACGATCCGGCTGCGGTTGGCGGTCAAAGCCACGCCTGCGCCGTCGAACCGCAGCGAATACTGCTTGGGCCAGGGTCCATCCGCCGTCTCCGCCAGCAGGCGGCCTTCGCCGAGGGGGCGCAGGCTGGCGCGGGTGCGGGCGGGGCCGGTGCCCATGAACAGGCCGTCGCCCTCAATGTCGAAGCTGGCGTGGTAGTCCGGGCAGGACCAGCGGCCCTGGACCTGTTCCAGGATGCCGTCCGGGGCCACGGGCAGGAAGAAGCGGCGGACATGGCCGATTTCGCCTTCGATGCCGGCATCGGCGGCGCGGAGCCGCATGGGCAGGTGGGCGGAGAGGGAGACGGCCCAGCCATCGCCCGACTCGTACAGGGCTTCACTGGCGCCGAGGAAGCTGGCGGTGGTGCCCTTCACCTCCAGCCAGTGGCCGGTGCCGGGCTCGGCGTAGAGGCCTTCGGGCAGGCTGGCGGCGGCCGGCAGGGGCTGGTCCAGCAACGCGGCCAGGGTGCGCAGCGCCATGTTGTAGGAGGCCACGTCCTCCCGGTTCGCCACCACCACCACGCCGGCGCCGGCTTCGGGCGCCAGCAGCAGGTAGGTCTTGTAGCCGACATGGGAGCCACCGTGGCCGACCAGCGCGACCGACCCGAGCGTGGAGTGGGTAAGGCCGAGGCCGTAGCGCGTGGCGCGGCCGTCCGAGAGGTGGCGCAGCGCCGCCTGCTCGGCCAGCACGCCGGCGGCGGGGCCGTGATCGGCCAGCACGGCCTGGCCCCAGACGGCCAGGGCGCGGGCGCTGCCGGTGAGGCTGCCGGAGGCGGAGAGATGCAGGCCGGCGGTGGCCAGCTGCCAGCCCTCGCCGCCGCGCCAGTAGCCGGGGGCCAGGCCGGGCACGGTGTCGGCCCAGCGCTCCGGCGCGTGCCAGTCGATGCCGAGGGCGGGGGCGATCTCGGCCTGCAGGAAGTCCTCGAACCGGTGGCCCTGGCGGGCCAGGGCGGTCTCGACCAGCCGGTAGCCGGTGTTGGAGTAGGAGACCTCGGTCCCCGCCGGGAAGTTCAGCGCGCCCAGGCTGGCGATGAAGTCCAGCACCGGCGCCGCCTCGGTGACGGCGTGGTAGGGCAGGCCGAGCAGGCTGAGTGTTTCCCGCACATCCGGCAGGCCGCCGGTCATGTCCAGCGCCCGGCCGACGGTGACTTCGGCCATCGGGCCGCGCAGTTCCGGCAGGTGGCGGCCGAGCCGGTCCTCCAGCCCCACCTGCGCGCGGTGGTGGCGCTGCATGGCGGCCAGGACGTGCTTGGTGACGGAGGCGTAGCGGACCACCGTATCGGACGAGAACAGGGTACGCGTGGCCAGGTTCTCCAGCCCCGCGGCGACGGCGACGTGGATCTTGCGGGTGTCGAAGGCCAGGATGGCGCCGCCCGGCGCATCCCCCTCATTCCAGCCGGCCACCAGGGCGGAAGCGGCATCGGCGGCGGCGGACCAGTTGGCGGTGGGCATGAGGGGGTGGGCTCCGGATGGCGAGATGGGTTGGGTAGTTAAGGCTGGGGGAAGGAATTCCCCCAGGCCCCCATCTTCTTTTTTCGGGATTTGACGTGTGCTGGGGTGTTTTGGCTGGGGTCTGGGTGGGGTTGCTAGTGACGTTCGTTCAGTAGCTTGTGGTGTGAATAGATCACGCCCCGGCACCACTGGCGACCGGGGCTAATGCCCGCGTGGTCACGCGAGCGTCGCCGTCGGTCGCGGGCCCGGCCCCAGACTCGAAGACAGAAAGGGGGAATTCCTTCCCCCTGGCCTGTCCGCCTCACCCCTTCCGCGCGTCGGCGTAGGAATTGCTGTCCGGCAGGGTGCCGAGGCGGATGCCCTGCACGCCCTTGCGGCAGGCAGCGGTGTTGGTGGTCTGCAGCATGAAGACGAAGGGGCTCTGCTGCATGTGGTCCCGCTGCAGCTGGTCGTAGAGCGCCAGGCGCTTTGCGGAGTCGGCTTCCTTCAGCGCGTCCAGCGAGCGCTGGGTGAAGGCGGCATCGGACCAGGAGTTGCGCCAGGCAAGCGTGCGGTTGCGGGCGTTGGCGCCGTTATCCGGGTTGACGCAGAAGGCCTCGGCATTGGTGTTGGGGTCGAAGTAGTCGGCGCCCCAGGCGGTCAGCGCCATCTCGTGCTGTCGGGCGCGGGTCTTGGTCAGGACCTGGCGGTTCTCGCCCGGCAGCAGGCGCAGGCGGATGCCGATGGCGGCGAGGTCCGCCTGCAGCGCCTGGGCCATGTCCGGGTAGGGCTGGGCCGAGTAGTGGTCCATCACGATCTCGAACCCATCCGGCACGCCGGCTTCGGCCAGCAAAGCCTTGGCCTTGGCGATGTCCTTCTGGAAGGGCGTGTCCGTCACCGCCGAGGGGAAGCCGACGGGCAGGAAGCTCTGGTGGATGGCGTGGGTGAGCGAGACCAGGTTGGCCTGGATGCCGCGGTAGTCGATGGCCCACTTGATGGCCTGCCGCACCTGCGGCTTGGCCAGCTGCGGGTGGGTGACGTTGAGCTGGATCACCACCAGGGAGGCGGCGGCCTTGCGGACCAGGGCGTAGTTGTCGTCCCCCTGCAGGGCGCGCAGCTGCTCGGTGGTCAGGTTGCGGGCGATGTCGGCGTCCCCATTGCGGAGCAGCAGGAGCTGGGCGGAGGGGTCGACCACATGGCGCAGGACGATGCGGCGGATGGGGCCGCGCTTGGCCTGGGCGGGGCTGGCTTCCAGCATCGCGCTTTCACTGGCCTTCCAGCTGCGCATCACCCAGCCGCCGGAGCCGGCGGAGTTGTTCCTGAGCCAGCCATTGCCGAGATCGTCGCCCTGGGCGTTGGCCAGCACCACCTTCTTTTCCACCACCGAGCCGACATTGGCGGAGAGGCAGTACAGCGCGAAGGCAGGGGATGCGGTGCCGTCCAGCTCCACCACCAGGGTGCGGGGGCCGGTGGCGCGGATGCGCTGCTCCACATTCTGCTTGGTGAAGCCGAACTGGTTGATGATGAAGGCCGGGCTCTTGTCCAGCTTCACGGCGCGGGCGAGGGAGAAGGCCACGTCCTCCGCCGTCACCGCAGCGCCGGAGGAGAAGGCGGCATCGGATTTCAGCGTGAAGGTGATGGTCTTGCGGTCGTCCGAGACGGTCCAGGATTCGGCGAGGTCGCCGTAGAGCTCCTCGGGCTTCTCAGGGTTCGGGCGGACCAGCTTCTGGTACATGTTGCCGGCGATCTCGGCCGCCACGGCCTCGAAGCTCTCCTGCGGGTCCAGGCTGGTCACGTTGTCCAGCTGCTGCGCCACCACCAGGACGTTGCCGGGCGTCGCGGCACTGGCACGGGACAGCGCGTCATAGCTGAAGAATGAGGCCGCCGAGGCCAGGGCCAGGAAGCTGCGCCGGTCCATGATGGGGTGTTCCTTTGTCTCTCCCGCCGGAGGAGTGGCAGGTCGGGCTGGGGTATACGCCTGCACGGGGTGGCGCCAAAGAGGGGCTGGGGGGAAGGCCGGAGGGAGAATGAATTCTCCCTCCGGACCTGCCTCTTCTTCTTTTTGCGAGCTTGGGTGGGGCGGGGTGCCGATGGGCGCGCCGTTCGGCGGAGGAATTTTGTTCAACAGGGAGAGGTGGGTGGCGACCCTAGCGCCGGATGCTCGACCCCTCCCCTGATGCGAACAGGCGCGCTGGGGCTGCGCTCAAAACCGCAGAAAAAAGATGGGGGTTCGGGGGAATTCCTTCCCCCGACCTTCTCACCCCACCTCAGCCAGTTCCGCCGCCACATGCTGGCGGGAGCGCATCAGCGGCTGGATGCGTTGGCCGAAATCCTCGATGCCCTGGATGAAGTCATCGAAGGTCAGCATGACGCCAGCGAGGCCGGGCACTTCCGCCAGTTCGTCCATCATGCGGGCGACGGAGGCGTAGGAGCCGACCAGGGTGCCCATGTTCAGGTTGATGGCGCCTTCCGGCAGCGCATACTGGCGGACATTGGTATCGTCGCCCGAGCGCTTGTCGGCCGAGGTCTGGCCGGCCATCCAGGCGATGGCCTCGGTATCGGCGCCTTCCTTGTAGTGTTCCCACTTGGCGCGGGCGGCCTCGTCCGTCTCGTCCGCGATGATCATGAACAGAGCGAAGGAGCCGACGTCCCGCCCGGTCTGCCGGGTGGCGGCTTGCACCCGCGCGGTGACGGCGGAGACCGCCTTCGGGGTGTTCACGCCCTGGCCTATGCAGAAATTATAGTCCGCGTGCTTGGCCATGAATTCCAGCCCGGCCTGGCTCTGCCCGGCGCAAACCACCTTGATGCCCTGCTGCGGCAGCGGGCTGAGGCGGCAATCCTCCATCTGGAAGAAATCACCGCGGAAGTCGGACTGGCCGGTGGTCCACAGATCCTCCAGCACCTGCGCGTATTCGGACAGATGCTCATATCGGCGGCTGTAGTGCTCATCGCCCGGCCAGAGGCCCATCTGCGAGTATTCCGGGCGCTGCCAGCCGGTGATGAGATTCACGCCGAAGCGCCCGGGGGCGATGGAATCGATCGTGGTGGCCATGCGCGCGACGATCGCCGGCGGCAACACCAACGACGCGGCGGTGGCGAACAGCTTGATGCGGTCGGTGACAGCGGCCAACCCCGCCATCAGCGTAAATGATTCCAGGTTGTGGTCCCAGAACTCGGTCTTGCCGCCGAAGCCACGCAACTTGATCATCGAAAGCAGGAAATCGAACCCATAGTGCTCGGCACGCTGGGCGATCTGCTTGTTCATCGCGAAGCTTGGCTTGTACTGCGGTGCGTTGGTGGAAATCAGCCAACCATTGTTACCGATGGGGATGAAAACGCCGATGTCCATTCCGCCTGGCTCCTTGCACGGGGGTTCTTGGGCGGAACGGCAAGCAAGGATCGCGCCAGAGGGAGTGGGGTGGTCAGAGGAAGGATTCGGGAGAGGAAAGGCCGGGGAAAGAATTCCCCGGACCCCTTCTTTTTTCTGCGAGTTTGGCAAAGCGCTGCAGGACCAAGAGCGGACGCTTCTGATGATATTTAAAATGGGCCACGTGGGCTGAACCCTCAGTCGCCGGAGGTCTATGACCTCCGGCGCACCCAGCCGTCTCTCACGCCCAACCCACCAACAGCCACATCCGCATGAACTCGAAAAAAGAAGAAGGGGTCCGGGGAATTCTTTCCCCGGCCTTGCTTCCCTTCGCCTTCCCTTCCCGCCAGCACCTTCAGGCCGGTGGCAGGGGAATCCAGGCGCTGGGGGGTTCGCCGGGTTGGGCGGTGAAGCGGCAGCCGGGCTGGGGCTGGTCCCAGCTGCGGGCGATGGGGGCGCGGGACAGGTGGGCGCGCAGCAGGGCGCCGACGCCGCCATGGGCGATGACGGCGACGGGGCCGGGTGGCGCGGCGGACAGCACGTCGGTGATGGCGGCGGCGATGCGGGACTGGGCGTCGATGGCGCGTTCCCAGCCGCGGATGCTGGTTTCGGGCTGGGCGAAGAAGGCGTCGGCCACTTGCTGGAATTCGGCTTCGGGCAGGTAACCGGTGGCGCTGCGGTCGTTCTCGCCCAGGCCGGGATGGACGTGGACGGGCAGGCCGAGCCGGGCGGCGAGGATGCCGGCGCCTTCGATGGCCTTGGCTTCGGTGCTGGCCCAGATGCTGGCGAGGCTGGCCATCTCCGGCAGGGCGGCCAGGGCGCGCATGCGGGCGATGCCGCGTGGGGACAGCACCCAGCGCGGCACGGGCACCCCGGGGTCGATCACGACCTCGGGGTGGGTGATGAAGTGCAGGGTCAGCGGGGGCCGCGGCGGCGGTTGGCGGCCAGTTCGTCCGGGCTGAGGACGAAGCCGATCAACACGTTGCGGCGGGCGGCCTCGGCCGGGGTGCCGGCCAGGGTGATGCTGATTTCCTCGCCCCGGCTGGTGACCTTGGCGACGTTGGGCGGGAACTCGACGCGGAGCGTGTAGGCGGCGCGGGAGAGTACCTGGTCGTTATCCCCCACCACAGCCACCATGTAGGGAATGTCGGCCGTCGGGCCGGCGGAGGCCGGGCCACGCTCGGCGGTGAAGTTCGGGGTCAGGGTGACGACCAGCCCGTCCCGCTTGGGGGCGTAGTCGCACTTGGCCTGGAAGCCGGAGATCGAGGCATTGACCACCAGCGCCGTCAGATCCGCCTGGGAGCCCTGGCGGAAGCGGGTGAGATCGGCGGCGTCCGAGATGATGCCGACATTCGGGCAGGGGGCCGTGGCGTGGGCCATCAGGTCCCGCACATTGTCCCCGCCGCAGGCCGTGAGGGCGAGCGGCAGGGCCAGCAGGGCCACGCCCCGCATGCGGCCGATTCCCCGCCCCGTCTCCCGCTTCGCCCAGTTCAGAAGGTTCCGCGCCTTGACCATGCTGCCACTCTTCCCCTTAGTGCGGCCGGATGGATGGTGGGCGACCGTGCCCCCCGCCGCATCGCCGCGACCGATCTGCCCCGCAACCACCACGCCTCCGGCCCAGACGCAAGCATGACCGCCTCGCCCGCCCCCGACAACACCGCCCTGCCGCCCCCTCCGGGGCGCGTCGCCGAGGCACCCCGCGAGGGCCGTGCCGAGGCCGTGGCCAAGCCGCCCCTGCATGTGCTGCTGGCCGGGCCGCGCGGTTTTTGTGCCGGCGTGGACCGCGCCATCAAGATCGTCGAGCAGGCGATCCAGAAATTCGGGCCGCCGGTCTATGTGCGGCACGAGATCGTGCACAACAAATTCGTCGTCGAGAATCTGGAGGCCCAGGGGGCCGTGTTCGTCGAGGAGCTGGACGAGGTGCCGCTGGATGCGCCGGTGGTGTTCAGCGCCCATGGCGTGCCGAAATCGGTGCCGGCCGAGGCGCGCCGGCGCAACATGCTGTACCTGGACGCCACCTGCCCGCTGGTGAGCAAGGTGCACCGGGAGGCCGAGCGCCACCAGGGTGCCGGCCGCCATATCCTGCTGATCGGGCATGAGGGGCACCCGGAGGTGATCGGCACCATGGGGCAGTTGCCGGAGGGCACGGCCACCATCGTCGAGACGGTGGAGGATGCCGAAACGGTGCAGCCGCCACCGGGGCCGCTGGCCTTCACCACCCAGACCACGCTGTCCGTGGACGACACGGCGGAGATCGTCGCCACGCTGCAGCGGCGCTTCCCGCATCTGGTCGGGCCGGGGAAGGAAGATATCTGCTACGCCACCACCAACCGGCAGGCGGCGGTGAAGGCCATTGCCGGGCGGGCCGGGCTGTTCGTGGTGGTGGGGGCGCCGAATTCCTCCAACAGCGTGCGGTTGCGGGAGGTGGCGGAACGCGCCGGCTGCCCGCGCGCCATCATGGTGCAGCGGGGCGCGGAGCTGGACCCGGCGCAGGCCGATGGCGTTGCCGTGGTCGGGCTGACGGCCGGCGCCAGCGCACCGGAGGTGCTGGTGGACGAGGTGCTGAACCGGTTGCGGGAGCGCTTCACCGTGACCACCGAGGAAGTGGTGGTGGCGGTGGAGGACATCATCTTCCGGGTGCCGCCGATGCACCGGCCAGGTTCGACAAAAGAGGCGCGCTGAGACCCCCATGGCTGTCTACACCGAGATTTCCGACGAGGCGTTGCGCGCCTACCTCGCTGAGTATGGCATTGGCGAGCTGGTGGCGTTCCGCGGCATCGCGGAGGGGGTGGAGAACAGCAACTACGCCCTGAAGACCACCGCGGGCGACTTCATCCTGACGCTGTACGAGAAGCGGGTGGACCCGGCGGAGCTGCCCTGGTTCCTCGGCCTGATGCGGCACCTGGCGGCGCGTGGCCTGTCCTGCCCGCAGCCGGTGGCGGCGCGGGATGGGGAGGCGCTGCGCGAGCTGTGCGGCCGGCCTGCCGCCATCTGCACCTTCCTGCCCGGCGTCTGGCCCCGGCGGGTGCGGCAGGAGCATTGCGCGCCGCTGGGCGCCGCGCTGGCGGAGCTGCATGCCTCCGGCGCCGGCTTTGCCGAGGCGCGGCCGAACAGCCTGGGCCCGGAGGCCTGGGCGTCGTTGCTGGATGGCTGCCGGGAGGGCGGCGACGCGGTGCTGCCAGGGCTGGTGGCCGAGCTGGACAGGCACCTGGACGGTATCCTGCGCGAATGGCCGCAGGACCTGCCGCGCGGGCATATCCATGCCGACCTGTTCCCCGACAACGTGTTCTTCCTGGGCGACGAGAGCGGCGTGCCCCGCGTGTCCGGGTTGATCGACTTCTATTTCGCCTGCACCGACTTCCTGGCCTACGACCTGGCGATCTGCCTGAATGCCTGGTGCTTCGAGCCGGACTATGCCTTCAACATCACCAAGGCGCGGGCGGTGATCGCGGCCTACCAGAGCATCCGCCCGCTGAGCGAGGCGGAGCTGGCGGCGTTGCCGGTGCTGTGCCGTGGCTCGGCCATGCGCTTCCTGCTGACGCGGCTGTACGACTGGACCCATACGCCGGCGGGGGCGATGGTGACGCGCAAGGACCCGCTGGAATACCTGAAGCGCCTGCGCTTCCACGAAGCTGCCCGGGATGTGCGCGCCTATGGCCTCTGACGTCTTTGAAACCGCGCCACCCGAGGCGGCGGAGCGTGTGGTCGAGATCTGGACCGATGGCGGCTGCAAGCCGAACCCGGGGCCGGGCGGCTGGGCGGCGATCCTGAAGTTCGGCGAGGTGGAGAAGGAACTTTCCGGCCACGACCCGAAGACCACCAACAACCGCATGGAGCTGACGGCGGCGGCGGCGGCGCTGGAGGCGCTGAAGCGGCCCTGCACCGTGGTGCTGCATACGGACAGCGAATACGTGCGCAACGGCATCAGCCGCTGGATCCATGGCTGGGTGCGGAACAACTGGCGCAACGCGGCCAAGGACCCTGTCGCCAACTACGAACTCTGGCAGCGCCTGTTGGCGGCGGCGAAGCCGCACAAGGTGGAGTGGCGCTGGGTGCGCGGCCATGCGGGCGACCCGATGAACGAGCGGGCGGACCAGCTGGCGACGATCGCGCGGGATTCGGGCGGGTAAGTTGGGTGCTGTTGTGAATCCAAGCATAAGATGTCATTTTAAGCCATAAGATGGCACAATAAAAACTAAGTAAAAATCAGATGCAGGCATACCTTTTTGCAAGAAATCTTGGAATCGAACTTCGGAATTAGCCTTGTCAACTCTGCTGACACTTCGCGAAAAAGCGTGAATGGCATCTAAAAAGCGACGCAAGAGAGCTTTTCGACCTCAAACATTAAGCCAGAAGTGAACAGTCGGGCCAAATTCCTTGGCGTTCCAACTGCTCTCCTTAACTGCCACCACGTTCTACTGGAGATGACTAGGCATCATACTCGCTTTGTGCTAGGGCCGAGCTGCAGCTCTAAGCGATATCCATGTCAACACTTCCGCCGCTCATCCTGATGCCCGGCAGGTGCCTCACCGGTAGCCAGGCGCCCGCCCTCGTGTGGCACCCCGCGCAGCGACGGGGCGGCGAACCCACGCAGGGCAGCCCACCGACGATCCGCCTTGGGAACCTTGTCAACTCAATGGGCGGAGGTTGTCCGCGCCTGCCGGAGCTCCTGCCGGAGGCGCCATGCATCGCGCGCCAGTCCGGCCGCCACAACGGCGCTCACCATGATGGAGGCAACACCGGCGGCCCAGAAGCCGATGACGACAGCAGCGTGGCCGACGGTGCCCCCTGGCGTCACGATGCCGTCGAGCCAGCCTGCGGGCATCGGCTCGGCACCGAATGCCACAAGCGCTGCAGCAGGCGCGGCAATGGCCGCCATCTTCAAGGTGTAAGTTGCCAGGCTCATCGTCTGCTCCCTTGCCTCGGCATCGAAACGTCCTGGAGGAGCATAGGAGGTTCATCGCCGCTTGCCAGGGCTCATGGTGGCCGATCGAAGCTTCAGCCGCCATCATTCGCCTCTGCAGCATCTGGACGCGGCGGGTGGGGCAGGCAAGCCCTCAGGCGGGTTCCACAGAGTAGCGTTGATACCTCGCCCTGCAAGGTATAGCATACCACCATGTCGAAGGAACCCGCCCTCCGCGCCGTAGCCCGTCCCTCCCCGGACTTTACCGACCGGGCCTACTGGGCCGGGACCATCAAGATGGCGCTCAGCCGGTTCTTCGTCCTCCAGGTGCTGCATGACGGCCCGGCGCACGGCTACGACATCGCCCGTGCCGTGGAGCGGACCACCAACGGCTGCTGCTCGCCCTCAGAAGGCGCCCTGTACCCGACGCTGCGCGAGTTCGAGCAGGGCGGCTACGTCACCTCGGCGTCCGAGGTCGTCTCCGGCCGCGAGCGCAAGGTCTACACGCTGACCGACAAGGGCCGCGAAGCCTTCAAAGTCGGCTTGGAGGCATGGATGGACGCCACGGCAACCCTGACCGAGACCGACCGCGCCGCCGCCGCCCGCGATCAGGCCAAGAACACCTGCCGATGCTGATCATTGGCTTGCGCACATGCATCGCCCACCGAGGCATTAAGGGGACTGACAGATGATCTCCTGCTGCTCCGCCACGCCGCGCCCTCACAACAGGGGCTTTGAGGGCCACGCCGATCTCAGATCGCTACCTGTCGCCATTATCGGCGGCGGTCCGGTCGGCCTCGCCGCCGCAGCGCATCTGCTAGAGCGTGGCCTCGAGCCGGTCATCCTGGAAGCCGGTCCCTCGGTCGGCACGGCGCCGCTCGCCTGGGGCCACGTCCCCATGTTCTCCCCCTGGCGCTACAACATCGACCGGGCGGCCCAGGCCCTGCTGGAGCGGCACGGCTGGACGGCACCTGACGCCGATGGCTTCCCGACCGGACGCGAGCTCGCCGACGACTACCTGGTGCCGCTCGCCGCGCTGCCGGAGATCGCTGGCCGCCTGCGCCTGAACACGCGGGTGACCGGCGTCGCCCGGCAACGCGTGGGCAAGGTCCGCGACGCCGAGCGCGGGAGGCAGCCCTTCGAGGTCAGGTTCCAGGCCGACGGACGCGAGGGCCGCCTCCTCGCTCGCGCCGTCATCGTGGCCACCGGCACCTGGGGCAGTCCCAGCCCGGCCGGTGCCTCCGGCATGCCCGCCATCGGCGAACGCGAGGCCGCCGACCGGATCCGCCACGGCATGCCCGACGTCCTCGGCGCCGACCACGGCCGCTACGCGGGCAAGCGCGTCCTTGTGGTTGGCTCCGGACACTCGGCCGTTGGCACCCTCCTCGACCTCGCCCGCCTGGCCGAACAGGTGCCGGGCACCGTTGTCCTCTGGGCAGCCCGCAATGCCGACCTGACGCGGGCCTACGGCGGTGGCGCCGCCGACCAGCTGCCGGAGCGCGGCGCCCTGGGCCAGCGGCTCCGTCGCCTTGTCGCGTCCGGTGCCGTCGAGCTGATCGCACCCTTCGCGGTGGACGAGATCCGCCGGAACGCCGGTGGTTCCCTGGATGTCATGAGCTTGGAGGGCCGGGCGGTCGAGGTCCATGAGATGGTGGTGGCCACCGGCCTGCGGCCCGACCTCGGCATCCTCGGCGAGGTCCGCCTGGACCTGGACCCGGCGCTGGAGTGCCCGCGCGTGCTGGCGCCGCTGATCGATCCCAACCTGCACTCTTGCGGCACCGTCCGGCCGCACGGCGCCTTCGAACTCCAGCAGCCGGACAGCGGGCTTTTCCTCGCCGGGATGGCCAGCTACGGCCGGGCGCCGACCTTCCTGCTGGCCACCGGCCACGAGCAGGTGCGCTCCATCGCCGCCTTCCTCGCGGGCGACCTCGAGGCTGCGCGCCGGGTCGAGCTCGACCTGCCGGAGACCGGCGTCTGCAGCTCAAGCCGCGTGCCGCCCGGCGCCGCCGACGCCGACGCGGTGTCCTCTTGCTGCGCTCCCGCGGCGCCCCTGGTCGCCTGCTGCTCCCCGAGGCCGGAGCAGGAGCTGGTCAAGGAAACGACGTGCTGCGGGACCAACACCGCGCGGGCAACCGCACCGGCCGAGCCCGCCAAATGAGCCAGGCCACGACACCGGGACGCGCCCTTCCCGTTGCGGCAGCGGGCCGCAATCGGCTGACGGTCGCCTCGGCCATCGGCGTCGGCCAAATCCTTGCCTGGGGTTCGTCATACTACCTGCTGGCCGTGCTGGCCGGGCCGATCGCCGCGGACACCGGCTGGCCGCTCACCTGGATCATGGGCACCCTGTCCATCGGCATGCTGGTGTCGGGCCTGGCGTCGCCGCGAATCGGCCACCTGATCGACCGGCACGGCGGCCGCCCCGTGCTCGCCGCCAGCGCCGTCCTGCTCTCCGCGGGTCTGCTGCTGCTCGGAGTGGCGCCCAGCCTGCCGGTGTTCGTGGTCGCTTGGGTAGTGCTCGGTCTGGCCATGGGCGCCGGGTTGTACGATTCGGCCTTCTCGACCCTGGGACGGCTCTACGGCGAGCACGCGCGACCGACCATCACCCATGTCACCCTTTTCGGCGGCTTCGCCAGCACCGTCTGCTGGCCGCTTAGCGCCTTCCTGGTCGACCACCTGGGCTGGCGCGGCGCCTGCCTGACCTACGCCGCCATCCACCTCGCCGTGGTCCTGCCGCTCTACCTGTTCGGCGTGCCGCGCGAGTTGGCCAAGCCCTCTGCGGCAACTACGGCCGCCAAGGCTGCCGTGGCACCAGGCCATGTGCAGGCGGGCCAGCACTACGCCTTCGTCGTGCTGGCAGCGGGGTTCACCCTAGCGGCGGTCATCATGACCGTCATCTCCGTCCACCTGCTGACAATGCTGCAGTCGCAAGGGCTGGCGCTGGCGGCGGCCGTTGCCCTGGGCACGCTGATCGGCCCGGCGCAGGTCGGCGCCCGCGTGCTGGAGATGCTGTTCGGCAAGAAGGCGCATCCCATCTGGAGCTTGGTCGCGTCTGCGGTGCTGGTGGCGGTCGGCCTGGGCATGTTGGCCGGTGCGCCGGGTGTCGTGGCGGCGGGCATCGTCATGTACGGCATGGGCAGCGGCATCCGCTCCATTGCCCGCGGCACGCTGCCCTTGGCGCTCTTCGGCAAGGAAGGCTACGCGGTGCTCATGGGCCGCATCGCGATGCCGACCCTCGTCGCGCAGGCGGCCTCGCCGTTCCTCGGCGCCTGGCTGCTGGACGGGTTCGGCGCATCCACCACGCTGGCCGTGCTGTGCGGCGCCGCCGCGCTCAACATCCTGATGGTGCTGGCGCTGGTGCCGTACGCGCTCCGGCGCCGCTAACAGTCAACCATTCAACAGGACAACGAGGCTCCCGTGCCCGACCCGAACCCATCCGCCCCCGCCAAACAGCCTGCCGCAGTGACCATCCGGCTCGCCACGGAGGCCGACATGGAGGCCGTCGCCGCCATCTACCGGCACCACGTGCTCCATGGCACCGCCACCTTCGAGACCGAGGCGCCGACGGCTGACGACATGCGGCAGCGCAGGGCCGCCATCGCCGAGCGTAGGCTGCCCTACCTGGTGGCTGAGGGCAGCGATGGCCAAGTACTTGGCTATGCCTACGTGGGTGCCTACCGGCCTCGGCCTGCCTACCGGAACACGCTGGAGAACTCGGTCTACATCAGCGAGGAGGCCCGCGGCCACGGCATCGGCCGCCGCCTGCTGGAGGCCCTCATCCAGGAGTGCTCTGACCTCGGCTACCGCCAGATGGTGGCCGTCATCGGCGATAGCGGGAACGAAGCGTCGATCCGGCTGCACAGGGCGCTCGGCTTCGAGCATACCGGCGTCCTGCGGTCGGTCGGGCGCAAGCATGGGCGCTGGCTGGACACCGTGTTGATGCAGCTGGCGCTTGGCGACGGCGACACGGCGCCTCCTGCGACCAAGTAGTCGTCGGCGAACATCCTGCCAAGCAGCAGCCGAGCAAGCCTGTGAGCCCTCAGAGCGTGTGGTTACCCTACATCCCTAATGGGCGACCAGCGGCTTTGTCGGGTGCTTCTGCTGCCATGTCTCGATGATGAACAAGGCGGCGGCGCTGGCTGAGTGGATTGCGAGGCGCGCTATCCTAGAGTCGATCCGGCGGAACCCGCGTTCCCGCCCGTGCGCATCCCCGGCGTGCGTGCGCAACGCACCGATGCCTTGGATGACGGTATGGAGACCACTGAGAACCTGACGAACATCTTCTGCTACTTCGGCTGGCAGATCCTCGCGACCCGGCGAGAGAGCAAGTGGCTCCCTTACAGCCTTGTACAGGCTCAAAATGTCCCGCCTGTCCGGCAACTTCACCCCGAGTTCAATCAGGACGGAGCGACATACGCTCTCGATTACTGAGCAAGCCGCCGTGACGGCATCCTCGGGATCCGTGGCGGCGCTTGCCATCGCGCGCTCCAGGTCCCGCTGGACAGTGTCAAAATCGATGGTCTGCGTCTTCTGCGCCAGAGCGGCCAGCACAGGCGCCGACGTCCCCGCCTGAACCAATCGCACACGCTGCCCCTGGTGCTGCAACTCAAGCCCATCGTAGACGAGGAACTGGTTCAGGTAGCTGATGACCTGAGGCACTTTCTCCGGCTCGGTGACGAAGTCTCGCGGATCGGCCGCCTTCTCGATGATGATGCGCATGGTGTTGGCATCGCCGCGCCGCAGTACACCCAGCAGCGCCTCGGACAAAGCTGGCAGTCGCGAGCCAGACCCTATGGTGATGAGCACCCCGCAGTCCCGCATGAAGCTCTCCAGCTTCGGGCCGGACCGATAACGCCCGATTGGTGGCGCAACGTCTGGTCCGGCTCCTGGCCCGCCGGAAATGACCTTTACCAACGCCTCAATCGACTGCGGAGAGATCTGCATCCTTGATCAGGGCCTCGACTTCCGATTCGCGAGATTTTGAAAGCGAATGAGGCGCCGTCTGGTGGACCGCGGCAAGATCCGTTCAGCAGGCCGCTGCAACCGGATTGGCCAGGTTACTCAACGGCACCCGACAGCTTTGCCAAGTCAGCCTTGGCCTGCTTCTCCGCCCGCTCCTTCCGCTCGCTGTAGCGGTCGGTCAGGTGGCCGGACACATCCCGCGTCAGCAGGGTAAACTTCATCAGCTCTTCCATGACGTCAACGACGCGGTCGTAAAGCGGTCCCGGCAGCATCCGGCCCGCCTCGTTGAACTGCTCGTACGCCTTGGGCACCGATGACTGGTTCGGGATGGTGACCATCCGCATCCAGCGGCCGAGCAGGCGCAGCATGTTCACCGCGTTGAAGCTCTGGCTACCACCGGAGACCTGCATCACCGCCAGCGTGCGCCCCTGGGTGGGACGCACCCCACGGCTCTCCAGTGGCAGCCAGTCGATCTGGTTCTTGAGGATGCCGGTGACGGCACCATGCCGTTCAGGGCTGCACCAAACCTGTCCTTCGGACCACAGGGAGAACTCCCGGAGTTCGGTGACCTTGGGGTGGTCGGCGGGCACGCTGTCGACCACGGGCAGGTCGCGGGGGTCGTAGACGCGGGTCTCGGCGCCCAGGCGGCGGAGGATGCGCTCGGCCTCCAGCGTCAGGAACCGGCTGTAGGACCGCTCCCGCAGCGAACCGTAGAGCAGCAGGATGCGCGGCGGATGCGTGCTGGCGCCGGGGATGCCGAGCTTGGAGAAGTCCGGCATCTGAAGATGGTCGTCGGCCACATTGGGCAATGAGAGGTCGAGGTCGGAGGTCATCAGGGTCTCCCGGTCGTCAGGAACTGTTGGATGGCATGAACGGTGTCACGGGCCGATCGGGTGATGCCCGCCAGGGTCGCGGAGGCGGCACCGTTCCAGTCGCCGTAGCCGAGCAGCCAGAGGCGCGGCTCGCAGGTGGCGCGGCCATTCTCGACGGTGACCCGGCCATCCGGCTCCAGCACGCCGAGCGGCGCCAGATGCCGCAGATCCGGTCGGAAGCCGGTGCACCAGATGACGGCGTCCACTGCGCCGAGGCTGCCGTCCTGCCACACCACGCCGTCCGGCATGAAGCTGGCGAAGGGGCGGACGCTGTGCAGTACTCCACGCTCCCTCGCCTCGAGCACCGGTGGCACCATGACGATGTCGCCGAGGCCGCCCTTCGGCGCATCCGGCTCCCGTCCCTCCATCCGTGCGCGAACCCGCTCGGTGGCACGCTCGAACAGCACGCGGCCATCGACGTCGTCGGGCAGGAAGCGCGGTGGCTCCGGCGTGACCCAGGTTGTCTCAGCGACCCGAGACACCTCCGAGAGGATCTGGGCGCCACTGTTGCCGCCGCCCACGACCAGAACACGCTGTCCGGCGAAGTCCTCGGGGGTCCGGTAGCGGGAAGAATGGACCTGCCTGCCACGGAAGCCCGCCGAACCAGGATAGTCCGGGATGTGGGGAACGCCCGCGCCGCCGGTCGCGCTGATGACCGCCGAGGCCATCCAGGTGCCCCGGTCGGTTTTCACGGCCAACCGGTCGCCCGCTTCCTCCACCGCCAGGACACGCACCGGCCGCCGAACCGGCAGATCGTATCGCCGCTCGTAGCGCGTCAGGTAGTCGATCACATGATCCCGCGTCGGGTAGCCATCGCCCGAAGGCGGCATCGGCCACCCGGGAAGTGAGCTCATCTGCGCGGGCGAGAACAGTCGCAGGGAGTCCCAGGTATCCGGCCAGGCGCCACCAGGCCGTTCATTGGCGTCCAGGATCTCGAAACCGAGCCCGCTCCGGCGCAGGAAGTACCCGGCGGCGAGCCCGGACTGACCACCGCCGATGACCAGGACGTCGCGTTCCACCAGCCCGCTCATGGGGTGCCGACCACTGGCAGCCAGAGCGCCAGTGCGGCCAGCACGGCCAGCAGGACCGGCGGCGTGATGACCAGCCCGACCTTCATGTACTGCCCCCAGGTGATGGTGGTGCCCTTCCGCGCCAGCACGTGCAGCCAGAGCAGCGTTGCCAGGCTGCCGATGGGGGTGAACTTGGGGCCGAGGTCGCAGCCGATGACGTTGGCGTAAACCATCGCCTCGCGGATGGCGGGCGGGATGCCCTGCGCCTGCTCGATGGCGAGCGCGCCGACCAGCACGCCAGGCATGTTGTTCATCACCGAGGAGAGCAGCGCGGCGCCGACGCCGGTGCCGATGGTAGCGGCCCACAGGCCATGCCCCGCCAGCCACTCCAACACGCCTGCCAAGTGGTTCGTCAGCCCGGCGTTCCGCAGCCCGTAGACCACCAGGTACATGCCAAGCGAGAACACCACGATCTGCCACGGGGCTTCACGCATCACTTTGCGAACGGACACCACGGCGCCGTTGCCGCCCCGGTGCCAGCGTCCGGCCAGCACCAGCAGCACCAGAGCCGCGGCGCCGGTAACCGCGGCCACCGGCACACCCAGCGGCGCCAGGACGAAGTAGGCCAGCAGCAGCACGGCTAGCAGGGGGAAGGCCGCCCGGAACACGAGATGGTCACGGATGGCGGCGCTGGGCGCCTCCAGTTGGTCCATGCGGTAGCTCGCGGGCACCTGGCGGCCGTAGTAGGCCCAGAGCACGCCGAGCGTCGCGGCCAGCGCCACCAAGTTCACCGGCACCATGACGGCGGCGTAGCGGCCGAACCCGATGCCGAAGTAGTTGGCCGAGACGATGTTGACGAGGTTGGAGATGACCAGTGGCAGGCTGGTGGTGTCGGCCACGAAGCCGCAGGCGACGATGAAGGCCAGCGTGGCGGCCGCGGAGAAGTTCAGCCTGAGCAGGATGGCCATGACGATGGGCGTCAGCAGCAGGGCGGCGCCGTCATTGGCGAAGAAGGCCGCGATGACGGCGCCAAGCACCACGACCAGCGGGAACAGCCGCCTGCCGTTGCCGCCGCCCCAGCGCGCCACGTGCAGCGCCGCCCACTGGAAGAACCCGGCCTCGTCAAGCAGCAGCGAGATGATGATGAGCGCCACGAAGGTGAAGGTGGCGTCCCAGACGATGTCCCAGACCACCGGCACGTCGGCCCAGCCGACGACGCCGGTCAGCAGGGCCAGTGCGGCGCCGCCCATGGCAGACCAGCCGATGCCGAGGCCGCGCGGCTGCCAGATGACCAGGATGAGGGTGAAGGCGAAGATGGCCAGGGCCAGCATGCAGCGGGTTCTTTCAAGCAACAGGACGCGGCGCGCCGTCCGCCGTCAGGGCAGAGCGGCGCCAATGGGATGGCCGAGGCTGGGTGTCAGGCCACGCGGCGGCCTTGGGCGTCCGTGACGACCTCGCCGTCTTCCTTGGCGAATGCTCCCTGCTGCGGCCGCGGCAGAATGTCGAGGACGGCCTCGGACGGGCGGCAGAGCTTCACGCCGAGTTCGGTCACCACCAGGGGGCGGTTGATGAGGATGGGGTGCGCCATCATGGCGTCGACCAACTGCTCATCCGTCAGCGACGCATCATCCAGCCCCAGTTCCGAGTAGGGCGTGCCCTTCTGCCGCAGGAGCTGCCGGGGCGTGAGCCTTGCCCGCGCCATCAGCTGGCTCAGCATCGCGCGCGACGGCGGCGTCTTGAGGTACTCGACCACGTGCGGTTCGATGCCAGCGTTGCGGATCATCGCCAGCGTGTTGCGCGACGTCCCGCAGGCGGGATTGTGGTAGATGACGACATCGGTGCTCATTGGACGACCTTCCGGGGCGGACAGCACGGGAGCAGATCGGCGATGAGCGGTTCACAAAGGTCCGCGCGCCCTGCGCAGCAGTCCTTGACCAGGAACAGCATCATCTCGCGCAGGCGATCCAGGTCGGCCCGGTACACGATGGAGCGGCTGTGCCGCTCCGAACGCAGCAGCCCGGCCCGCGTCAAGACCGCGAGGTGTGTGGACATCGTGTTCTGGGGGACATCGAGCTGCCGCGCCACCTCGCCTGCGGGCAGGCCGTCCGGCTCCTGGCGGACCAGCAGCCGGAAGGTCTCCAGGCGGGTGCCCTGAGACAGAGCACCGAGGCAGGCTAGGGCGTCATCATCATCCATATATCGAGTATGGTCGATATGTTGTAAATGTCAAATGGCGTTTGTCGTGAAGGTGGCCCAATCCAACACGCGTCAGTCTGAGGAGCTGTGCCTCAGCAGGCGGCATCGGCAGGCTTCCTCATAGATGCGCCGGAAGTACTTGGTGATGCGGCCGCGGCTCGCCTCGATGCGGGTCTCGTGCTCGGAAATGATGTCCGGCACGTCACCGTCCGACAGGTGCCCTTCGTACAGCAGCCAGCCGAGCAGCTGAGGCGTCGTCTGGGCGGGTTCCACACCCACGAGGGGCGCAACCTTCCGCGCGCCCCTGTCCTCGGTGAGGACAGCCGACCGCAGGCGACGGGCGAGCGCGAGAGCGGCGATCTCGCCACGGCCGAGCCGCCGACAATCCGGGAGGGAGGCGACAGCCTGGAGGTCGGCGAGCAAGGTTTCCTCCCGCGAGAACCCTTGGTTGCCCGCCTCCAGGCGGATTCTGAATTCCTCCTGCATCGCCAATTCCGCGCTGGTCGCACGCGAACGCGCCTTGTCCAGCGCCTCGTACCGGACGTAGGGGGCGACAACGAACCACCGTCCCCTGCGCAGGGCGGTGGCCAGCAGCCGGGGGGACGACAGCAGGTTCCAGACGGAACACGTGTCGATCGCGCTGACGGGCGCAAAGGTGCGGACGTCGACAGTGATCCCGGCAGGCTCAGTCACGCTGCAAAGACCGCCCGAAAAGAGCCGCGATCTCGGCGGTTTCCGCCGGTGTCGAGAGCAGCAGTTCGGTTAGAAGCCCCAGGGAGATGCGCCCCGCGTTGAAGGCTTCGAACGCCAGCCCGACGTACCGACTGCTCAGGCCACGCTCCAACAGCGCCTGCTTCCGTGCCAGCTGCGGTGGGGTGAGCGCCCCCTCCAATTCAGGATCCGGCGGCTCGGATGGCCGCTGTGCAACCTCACGCAGCCAGCTCCGCTGTTCCGCGCTGATCATCCGCGCGTCGTGGAAGGCGGACAGCAGCGCAGGCACGCTCACCCGCAGGCGCCCTGCCCACGCGGAGACTTCGGCCGCGTTGGTCAGATGGTCGCGCGGTATGGCGGAGAGCAACCCGGGTGCCATGAGGAAATGGGATGCGAAGGCGTTCGCGCGCACTTCGGCGAGTTCGGCGCTGTTCCATCCCCCCACCATGGACAGGGTGACCGGGGCGCCGTCGGCGTCAAGGATGGCGTGGCCCAGTTCGTGGGCGGCACTGAACCGCTGGCGCGCCATCCCCTCAGCCAGGTTGACGAGGATGCAGCGACCGGCCTCGGGGTGGTTCATGAACAGGCCGGAGATGTTGGAGTTCTCGAGCCGCCGCCGGAACACCCGGATGCCCATGTCCCGGATGGTGGCGAAGACGTCCCGCACCCCTTCCCTGTCGTTGAGGTTCAGGTGCTTCCGCAGTGCCGCGGCGCAGTCCCTGCCATGCCCCTTCCGGTACTCGCCACGCGGCCGGAACTCGAACGCCGAGCGGCGAGGTTCCAGACGGAGTTCCCGCTCCAGCATCGCCTCGCTTCGGCAAAGGAACGCGAACTCCGCGATGGCAACCCGATCCGCCTGCGGCAGCACGTCCCCTCGTTCCCGGAACAGGAGCTCGACGCCTTCGTCCGGGTCCTCGGCGCCGTCGGCAAGCAGGTACTGAAAATCCTTCCGGTAGTGATCCGCCAGGATGAGGACCTCGTCCCCTGAGGGCTCAATCCGGCCATCCTCGAGCGCCCCCAACCTGTCGGCCGAAATTCCGGTCGATGAGGCGACGGAGCCAATCTCCTGGCCGAAATCCTTGCGGAGGGTGCTGAGCTTGCGCCCGAAGGCGGCCGCGGTGAAGGGCATCGCGCGCCTCCCTGCGCCCGGCTTGAGGCGGGGAGAAGACCACAGGCGGCGGCCGCCTTCCAGCCCCCTGCGGAGGCTTCGTCGAATGGAAAGGGCCTTCTGCGGGCCTAGCCGCCAAGGATTCCCGCAAATGGCAAGAACTCCACCGCATCCCCGACCCGCAGTGCCCCGGCATCGCGTCCGACCCGGACCAAGCCATCGGCCGCCACCAGCGGCATCAGCCGCGCCGACCCCGGCTTGCTGATGCGCTCGACGACGAGGTCCGGTCCCGGCCGCAACATCGCGGGGGCGAACTCCTCCCTGCCCGGCTTGCGGTCCCAGCCGGACGCCAAGCGCGCGGGCAAGGATCTCAGGCCGCCGTCCGCAGCCCCGGCAAGCCTTGCCACCAGGGGACGGGCGAACAGAAAGCCGCCAGCCAGCGCAGCCATGGGATTGCCAGGAAGGAACAGGCAGCGCGCCGTGCCAATGCCGCCGTACACCAGCGGCTTGCCCGGCTTCAGAGCCACCGCGCACCAGGAGCCTTGGCCACCGGCGTCGCGCAGGGCGCCCAGCAGGTGGTCGGCCTCACTGCCGGATACGCCGCCAGAGGCGACGATGGAGTCGAACCTGGATGCCCCCTCCAGGGCGGCCGCGATGGCCGGGCGCCGATCGGGCAGCAGACCGAGGTCGTGCACCTCGGCGCCCAGTCCTTGCAGCAAGGCCGCCAGCATGGGGCGGTTGCTGTCGTGGATGGCGCCGGGCGCGTGCGGCATGCCCGGCTCGAGCAGCTCGTCCCCGGCGGAGAACAGCGCGACCCGTGGCCTGCGCCGGACCGCGACGGTGCCGATCCCGGCCGCCGCCAGCAGCGCGAGGTGGCGGGGATCGAGCCTGGTGCCCGCTTCCAGTACCGCCTCCCCCGCCCCAAAATCCTCGCCCCGGCGGCGGATGTTGGCACCCCGCATGAGCGTCGGTGAAACGACGCCGGAGCGCGGGTCCATCCGGCACCCCTCCTGCATCGCGACAGCCCAGACGCCCTCGGGAACGGCGGCGCCGGTCAGCAGGCGCACCGCCTCACCGGCGCCAACTCGCGGGAGGCCGCCCGCGCCCGCCGGAAGGTAGCCGACGACCTGGAAGGGGCCCGGCCCCGGCCCGCCGACGCCGTAGCCGTCCACGGCCGTCCGGTCGAAGGGCGGCATGTCCGACGTCGCCAGTACTGTGTTTGCCAGCACACGCCCGACCGCCGCGAACAGGGAGACGTGCTCCATCTCCCACACCGGCTGGACGTCGGCGAGAAGCCGGGCGCGCGCGGTCTCGACGTCCAAAAGGCCCGCTTGCAGATCGCAATTTGGGTCCGCGGGGCGGGGCGCGGCGCTGGTGGTCACGACCCTGCATTCTCTTTGAGATAGGCGAGCAAAGCGTCCAGGCGCGCCTCGTCCTTCAAGCCGACATAGGACATGCTGCCGCCGGGCACGACCTGCTTAGGGGCCTGCAGGTAGGCGCGCAGCTTCGCTTCGTCCCAAGTCAATCCTTCAGCCGCCTTGGCGCGCATGGCGTTCGAGTAGCGAAAGCTCTCGACGGCCGCCGCACGGCGGCCCAGCACCCCGGCGAGGCCGGGGCCGACCCGGTTGCGGCTGTCCATGCCGTGGCAGGCGCCACACTGGCTGCGGAACAGTTGCTCACCCGAGGAAGCGGTCTGGGCAAGAGCCGGGAAAGCGAGAAGCGGCACGCAGAGGAGGGCCGAGGCAAGGATTCGCATGGAGTCTCCAATGGCAGGGAAACGTGGCGACGCAGCCGGGCGGCCGCGCCGCAGGGAGCCGGGTTCAAGTCTGGGCCCGGTACTCCTGGACTTTCCAAGAAAGGTGGCGGACGGCTTCGGGCGCGTCGCTGAGCTTTCGGATGTTGGCCCAGGTCTGCTTGTAGTTTGGGATGACCAGCTCGTTGGTCGCCTTGCTGACCACGTTGCCCTGCACGCCCGTCGGGTAGCCGAACAGCATGAAGGTCTGGTTGCGGCCAAGGCCCCCTTCTGGCCAGGCAACCGCCTGGGTGGCGCCGTTGCCGTTGAAGATCTCGACTAGGTCGCCCGGCTTCAGCGCCAGCTCGCCCATGTCATCCGGATTCATGCCGATGTAGGGGTACGGGAAGCGGTCGCGGACGAAGTCGTTGTGCTGGTCCAGGTAGGCCGACTGCCAGACGTGGTTGGCGCGGCCGTTGTTCACCAGGAAGCGATGCGAGTCCTTCTCGGCCTGCTTGCCCGCGGCCTGCAGCCCCCGCCACTGGGTGGCGGCGAACACCGCCTTGCCGTCCGGCCGGTTGAACTTGCCGTCGGCGTAGAGGCGCTTGGTGCCAAGGATCCGCTCGCTGCCGCCGGAGGCCGCCGCCGGGGCGCCGATCGCACCGGCGTTCGGCGCCGCCTGCTGCAGCGGCTCGCGGCCGCGGGCGCCCTCGATGGCGGGGCCCTGCACCACCACGCCAGGCGAGGCGCCGGTGGTCGTGCTGCCAGCCACCGCGCCGGTGGTCTCCAGCCCGACGGCAGGTTCCTGGAAGCCGTTGGTGCCCATGGCGCGGAGGCGGGCGTAGGTGACGAACTCACCGCCCTTCTCGTGCCGATGGTAGCCATCCATGAAGGCGTCCTCCTCCGTCTTCCAGTCATAGCCCTGGAAGCGGTCGGCCACGGCGGCGTTCCCGGCGGCGCGGAAGGAGCGCTCCAGGGACTGCGCCAGGCGCGCGACGATGAGGCAGTCCGGCATGGCGTTGCCCGGCGGGTCCATGTAGCGCTCGGTCAGCCGCATGCGGCGCTCGCCGTTCATGGAGGTCAGGTTCATCTCGCCGGAGGTCGCCGCCGGGAGCACGACGTGCGCGCAGGAGCCGATCTGGGTCGGCACGAGGTCCACGTCCACGCTGAACAAGCCGCCCGCGCGGATGGCTCTCATGATGGCCTCCACCTGGGCGGCGCGGTCACCGGCGGGGACGGAGTCCATCGCCTCCTTCACCATGTTGGTGCGGCGCTGGTAGGCGCGCTTGAACTCGGAGGCGTTCAGCGTCGTCTTGAAGTGGTCGCAACCCCAGATGTGGTGGATGCCGCCCTTCCCGCCGATGAGGAGTTCGTCGACATTTTGCGCGGGCTTGCCGACATGACCGTCGGACGGGCGGGCATAGCCTTCCTGGTGCCCGCCGAGCCGGACGCAGCCGCCGCCGGGACGCCCGACGTTACCCGTCGCCAGGGCGACGTTCACCAGCGACTGGTTGGTGCGGTAGTTGTCGTTGCCCCAGATGATGCCCTTTTCGTAGGCAAACATCGTGCGGCGGCGGGCGCCGCCCTGCTTGGGCTCCGCGATCCATGCCGCCGCCTTGCGGATGTCTTCGGCGGACACGCCGGTGAGCCGGACCGCCTCCTCCACCGTGGTGCGGTTGGCGCCGACCGCGGCGTCGTAGTTGCTGGTGCTGGCGGCGATGAATGCCTTGTCGGTCCAGCCCTTGGCTGCAATCTCGGTGAACAGGGCGTTGAACAGCGCCAGGTCCGTGCCGCTGTTGATGCGCAGGTGGAGGACGTTCTCCTTGCCCGCCTCGGCCTCGCAGGCGGCGATGGTGACCGTCCGGCGCGGGTCCACCACGATGATGCGGGCGGCGGCGTGCGGCTCGTTCGGCAGCTGGCTCCGCTTCTTGTCCAGCGTCGAGCCGCGCAGGTTCGGCACCCAGTGGTTCAGGAAGTAGTTGGTCTGGGTCTCTAGGGAATTGGCGCCCGCGACGAACAGGGTGTCCGCGAGCTCGGCGTCCTCGTAGCAGTTGTTGAGCTCACCCACGCCCATGTCGCGGGAGCCGTGCACCTCGGAGTTGTAAGCCGGGCGGTTGTGGATCCGGATGTTCTTCACCTTCATGCTCTCGAAGTAGAGCTTTCCGGTCGCCCAGGTGTTCTCGTAGCCGCCGCCCGCGCCGCCGTGGTCGTAGGCAGAGACCAGCAGGCCGTCCTCGCCCTGCTCCTCGATGACCCGGCGCGTGACCTCGGCGACCAGCCCGAGGCTGTCATCCCAGGAGGCGGGTGACATGGTGCCGTAGCGCCAGACCAGCGGGTCGGTCAGGCGCGCCTGCTGCGTCCCGGTGACGGTGGAGTAGGACATCTCGGCCATGCGGGCGCCGCGGATGGAGCCGAGGCCGGAGTTCACCACGCAGTCGTGGTCGGGCTTGATGACGATGTGGACGTCCTGCCCGTTCTGCCGGACGACGTTGTACATGGAGGGCGCCACCCAGGCGGCGCTGTCGGCGCCGAGCTGGCCGCGCATGTCCTCGCCGTAAGCGTTGTCGCCCGGCGCCGGACCGCCCTGGCGGTTCACGGGCCAGGAGTAGGCTTTGTAGCCGCAGCCCACGATGCAGTAGTGGCAGACGACGCTGTTAACCTTGGCGTCCCGCGGCGGGATCGGCAGGCGGTCGATGTTGCGCTTGTAGGCCATGTTCCTGCCCTCCTCAGGCCAGCACGTTGGAGTGGCGGCCGTAGAGCAGCTCGTCCACGCCCTCGGCATGGATGTCGCCGCCCGCGTCGACGCGCAGGCGGAACTGGGCCAGGTTCTGCGTCGCGTGGCCCCAGACCTGCAGGCCGCCCTTCTCGCAGTCGAAGCGGCTGTAGTGGCCGGGACAGTTCAGCGTGCGGTCATCCGCCGCGTAGAACATGGGGTAGCCCTTGTGCGGGCAGAGGTTTGAGAAGGCGACGACGTCGCCGTCCGGGCCGACCCCGCCTTCCACCGGCGTGCCGAGCTTGATGAGCACGCCCGTGCTGTCGGCGTCAGGATAGCTGATGTCCATGGGCTCGTTGACCTTCAGGTCGCGGAGGTTGCCCAGCCTGCTGACCGGGTAGGCAACGCGCGCCAGGGCCGGTGTCGCCCTGGCGGACGCCTGCGGTACCGTGGAGGCCGCCGCCGCACCAGCCACCGCCAGCGCACTCCGTCCCAGGAAGAAGCGGCGGCCGCTCTCCGTGAGCTTGTTGCAACCAGACATTTCCGTTTCCCCGCTCTTAGGCGACGACTGCATTGCAGCGGGCGTGCCAGCGGCGCCCGTGGTGGCATCCACGCACTTTATGCGGAAAATCAGACTGTTAACGCATGATGGTGGGCGCCGAACCGTCACGGGAGTCCAGCAATCCGGACTTGGCGCCGTCCGGGTCCAGAAAGGTGGACGCAGCGCTGCCGCCCTCCAGGCAGGAACGGAGGGGCCTGTGGGCCGTTGCACTGCCAGTAGGTGATATGATGGGCAAGGTCTCGCCCGACAAAGCATATCGTGTTTAGTGTTGCGCACCTTCCGCAATCAGCGATGCACCCGATGGTCCACTCATCAACAGCCCTAACCGAGCGCGTCGGCGTCCAGGAAGTGGGCCTCATCTTCACTAAGCGCCTGAAGTGGTTCTTCCGTGAACAGGCGGTCAGCGACTTCGGGGTAGATGCGGAGGTCGAGATTGCCGACGCGAAGGCAGTGCCCACGGGGCAGTTGATTGCGCTTCAGATCAAGTCGGGCACCTCTTTCTTCCAGCACAAGAACGCCGACGGGTACACGTTTTACGGGGAGCCGCGCCACCTCGAGTACTGGCTTCGGCATTCGCTTCCGGTGTTCCTGATTATCCACAATCCTGAGACAGGCCTCACCCTCTGGCAGCGCGTTGAGCGCCACCTGACAAGGCAGACGGCGAAGGGCTGGGCCATCCACATCCCCGCTGCGAATGTGCTCGACGAGAAATCGAAGCCTGCGTTGGCCAGCGGGATCGGCACTGACCGTGCATCGGTCAAGCGGTACCGCTTTGCCACAGACAAGGAAGACATGGAGAAGTACAGGGACAAGGAAGTCTTCTTCAAGTTCGACTTCTGGGTCAACAAGACCTTAGGTCTGCGGAAAATTGACGTCTACTACGGTACCTACGAAAAGAGCGAACCGGACTCCCAGATTGGTGTATGGGGTACAACTCACGAACCTCACGACGTGATGAACCACTTCTTCCCGTGGCTGACGTACCGGTACGCCGAACTCATCCCTGCGGAAGAACAGTCCAACGAGGTCGAAACCCACATCGTGCAAGTGGAACTGAACGAGGCGGCGGAGCAGTTCCTCGCCTTGGAAGCTTTCTTCGAGGATCCAGATGATCCTAAGCCGCCAGAGGAACCGGAAAGGGATGAGGAAGACGAGTACGACGAAGACGACTTCAACGAATCGGCGTTTAGACGAGCCGTGGAACGCGACCGGTCCTGAGCGCTTGCTTCGGAGCTCGGCGTAAGCGCTGCCACCTATCGGTCTAGGCGGACCCCGTCCGCTCAGGCTTCATTCGATGGCCGCAGGCCCAGCTTTCGGATCTTCTCGAACAGCGTCGAGCGGCCGACGCCCAAGATGCCCGCCGCGACCTCCACCTCGCCGGAGGCGGCGGCAAGTGCCGCAGTGACCGCCCGCCGCTCGGCTTCCGTGACCGCCTCGGCCAGGGTGGGGACGCAATCGTTCGGGGTGGTGCCGGTGAACACGGCGCCGCCGAAGATGTCATCAACCCCGATCCACGGCCCGTCCGCCAGCGCCGCGGCACGCTCGACCCGGTTGCGCAGCTCCCGTGCGTTGCCGTGCCAGTCCGCCTCCTCCAGCGCCCGCTCCGCCCGGCTGTCGAAGCCTCGGATGCCTCGGGCAGCTGCCGGTGCCGCCCCGGCCAGGAATCGGCGGGCCAGGGGCACGATGTCCTCGCGGCGCGTGCGGAGCGGTGGGATCTCGACCCGGATGACGTCGAGCCGGTAGAGCAGGTCCTCGCGGAAGAGGCCCTCGCGCACCCGCTGGTCCAGATCGGCGTTGGTTGCCGCCACGACGCGGGCGTGGAACGGCAGCGAGCCGGAGCCGCCCACGCGGGTGTACTCGCGAGCCTCCAGGAGCCGGAGCAGCTTGGCCTGCAGTCCGGGTGACAGCTCGGCGACCTCGTCCAGGAACAGCGTGCCTGCCCCTGCACGCTCCGCGCAGCCGTGGCGCCGGGTGGCGGCGCCGGTGAAGGCGCCGCGTTCGTGGCCGAAAAACTCGCTTTCGGCGAGGTCAGCCGGGATTGCCGCGCAGTTCACCGCGAGGAAGGGCGCCGTCGACCGGGGCGAGAGGCCGTGGAGGAGCTTGGCCGCCACCTCCTTGCCGGTGCCGGTCTCGCCCATTAGGAGGACCGGGCAGTCGCTCGGCGCCGCGCGGCGCAGCAAGGATTCGACCCGGCGGATTGCGCCCGAAACCCCCAGGGCCGCGGCGTCTGGTGCCACCATGTGCCTGCCCATCAGCGCGGCGATGCGGCCGAGCAGGTCCTGGGTCTCGACGGGCTTCACCAGGAAGTCGTCGGCGCCCGCCTTCATCAGCCGGATGGCCTGGTCGATGCCCGCGTAGGCGGTCATGACCAGCACCGGCACCCCGGCGAGGCGGCTGCGCTGCGACAGGAAGAGCTCCTCTCCCGAGCCGTCCGGCAGGTGCAGATCGGACAGCAGCAGGTCGGGCACCCGACGCTCCAGCGAGGCCGCGGCGTCTATGGCGCCCGTCGCGACCTCGACGCCGTACCCTTCGATGCGCAGGCGCTGGGACAGGGTGCCCGCCGTGGTCGGGTCGTCCTCGACGATGAGGATGCGTCCACGTTCATCTGGCATCGGCAGCCTCCTTGGCGTGGGAGGGGACCGGCAGTTCCGCGACCAGCCGCGTCCCCAGCGGTGTCGGCTCGCGCGTGATACGGCCGCCGTGGCTACGCGCCAGCCGGGCGGCGGTCCAGAGGCCGAGCCCGCCGCCGGAAGGCGGAAGGCCGTCGGGATCCGCGAGGAGGCTTTCGGCGTCGGCGGGAAGGCCCGTGCCGACATCGCTCACCTCGATGACCGCGCCGCCCTGGCTGAGCCCCTGCGCGCGGAAGCCGAGGACGCCTTTCGGCGGCGAGGCGGCGGCCGCGTTGAGGAGCAGGTTCAGCGCGATCTGCCGGGCCAGCGTCCGGTCGACACGCACGCCGTCCGGCAGGTCGTTGCGCCAGTCGAGGGTCAGGCCACGGCGTGACACCTCGTGGCGGATGAGCAGCCGCAGGTCCTCGAAGTCCTGGGCCGCGAGCGGTGCCTCGCCCGGCCCAGTCTTCCAGGATGACAGCCCTGCGCGGACCACCTTGCGGATGTCGTCCAGGCCTCGCCTGAGCAGGCCGACGGCCTCCTCCCGGATCTCCCGCCGGTCGCCGTATTCGGAGAGGGTGTCCACGGCCGTCATCAGGCCACCGAGCGGGTTGTTCACCTCGTGGGCCATGGCCGCCGTCAGGCGCCCAAGCTGGGCGCGGCCCTCCTCCCGGGCCAGCCGCGCGGCCATGAGGTCCCGCTCCGCAATGGCGGCCACGGCGCCATTCCATGCGTTCACAAGGGCCAGATGCTCAGGGCCGGATCCCGCCTGCGCATCCAGGGGTTCAGGGCGCTGCCCCTTGGCGGCCTCGAGGAGCCGTTGGCGGAGCCGCTCGGTCGGCAGGAGGATGCGCCGGACCAGCAGCGCGCCTGCGGCGGCGAACAGCGCCGCAATGCCCATGTTTGCCAGGACCAGCGTCCTGACCACCGCGTCTCGCTCCGCCAGCAGCGCGCCGATGTCTGCCTCGGCCACCAGCCGACCGACCGGCACGCCACCTTCCAGCAGGACCCGCGCCACGACAGCCCGCCCGGCCCGCTCGTCGATGGCGGGCGACCCTGAGGCGATGGCCCGGTCAGCCTGGCCGGAGAGGGACTGCGGCAGCGCGGCGCCGGTGCGCAGCACCCGCGGATTCGAGGATGCCAGGACCGAGCCGTCCGGCAGGACCACAACCGATAGGGTGGGACGGAGGGCCTCGTACTGCCCGCTGGCACGGTCCAGGGCATCGAAAGCCTCCCAGACGTCGGCCCGCACGGCGGCTGGCTGGGCGGCTGTCGCCAGCCCGTCGAGGAAGGCCGCCCCCAGCGCCGCCAGGTGGCGCCCCTGATCCGCCTCCATACGCGACAGCACCGCCTGCCCGGTGACGGTGGCCACGCCAGCCACCAATGCCGCAACCGTCAAGGGAACGGTGAGCAGCAGCGGCCAGTGCCGTGGATCCAGCTGACTCCGTAGCCGCCGCTGTGCCGCATGCTTCATGCCCGGCTCTCCAGGTCTTGGGACATCGCGCGGATGCCGTCGTAGAGGCCGGGGCTCTCGGGCATGAAGCCGTCCAGGCGGAGCGCGCGGAGGATCTCGGTGCCCGCCGGGGAATCCGCCATCGCCAGCAGGGCCGCCTCGATGCCGCGCGCCGCGGCGCCCTGCCGCGACGCGGTGAGGCAGCAGATCGGCGGGAAGCCCTGCCACGCGGAGCGGGCGACGACATCGGTTGTCGAGGTGAGCCCAGGCTCCGTCTCGGCCATGGTCTCCCAGACGTAGCCGTCGACGGACCCGCTTTCCGCCAGTCCGCTGCTCACGGCCCGTATCACGTTCCGGTGGCCGTAGGCGAAGAAGTTGGTGCCGAAGAACGTCGCCGGGGAGAGATCTCGGCCCGCGAGCAGCCAGCGGGTCGTCAAGCATCCGGAGTTGCTGTCCGGGTCCGAGAAGGCGTGGCTGCGTCCCCTGAGGTCGGCGAGCGACCTGGCCCGCAGGCTGGGGTCCGCGATGAGGTAGGACTGGTAAAGGGGGTGCCCACGGTGCACCGGCACGGCGAGAACCGACAGCTTGTCGGCGTGCCGGACGTAGGGGAAGCCGCAGATCCAGGCGGCGTCGAGCTGCCCGGCAAGGAGCAGGCCGACGACCTCCTGGTAGGTTCGCCGCTTCACGAGCTCAACAGGGGTACCGAGCGCCGCCGCCATGTGGCTGGACAGCGCCCGCAGCAGGGCAAGGTCGGATTCGAGGAAGACTGGGGTCAGGCCGAAGCGGACCGGGGTCAGAGAGGTCGCACGGGCCCTGCGCGGCCCTGCCAGGGCCACGGCGGCCAGGACGGCCCTCCGGCCTGCGGGGCACGCTGGAGCCATTCGTTCCACCCCTAGGCGACCCACTTACGGGTTCTACCTGTACCCCTGCATTCGGCGCTCCTTTCGCCGGATTGTCACGTGCTTTGCGAGCGGGCCGTCAGACGGGGGCGTGACGTGCCACAAGGCCCTTGGGGAGCAGGAAGGTCAGGAGGGCGCAGGCGGTGAGCATCGCGGCCGACCCCCAAAGGCACCCTTCCAGACCGGCGTACTGCGTCAGGACGCCCGAGAGCAGGATGCCGCCCAGCCGCCCGGCAGCGTTGGCGGCGTAGTAGAAGCCAACGTCCTCGGCCGCCTTCTCGGAACCCGCGTAGGCCAGGATGAGGTAGGAGTGCAACGACGAGTTCACGGCGAAGGCAAACCCGAACACCGCCAGCCCGGCGACCACCACAAGGTCCGGGCGGCCGACAGTGCCCATGGCCAGCGCGATGCCGAGGGCAACGGGGACAATGGCCAGCCCGACGCCCCAGAGGCGCGCCTCCGGCACCTCGCGCGACAGCCCGTCGGGGCTGCGGCGGACCACCTGCGGCGCCAGGGCCTGCACCGCGCCGTAGCCGATGGTCCAGGCAGCCAGGAAGGTCGAGACGCCGACGTAGTTCCAGCCCTGGCTGTAGAGGAAGACAGGCAGGCCCACGACGAACCAGACATCGCGGGAGCCGAACATGAAGACCCGGGCGCCCGCCAGCAGGTTGACGCCGCGATTCTTGGCGAAGAGTTCCTTGAAGCTCTTGGATGACTTGGCCTTGCCCAGCTCGCGGGGGAGCGACAACAGCACACCCACCAGGGCCACCGCCAGCAAGGCCACCAGTGTCCAGAGAGCCGGACGGAAGCCCACGGCCTGGAGCAGGAAGCCGCCCAGGAAGAAGCCGAAACCCTTCATGGCATTCTTGGAGCCGGTGAACCACGCGACCCAGCGGAAGAGCTGTCCGGCACCCTGCTGCGAGGATGCCTTGATGGCCGACTTCGAGGCCGTCTTGGTCAGGTCCTTGGCCACGCCGGAGATGCCCTGGGCGCAGACGACCCAGGCAACCGACGCGGCGGCGCCCCAGGCCGGATCCAGGGCCGACAGCATCAGCAGCCCGCCGATCTGCAGTGTCAGGCCGATCGCCAGCATCCGGGGGATGCCGAACCGCGCCGCCAGCCACCCGCCGCCGAGGTTGGCGAAGATGCCCGCCGCCTCGTAGAGCAGGAACAGGAAAGCCAGGGTGAACGGCGTGTAGCCGAGCTGGTAGAAGTGCAGCAGCACCAGCATCCGCAACGCGCCATCAGTGAGCGTGAAGCCCCAGTAGGCGCCGGTCACGATGAGGTAGTTGCGGACGGCGGACATCAGACGCCCCGCTCACGGACAATGCAGGCCAGGTCGACCATCCGGCAGGCGTAGCCCATCTCGTTGTCGTACCAGGCGTAGACCTTCAGCATCGTCCCATCGGTCACCATGGTGCTGAGCGCGTCGACAATGGCGCTGCGGGTGTCGTTGGCATAGTCCGCCGACACCAGAGGCCGCTCCTCATAGCCCAGGATGCCCGCCAGCGGCCCGGCGGCAGCCGAGCGGAACAATTCATTGATCTCGGCCGCTGTGGTTTCGCGCTGCAGCTCGAAGACGGCGTCCGTCAGCGAGGCGTTCAGCACCGGCGCCCGGACGGCGTGGCCATTCAGCCGCCCCTTCAGTTCCGGGTAGATGAGCGCGATGGCCGTGGCGCTGCCGGTGGTCGTCGGCTGCAGGGACAGCATGGCCGACCGCGCGCGTCGCAAATCCTTGTGGGGCGCGTCCACCACGACGTTGGTGTTCGTTGGGTCGTGGATCGTGGTGATCTGGCCGTGGCGGATACCGATGGCCTCGTGGACCACCTTCACCACCGGCGCCAAACAGTTCGTCGTGCAGGACGCCGCCGTCAGCAAGCGGTGCTGCACCGGGTCGTACTGGTGGTCGTTGACGCCCACCACGATGTTCAGGGCGGCCGCTGCCGGGTCCTTCACCGGCGCCGCCACGATGACGCGCTTCACACCGCGGTCGAAGTACTGCTGGAGCTGCTCCTGCTTCAGGAACTTGCCCGTGCACTCCAGCACGACGTCGCAGCCGAGGTCGCCCCAGGGGACGTCGCCCGGCGCCGCCGCGGCGCTGAAGCCGATGCGCCAGTCGCCGACGACGATGGCTTCCTCGCCTTCAACGGCAATCCGCTCCCGCCAGCGGCCATGAATGCTGTCGAACTCCAGGAGGTGGGCCGTCGCGGCGGCGCCACCCTTGAGCTCGTTCACGTGGACGATGTCGAGGCGGTTCGCGCCACGCGGGTCGCTCGCCTCCCGGAACACGCCACCCAGGGCGGCCCGGAACGCCAGCCTGCCGATGCGGCCCATGCCATTGATACCGACGCGCATGTCAGTGCTCCTTGGCGACGGTGAGAGGGGCCTCGCTCAGGTCGTCCAGCCGGTGTCGCAGCGACATGCGATCCAGGGCTTCCATCTTGAGGCTGGTGAAGATACCGAGGCGCCGGTACAGGCTGGCATAGAGCTCATTGAGCATCAGGGTGCGCTCGTGCGAGCCAGACGCGAACTGGCCGGGCCCGGGAAGTGGCCAGGAAGCCGTGATGGCATGGCCGCCAAAGTCCGGGCAGTTCTGACCCTGAAGCTCGTCGCAGAGCGTGATGACGAAGTCCATCCGGGGCGCGTCAGGCTTTTGGAACTCCCGGTACGACTTGCTCCGAACACCAGAGATGTCGTGCCCCAGGCTTTCCAGTTTCTCGAGCACCTCTGGCATCGGCTGCGGCGCCGGATCCGACCCCGCCGAGTAGGCTCGGAAACGCTCGCCGCCCAGCTTGTTCAGGATGGCCTCGGCCATCAGCGACCGAGCGGAATTGCGCGTGCACAGGAAGAGGACATTGTAGGCCGGGGTCATGGGACCGTTCTCCGGAGGGCTGGCGGGCCAGGCTTGCATCAGGTCGCCGCAGAGCTCAGGGCGTCCGCCGCAGCAGTCCTGCGACAGGAAGGTGACCAGGTGGCGCAGGCGCTCGATCTGCGCGGCGTAGATCAGGCTGCGGCCCTGCCGGGTCGGGCGGACCAGCCCAACCTGCTCCAGCGCCCGCAGGTGGAACGACAGGGTCGAGGGGACGATGCCGAGGGCCGTGCCGACCGCGCCCGCGGAAAGGCCGGTTGGCCCCGCCTCCAGGAGGATGCGGAGGAGGTCCAGGCGGGACTCCTGTCCCAGGGCGGCAAAGACGGCAGCAGCGTCATTCGATTCCATGATTCCAGTTTAATCGAAATATGTATGTGTGTCGCGTGACATCTTGCTCAGGTGATGGCCTTTCGTACTCGGGCACTGACCCATTCGCTGACGACCACGGTCGCCAGGATAAGCAGGAGGATGACGCTGACCTGGGGCCAAGCGAGCGTTGCTACTGATCCTTCCAGTTGAAGGCCAATGCCACCAGCACCGACCAGACCCAGCACGGTGGCCTCACGGATGTTGATGTCCCAGCGGAAGACCCCGATGCCCGCGATGGCGGGCGCCACCTGGGGCAGGATCCCCCAGCTCAGGACCTGGGCGCGGGTGGCGCCGGTGGCTTCCACCGCCTCGACCTGGACCGGATCGATTTCCTCGATGGCTTCGTAGAGCAGCTTGCCGATGAAGCCGACGGAGCGCAGCGCGATGGCCAGGGTGCCCGCCAGCGGCCCGGGGCCGATGATGACCACCAGGACCAGCGCCCAGATCAGGCTGTTGATGGACCGGCTGGCAACGATGACGAACAGGGCCAGGGGCCGGACGAGCAGGACACTCGGCGTGGTGTTGCGTGCGGCCAGCACGGCAACGGGAATGCCGAGGATGACGGCCAGCAGGGTCCCCAGCGTGGCCATGTTGACCGTGTCCCAGAGCGGCTTCCACAGCACGCTGGCGTAGCTCCAGCGTGGCGGCACGGCGCGGGAGAGCAGGTCGGCACCCTGCTGGGGCGCGTCCCAGACGAAATCCCAGATGGTCGCGTCCGAGATCTGCCGGAACGAGAGGACCGTCGCCAGCACGATGGCGAGCCAAGCGCCCCAGGCCAGCAGATCACCCATCGGTGTCCGCCGACGCCACACCACATCCTGCGTCCGGGCTTCGGTGTTGGCACTCATCAGAGGGCGGCCCTGCGAATGACACCGCTGGCGTACTCGCACGCCATGACGATGAGGATGATGAGCAGAAGGATGGCGGCCGCCGTGTCGAACTCGTAGCGGTCCAGCGAGGTGTTCAGGGTCGCCCCGATCCCACCCGCGCCGACGATGCCGAGGACGGCCGACTCCCTGAAGTTGATGTCGACGCGGTACAGCGAGAGGCCCAGGAGCCGCGGCTTGACCTGCGGCAGGATGCCCCAAGCCAATCCTTGCAGCCATGAGCCTCCGGTTGCCCGCATCGCCTCAAGCTGTGCCGGATCCGTGGCCTCGATGTCCTCGGCCAGGAGCTTGCCCACGAAGCCGATGGTGGCGAAGGCGAGCGTCAAAGTGCCAGCCAGCGGGCCGAAGCCGAACATCGCGACGAACAGGATGGCGATGAGCACCTCCTGAAAGGTGCGGCTGACCACCAGGACCGCCCGGCAAAGAAGGTAAACCGGGCGTGGTGCCAGGTTGCGCGCGGCTCCGACGGCCACCGGCACCGACAGCACGAGACCGAGCACCGTGGAGACGACGGTCATCATCACGCTTTCCAGCAGCCCCTCGGCGATGTCATCCCATTTCGAGACGAAATCAGGAGGCACGAAGGCCGCCAGAAAGCGCGCCCCGCGCTGCCATCCCTCGGCCGCCCGGGCCCAGTTGATCTCCATGGTCACCAGGGCAGCCACGAACCAGGCCAGGCCGCCCAGCAGCAGGGCCCAGCGCAGCGCCCGGCTGCCGATGAGAGGCGGCGGGCGCCAACCAGCGGCCTGCGCCGCGTATGGGTTGGACGTGGCGTGGGAGGCGCTCATGCGAGCCCCGCGAGACGCTCGACGTCGGGGACGGTCGAGTGGTGCTCCTCCTCCTCGTCCGTGGCCTTGCGGCCCTGGCCCAGCGTGGCCGACCAGTCCTCGTCGCCGTAGATCGCGGTCAGGGCGGCGGCGTCCAGGCTGTCAGGCGGGCCGTCGAAGACAATGGCGCCCGCGCGCAGGCCGACGATGCGCTGGGCGAACTGGCGCGCCAGGGCGACGTCGTGGATGTTGATGATGGCCGCCAGCCCCCGCTCGGTGCAGAGCTCGAGGATAAGCCGCATGATCTGACGGCTGGTCTTGGGGTCCAGGCTGGCGGTGGGTTCGTCCACCAGCAGGAGTTCCGGGCGCTGCATCAGGGCGCGCACGATGCCCACGCGCTGGCGCTGGCCGCCAGACAATGCATCGGCCCGCTTGTTCGCCATCTCCTTCAGGCCGACCCGGTCGAGCAGCGCGAAGGCTTCCGCAACGTCGGCCTGGGGAAAGCGGCGAAACCAGGAACGCCAGAAGCCGGTGTAGCCAAGGCGGCCGGAGAGCGCGTTCTCCATCACGGTCAGCCGCTCGATGAGCGCGTATTCCTGGAAGATCATGCCCATGCGCCTGCGCTCCCGGCGCAGCGCCGTGCTGCCGAGGCCCGTCACCTCGGCACCATCCAGGCGGACAGAGCCGGATGTCGGCTGCACGAGCCGGTTGACGCAGCGGATCAGGGTGGACTTCCCGGCTCCCGAGGGACCGATGAGCGCCACCACCTCCCCGCGGCCGATCCGGAGGTTGACGTCGCGGAGGGCAAGGTCGCCCGTGGGGTAGCGCTTGACCAGGCACGCCACCTCCAGGACAGCCGCGGGCAAGACTTCCGGCATACTCATCCCGGGCACTTAGCGGCAGGCGTAGGAGACGTTGGTGGCCTGGTCGATCTGCCGGATGACGCTCCACTGCTCGCTGTAGGTGATGGGGATGAACTTCTCCTGCGGCGGCTCGGACTTGCCGAACTCCTCCAGGAGAGCCGAGCCTTCCCAGTTGAAGGAGAAGAACGCCGCCCGGATCTTCTCGGCCAGCTCGGGCTTCAGGTTGTGCGCGATGCCATACGCCGTGGTCGGGAAGCTGTCGCTCTTGTAGATGGTGCGGATGCGAGCGGCATCGATCGCGTTGCGAGCGATCATCCGGCGCATGACGCTGTTGGCGACGGCGGCCGCCTCGTAGTCCCGGTTGGCCACCCCGATGACGGAGTTGTCGTGGCGACCCGAGAAGTTGGAGCGGTAGTCGGTGCCCTCACGCAGATTGAATTGGCTCTGCAACAGGGCGACCGGCGCCTTGTAGCCGGAGTTCGAGGTCTGTTGCGAGAAGGTCAGGGTGCGGCCGCGCAGATCCTCGAGCTTCTGGATCGGGCTGTCGGAGGGTACGATGACCTCCATCTCGTAGCCGAACTCGCCGGACTTGGAGGCCATCATGGCGAAGGGCACGAAGCCGGAGCAGTTGACCGCCAGGGGAGTGGATCCGGTGTTGAACCCGGCGACGTGCAGGCGCCCGGCGCGCATCGCCTCGATCTGGGCGGCGTTGTTCTGCACGGCGAAGAACTGGACCCGCTTGCCCGTTTCCTTGGCCAGGTGCGCCAGGAAGCCGTCCCAGACCTTGCGGTAGACAGCGGGGTCCTCCACCGGCGTGTAGGCGAAGATCAGCGTGGACGGGTCCACCTGCTGGCTGGCGTCCTGTGGGGTGTCTGCGACCATGTCACCGCCGCGGTCCGTGTAGCGGGAGTCCAGGGACGTCGCCGCGGGTGCCTGCTGCGCGGCCACCGGCGAGGCGGCGAGGCTTGCCAGAGCCAGAAGCGACGTGCGTCTGCTGATCATAGTCCAGTCTCCTGTCATCGTAGAAATTCAGCCGTTCGGCCGACGGGTCATGACGGCGCGCTCGCGCACCGCATCCTGGATCGCGCGAAGCCGGTCCGCTGGTGGCGGCACCAGCCCGATGCGGGCCAGGTAGCCGCCCTGACCCAAGGCCCGGTCGGACACGTACTCGGCGAGAAATTCCTTGAGGCCGGGCACCCGGTCGAGGTTCGGCCGCTTCACGTAAAGGAAAAGCGGGCGGGAGAGAGGGTAGCGCCCGGAGGCGATGGTCTCCGCCGTGTCATCGACGCCGCCAACCATGGAGCCCTCGATGCGGTCGCGGGCGGCGTCCAGGAAGCTGTATCCGAAGATGCCCAGCGTTCCGTCCTCGCCTTCCACGATGCGCCCGACGATGGCCTGGTCGTCCTCACCGGCGTCCGTCCACCGTCCGTCCTCGCGCACGGTCGAGCAGACCCGGGTCCGCTCGGCGGCATCGGCGATGGCCTGGATCTCGGGAGCCGCACGGCACCCGGCCACCATCGCCATGTCCGTGAAGCTGTCCCGGGTGCCCGACGTCGGCGGCGGCCCGATAACACGGATCGGCCAGTCCGGCAGCTCCTGGGAGATCTGGCGCCAGGAGGTGTACGGATTCGGCACGAGGCGCCCGTCCTTGGGCACTTCTTTGGCCACGCCGAGCCAGAGCTGGGTCAGCGTGAAGTTCGGTGAGGCGAGGCCCTTCCGGTGAGCGACGACGATGCCGTCGAAGCCGATGGGGATCTCCATGACCTCGTTGACGCCGTTCCGTAGGCACAGCGCGAATTCACCGCCGGTGATTCGCCGGGAAGCATCCTGGACATCCGGGCTGCCCATGCCGTTGCTGCGGCAGAACTGGGCGAAGCCGTGCACCGTGCCGGTGCTGGCCACCTGCACGCGCTCGCCGCCCGCAACCATTGCGACCGCCGCCGCGACCGCCCGGCTGAACGGGGCCACCGTGGAACTGCCGGTGACCTGCGTGACTTCACGCGCCTGCGCCAGGGCAGCGCCGGGCGAGCCAAAGGCGGCCAGTCCTGCTCCGGCCAGCATGAGCAGCCCACCGGCACGCGACGCCAAGCCTCTGGCTGAAGCTCGCCCCTTGCTACCTGCCAATGCGGCACCGGATGTAGGCTTGAGCACCATCGCCGTGAACTCCTGCTCCACGCATATCGAATATTATTTCGATACTTGCAGAAAGGCCGTATCAGCTTACCGCGACATAGTCCCGTTGCAGTTCCGTGAACTTTGCTGTCCCGGCTCGGCCAGGGCTGTCATCGGCTCCCTTGCTAGCCGGGGTGCTCCTCCTGGCCATACGGCGACGCCCCATCCCGGCACAGTATTGCGGGCGGGCAGGTGCACCCCCCCAACGAGCCGCGACGGCCTGGCGGCCACCGTGGCTGCCGCTGTGATCGAGCCGACCAGGGCTGCTCCCAGGGGATGCCGACAGGCTACAGACGTTACCCGCCTTTGCTCGCAGTTGGACGGTGCCCAGTTTCCAGGGATGAACGCCGCTGCCCTGCCGCAGGACTGCGCAAGCGGGCAGCGCCACGTCCCCCTGGAATCTATTCAAGATTCGGAGCCAAATCAGCACCTGAAATCAGCAGGTTACGAGGCTCTTCCCCTACGATTCGCGCGGAACTTCACTACGGAACGCGCCCGGAACGGCGGACCTGCCACGCTGGCGCGGGACGGCACATGCAATCGCTCCAGGAACCAGTTCAAGCCAAGCATTTACCGTGGAACTCCACGCCAAATGGTCGTACCCTGGATTGGCCGTGGAGTTCCACGGTATTTTTGTCAGTCCTTTGTCACTTGGATGCGGACGAACAAGGATTGGACGCCGCATGGCCACGCGACCGACCGATGATCGAGACAAGAACCTGCTGCGGCTGCTTCGGTCGGAGTTCGGGCGCGACCTCGAGGGCTGGCTGCGGGCGCACGGCGCCATGTTGTACTCGGACGCTCTCAGAGGCGTCCTGCACGCGTACTCGCGCTTTCCGGCTGCTGGCGGCGGCGGGTCGGAGCCGATAAGCGAAGCCACCAAGCAAAGATTTCTCCGGTCGCGCCAGCGCCACGAGGACGACTGGCTGCTGCGCCACGTGCTGGACCCGACGTCCCCTGACTGCCTGCTCCCGCCGGTTAGGGCAAAAGTGTTGCGCGCCCGGCTGCTTGCCAAGCTCCGCGACCGGGCGCGGAACGCCCGTGGCCCTGTGATGACGGTCCGCGTTTCCGAGGAGACGGCCCTCGGGCTGGACGAGATCGGCCGCAGGCTGTTCGGGTGCACGAGCCGTTCCGAGACGGTGAAGGCGATGGCCCGGGTCGCGACCACGCACCTCCGGGCAACGGAAGGAAAACCGGATGGGTGGGGCGCCGGGTAGCCGGGGCTGCCCGCCGCCACGTCATCTGGGAAAGGACAACCACCATGGGTCGCCGCACTACGCCGAGGCGCGAGAGGATGGCCGCCATGCTGCTCCAGCGGGAGGTCGGTGACGAATGCTTCGCGTGGATGGTAAGAGCTGGCGTGTCCGCCCGGCATCCGATCTTGGCAAGGCGCGTCCGGCAGTACCAGGAAGCTGGCGGCCCGGAACCCGTGCTGTCCTTCCCGCCCGAGGCGTCCGACGAGGAGCACGAGGCGCTCGCGGCCGGATTCCCGGCTCGGCGCGCGGAGTGGCGCGGCCGCCGGAGCGCTGCGCAGGCGGAGTGGTTGATCCGGCACGTGCTGGATCGATACTCGCCCGACTTGCTGGTGACCGAGAAGTTCGCCGCGGCCACGCGGGCACGGATGCTGGCGAAACTGCGTGACGAGGTCCGGCGGGCAAAGGATTTCCGCACGATCCGCATCGACGTCGAGTCGGCCGGATGGCTGGACGCGCTGGCTCGCCACAACGGGCTGGGCAGCCGGTCGGAGGCCGTCGAGATGATGGTCCGTGTTGTCATGGAGGTGTCCGGCGGCAAGGCGGCGGCGAAGGATTGACGCGCGGCCGTCGCTGCCGTCGCCCTGCGCGGCGCCGTTCCTGTGATTGGACCGGCGATCGCGTCGGCGCCACCTTCGCCGCCGCATGCCAGCAAGGCTTGGTCGTTGGTCACCAAGGACGGCGTGCGCGGAAGCAGAAGGAATGCGCATGCCCGGCAAGGACACGACGTTCATCGGCCACACCCCTGCCCCGCTGGCACGCCCGGAGGGACAGCCGCCGATGGTGCAGGGCGCCGACGCGTCCTGGATGCTGGAGCTGGCGCGTGGGGCCAATGGCACGTTCGCCTTCGCCTACGAGCGGGTCGGCGGCATCGTCCGCGTGACCGGCCAGGCTGTGCTGCGTCACCCAGCCGGTCATGTGCTCCAGCCGGTCACCGTCGTTCTGCGCGAGGAGGACGCCGGGAAGCTGGGAGCCGGAATCCTTGGCATCATTGGTTCATGAGGGCCGCAGTCAGCCATGGCAGCCGGTTGGGGCGCTTCGCTGGTCTGGGCTCGCCAGGCCGGGGGCATTGCGGTAGTCGAGGATTTCCAACTCGCGGTGAACTGATGCAGCCTGAACTCAGCGATGCTGGCCAGCCCAGCTACCTAGAAGAGGATTACCTCCTCCAGGCGGAGGTCGGCTCTGAAGCCTCCGTCGTGCAGTTTTGCGACGCAGGCGAAGGCGTCGTCGTCGTCGCCGTCACCCCACCGGCCGGTCGTGGGCCGACGCGCTACATTGTCTTGGTCGACGGCCGCGCGGAGCCCCCGTCGCATTCGGACCCGGGCTCCGCCCGGGGGGCGTCGGCCCGCACCGCCGCCAGAAGCAGGCTCGCGCGAGGAACGCAGGAGCCGGATGAAACGCCGGAAGGCCCGACGGGACCAGGTGGACGCCGCGGCTGACCACGCCTCAGTCGTGATGCCAGCCCCGATCCATGTTCCACCGTGGGGCGGGCAAATCCTTCGGCGTCATGTGCTCACCAGCCGCTTGCCGATCCAGGATAGGCAAGAGCTCGCGATTGAAGCGGTGGCTTGGGTCAAGGAAAGCCCCCTCCCCGTGCTCGGCCTCATGAGCCTCGGCCCTTGCCAGCCAAGCAGAGAGGGTCCCATCCGGGAACAGCCGCTCGCATTCGGCCATCCCATGCCGGTCGGCCAGGTAACGCACGACGAGCAGATCACCCCGCTGCATGGTGAACTCAAGGTCTTCCCGCTTCTCCTCTTCTGTAGGTGCTGGTGCTGGCTTCATGACTCTGGTCATTGCGCGCTCCCGACCGGGTGACACCGCGACGGTGCGGCCTCGTCCATGCTGGATCGCAATGCTGCGAATTGGAGCCCGTCAGGAGGCCAACGGCAACCGCGCCTAGCGCCGCCTGCCCTTGGGCCGCGCCGCGTCGAGCAGGCTCCTGCAGCGTTCGAGCGACCGTTCGTCGACGCACTGTTCCCAAGGCGACCGACCCAGTGCGGGGTGCTTGCCGCGCAGCCACATCTGCGCCCAGTCCGGCTGGCCGGGGAAGCGCGCGATCACCTCCGCCTCGAGCCTGCTCCGGCAGCCTGCCACAACGGCGGCGGCCTCCGCCTCCCGGTCCAGGCAGCGCCGCTCGGCTTCCCGGGCCGCCATGATGCGGCCTCGCTCACCCGCCATCGCCTCGTTGATGCGGTTCCTCGCCTGCCAGTCCAGCGCGAACCGGCCCTCGTCGAAAGGCAGCCCGGTTGCGGCGCCGACCGCTTCCCTGACCCAGGCCGTGCCCGCGTCCTCGCCCATCAGGGCAACAGCGTCCAGCACCAGGGTGGCAACGAAGTCCCCTGACTCCTTGCGGCGGCGTTCCGCAGCCTGCCGCGCGAACTCCTCGCGCTCGAGGCGTGCGGCCTCCTGCCGGGCACGCGCCTCGTCCCGGCGCCTCAGCCGCACCGCATCCAGCGGCAGGCTCAGCAAGCCGCCCTCATACGGGCTGGCGTGCGGCTGGGCCATCCTCTCGAGCTCATCGAGCCTTCGCATGAGCCGTTCGAAGCCCTCACCGCCCTCCTCGGCCAGCACACGAGGCGCCACACCGAACTCGGGGACAGCCCTGTCAAGCCAGCTTGCCGTGTCCGTCCAGGGCAACTCGGCCGCCCGCAGCAGGGTGCCCAGCTTGTCCTGGAGTTCACCTTGGCGGCGCCTCGCCTCACTCGCCGCCTCCATCCGTTGCCTGGCTTTCCACCCAACGGTCTGGGCGGCCACCCAGCCATGGCGGACGCGCATCAGCAGGCCGCGCTCCGCCAGCCAGTCGGCGTAGTCGGTGATAACCTCATGGGGCGGGCGGAAGCCCGGCACGCGCTCCTGAATGTGCGTGACCAACTCCGGCTCCCAGTTCCGCCGGATCTGGAACGGCGCCTTGAGCATCTGGCGCTTCTGGAGCGTCCGGAGCGCGGCGTCACCCGTCACCAGGTGGCCCGCGGCGCTGATGGCGACATGGTCCAGGAAGGCCGCCTGCCACGTCTCGGCCGCCACCGAGAAGCACCCGGCCCCGGGAACGCTGCGGCCGACGAACCCGCCGAAACCGGCGTCGATGGCCCTGATGCGCCAGCTGGAATGGCCGGGACTCGCGGGCTCAATCCAGGCGCCCGCTACCTCGTCGGCGATCCGGCCATGGAGCCGCTGCAAGCGCCGCTTTTCGACTGCCGCCCGCTCCGCCGCGATGCGCCGCAGGCGCGCCTCCTCAGCGACAACCTTGGCGTTGTGCAGCCAGTGGCGTGGCGCCCCGCGCAAGACCAGCTCGGTGTGCTCGGCACGGGACGCGTGCCGGGGAACACGCGAGAGGTCGATCTCGACCGAGGGCAGGTTCCGCTCCCGCAGGAGGACTAGCTTCTCGGGGCCGCAGGGATGGCGGACGTGGAACTCGAGGAGCAGCTCCCTGCCCCGGCCGCGAATGATGGCATCGGGACGCAGGCCACCCATGTTGACCTCGGCCTCCGCCGCCTCGTAGGGGAATACGGTGGCGAAGGCGACGTCGTGGCGCAGGCCGTCGACCTCGGCCACCGCGTCCGGCAGAAGGATGTCGCGGGCCTCCAGCACGATCTCCTTGGCCAGCCGGTGCAGGGTGGTCTCCCAGGCGCCGACGCAGGCGCGGTCCACGTGGTGGGCGAAGTGGTGGACCTTGATGGCACCCTTGCGGGCCACCAGCCGCTCGCCGCAGCCGGGGCAGCGGCACCGGCACCCCAACCCCGAGGCCACCTCCGACACATGCGCCAAGCGGCCGTCCTCGGCGAGGCCGTAGGGGAGCTTGGTGCCGTCCCCATCGGGGGGCGGCGGCGTGGAAGGGTGGCAGCTGGCTGGTCCGTCCATGGCGCCGGTGAGGTTCAGGAAGGCTGCAGCTTAGCATCAACTTGCTGGCTTGGAGCCCCGCCGGACGAGCAGGTCGGCCCCCGCGATGGCTTTGGTTGCCTCGCGGCGGCCATCGTTCAGCCCAACAGCCGACAAGCTGTCCTGCGACTTTGCCAGCCTCGAGGTTCCCACCCCGGAGGTTCAGATGCGTCGGATCGTAGTGGCGGCAGCAGCCGCAATGACAGGGAGCCTGCTCACGCTGGCGGCGCACAACGCGTCCGCTGCCCCAGCCGCCACTTCCGTCGCCGCGCCGCCAGCGGTGGCGCAGACTGTGCAGTACTGGGACCAGCGGCCGTACGATGGCAACTGGGAGCGGCGCCAGCAGTGGCGGGAGTGGCGCCGGGAGCGGGACGAGGCCCGCATCGCCGAGGCCGCGCGGCGCGAAGCCTGGCGCATCGAGCAGGAACGCGAGCAACGCCGGGCGTGGCGGCATCAGCAGGGGTATGGCCCGCGCTACGAACGTGGCTGGTGACGGGAGGCCGTAGCGGCTGGCGATCTTCCGACCACCAACATGGCACCGGATCCTTGGATCCGGTGGGCCGCGCCACACGTGCCGCGAGGCGTAGCCGGTCCGGTTTGGTCGGGCTGGTCCCCTTCGGCAGGCGCCGCGCTATGATGCACCCCGCCATCGGCTGGAGATCGAGGATGCGGCTGCGCCTGAATCACGAGTGGATGCTGGGAGATCGGATCGGGGCCGGTGGCTTCGGGCAGGTGTTCGAGGCTCGGTGCATCTCCGGGGACGTTGGCCCCGCCGTGGCGAAGCTCGTTTCAAAGGCGTCGGGCGCCCAGCGCGAGATGCTGTTCACGGACCTGGACGGGATCCGGAACGTCGTCCCCATCATCGACAGCGGTGAGACCGACGGCCACTGGGTTCTGATTATGCCGCGCGCGCAGGCGTCATTGCGGCAGCACATCACGGACGCCGGGGGTACGATGCCCCTTGAGGATGCGCTGGCCGTGATGGCCGACATCGCCCTGGCGCTATCCGACATGAACGGCAAGGTCGTGCATCGTGACCTGAAGCCAGAGAACGTCTTGCTTCTCGAAGGCAGGTGGTGCCTCGCAGATTTTGGCATCTCCCGGTACGCCGAAGCGACCACGGCGCCGGACACCCTAAAGTACGCGATGAGCTTCGCGTACGCCGCCCCGGAGCGGTGGAGGGGAGAGCGTGCCACCGGAGCGGCCGACGTGTATGCCCTGGGCGTCATCGCCCAGGAACTTCTGTCCGGCTCCCGCCCGTTCCCGGGGCCTGACATGCACGATTTCCGGGAGCAGCACCTGCACGCCGATCCGGTGCCGCTGGCAGGAGTCTCCACTGCCCTGGCGTCCGTCATCGCAGAATGCCTCTACAAGTCGGCCGGTACCCGGCCCAGCCCCGCGAACCTCCTCGCACGCCTCGAGGCAGCCCAACGTGTCCCGGCCTCCCAGGGCAGGAGCCGCCTGCGTGAAGCAAACGGGATGAACGTCGCGCGCATGGGCCAGGAAGCCCGCCAAGCGTCATCCGCGCGTTCAGATGCGGACAGGCGCCGGGAGCTCGTCCGCGACGCGCAAGCTTCCTTCAGGCGGCTGAGCGAGCAGGTGCGCGACGCCATCAAGACGGATGCTCCGACAGCTACCATCCGCCCTGCACGGGACGGCGGTTGGTCCGCGTCGCTTAACGGGGCGACCCTGTCCTTGAGCGGCCTTGTCGCCGTGGCCGAGAAGCCGTGGGAAGGCTGGGAGGCGCCCGCCTTCAACGTGGCTGCCGCTGCCTCCATTGAGGTGCGGGTGCCCTCGAACCGCTACGACTACGACGGCCGCTCGCACGCCCTTTGGTTCGGCGACATCAAGGAGGCGGGCCGGTACGGCTGGTACGAGGCCGCCTTCATGCTGAGCCCTTTCTCACGCCAGCGTTCCCGGCTCGCGCCGTTCTCCCTGCCGCCCGGCGAGGCAGCCGCGAAGGCGCTGTGGACCGGGCTGGCGGAGTATCAGATGGCCTGGCCGTTCACCCCGTTCTCCTCGGAAAGCCTCGAGGACTTCATCGACCGATGGCTCGGCTGGTTCGCCGACGGGACACGCGGGAGGCTGCACCACCCGAACACCATGCCGGAGCGGCCTTCAGAGGGATCCTGGCGGCGTTAGGTGCCAACTCCCAATGCTGACTCCGCTACCCGCGAAGGCAGAGTATCGCCAAACCCAGACCTCCGCCGGGCAATGGCTGTAACACCCTGACGAACTGTTCACGATTTGCGGAGCTATAGGCCGCATCCAGACGACGGCGGGCAGCTCGGCACGGTTTATTCAGTGCTTTTTTCAACCCTGTGGTTTTATCGGCTTCCGGTACGTGGTCTCTGGAATGGCATGCTCGGCGCCCAGCGTTAGGTATCTGATCCTACGACATTTCAGGCGTGACCATTGGCAGCCAACCACGGCAAACGTACCATGGCCATCCTGCACCTACCCAATGTTGCAAGGAAATCCGAAAGGATTCAGCACGGTAGATCCAGCCACCTGAGGGACTGGCGGGCCTTCGAAAGGCAACCTCGGGTGCTTCCCTTGCTGGCAAATCACACCGGCGCATGCCTATTGCGCCGGGCCAGATGTTCCGCTTCTGTTCTGCGCATGACGACCGCCCTTTCTTTCCCCGAGGCGACTGAACCGGGTCCCCCTGGCCCAGCGGGGTACGTCGGCGGGTGCGGAAACGGGCACTGGGTCGTCATCCCCGCGCCCGCGTAGGGCGCCCGGCGGCCGCACCCGCAGGCCGCCACCAACACCCCGACAACCACCCATCAGAGACAGGAGGCACCATGCTTATCATCGGTGAACGAGGAACCGTGCGCGGCGACGTCGAGGCGGAAGCCAGCAGGTTGGAAACGCTGGCCGCGGACCTGCGGCGCCTGGCCGCTGTCGGGATGCCGTCTGCGGAGGAGCTGTCCGAGGCGCCGCTGCTGGAGGGGTGGGCCGTGACCTCGCGCCCGGTCTTGTGCCTCGTCGGCGCCGTCACTGGCCATCCGTTGCTGGACGGCCCCTTCTGCCGCACCTCCGACCTGTGGGCCTTCGCGCCGACCGTTGGCTGGGCGCGTACGTTGAACCGCCTCTACCGGCTCGGCGCCCCGCGCGCGCCCATGCCGGTCGTGCCGCCGCCCGCCGACCGGACCTGCTCCCTGGGCCTGCGGTGACGCCATGCCGAACCCCATCCCCAACACCTCCGCATCCGCCCCCTCACCTGCCCTGCCGCCCGGCAGCATGGGTGGCGCCGCCGCACTGACCGGCGACGCGCTGGACCTCGCCATCGAAGGGCTGGCCGAGGCCGTCGAGGAGGAGATCGGTGACGAGCCGTTCCACCTCGGTCCGAACCCGCCGCAGGCGCGGGAGCCGCAGCCGCCGCCCGCGCACCGGCCCTCGCGGGTGCGCCTGGAAGACCCTGCCGAGGCCGCCGCATACGCCATGGTGCGGCGACTGCTGATGGCCGACCCCACCCTCCACGGCAGGGCGCGGGAGCCGGGCGCGGTCCTCGTGATCGAGGTGCCGGACGCCGAGTGGGTCGTCCCCGTCGCCGAGACCTGGCGCATGCTGATCCACGGCACGGACGAGGTACCTTTCGACGGCGACGACGCCCAGGATCGGCCATACCGTCGGATCAGCAAGATTGAACCGAGCTGGGCTGAGTTCCGCCGCGACGGCTCCGACCGTTGGCACCGCCCCGAGGACGGCAACGGCGCCGTTCGCACCATGGTCGCCAGCGGGCGCCCGGTCTACGGCTTCAGCCCGGCGCCCGCCCGCTGCCTGCCATCAGACCTGCTGCGGGCCGCCACGGCGACGGTGACAGTCGGCCCGCTCGATCCGGCCGCGTTGGCCGAAGCAGCGACCATGTTGACGGGTGCCGCGCCGGTCAGCGCGTCCGTCCCGCCGGAGGTGGCGCGGCTGGTCACCGTCGGCGACCTGTGGCTGGCCCGGCTGCCGCACCAGGACGCCGACGACTACCTCCGGCGGCTGGCGGAGCTGGCGTCGTCGCGGATCGGCGCCCGGCCGCTGACGCTCGACGGCCTGCACGGGATGGAGGAAGCCGCGCGCTGGGGCAAGGACGTCGCCCGCGACCTCGCCGACTACGCCCGCGGCGCGTTGCCGTGGCGCGACGTGGACCGCGGCGCCGTGCTAGTCGGTCCCACCGGCACAGGCAAGACGACCTTCGCCAGGGCGCTGGCCGCGCAGTGCGGAGTGCCGCTGGTGACCGGCTCCCTGGGGCAGTGGCAGGGTGCCAAGGACGGCCACCTCGGCACGACCCTGGGCGCCATGCGCGGGACCTTCGAGGCCGCGCGCAAGGCGGCGCCCTGCATCCTTCTCGTGGACGAGATCGACAGCTTCGGCAACCGCACCACCTTCCGCCACCACGACCGCGACTACTCGGTCCAGGTGGTCAACGCCTTCCTCGAGGAGCTGGACGGCGCCGCCGGGCGCGAGGGTGTCGTCGTCCTGGGCTGCTGCAACGACGCCAGCCGCATCGACCCGGCCATCCTGCGTCCGGGGCGCCTGGAGCGCCTGATCCGGGTGCCGCTGCCGGACCAGGCGGCGCTGGCCGCCATCCTGCGCCACCACCTTGGCGGCGACCTGCCCGGCGCCGACCTGTCGCGCCTGGCGCTGCTGGGTCTCGGGGCCACCGGCGCCGAGGCCGAGCGCTGGGTCCGCGGCATGCGGCGGCGGGCGCGGCACGACCGGCGGGAGGCGACCCTGGCGGACCTGGAGGCGGAGCTGCGCGGCGGCGGGCCCCGCCCGGCCCCGGAGGTGCTGCGCCGCGTGGCCATCCACGAGGCCGGGCACGCGGTGGTGACGGCACTGGAGCGGCCGGGTGCCGTGGTTTCCGTGACCGTCCTGGCGGTCGGCGAACACGCTGGCCGGGTGCTGCTGGCGGATCCGGCCGGTGGCCAGCCCGCGTTCACCCGCGCCGCCCTGTCAACTCTGCTGCGCGAGGCGCTGGCGGGCCGGGCGGCCGAGGAGGAACTGCTCGGCGAGGCATCGGCCGGGAGCGGTGGCGGAGCCGAGAGCGACCTCGCCACGGCAACGCGCCTCGCGACGGCGGCTGTGACCGCGCTCGGCCTCGACGAGGGTGACGGCGCCTTAGTCTGGCGCGGCCTGCCCGACGCTGCCGGTGTTCCCGCCCTGTTGGCGATGCGGCCAGAGGTCGCGGCCCGGGTCGGCGAGATGTTGGACGCCGCCTACGCGGAGGCGCGGTCGGTGGTGCGCAAACATGGATTTGCCATCTGCCGCCTAGCGGACCTGCTCGCCACCCAGGAGACCGTCTCGGGCGCCGATGTCGAGCGCCTGCTCACCGCAGGCACCCCTCCCCGCCCGCCCCGCAAGCCCTGACAGGCGCACCCCTGCGTCGCGCCGCATCAAGGCGCGTATCTATGTCAACATTTCCCAAATAATCTATGTCAACACTCGAAGTATTCAGAGGATAGACCATTAATCCTTCTGGAGTGAATTTTCCAGAATCGCCGCTAGAGGCACCCGCCTCTGGAGCAAAACGTCGCATGCCGATTGTAGATTGACAAGTAACCGATTCGTCTGATCTGAATCGCATCCACCGTGAGGCGGCCTTGTCGGTCACAGCCAGGGGTCAAGCATGGGCACCGCTCACACATCTTCTCGCAAGGACTTGCCGAGCGGCACCGCCGCGCCCGCAGGCCAGCCAAGACGGAAGCGCGTTCAGGCGGCACCCCCGGCGGCGCCCGTCACGACCCTCGACACGCCGGACGGCAAGATCACCTACCGGGTCGAGCCGATCCCGGCCCCGGAACGCGCCCGCCTCGCGGCAGGCTCGCCGGGCATCGTCAACGGCATCTGCAGCAGCCCGAAGAACGGGCGGCCGATGGCCTATCCCAACCGCTGGATCGGCAGGCTGATGGTGCTCCTGGAGATCAACCGGGAGGTCGCCGCCTACGAGACCTTCCCCGAGCGCGTATTCCTCGCCCTGAACGGCGAGCCGCGCTCATACGCGCCTGCCATCAGGGCGCGGCGCCGCGGCGGCGGCACCGCGGTGATCGACGTCGTCGACGGCGAGGTGCCACCCGAGGGCACCCCGGGAAGCCGCGCCCTAACCGCCATCTACGCCGAGCGTGGCTGGCGTTACCAGAGGCTGTCGCGGGCGCAGGTGTCCGTGGAGCCGCGGCTCGGCAACGCGGCCGAGATCCTGGCGCACGCCTACTACACACCGCCGCCCGCGACGGAGCGGGCGGTCGTCGGGGCACTCACCGGCCGCGGCTGGCAGGCCATCGGCGACCTCGAGGCCACTCTCCCGGCAGAGACCTTCGTGCGGGCGACGGTGCTGGCACTGGCGCTGCGCGGCGATCTGCGGGCGGATCTGGCAGCCGCCAGTCTCGCGGCCATGCGGGTACGGCTCGAGTCCTGGAGGCCGCGCGGGTGAAGTCCCTCGGCAAGCTGAACCTCCAGTTCCAGCTTGAGCACGGATGCATCGCCGTCATCAACGACACGCCCAGGCGTTACCTGGGCCGGAGCAAGGACAAGCACCGGCGGCTGCTCTTCGAGTGCGATGGTGGGACCCGCCTCGATCTCACCGACATCCAGCTGTTGGAGATGCAGCAGCGGGGCGAGCTCCGGCTACTGACGGCCATCGAGGCTTTGGCCTACACCGCCGAGGGCAAGCGCATCCGCGTCACGCTGGACGTGTTCAACCAGCAGGACGAGATCGACCGGGCGCGCTGGGAGGCGTACGGCGCCGAGACCATGCGCAAGGCGGCCTACTGCCAGGGGTGGGAAGACGCGGGAAGGCCGTCGCGCACGGCCCTGATGATGGCGCCGGTGGTCAGGCGGGTTGCAGAGGCGACCGGAGATAGAAGGCCGCCATCCGCGCGCCACGCGGTGCGCTGGGTTGGCGAGTGGTTGAACGGCGGCTGCGTGCCCGACGCCGTGGTTCCGCAAATCCTGAACCGCGGCAATCGCACCGACAGGCTGGCGCTGCAGCGCGAGCTGCTGACCGCGACAGTCGAGAGTGAGTACCTGGTGGACACGCGGCCGTCCGGCGCGGCCGTCTACCGGGCGGTGAAGACAGCGTTCGACGATCACAACGCCCCGCTGCCCGAGGGGCAGAAGCTGAGATGCCCCAGCCCCACCGCCGTCTACGCCGAAATCAAGAAGATTGACCTTTATACGCTGGCCCACTGCCGCGAGGGGGCGCGGGAGGCGAACCGCAAGCATCGTCCGATTGGCCCAGGCCCGGTCGCCGATCGGCACAACGACGTTTGGGAGATCGACCACACCAGGGTCAACGCCATTGCGGTCGACGAGACGACCGGAAAGCCGATTGGCAGGCCATGGGTGACGGTCATCCTCGACCGCGCGACCCGCATGTGCGTCGGCTTCTTCATCACCTTCGCGCCGCCCGGCACATGGAGCGTCATGGAGTGCATGGCCATGGCGCTCCTGCCGAAGGACGAGGCACTCAGGCGGGTCAAGGGTCTGAATGTCCCCTGGCCCTGCTTCAGCGGCCCCAAGATCATCGTGCCCGACCGCGCCAAGGAGTTCCGCTCCTTCACATTCGTGGAGGCCATGAGCGGCCTGGGTGCCCGCGTCGAGTACGCCCCCGTCCTCAAGGCTTGGTACAAGGGCACCATCGAGCGGTTCATCCAGACGCTGTCTAGGAACACCTTCGAACGGATCGAGGGCACGACCTTCTCCAACTGGTTCCTCCGGAACAAGGAGGCCATCCCGGAGAAGGTGGCGCGCACGACCCTCACCCAGCTGAATGAGCTCGTCACCCGCTACATCGTCAGCGTCTACCACCAGCGCACGCACCGCAGCCTGGGGAGCTCGCCGCTCCGCGCCTACGAGGAGAGCGTGACCCGCCATGGCATGCGCCCGCCGCTCGGCCCCGAACAGGTCGCCGTGCTCACATCGCCCCCCTCCTGGCGCAAGGTTCAGCGGTCCGGCATCCGCTTCGAACTGGTCGACTACGCCGACAAGGACGGCATCCTGGCCGACCTGTCGATCCACCCGCTGCACCGCTACGTGCAGTTCAAACCGAACCGGCTGGACGTTAGCGTCGGCCACTTCCGCGACCCGCGCGACGGGCAATGGAAGGAGGCTCGGGCGCGGGGACGCTGGCGCGAGCGCCTGCGGGGCCGGTCACTCGAGTGGCACCTTCGTGTGCGGGCGCTTCAGCGCGAGAACCCGGAGGCGTTTCCGGACGACGAGGACGGGCACGATGCAGCGGCGGCCGAGTTGGATGGCCTGTTCAAGAAGCGTTTGACGCAGAAGGGCTTGAAGAACCGCGAGCGAGCGCAGGCCGCCTGGGAGAAGGCGCGGATGCGCATGCAGGCCGAGGAGCCGAGCTTCGACGAGGCGGCCAGCGGACTGGACATCGCCGAGGACATCTTTGGGAACGCTGGGGATGAGACGTTGCCGGAGGGGGATGGCGCCAGCACGGCGCCGTCCGCGGACCCGGAGGCGCCGCCCGCGCCGAAGCGCAAACGCTCTCCCGGCATCCGACCAAAACCAGCATCGAAGTCAACGGCCGAGGCATCACCTGCTTCCGCTGCCGAGGGTCGCGACCTCGACTGGGACGCGGACGACGACATCGATTTTGCCGCGGCGGTTCGCGGCAAGGTTCACAGGGATGGGCAAGATGAGTGATCAGGATGACAGCGCTGACTTCGACGCGAAGGCTATCGTCAGTTCGGTCTTCTACAAGACCAAGCGGGCGGAAAAGGCGTTCGAGTATCTCGACATGCTGGCGCAGTACGGACGGGAGCGAAACTACCACAAGGCGGTCATCATTCTTGGCTTCCCTCGTTCCGGAAAAACCTTCCTGCCAGAGAACTGGGCCAAACTGCGCTATGGGGTCAACGGAACCCACAACCTCATGGCGCGTCTGCCATACGTGGAGGCGGTGCCGAACAGCACCCTGAACAAGCTCGCGGGCACGTCGCTCGAAGCCATGGGCGACCCGGATCCCAGTTACGGGAACGAAGCGCAGAAGACACAGCGCGTTATCGACGAGCTGAAGCGCCGGGAGCCGATCTTCACGATCTTCGACGAGATCCACAACCTCATTAACTCGGATACCGACACCGTGGTCGAAAGCGGGGGAAAGTGGCTGACGCGGGTCCTGAACGGCAAGGTGTCGCCCCTCCTCCTCATCGGAGAGCCTAAGACCATGCGGTTGATCGGCCAGAACAACCGCCAGCTCGCGGGTAGAATTATCGGGGCGTACGAGGTCAAGCCGTACGACTGGGCGGACAAGGCGGATCGGCACGAGTTCCGGGCGCTGCTGTATGCCATCGATGAGGGCCTTGGTTTACCGGAGCGCGCGCAATTCAGCGATGCCAACATGGCGCTCCGCATCTACGCCTTCTGCGAGGGCCTCATTGGACTTGCGGCCAACCTCATCGCGGCGGCCCTCGCCTTCGCCCGCATCCGCAAGCTCCCGAGGATCACCATGGAGCTGATGGCCGAGGCCGCCGATGGCCAGCTGCTCGGTGAGCGTCGCCGGGCCAACCCCTTCCGGGGCCCGGCGCCCCGCTCCGTCCGCCCGGCCGGGAACGACTGAGATGTCCTCAGACGGCGTTCGCGGCGACGCGCGCAACGCATCCGCCCGCGCCCGCCGTCGCAGCAGGATGGCCGGGCGCAGGCGCCCCGCGGGGTTCTTCGCCAACCATGGCACCGGCTACTCCTTACCGCACCCGGAGCATCTGAACCCCGGGGAGAACCTAGCCTCGCTGGTTGTCAGGAACGCCAAAGTCTATGGCTTCCGGGATCCGGCGCGCGTGCTCGGCCGGATCCGCCTGCCTGGCCAGTCGCTGCAGACCATCCTGTCCGAACCACCGGAGCCAGGGTTCCGAGGCGCCCTCGCCACCCTGCTCGGCTTGGACCAGGCGACACTCGACCGCATCTCCTACCCCACCTCGGATCCGACGCGCCTCCAGTTCACGGGGCACCTGCTGCCCCGTGAATTTTTCCGACTGACCTACCGCCGCTACTGCCCAGAGTGCCTGCGCGAGCACGGCTTCCACTGGATGGCATGGGACCTGGCAGTCGTCGCAATATGCCCCTGGCACGCCCTGCGCCTCGTCGACGGGTGCCCGGCATGCAACAAGCCCCTGAGTTGGCAGGCAGGAACTCTGACCTGTTGCCCCCGGCGAGGGTGCGGGGCGGACCTGCTGGAGGTGCTGGCGCAGCCGGTCCCCGCCGCCGAGGTGGCTGGCACCGCGATGACGATCGATGCCCTTGGCGACGCCATCCCCGTCGGTGCCGGTCCGCCCGGCCTCTCCGGCGGCGAGTTGGTCCGGCTCGCCTTTCAGCTCGGCGCCTTCGCCTGCGGGTTCGAGCGGGTGGGCCGCCCCATCGACGTTCTCGAACGCCACCCCGAGACGATGCACCTAGTCCTCGACGAGGGCTGGGCGGCGCTGGCCGATTGGCCGAGGGGCTTCCATGTCCTGCTGGAACGGCTGAGGGCCCGGGCTGGCGGGCGGCGGGGGCGGTACGGCCTCAGGAAGGAGTTCGGCTACCTGACGCACTGGCTGTTCCGCTTCGGCGGGGAGCCCTGGGTCAGGCCGGTGGCGGAGGCGTTCGCGGTCTTCGCCGCGACCCAGCTCGACTTCGCCACCACGGCGGCCGGGCTGCGGCGCTACGGCTCGCTCGAGGCGCTGCGCCACCGGCACATGACCATGTCCGAGGCCGCCCGCTTCCTTGAGGTCGCCCCTGAGACCATGATTGAGCTCGCCGACCGCGAGGGCCTGTACCTGGTGCGCTCCACAGGACAGGGCGCCCCGTCCCTGTTGAGGGCGGACTTGGTGAAGCAGCTGCACGCGACCAAGGCAGCGACGCTCTTCAAGCAGGAGGCGGAGCAGACCCTTGGCGTCGGACGCCCGGCGTTGCGGGAACTCACGGCCGCAGGCCTGCTGCCGGTCGTCCCTCCCGGGGAACGGGTCATTCACCAGCGCATCTACCGCGTGGCCGACGTTGAGGCCCTTGTGGCGTCCCTGGAGGCCAAGATCCCCAGCGGCAGGGTGCGCCGCAAGGGCATGGCCTTTGTGTCCCTGGCGGACGCGCCCCAGCCCCACCGCTCCCTGGTGCAGGTCTGCCAGGCCGTACTCGACGGCAGCCTGGTTCCGGTGGCCCTGCAGGCCAGGGCGAAAGGTCTCGGCCGAATAATGCTCGACCGCCGCGACATTTTGACGTCCATCCGGGTGCCGCGTACGACCTTGTCAGTTGTCGAGGCGGCGCATGCCCTCGGTGTCGCGGCGGAAACCGCCCGCCTCTGGGTCAAGCGCGGCCTGCTGGCGACGGTGGTCCTCGGGACGCGGGAGGAGCGCGGGCTGCGGGTGACCCAGGAGGCGCTGGACGCCTTCAGGCGAGATTTCGTCCAGGCGGGTGAGGTAGCGGCCATGACCGGCGTCGGCACGGGTCGGTGGGCGGCCGAACGCCTCGCCTTCCTGGGGGTGCGGGCGGCGTCAGGCCCGGCCGTGGACGAGGGCGAGGCGCACCTGTTCCGGCGTGCCGACCTCACGCCGAACATCCTCGCCCGCCTGCGCCGGGACGTGGTCGAAGGGACACCCAAGCCCTCGACGCAGCAGGCGTTCGACGCGGCCGACCGCGCTGGCAAGGCTGCAGCGCGCGTGCTCGGCGTGACGCTGCGGCGGGCGTGGAACGGCTTCGCCGACCAGCATGGCGGCATCTACGTGCAGGCGATCACCGGGCGCAGGCCCCGCTTCAAAGCCAACTACGTCTTCCGGTTCAACGCACCCATGCGCAAGCGCCTGGAAGCCGCCCGGCGGGGCTGGCTGGTGCTTGCGTTCTGCGATCAGGCGTTCTTCCTGCTCGTGCCCTGGGGCGTGGCCGAGCCGATGATCGGCCGCGACGAGGGAGACCGGCACCACATCTACGTGCCGGTGGATGGCCAGGGCCGGGTAGGCGGTGTCTTCGCTGAGTTCCTGCGGCCGCTGGGAAGCGGCACCTGAGCCTGTTGCCGAGCCGCCATCGAGACAACGGGGCGGCTTAGGTCAGGTCAGCCGAGCAAGGAAGCGGGATGGCCCACCGACATCTTCTCGCCGGTGATGCTCTCCAGGAACTGCTCCGGAAGGACGCGCTCCACTGTCGTGAGGAACGCCTCCACCAGAGCACGCATGTGGTCTAGATCCCCTTCCTGGATGCGGCGCCACAGGCTCGGACGGTAGCGGACGACGATCGACAACCCGTACAGGATGACGAAGCAGATTGCCCGATACTGGGTCACGGACCCGAACAGGGGCAGGATGAGTCCGCCCATACCGAACGGGCTACGGTGCACGTCGAGGGTGCTAAACCAGTATTCTGCATCCGGATGATCGACGGCCGCGCGGAAGTGGCGGGCCCGGCTACCGGACGGAAGTGGGGTGATTTCTCGAATGGGGCCCCGGAGGCCGACCAAGGTTTCAGCGGTCATCCGCCCGGAATCATCGGCGAGCAGTATGTAGCTCGTTTCCGCGCGGTCATTGCCGCCGAACAACCCCGTCCGCTGATTGGCGCGATGTTCTATACTGGGCGACACCCAAGCAGGAGAACCAGAGAAGACGTCCTCGAAGAGGTCGCCAACCTCTGGGATGCGGGCGAACAGCTGCTCCATCGTGGCCCAGCTGCCTTCCGGTGCCGCTAAGAGGTCAGACGCCTGCCTCGGCTTCTTCTTCATGGTGGCCACGGGGCTGACACCCATGGACTGCGTCCAGTTAAGGAAGAAGCCGGACCCAGTTGGCCCGACGGCCAGGCCGCCGAAGCCCTCATCCTGGCCGTCGTGCGTCCACAGCCCATGCCCCTGCTTCGTCATATCCTCGATGCTAGACAGCTCGGCTGGGCCGTCGGACGCGGCAAGCATCTCAGCGAAGGCAAACGCCAAGCAGCCGTAGTAGAGGTTCAGGATCCGCTGGCTCAGGTTCCCGACGTCCTTCAGCGCGAAGTAGTCGGCCGCGTTCCTGACCGCGTAGGCCAGCCCGTCGCCCTTCGTTTGCAGGGAGGCAGCGGCAAGCTGGAAGCCGCTCGCGGCGGCCCGGGCATCTACGGCTTTCCTCGCCAGCGTGGCGCTCTTCAGGCGCGAGAGACGTGACCAGATCGCGTCGATAGGCACCTCGGACAGGAGCCGCCTCTCCCGTGGCCCAGCAGGCGCCTCCTCCGCCACCTCCGGATGAATCGCAGCCGGTGCTATCTTGTCGGGAATGCTGAGCTGGTTCCATTCGACAAGATGGTGGTGGAAGTCGTCCGCCGACCGCACTGGTCTCGAAACGCCACGGGTGAACTCATCAAGCTTGTACGGCTGACCGTTGAAGAGGGTCAGGTCGACTTCCTCATCAAGGCGGCGGAACACACGGTTGTCGGTGCCACTGCTGTAGACAAGCGCCAAACGCCGCTTGAAGCCGTTCCTTTCTGCCGTGATGACGACGTACTCGCCTTCCTCCACCACCCGCTCGATCTCGGCCGTCCAGCGGTGTTCCCGCAGCGGAACGAGCAGCTTCTGCTCGGCATCGCGCCGCAGGATGTCAGCGCGCATCTTCCAACCGAAATCCTTGGTCACCCTAGCCCTCATCTCGCTGCCACGACTGTGGAAAGGGTAACCGTCAGCGGCATTCGGCCAAGTGGAAATCGGCTGCTAATGGCGGCGGCTCGACTGCGGCTCCGCATAGTTGACAAGACCCTGTCACGCTCACTGAGCTCCTGCGGCTGCTTAGGAGCCGCCCCGGCTACCTGAGCAGGCCGCGTATGCCACGCAAACCGCGAGCGATGCGCACCACGTGGGAGGTCTCGGCCAGCACTCGTTGGTTGGCCGAGATCCGGCAGGTGAGCCGATGGACACCCGAGAAGGCCGTGCTGGTCCAGATCTCCGGCCCACTTTGCTGCCAGCCAATCTGCTCGGCTTCGGCAGCCTCGTCGCCCTCGTTCGTGCAGTGCCAGGTGATGTCGTACGGCGGGGGCACGTTGGTCCTGACCATGTCGAACCTGAGATGCAGGTCCTTCGGCAGGAAGCCTTTGCCGCTCGTGTAGTAGCGGTAGACAAGGCCACCATGGGTTTTCGCCAGCCCGCAGGTGACCTCTACGAAGTATGGCAAGGCGATGGCCCGGGCCTCGACGAGGCTCTTCTGGGCGGTCTCCTTCTTAGCCCAGAAGTCGTGGTTGAAGATCCAGTCCCAGGCGGAGCGTGCCTTCTCGCGGGTGCAGGCGCCTTGGTCGAATAGGATGTCGAGCTTGGGCAGGTTCTCGTCGAGCCGATCGCGCAGGCGCTTCACTTGGTTCAGCACCTCAGTACGGCCGGTCAGCTCGGAGCCGTCCACGGGGCTGAACACCTGGCAATTGACCTTGAGGCGGTCCCGCAGTGCGACGAGCGTGTCATAGAGGGCTCGGTCGTCCCGGTTGTCGTTGGCCTTATAGACGCCCGCCTCCTCCAGGAGGGCCGAGACCACCATGCCGCCAGGCAGCGTCCAACCGGAGCGCGAGCGGCAGAACCATTTGGTGAAGCGCACAATGCGCCGGAACTGCCCGGGCGCCACTGCGGGCTTGTAGCCGAGCCACGAGTTCTCCTTTGGGCTCAGCCGGTCGGCCGCGCTCTGGAACCAGTTGGTGACCTTGGCGGGGTCCCGTTCTGTCCACTCCCGGCTGGCGTGCTCGGTATGCGTCACGCCCGCGTCGTCCACGTAGGTCCGGTAGACGGCGAAGTCGATGTGGTAGCCGTCCGCATAGTAGATGGTCACGACATTGGTGCGGGCTTCCGGCTCCGTGGTGAAGTTGACGCACTTCTTCGCCAGGGCGTCCCGCACGCGCTTCCGCGCCTGCAGTGGATCCACGCAGATTTCGGACTTCTTGAAGATTACGGCGACGTCGATGTCGTAGTCGCTCTCGTCCGACGGGTCCTTGTTCAGGGTGTGCATCGCGTAGCCGCCCTGGTTCCGCCAGTCGCACCAGTGCGGGTGCGGCTTCCCTGTCTCGGTGGCCAGCGCGTCCAAGCCCGCGTTGAGCCGGTCGAGGTTGAGGTCCCGCTTGGCAGCCAGATTCGTGCGGAGGTCGCCTCCGAGCCTGATGTGGCCGTGGTAGAAGCTCGACAGGTCCGCGGACATGTCGAACATGAACATCCAGGAGGTCATTCTGCTGCCTCGTCGTCGAGTTCGGGGATACCGGCCTGCTGGGGTCTGACGACCTGACGCCGCCCCAGGTCGTTGACGTTGATGCGGATGCCCCACGCATAGCGGGGTGTGCTCTGCGCCGAATAGTTGTAGGCGACCACTTCCGGGTGAAGGGTCTTGGTGATCATCCTACCGAGTGAGAAGCCGACGCACATCGGCACGGCGGCGAAAACGTGGATGATACCGCCCTTGGGCACCCTGCCCAGCGCGCTGTCGAGCGCGTCGCGGAAGGCGTCTGCGATGGCCTCGACCTGCCCGTAGTGCGTGATGATGTCCCGCTTCGGCTCGGCAACGGTGATCAGGAACTCGTCGAACGGCCCGGACACGACCTCGCTGACGTCAGCCAGCGGGATGCCATAGCTCACCGCCACGCGGATGACGGCCGAGACCGGTGGTTCGGCAGAGGGGCTGGGCTGCATCCGGACGCCGAGGTTGGAGCCTTTCCCCTGTGCCAGCTCGCGCCAGGTGCTGTTCGGCCGGTCGAGTTCGAAGAGCGCGGCGCGGACGGCCGTCGTGGCAGTGTGCCCGGCCAGGATCTGCAGCGGCACGTGAGCGACGCCGTAGTAGCCGACGGCCAGCCGGTCATCATTCCGGCGCTGAACCGTGATCTCGTTAAAGGCATCTTCCTGGATACTGAGCGCCCTAGTCAGCTTGGTGGCGCCGAGCGACAGGCACCTAGTCTGGTCGCAGTCGGCGTGCCGCAGATAGCGGCGGCCAAGCCATCCTGGGATCGACACTTCCTCCAGCTTCGGCGGCAGCGACAGGTCCAGGGATACATGGCGCAGTGCGAGAAAGGCGCGTGCGGGCTCGTCTGGACGCCGGGCGTCCCGAAGCTGGCGCACGAAAAGGGGCACCAGCAACCAGACGCCAGCTGCGACGAGCGGCACCCCAGTCCACCACGGCGCGTCCAAGGATAGGCCGAGGTCGAACGCCTTGTTCACGGCCGACAGCAGGGCATCCTTGAAGCCCGGGCTCATCAGCGCAAGCCCGGCGGCGACAAGCGTCACGCCGGTCAAGGTCAGCGTGCGAGAGCCCGTCGGGGCTTCTTCTGTATGCTTACGGAACCAGGGCATCGACCGGCATCCACGGGTTGAACCCGGCAGCCGGGCGTCACCTGGAAATTATATGCAGGTCGAGAACAAAAGAGGATTCGATTTTCTGCCGAGGCGACTGGTTCACTCGTTGCGGCACCACTGGCGTGGAGCGGCCAAAGTTGACAGAGATTCGCGCAGATGCTGCCACTTCGGACATGGCCAGCCCTCGTTAGGTGAGCTATGGCCAGTGCCAACTTATGGCTAATTTAGGGTCGGCTGGTGCCAAGTTATGGTTAAAGCCAGTGACATGATTTGCTGAAATGGGCATCGGCAAATCAATGACTTAGGTTGGTCCCTGGGACAGGTTTTGCTGGGATCCACAGGTGCCCGGCCGGGCGGAGCCCGGCTCTCACCGCTGGCGGCCTGCCGGCATTGCGGCAACAACCCGACGCCTTGCCGTAGCGGACCGCTGAGCGTCCGCCGGATACGCCGCTGAGCCTTGCAGAGACGGAGCGTTGGCGCGACATCGCCGCCACCGTGGGGATTGAGCGCCGCAGAGATGCGGCTGGGCGCTCCTGCATCCTGTCCGGCTCAACGCTCCCCGTGCTCATTCACCCCGCGCCCGCCTGCAAGCGCCCGCTGCGCCGCCTCCTTCAGGAAGGCGGTGAAGCTGGCGGCGGGGATGGATTGGGCGTGATGGCGGGGGCGCAGCAGGCAGACTTCCAGCGGCATCGCGGGCAGTAGCGGCCGCACCAGCAGCCCCTGGGCATTGGCCTCGCGCAGGCCGAAGCCGTCGAGCACCGCTACCCCTGCCCCGGCCCGCACCAGGGCGCAGGCGATGCTGGATTGCGATACCTCCACCACCACCTGCCCCATGCGGGGTTCCTGCGCCATGGCCTGGCGCAGCATGGCGCCGACCGGCTGCTGCGCCGAGAGCGAGATGACCGGTTGATCGGCCAGATCCATCAGCCCCAGCCGCCGATGGCGGGCCAGGGCGTGGCGTCGCGGCAGGACGCAGCCGATCGTCGAGGTTCCGAGGCGTTCCGTCTCGACCCGCAGGTCCGCCGAGTGGCCCAGGATCACTGCGAGGTCGGCACGGTGGTCCGCCACCAGGTGCGCCGCCTCCAGCGCCGTGCAGGCCCGCAGGGAGACAAGGACCCCCGGATGCCGGGCACGGAAGGCCTGCACGGCATCCGGCAGCAGGGCCGTGGCCAGCACCGGCACGGCGGCGACGGCCAGCCGGCCGCTGCGGCCCTTGCGCAGGGCATCGGCCAGGCGGCTGACGCCGTCCAGGGCCGCCGCGGCCCCGAGCCATTCGGGCAGCAGCGCATGTGCCTCCGCCGTCGGCACCAGCCGCTTGCCATCGCGGAGGAAGAGCTGGAAGCCGAGGCGTTCCTCGGCCTGCCGGAGCATCTTGCTGGCGGCGGGCTGCGACATGCCCAATTGCCGCGCGGCCTGGGTGACGCCGCCGCATTCCATCACGGCGCGGAAGACCTCGAGGTCGCGGAGTGTCGGGTTCATAACCATTTGTCTATGAAATCAGGAAAATCAGATATTTGACAGCATGATGCGGCCCGACCAGCTTTGGTGGCAACGAATAAGCCGGAGGAAGCATGACGATCGTCGCCATCAACGGGTACCATTGCGGCTTCGCGCCCAGCCCGCCGCTCGGCAACGCATCGACCTTCATCCGCAGGCGGGACTTCCTGCTGCTGGAACTGGTGGCGGAGGACGGGACGAGAGGCTGGGGCGAGGTGTTCTCCTCCCCCTTCGCGGCGGCGGCATTCATCAAGGCCAAGCTGGCGCCGTTGGTGCTGGGCCAGCCTGCCGGCGACATGGCGCGGCTCTACGGCGCGATGATGGCCACCCTGTCCTACGACCGGCGGGGCGCGGCCATGATGGGCGTCTCCGCCATCGACATGGCGCTGCACGATCTCGCCGCCCGCGAGCGGGGCATCAGCGTGGCGCAGCTGCTGGGCGGTGCCTCCCGCCAGCGGATGCTGGCCTATGCCAGCGGCCCCTTCATCGCCGAGGGGCCCGAGCCCTACGGCGCCTATCCCGCGCAGGTCGAGGCGCTGCTGCGGCGCAACTTCCGCGCCATCAAGCCCCGCGCCGGGGTCTCCCCCCGCCAGGACGGCGCCATGACGCGCGCCCTGCGGCGCCAGGTGGGCGACGACGTCGCGCTGATGGTCGACATCAACCAGGGCTACACGGTGGGGCCGGCCCTGGCCTCCCTCCGCGCCATGGAGGAGGCTGACCTGCTGTGGGTCGAGGAACCGCTGCAGCCTGAGGATACCGGCGGCTACCAGACCCTGGCCGGCGCCGCGCGCTGCGCCATCGCGGGGGGCGAGGCGCTAGGCAGCCTGGCCGCCTATCGCGACATGCTGCAGGCGCGTGCCTTCGGCGTGTTGCAGCCGGACCTGACGGTGTGCGGCGGCTTCACCGGCCTGCGGCGCGTCGCCGCCCTGGCGGATGCCTTCGACGTGCCGGCCATGCCGCATGTCTTCGGCACGGTGGTGAACTTCCACGCGGCCTTGCAGATGGCGGCGCTGCTGACGGCGCGCCGCGGCGGCGGGGCGCTGCCCTATCCCTTCATCGAATATGACGTGACGCCCAACCCGCTGCTGACGCTGTGCGGCACGCCGGAGCTGGCGGCGGATGGCACCATGGGCCTGCCGGAGGGTCCGGGCATCGGCCTGGAGTTGGAGCCGGCTCAGCTGGCGCCCTGGATGACCGAGCACTGGCGCCTCGCGCGCGACTGAGGCCGCCCAACACAAGAACGGGGAGACGACATATGACCCAGGCATTCCCGACGCGTCGCGGGCTTCTTGCGCTCGGTGCCGCGCTGGCGCTACCGGCGGGCGGCGGCATGGCCCAGGCGCTGCCGCGCACCGTGCGGCTGATCGTGCCCTACCCGCCGGGCGGGGCCAGCGACATCACCGCCCGGTTGCTGGCGCAGGAGATGACGGGTGCCACCGGCGCCGCCTTCGTCGTCGAGAACCGTGGCGGCGCCGCCAGCATCACCGGCACCCAGGCCATCGCCACGGCCGCGCCGGACGGGGCGACGCTGGGCGTGGTGGACACTGCCTTCCTGGTCAACCAGGGGCTCTTCGCCACGCGCCTGCCCTATGACACGCGGCGGGACTTCACCTTCGTGTCCATGCTGGTCCGCTCACCACTGGTGCTGGTGGTGCCGGTGCAATCCCCCTGGAACAGCGTGGCGCAGCTTGTGGAGGCCGCGAAGGCGAAGCCGGGTGAGCTGGCCTTCGGCTCCGCCGGCAATGGCTCCGCCGTCCATATGGCGGGGGAGCAGCTCAGGCTCGCAGCCGGCTTCACCTATGTGCATGTGCCCTACCGGGGCGGCGGCCCGATGATCACCGACCTGCTGGCGGCCCGGGTGCAGATGGCCTTCGGTACCGTGCCCGCCATGGCGGAGCATGTGCGGGCCGGACGGCTGCGTGCCCTGGCGGTGACCGGCGCGACCCGGGCGGCGCTGCTGCCGGACGTGCCGAGCATGGCGGAGGCCGGGCAGCCCAAGGTCGATGCCGCGCTGATGAACGGGCTGGTCGGCCCGGCCGGGCTGCCAGCGCCGATGGTGGAGACGCTGGCGCAGGCGGCACGGAAGGTGCTGACGGGCGATGCCATGCATGCCCGCCTGACGGAGCTCGGCTTCGAGCCCGTGGCCTCGACACCGGAGGCATTTCGCGAGCAGGGGCTGCGCGAGATCGCGCAATGGGAAGAGGTCGTGCGGATGAGCGGCATTCAGCCCGAGTGAGCCAGTTGCCCGCACGGGGCTGGCCATCTGCCGCGCGCGGCGCTTTTCGCGGATCTGGCCGTTGGCCGCCGGGCCGGTCTCCGATCGTGGTGAATCGCCGCTGTTGCCTGTGGTTCTTCGCTGTCCCTGCGCGTTAGAGACTGTTTCAAGCCTGCCGGGTCGGGCGCGGCGGTCGCTTCCGCGCCAGCCGCCTCCGTGCCGGCACGAACACTTCGGCCGCGCCCTCAGCCAGCAGATTTCCGAAACAGTCTCCTAGTGCCTGATCGGTTCCAGCCAGAACAACACTGCCAGGCAGAGCGCCAGGCCCAGAAGGACCAGTGGTACGCCCATCACCACCCAGGCCCAGGCGGAGCCGTGCGAATGGAGCCTTGCCGCCCAGGCCGCCCCGCCCACACCGAGCAGCAATGGCAGAAACAGCAGCGCGGTACCGACGACATCGATGTTGCGTTCGCCGCGAAGCATGGGCGCGATCTCTCCCCAGGTTGCGAGGAGCGCAAGGGCCTGGGCGACAATGCCGAGGGTGGCCAGGAAACGGAGAGCGTGCTTCATTCCATAGGTCCTGGCTGCGACCCATACGATCCGCCCCATCCGCCGGCTTTGCAATGCGGTTGTTGCAATCGGCCATGCGGGGTCGCCGGCACGGGCGCCCCCGCCGTCCCACAAAGGGATGGTCGGAGCGGGATGGTGGGGAACGGCGCGGTTTGGCGAGTCGTCCGCGTGACGGCCATCCGCGAACTGCTCAGACGTTAGCCGAGATCGTATCGAAGCCGGGATGCCGCGAAATGGCGCGACTTCTATGGGGCGGCTTTGGGCCGCGTGTGCCGCCTGGTCGGCGCGGCGGGCGCAGGTTCTGCCTGGGCCTTTGCGATGTCCAGGCTCGGCGCCTTGTCGAAGCACGCGACCAGGAGTTCCGTGAGGACCCGTATCTTTCGTGCGGGGAGGTGGCCGGGTGGGCGGATGACGTACACGGCCGCCGGCGGCGGCGGGTAGCGCGTCATGACCGGAACAAGCGCCCCGGAGGCCAGGTGCTCGTGGGTGATACCGTCCGGGATCCAGGCGATGCCGAGGCCTGCCAGTGCGGCGGCGGCAAGGGCAGTGCCGTTGTCAGCCTTGAAGCGCCCCTGCGGGCGTACCGTGATGGTCTTGTCGCCATCCATGAGCTGCCAGGCTTCGGTTCCTTGCATGAGGGCCTGATGCGCGGCGAGGTCCTCCGGCGACTCAGGGGACCCATGTGCCCGGATGTAATCCGGGCTTGCAACCAGCTTGCCGTAGATGGGCCCGACGCGTCTTGCGACCAGATTGGAATCCTGGAGATAGCCAATCCGGATGGCGCAATCGAAACCTTCCGCGATGAGGTCCACGAAGCGATCGGTGTAGGACGTGTGGACGTGAAGTTGCGGGTGCCGCCGTGCCATGTCGGCCAGCACGGGGGCGAGGTGGGTGGGCCCGAACGTCAGCGGAACGGCGATTCTCAGGCGGCCGCACAGGTCGCCGGCGGGCGAGAGCGTTTCCCGCGCCAGGTCGATCTCCGCGCATGCCTTGGCGGCGTGGTCGCGGAACGTGCTTCCGGCTTCGGTCAACGCGGCGCCACGGGTGGTGCGTGCGAGAAGCTGGACGCCCAGTTCCTCCTCGAGCCGGAGCAAGGCGCGGCTGACGATGGATTTGGAGACGCCGAGCCGCCGCGCCGCGGACGACACGCCCCCGGCATCGGCAACCTCCACGAAAATCCGCAGGTCCTCGATGTTCAAGCTGGTGTTCCCCGATGCGCGACACAGCTTAACACCGTGGAGGGCTACTGCACCGCAAATCGGAACGGCAATCTCCGGCCCGGACATCGCTGCATCTGGCGCGTGTCCAGGAAATCGTCCCATTCGCAACAGTGGCAGAGGATGTCTCATGACTTTCCGCAATGGCCTCAATTCGCTTCTTCGCCCCGAGGATTCGGTGCTCCTGCTGATCGACCATCAGCCCTACCAGCTAGCGAACGTGAACAGCCACGAGCCGCAGATGGTGATCAACAATACGGCCGGGCTGGCGAAGGCCGCCAAGGTCTTCGGCGTGCCGACCATTCTGACCAGCGTGCTTGCTGAGCGGGGTGGTCTTCTGTTCCCGCAGATCACCGATGTCTTCCCCGGCCAGGAGGTGATTGACCGGACGTTCATCAACACCTGGGAAGACCGGACGGTGGTGGAGATGGTCAAGGCAACCGGCCGCAAGCAGCTGGTCATCGCCGGGCTGTGGACGGAAGTGTGCGTGGCGATGCCGGCCATCCACGCCCTGGGCGAGGGCTGGGATGTGACGGTGGTCACCGATGCGTCCGGCGGCGTCTCGGTCGAGGCCCATGAGGTCGCCATCAAGCGCATGGTTGCGGCGGGCGCGAACATGATGACCTGGCTGGCGGTCGCGGCCGAATGGCAGCGCGATTGGGCCCGGGCCGAGCAAGCCGCCGCGCTGACGAACGTCATCACGCAGCATGCCGGTGGCAGCGGCATTGCTTATCTGTGGGAGCAGCAATTGCTCAACACGCCGGTTCCCAGCACCACAGGCTGAATCATGCGGGGGATGACGAGGCATCAGTGATGTGCCACCCGGCAGGCTGGCGCGCGCGGTGCATCGTCATCCCCATGTTCGCTGCCCGGGGAGGGTCGGAATGGGCAGGCGAACCGGAGCGCGCCGTCGCGGTGGGCCGTTGCATGTTGCAGCGGCATTCTGCCTGGTGGTCGCTGCTCTTATGGCCGTGACGGCGGGGGTCTCGGCGCCATCGCTTTCGAGGCAGCGTGATTGACCTGCCGGTGTTCAAACCTGGCGCGTCGACTGGTATGCCGGTGGCGGCCTGTGCTGGAGACCGAATGGATTGCCGTGCCATCCGGCGACCCGACAAAGGTGTGGCCAGGATTCTCGGCTGAAGGCGACGAGGTGGTACGGCTCCGTTGCGCGCTGGATGATTGACGGCGCGGCAAGTTGCGACTTTTGGCTTCGGTGACATTTGGCGGCGGGCCGGGCATAACCCGTACACGTCGCAGCGCGACGGGCAGGACCCCCGGCGGCACTGTGCCCAACCGTGGCCGTCCCAGGCCGGAACCGGAGCCAGGAAACGATGCTCTCAGCCATCAAGGGCAGCTTCATCATCGCGCAGACGCCGTTCGACGAACGCGGCGCCGTGGATCTCGCGAGCATCGACAGCCTGACGGAATTCTACCTGGGTCATGGTGCCGACGGCTTCGTGGTACTGGGGGTAAGCGGCGAGGGGGGCAAGCTGACGCCTGAGGAAGCCCAGCAGGTCAGCGGCCGTTTCATCGCGCGCGCGCAGGGCAAGCCGGTGATCGTCGGCGTCAGCAACCCGAGCACGGCGCAGCTGGCCCTGCTGGCGAAGCAGGCGATGGACCAGGGCGCCTCAGGCGTCATGATCGCGCCGCCGGGCGGCCTGCGGACGGAGGTGGAACTGCTCGGCTACTTCGCCACCGTGTTCGGCATGATTGGCGACGTGCCAACGGTGTTGCAGGACTTCCCCGGCTCCACCGGGGTGTGGATGTCGGTGCCGTCCATCCTCAAGCTGGTGGAGAGCCACGCGCAGATCCAGGTGGTGAAGGAAGAGGACCTGCCGAGCCTGGAGAAGATCACCCAGCTGCGGGCCGGCGGCGGGCGGCGGGTGGCGATCCTGACCGGCAATAACGGCTTGTATCTGCCGCAGGAGATGGGGCGCGGCATCGACGGGCCGATGGCCGGGTTCTCCCACCCCGAGATGCTCTCCGGCGTCTACCGCCTCTTCACCCAGGGGCGCGAGGACGAGGCGCATGACCTGTTCGACCGTTACCTGCCGCTGCTGAACTACGAGGCGCAGGGCTTCTGGGGCGTCGCCGCGCGCAAAGAGGTGATGCGCCGCCGCGGCGCCATCCGCCACGCCACCATGCGGATGCCGGGGCCGAAGCTCTCGGCGATCCATATGGGCGAGATCGACCGGCTGCTGCGCAACCTGGAACGCACGCTGGCGGCGCGGCGCTGAGGCCGTACAGGGCTGAACGGAGATGCGTCACCACGCTGTGGCGCGGCCGCGCATGGCCGGGCGCCGCCGTGATCGTCAAGGGCCGGGTTATCTGATTAAAGGGGCGCATGGATCAGATGGCGTCCCCTCCCCGTCCCGCGTCCCTGCTTCGGCCGGGCGACAATTGCTGGCGAGTCGAGCATGCCGGGAAGCTTGCCGTCATCGTGGATGCCGACGAGTATTTTCGGATTGCCCGGGCGGCCATGCTGGCAGCGCGCCATCGCATCCTGCTGATTGGCTGGGACTTCGATGCCAGGATCCATCTGGGGGTCGGCAGCCAGGACGAGGCGCCTGGCCAGTTGGGCGAATTCATCCTCTGGCTTGTGAAGAACCGGCCGGAGCTGAACGTCTATCTGCTCCGATGGGATCTGGGCGCCGTCAAGACGGTGTTCCGCGGCAGCACCATCCTGACCCTGGCACGCTGGATGTGGCATAGCCGCATCCATACCAAGCTGGACGGTGCGCACCCGACCGGGGCCTCCCACCACCAGAAAATCGTCGTGCTCGACGACCAGACCGCCTTCTGCGGTGGCATCGACATGACCGGCGAGCGCTGGGATACGCGCGAGCACCGCGACCAGGACCCGCAGCGGGTCAATCCCGGCGGGAAGCCCTACCAGCCATGGCACGATGCCACCACGGCGCTGGAGGGACAGGCGGCCGTGGCGCTTGGCGAGTTGGCCATGGACCGCTGGCATGCCGCCGGCGGCAGACGGCTGCCGCCGATCCCATCCGGCAACCGCTGCTGGCCGGAGGCGCTGGCGCCGCAGTTCGAGAATGTCGAGGTGGCTGTCGCCCGCTCCTACCCGGAGATGCCGGACAGGCCGGCGGTGCGGGAGGTGGAGCAGTTGCATCTCGACCTTATCGCCTCCGCCCGCCGCTGCATCTATGCAGAAAGCCAGTACTTCGCCTCCCGCCGCATTGCCGAGGCCATCGCCAGGCGGTTGCGGGAGCCGGATGGGCCGGAGATCGTGCTGATCAATCCGGTGAGTGCCCAGGGCTGGCTGGAGCCCCTGGCAATGGACACGGCCCGGGCACGGCTGCACGAGGCGCTGCGGCGGCTGGACACGACGGGACGGCGCTTTCGCCTGTACCATCCCTTCACCGCCGACGGCGAGGCGATCTACTGCCACGCCAAGATCATGATCGTGGATGACCGGGTTCTTCGCATCGGCTCCTCCAACCTCAACAATCGTTCCATGCGCCTGGATACGGAATGCGACGTCGCCATCGACGCCGGGGAGCGGGCCAGGCCGGACCTGTCCGCGCGTATCCTCGGCACGCGCGACGACCTGCTGGCGGAGCATCTCGGCGTCCCGAAGCAGGCGGTGGCGGATGCCATCGCGGCCGAGGGCTCGTTGATCGGGGCGATCGAGGCGCTGCGCGGCCCCGGCCGCTCGCTGCGGCCTTACGAGGAGCCGGACCTGAACGCCGTGGAGGCGTGGCTGGCGGACCATGAAGTGCTCGATCCCGAGGGGCCGGAAGAGATGTTCGAGGCCCTGAGCAGGAGGGGCCTGTTTCGTGGCCGGCTGCGGAGATTGAAGCCCTGGTAAGCGGCGGATCCGGGTGCGGGTGGTCACGGCGGCGTGGGTGGCGGGGGTGAAGCCGGCTGCGTGACAGGCCGGCCGGATGACCGGGGGCGGCGGGGCGGTTCGGCTTCCCTCCATGGCCGCCTGCGGGTCAGCAAGGATGGCGGCATGGCCGGGATCGGATTTTGGTCAGGCTGACACGTTGGCCGTGGGCGGGGCGGACCCCGCTGAGCTTATCGATCGCTTCCCGCCCGGGGTCGGGCACAGATGGCCGGGCCGGCGATCCGCGCCAGCCACCCCGGGCAGGGCGTTGCCCGCCTTCAACTCCGCCGCACGTTCCAGAACAGGGACGGGCCGCCCTTCAGGACGCCGGTGATGCTGCGGCGATAGGCTTGCTGCGGCCGCTGCAGGCCGAGTGGGATGAAGGGGGCTTCCTCCCACACATTGAGCTGCAAGGCCTCGGCGATGCGCTTTTCGGCGGCGGGGTCGGTGGCCTCGAACCACTGGTCGCGCAGCGCCTCTCGCGCCGGGCTGGTGGGCCAGCCGGACCAGGCATTGGCGCCGTTGCCGCGCAGCGGCTGGTGGCTGCCGGGGACGGAGGTGTCCATCCCTTCCCAGGTGGTGCAGAAGGCGCTGAAGCCGCCTTGCTCCACCGGGCCACGATTCGTGCGGCGCTGGATCTGCGTGCCCCAGTCCATCGACAGCAGGTCCACGTTGAAGCCGACGCGGCGCATCAGGTCGGCCGCCACTTCCGTCATGGCCTGCAGGTTGGGCAGGTCGGTCGCCGAGAGCAGCACCACGCGCTCGTTGTTGTAGCCGGAGGCGCGCAGCAGTTGCCGCGCCTTCTCCAGGTCCCGCGGGCTGGTCAGGATCTCCATCCCGGCGTCGTTGGCCAGGGGTGCGCCAGGGGTGAAGGCGCCGGCGGGGATGCGGTACAGCTCGGGGTCGGTGCCCATCGCGGCCTGCATGAAGGCTTCCTGGTCCACGGCCGGGAACAGGGCGCGGCGAACCGCCGGATTGTCGAAGGGCGGGTGCAGGTGGTTGAAGCGCAGCACGCCGAAGGCGCCGAAGCTGTTGATCGTCTCCACCACGATCTGCCGGTTGCGCCGCAGGACCGGCAGCAGGTCCGGCAACGGCGTTTCCCACCAGTCGATCTCGTCGTTCTGCAGGGCGGCGGCGGCGGTGGCGGCATCGGGCATCACGCGCCATTCGACGCGGTCGAAATGCACCGGCTTGCCGCCGGCCAGCAGGTCCGGCGCCTCCTGGCGCGGCTGGTAGGCGGCGTTGCGCTCGAACACCGCCAGGCTGCCGGCCACCCATTCGTCGCGCAGGAAGCGGAAGGGGCCGCTGCCGACGATGTCGGTGACCTGGGTGAAGGGGTCGGTCTGCGCCGCGCGTTCCGGCATGATCGCGCAGATATTGGCGCCCACCTTGCCCAGCGCCCAGGTCAGCCCGGCCCAGGGCCGCTTGATGCGGAGGGTGAAGCGGTCGTCTGACACCGCCGCCATCTCGTCCAGCAGCACGTCGAGGCGCTGGCCGAGCACGTCGCGCTTCGACCAGCGGCGGATGGAGGCGATGCAGTCGCGGGCGCGCACCGGCTCGCCATCATGGAAGCGCAGGCCGGGGCGCAGGGCGATGGTGTGGGTCAGCCCGTCGGCGGAGACCTCGTGCCCGGCGGCCATCTGTGGCCGGACCTGGAAGTCGGCGCCGATGCCGAACAGCGTGTCATAGATCATCAGCCCGGCGTTGCGGGAGAGCACCGAGGTGCCCCAGATCGGGTCCACGCTGGCCAGGTTGCCCTGCGGGGCGAAGCGCAGCGTCCGCGCGCGGCCCTGGGCCAGGGCGGGGGCGGCGATGTGGCCGGCGCCGAGGGCAGTCGCTGCGCCGGCGGCCGTCTTCAGAAGCGTTCTGCGGTAGGTCATGCCGGTGCCCTCTGCCTGGACGCCCGAGCCGGGACGGTCCGGCGGAAAGAGTGCCTGCCGGAATGTTCCGCGACAAGGGCGTGCTCGCACCGCCCTCCCTTGCCTATGCGGTGGCGAGGCGCGCCCGGCGGCGCAGCAGCAGCGTCGTCACGATCAGCACGTTCGCCATGTTCCACGCAACGCCGTTGAGGAAGGCGGCGGCGTAGCTGCCGGTCGCGTCGAAGATCACGCCGGACAGCCAGCCGCCGAGCGCCATGCCGACCAGCGTCGCCATCAGCACGATGCCGACGCGCGTGCCGGCCTCGGAAGCGGGGAAGCTTTCCCGGACGATGACGGCGTAGGAGGGGACGATGCCGCCCTGCACCAGGCCGAACAGCGCCGAAAGCGTGTAGAGGGAGGCGAGGCCATCGAAGAACAGGAACAGCGACAGGGCCAGGCCTTGCAGCACGGAGCCCAGCAGCAGCGTGCGCAGCCCACCGATCCGGTCCGCGATCAGCCCCGAGGCGAGGCGGGAGGCGATGCCGCAGGCCAGCATCAGCGAGAGCATCTGCGCCCCCCGGGCGACGCCGTAGCCGAGGTCGCCGCAATAGGCGACGATATGCACCTGCGGCATCGCCATGGCGACGCAGCAGGCGATGCCGGCGGTGGAGAGGACCACCGTCGCCCCGGTGGGGGAGAGGCCGAAGGGCCTGCCCTCCCCTGCATCCTTCTGCAGGCCGCCACCATGCGTGCCGGGGGCGCGGGCGCGCAGCAGCAGGGCGAGCGGCAGCATCGTCACCAGGCAGATGGCGCCGACGACGAGATGGGCGGTGCGCCACCCATAGGCACCGATCAGCCAGCTGAGGACCGGGGGCCAGACGGCGCCGGCCAGGTAGTTGCCGGAGGCGGCGATCGCCACCGCGATGCCGCGCCGCCGGCGGAACCACAGCGACGCCTCGGCCACCAGCGGCGCGAAGGCGGCGGAGGCGCCGAGCATGCCGATGAGCAGGCCCTGCGCCACGGTATAGACGGTGATGGATGGCGCCAGCCCCGCCAGGGCATATCCGGCGGCCAGCATCAGCGTCGCGCCGAGCAGCGGCTTCATCGGGCCGAGACGGTCGGTCAGGCGGCCCATCAGGATACCGCCGGCGCCGAAGCCGAGCATGGTGAGGGTGTAGGGCACCGAGGCGGCGCCGCGGCTGATGCCGAACTCCGCCTGGACATAGGGCAGCGCGACGATCACCGACCACATGCCGACGCCGCCGATGGTGGAGAGTGCGACGATGGCGGCGAGCCGCAGCCAGGCGGTGCGGGAATCCAGCAGGTCGGCCTGGCTCATGACCTCGCCCCTGGCGTGGGGAGAGGCGCCGCCGGGCCGGGCGGGGCGCGTCATGCTGGGCGCCTGCGCGCGGCCATCCTGCGATGGTGTCGGGTCGGAATGGTCACGGAGCGCCTCACCCTGCGGTGGCCGGTCATGGGGCGTCGCCCCGGATGGGTGCGGCCGCCGGCCTTTCCAGACGATGATGCAGGCCGCCGGGCGGGCCGTCCATGCCCCCCCCCTGCCCCGGCCGGTGTGGTGGCGATGGGTCCGGGCGGCCCAGGGCGGCAGGGGCGGTTGCCCCTGTCCGTGGGCGAGTGAGGATGCGGTGTGCCGGCGCAGATGCACCGCCGCCGGACGGTGCCCCGGGCGCGGCGGTCAGATGCCCTGGCCGCCGGAGACCTCGATGCGCTGCGCGTTGACCCAGCGGTTGTCGGGGCCGAGCAGGCTGGCGACCATCGGGCCGATATCGTCCGCCACGCCAACGCGGCCGAGTGCCGTCATGTCCGCGAAGTGCCTTTTGAACTCAGGCGTATCGCGCACCGCGCCGCCGAAGAAATCGGTCTCGATGGCGCCCGGCGCCACGGTGTTGACGGCGATGCCGCGCGCCCCCAGCTCCCTGGCCATGTAGAGGGACAGCACTTCCACCGCGCCCTTCACCGCCGCGTAGGCGGCCCAACCCGGCGCCGAGACCCGCGTCAGGCCGGAGGACAGGTTGACGATGCGGCCACCATCGGCCAGCAGCGGCAGCAGCGCCTGGGTCAGGAAGAACACGCCTTTCAGGTGCACGTCGACCAGGCGGTCGAACTGCGCCTCCGTCGTGTCGGCGATCGGCGCGAAGTCGCCGTAGCCGGCGTTGTTGACCAGGTGGTCGAAGCTGTCGCGGCCCCAGGTTTCGCGCAGGGCCGCCCGCAAGGCGGTGGCGAAGGCGGGGAAGGTAGCGGCGTTGCCGACATCGAGTTGCAGGGCAATGGCCTTACGGCCCATCGCGGCGATCTCGGCGGCGGCCGCCTGGGCGTCCCCGGCGCGGCTCTGGTAGGTGATGACGACGTCGCCGCCGCGGGCGGCGATGCTGCGCGCCGTGTTGCGGCCGAGGCCGCGGCTGCCGCCGGTGACGAGGGAGATGGTGGTCATGGCTGGGCTCCTTGCCTGGTGCCCTGATCATCGCCCCCGGCCGGGCGGGCGTCCTTACCGGAACCTCGGACTTGCTTGCTTGATCCTCCGAAGCCGGATGCGGCCGGGGGGCGCGGCGGGTAGCATGGCGGCATGAGCAGCCTTCTCGACCTGGTGCGCCGGCATGGCGAGGCGCATGCCGATGGCCACGGCATCGCCCGCACCTTCATCCTTGGCCTGAGCACCGTCCATGCGACGGCGCCGAGCGAACTGGTGCACGACATCTCCCGCCCCCTCGCCTGCCTGGTGATGCAGGGCGGCAAGCGCGTCACCATGGGAACGCGGGATGTCAGCTTCGGCGCGGGGGATTCGCTGCTGATCACGGCGGATGTGCCAACCATCAGCCAGGTGACGCAGGCAAGCGCGGCGGTACCCTACATGTCGCTGGTGGTGGAGCTGGACCCGGCCGTCATCGCCGAGTTGAGCCTGCAGATGGAGGGGGCCGATGCCGCCGATGCCAGCGCGGTGCAGGCCGACCCGACCGCAGCCGAGGTGGTGGAGGCGGCCACCCGGATGATGCGCCTGCTGGACCGCCCGGCGGCGGTGCCGGTGCTGGGGGCGGCGCTGATGCGCGAACTGCATTACTGGCTACTGACCGGGCGGCATGGGGCGGCGGTACGGCGGGTCGGCTGGCCAGGCGGGCCTGTGGAGCGGGTTTCGCGCGCCGTGGCGGTGCTGCGGGCCCGCTATGCCGAGCCATTGCCGGTGGAGAGCCTGGCGGCCGTGGCGGGGATGAGCCCGTCCTCCTTCCATCAGCATTTCCGCAGCGTGACCTCGCTGTCGCCGCTGCAGTTCCAGAAGCAGTTGCGGCTGATCGCGGCGCGGCGGCTGATGCGGGGCGAAGGCTGCTCGGCCAGCAGCGCGGCCTTCGCGGTGGGCTATGAGAGCGTGCCGCAGTTCACGCGCGAGTATGGGCGGATGTTCGGCGCGCCGCCGGCACGGGATGCGGAGGCCGCGCGGCTGGCCGCCAAGGCACCAGCACCAGCACCAGCACCAGCACCAGCACCAGCACCAGCTAGCGGCGGGAGCCTGCGCTGATGGGCAAGGGTCCGGTGACGCCCGATGGCCGCTACTTCATCGTCCGGGGGCGCTTGTGGCGCTGTTCCGATCCTGGCCTGCCGCCTGGGCGGCGCGATGAGCTGGTGAAGGAGCTGATGGCGGCACGGCGGGCCAAGCAGGCGGCGATGCGCACCGCGGATGAGGTGGCGCGGGAGGCCGCGCGAGCCAGGGTGGACGCGGCCAAGCACCAGTTGGGCGAGCGTGGCCCGGTCTGGTGGGATGACGGCGCGCCTGACTACAACCGGCGCATGGCGCGGACGACGCCCTACGCGGACTGGGCCGCCAGGCTGAACGCCGACGAGACTGGCCAATCCTGACGGCGGGCGGGCGGGGGTGGAGCGAGGGGGTGGAAGGCGACTACTATGGCGGCTGGCCAGGGCGTCCTGGCGCTGCCCGGTTTCGGGCGCCGCTGGCGAGATCATCGGAGAGACGAGATGGATCAGGCTTCCAGCTATTCCCCGCCCAAGGTCTGGGTGAACGACCAGCAGAACGGCGGCGCCTTCGCCGGCATCAACCGGCCGACCGCCGGCGCGCGGCAGGAGAAGGCGCTGCCGGTCGGGCGGCATCCGCTGCAGCTCTACTCGCTGGGTACCCCCAACGGCGTGAAGGTGACGATCATGCTGGAGGAGCTGCTGGCGGCCGGCCATGGCGGCGCCGAGTATGACGCCTGGCTGATCGAGATCGGCAAGGGTGACCAGTTCGGCAGCGGCTTCGTCGAGATCAACCCCAACTCCAAGATCCCGGCCCTGGTGGACCGCAGCGGGGCGGAGCCGGTGCGGGTGTTCGAATCCGGCGCCATCCTGGTGCATCTGGCGGAGAAGTTCGGCGCCTTCCTGCCGCAGGCGGGCGCCGCGCGGGCGGAGTGCCTGTCCTGGCTGTTCTGGCAGGTGGGCAGCGGGCCGTTCCTTGGCGGCGGCTTCGGGCATTTCTATGCCTATGCACCAGAGAAGCTGGAATACCCGATCAACCGCTTCGCCATGGAGGCCAAGCGGCAGCTCGACGTGCTCGACCAGCGGCTGGCGGTCAGCGAGTACATCGCGGGCTCGGACTACACGGTGGCGGACATGGCGATCTGGCCCTGGTACGGGCTGCTGGCCAAGGGCGAGCTGTATGGCGACGCCGGGACGTTCCTGCAGGTGGGCCAGTACCAGCACCTGCAGCGCTGGACGGCGCTGGTGGGCAGCCGGCCGGCGGTGCAGCGCGGCGCGATGGTGAACAAGGTCAATGGCGACCCGTCGCGGCAGCTGCGCGAGCGGCATGATGCCAGCGACTTCGCCGCCGTCGCGCCGCAGGCGGGTTCGCCGCCGGCCTGAGGCGGCGGGTCCGGGCGACCGGCCGGCCGGGGAGTGGCGTGGCCGGTTGTCCGGGTTCGCGGGCCTTGTGGCCAGGGGGGGGTGTGCCGTGGGCGGCGGTGATGCTGCCGGCGGCGGGTTGCTTGTCCGCCGCGCGCGATGGGGCGGCGTACGTTGTGCCGAAGGGTGAGCCTGGGCATATCCCCGCGGAGCAATCCATAAGGCGCTGGCCCATGCATCATCCCCATTCCGGCACGCCGCCTGGTGCCCGGCGCCCGGCCATCCCGGTGACGGTCTGGATGCTGGGCGTCGTGAGCCTGCTGATGGATGTCTCCTCCGAGATGGTGCAGACCCTGCTGCCGCTCTATCTGGTGGGCAGTCTGGGCGCCTCGGCCATGCTCGTCGGCTTCATCGAGGGCTTGTCGGTCGCCGTGGCGACCGCCACCAAGTTCCTGTCGGGGCTGTTCGTCGACTGGAGCCGCCGCAGCAAGCCGCTGGCGGTGCTGGGCTACGGCCTTGGGGCGCTCTCCCGGTTGTTTTTTCCGCTGGCGGCCAGCGTCGATCTCATCATCCTGGCCAAGGCGATGGACCGGGTGGGCAAGGGCATCCGCGGCACGCCGCGCGATGCGATGGTCGCGGCGGTGAGCCCGCCGGAGATCCGTGGCGCCAGCTTCGGGCTTCGCAAGTCGCTCGACACCGTGGGCGGCTTTGTCGGTCCCCTGCTTGCCGTATTGGTGATGATGCTGATGGCCGGGGATATCGTGACCGTGTTCTGGCTGGCGGCCATTCCGGCCGCGCTGGCCATGGCGGTGCTGATCTTCGGTGTCCGGGAACCGGCCGAGAACGGCGCGGCCAAGCGGGCTGGATTCCGGCTTTCTCAGGCATTGCAGCTGAATCGCGCCGTCTGGGGGGTGATCGGCATCGCCTCAGTCATCATGCTGGCGCGGTTCAGCGAAGCCTTCGTGTTGCTGAAATCGCTGGAGGCTGGCTTCTCCCCGACCTGGGTGCCGCTTTCGATGGTGATCATGCACGCGGTGTACGGGCTGGCGGCCTACCCGGTCGGCAGGCTGTCCGACCGCATCGGCACCACGGGGCTGCTGCTGTGGAGCCTGGCCTTCCTGGCCGCCGCGCATCTGGTCCTGGCCTTTGCCGGCTCGGCCTGGGTGTACATCCTCGGCACGGTTTTCTGGGGGCTGCATATGGGCTTCTCCCAGGGCCTGCTGGGCGCGATGATCGCAGGGGCCACACCGGACGGGTTGAAAGGCAGCGCCTTCGGCGCGTTCAACCTGACGACGGGTGCCGTGGTCCTGCTGGGCAACACGGCGGCGGGCTGGTTCTGGCAGAGCTTCGGGTCGGCGGTGCCGTTCCTCGTCGGCGCGGGATTGTCGCTGCTGGCCATGCTGTTACTCGCGATCGGCGGGCGGCGGAGGGTGGCGGCCTAGCCCGCGCCAATGTCGGCTTCGTAGAACTGAAGCTGCGCACGGCGTTGTTCGGGAGGGTGCCCGGCAAGGCCCGCGGAACCAGCGGATGAGCGGGCCGGTATGCGTGGGCAACGCCTTTCTATAGCAGGTGCGGGGATCGGGCCTGGAAGCGCTTGCGGTATTCGGCGGGCGTCAGGCCGACGATCTTCGCGAAGACTTTTCGGAAGGCACCGGGATCGGAGTAGCCGACATCCCATGCCACCTGATCGGCGGTGCATGCGCCCGACTGGAGCAGTTCGCGCGCGCGGCTGACGCGGATGCGCTGGGCGTATTCCGTGGTCGTCAGGCCCGTCGCCTTCTGGAAGCGCCGCAGGAAGGTCCGCTCCTCCAGCCCGGCCCTGGCGGCCAGGGCGGCCAGGTCGGCCTCCTTCGCGCCCGTCGCCTGCAGCCAGTGCTGGACCTTGAGGATGGCGCCGTCGCCATGGTTCAGCCTGGGCGCGAAGGCGCTGTAGTAGCTCTGCTCCCTGCCAGGCGGGTCGACCAGGAAGCGCCGCGCCACCTCCAGCATGACCACCAGCCCGAGATAGCGGTCGATCAACTTCAGGACGAGGTCGGTCCAGGCCATCACGCCGCCAGCCGTGATGATGTCTCCATCGTCGATGATCAGGCGGGCGGCATCCATCTTCGCTTCGGGGAAGCGGGCCTCGAAGGCCTCCTCGAACGTCCAGTGCGTGGTGATGCTGCGGCCGGCCAGCAGGCCGGTTTCCCCCAGCAGGAACGCGCCGGTGCAGATGGAGCCGAGCACGGTGCCGGTGCCGTGCGATTCGCGTAGCCAGCCGACGAAGGGCGCGGCCTCCGCGGGTTCGATCAGCGGCCCGAGCCGGGGCGGCAGGATGAGGACGGAGGGCGCGCCGGCCTCGTCCGGCGCGGTGTCGAACACCCGGCGCGGAGCAGCCTCCCCCTCATGGAGCTGCCAGTGGCTGACCCGGAGCGCGGGAGCCTGCCGGTGATCGGTCGCCTCGGCGGCGATGCGGCCGGCGAGGAGCAGGAAATCCGTCATACCCAGCACGGCGGCCAGCTGGGCGCCTGGGTAGAGCACCAACCCGACCTCGATACGGTCCGCGCCGGTCATGTCGTTTTCAACCCTGATAATGTCGACACCGCCACTCCTACCCTGGCCGCCGCTGGCCTATCCAGGGGTCATCATATCTCCCGCGTGGGCATGCCGGCGATCAGCGTGGCGCCCCGGTGCTGAAAGGAACCAGCCATGACGGACCAGGACGGGTTGCCGATGACCCGCCGCGAGGCGCTTCCGGTGATGGGTACGCTCGGGGCGCTGTCCGCCGGAGCGCTTGGGATGACGGTCCGGCCCGCAGCGGCGGCCGCCGGGCAGGCGACGGTCAGGCAGATCCGCAACGCGACGCTCCGTGTCGATTTCGGCGGCGTGCGCTTCCTGGTGGACCCGATGCTGGCGGACCAGGGCGCGGCGCCCGGCTTCCCCGGCTCGGCCAGCAGCCAGGTGCGCAACCCGATGGTTCCGCTGCCCCTGCCTGTCGCCGAGCTCATCGACGTCGATGCGGTGATCGTGACGCATCTGCACACCGACCACTGGGACGACGCCGCCAAGGCGCAGTTGCGCAAGTCTCTGCCCATCTTCGCGCAGAATGACGCGGATGCGGCCGCGATCCGCCAGGCCGGCTTCACGGATGTGCGCGTCCTGAGCGGGACGTCGGCGTTCAACGGCGTGACGCTGGCGCGGACGGATGGGCAGCACGGCACGGACGCGACGCTGCAGGCCATCCCGGCCCTGGGCAAGGTATGCGGCGTGGTGTTCCGCCATCCCGCGGAGAAGACGCTGTATGTCGCGGGCGACACCATCTGGAACCAGCACGTCGCGCAGGCCATCGCCACCCACCGGCCGGACGCGATCGTCCTGAATGCCGGCATGGCGCTGTTCATTGGGCTGGACCCCATCATCATGGGCATGGCGGATGTCCGCGCGGTGCATCAGGCGGCACCGGGCGCGATGTTGATCGCCAGCCACATGGAAGCGGTCAATCACTGCATCCTCAGCCGCGCCGATCTGCGGGCCTTCGCCGCCAAGGAAGGCTTCGCGTCCAGCCTGCGCGTTCCGGCGGATGGCGAGTCCGTTGCCCTCTAGGAGCCATCCCGTTTCCCTGGGATGATCCGTGGCCATGGCGGCGCCGATGCGGGTTGCCGCGGCGCGGCGTTGATGGAGGTGGTGTTGCTCGATCGACTGTTGGAGATCCTCAGGGCGCGGTTCGGTTCCGCGCCGGCGCTGCAGGCCGCGCCGGAAGGTGCCGAGGTGCTGGCGGCCATGGCGGACCGCCGGGTCATGCGGCGATACACCGACAACCCTGTCGACCCCGCGTTGCTGGAGACGCTGTGCGCGGTGGCGCTGGCCGCGCCGTCGAAGTCGGACCTGCAGCAGGCGGATATCATCATCATCTCCGGCCAGGCGCAGCGGGAGAAGCTGCATGCGCTGATCCCGGACAACCCCTGGGCCAGGGAGGCGCCGGCGTTCCTGGTATTCTGCGCCAACAACCGGCGGCACCGGCTGGCCTTCGAGTGGCGCCAGCAGCCTTTCGTGAATGACCACCTGGACCCGCTGTTCAATGCCTCGGTCGATGCGGGCATCGTGCTGGCGACGTTTATCGCCGCGGCGGACCGGGTTGGGTTGGGGGCCTGCCCTGTCAGCGCCATCCGCAACCGGGCGGCGGAAGTGTCCGAGCTTCTCGGCCTGCCGGACCATGTGTTCCCGGTGGCGGGGCTGGGGGTGGGGTGGCCGTCCTTCGCGGGGGTCATGAGCCCGCGCCTGGGGCTCGACGTCACGGTCCATCACGACCGGTATGACGAGAGCGGCCTGCGGGACAAGATCGCCGATTACGACCGGCGGCGCGCCGCCGTGCAGCCCTACGCGACGCAGCGGTATACGGAGCGGTTCGGCCAGGCCGAGGCGTATGGCTGGTCGGAGGACAAGGTCCGGCAATACTCGGTGCCGGAGCGGGCGGATTTCGGCGCCTTCATCCGCAGGAAGGGGTTCAAGGCAGATTGAGCTTGCAGCAAGCGTGGGTATCCAGGCCCGCTGATCATGGTGGTCCGGCCGATCCTGCTTCGATGGTTCCCGGTACGGGGCGGCAGGAACCATGCGGTGCCGCTGCCGCGACGGGCGCCGGAGCAGGCGGGCCGCGGAGAGGCGGTGGCAATCCGTAGGAGGCGGCTGGATATTTCAGCCGGCGCGGATCAGGCTGCAACGCATGAGACCAATCGAAGCCGACAGCCTTCCGCGTGGGGGTGAGAGCGTGGCGCCGGGGACAGACAGTGGCCGGCAGGGTGCGAAAGTGCCCAGGCGGGTGCTGCCGACCCTGGTTCTGTCGCAGTTCTGCGGCACCTCGTTGTGGTTCGCCGCTAATGCGGTGATGCCGGACCTGCAGCGCGACTGGGGCCTGCCGGCGACGGCGGCGGGCAGCCTGAGTTCCGCGGTGCAACTGGGCTTTGTCTGCGGCACGCTGGTCTTCGCGCTGTTGATGCTGGCGGACCGGCTGCGGCCGACCTGGCTGTTCTGCGGCTGCTCCCTGCTGGGGGCGCTGGCCAATGCGGGGATCGTGCTGCTGGACGGGGCGTGGTGGCCGTTGCTGGCGCTGCGCTTCACCGTGGGCTTCCTGCTGGCGGGGATCTACCCGGTCGGCATGCGGATTGCCGCCGGGTGGTACCGGGAGGGGCTGGGCGCGGCGCTGGGCGTGCTGATCGGCGCGCTGGTGCTGGGCACCGCCCTGCCCCACGGCGTGCGTGCCCTGAGCGGCGGCGAGCTGGGGGGCGGCGCGGCCTTGCCGTGGCAGGCGTTGTTGCTGGGCGTATCCGCCCTGGCGGCGCTGGGAGGGCTGGCAACCTTGCTGCTGGTGCCGCCCAACCCGGATGCGCCCAGCGGTGCCGCCATCCGCCTGCGCGGCCTGGCCGCCACCTGGCGGGATGCGCGGCTGCGGGCCTCCGTCTTCGGCTATTTCGGCCATATGTGGGAGCTTTATACCCTCTATGTTCTGCTGCCGCTGATCCTGGCCACGCGGCTGGCGGGCACCGCCGTCAGTGCCGGGGCGTTCTGGGCCATCGCGGCCGGCGCGGTGGGCTGCGTGGCGGGCGGGCTGCTGGCGCGGCGCTTCGGCAGCGCGCGGATTGCCGCCTTCCAGCTGGGGGCCAGCGGGGCCTGCGCGTTGGCGGCGCCGCTGCTGCTGGGGGCACCGTTGCCGGTTTTCCTGGCGTGGCTGCTGCTGTGGGGGATGACGGCGGCGGGAGATTCGCCGCAATTCTCCGCGCTGACGGCGCGGAACGCGCCGCGGGCGGCGATGGGCAGCGTGCTGACGCTGGTCAATTGCGTCGGCTTCGCCATCACGGTGTTCAGCATCGAGTTGTTCACGCGCCTGGCTGGGGTGGCGTCGCTGGCGTCGGTGCTGCCATGGCTGGCGGCGGGGCCGGCGCTGGGGCTGCTGATGCTGCGGCCGTTGCTACGGAGCGCACCGGCGCCGTCCGGGCCACAGGCTGGCTGACGGCCGGGCGCTTCGGGCTTCGGTCGTCGGCGCCCCGTGCATGGGCGAATGGCGCACGGCTGGTCAGGAATCATGAACCTTCGTGCGGGCATGATGCGCTGGAACGCTCGAAGAGAGACAGCCGCCATGATTCCGTGCCCCGGGCTGACCGCCATCGCCCACGACCTGCGCCAAGCCCATGCGCCGCTCGAGGCCGATTTCAGTGCCGCCGGGCGCCAGCTGGAACGCGCCGCGGGTTCCCTGGGCGGCCTGGGGCGCTGCTTCGACGAACTGGGCACGCAGTTGCGCGGGCCACAATTGCAGGACGCCATCGCGCAGCTGGAGCGTGCTGCCGGCCAGGTGCGCGGCATCGATGCCGTGCTGCGGGTGGAGCGGCAGGTGCTGGAGCGGATGGGCGGGCAGCTGGGCACCATCGGCGGCGCCCTGGGGCGGCTGGACAGCACCGTGCGGGCCGTGGGCATGCTGACCGTATCGGCCAAGGTGTGCGCGTCCGGCCTCGGCGAATCGCGCGAGGACCTTTCCGCCTTTACCACCGAGATCGCCCGGCTGTTCGACCTCTCCCGCCAGAGCCTGGAGAAGTTCCAACACGTGGTGGTGCAGTTGCAGGAGCAGGTGCGCGGCGGGCTGGCGCGGCAGGACGGCTTCGCGCGCCAGCAGGCCGAGGCGCTGCAGGGCATCCCGGGTTGGCTGGCCGAGGGGGTGGGCGCCGTGGACCGCCGGCTGCGCGCGGGGGCGGAGGCCTCCACCGAGGTTTCCGCGCGATCCGCCGCCATTGCGCGGCGGGTGGCGGAATCGGTGATGGCGCTGCAGATTGCCGACACCACCCGCCAGCGGGTGGAGCATGTGGAGGAAGCGGTGCTGGCGCTGGCGCGGCACCGGATGCCGGATGATGCCGCCGATGCGGCGCTGGTACGGGCGCATGTGTGCCACCTGCAATCGGCCCTGTTGCAGAACGCGGCGCAGGAACATGCCGCGCAATGCGAGCGCGTGGACGGCGCGTTGCGGGCCATGGCGGCGGATGCACGCGCAATCTGCCAGCTGGGCCACGAAGCCTATGGCAGCAACGAGCGGCGCGGCAGCCTGCTGGGGCCGCTGGAAGCCACGGTGCGGCAAGCGCAGGCGCTGCTGCGCGAGTTCCGCACCGCGCAGGCGGAGGTGGATGGCATGGCGCGCGGCATCGCATCCTCTGTCACGCAACTGGTCAGCCAGATCGCCACGGTGCGGGGGCTGGAGACCGACCTGCGGTTGATGAGCCTGAACATGACGCTGAAATCCGGCCGGCTGCACGATGCCGGCCGTACCCTGCACACCATTGCGCGGGAGTTGCGCAGCTGCGCCGACCAGACCACGCAGATCGTCGCGCAGATTGCCGAGGACCTGACCAGCGTGACCGCCCTGGCGCAGGACCGCGTCGACCGTGGGCGGAGCGCCGAGGAAACGGCGCTGGACCAGCTCAGCGGGTTGATTGCCGGCGCCATGACGCGGCTGGAAGACACCGGCCAGCAGATCGGCCTGGCCCTGGTGACGCTGGAGGAAGAAGGCAACGGCGCGGCGACCGCCCTGGCAGCGGCCGAGACGGCCCTGAAGGCGGTGAACGTGCCGGAGATGCTGCGCGCTGCCGCCGCCCGACTACTGGCCCTGGCCGGCGGCCCGGCGCCAGACGAGGCCAAGGTGGCGCGAATCCGCCCGCTGCTGCCCGCCAGTGCCAGCTACACCATGGAAAGCGAACGCCAGGTACAGGCGCGGCTGGCCGGGGGCGGCGCGGCGCCCGCGGCGGCCCCTGCTAATCTGGAGGACATTTTGTTCTAGAGCATGATGCGTTCACACTTCTTCACACCTCGAGCTGTATGCCTTGTTTGGTCGCGTGATTCGGTCTTTCGGTGATTCCACCTCAAGCCAGTGCGCTTTGGAGCTCCGAATGGTGGAGGAAAGCCGGGGAAGGAATTCCCCGGACCCCTTCTTTTCCTTCTTCGAGTTTTCTCGCGTCGTTGCTGTTGAGGTGTTGGTTTGAATGAGACGGGTGCATTCTCGCCTGAGGTCCGGCACCTCTGCCGAGCGAATTAAACCCCTGTGGCCCGTAAGTTCAGAAGCGCCGCCTTGTTCTGGGCGCGCAACACCAAACTTGAAGAAAGAAGATGGGGCCTGGGGAATCCTTCCTCGGCCTTGTTTCTCCGACTGCCCGCAAGGGCCAAGCCTTCAGGCGAGCCGCAACCTGACTTCGGCTGTATCGGTGCGGTAATGCAGCAGCATACCGCGATTCCCGCCGGTGCGGCGTGCTAGGAGGGGGATGCCGTGGCGGTGCAGGGCCTCCAAGCCGGCCGAGATGTTCTGTGCACCGATATCACCAAAGGCCGAGGCGCCGCCGAACAGCTTGGCGCGCAAATGCGGGCGGTGGCTGCCGCCCTCCAGCATGGCCTGGAGCAGCAGGTCGTTGGCGACCTCGCCATAGCGGCCGGTGGTGCCGCCGCGTGGCAGCGCGGTGTGGTTGATGCCGCCGCGCTGGCGCACCGGGTCCCACAAGCAGAGCGAGACGCAGGAGCCGAGAACGGTGGTGATCCAGTGCGGTGCCGCCGGGCAGGCGACCTCGCCCACCGCCAGGAACAGGCGTGGCAGCCTGGCCCAGCTTTTCAATGCGGCCTGGCGCGGAGGATCTCGGCGGCGAGGCTTTCCAGCGGCAGCACTTTTTCGACCGCGCCCAGGGCGATGGCTTCCTTTGGCATGCCGAAGACGACCGAGGTAGCTTCATCCTGCGCCACGGTGTGGGCGCCGGCCTTGCGCATTTCCAGCAGGCCGCGGGCGCCGTCATCGCCCATGCCGGTCATGATGATGCCGGTGGCGTTTCCGCCGGCGTATTGCGCGGCGGAGCGGAACAATACGTCCACCGAAGGGCGGTGGCGGGAGACCAGGGGGCCGTCCTTCACCTCCACGTGGTAGCGCGCGCCGCTGCGGCGCAGCAGCATATGGCGTGCGCCGGGGGCGATGAGCACGCGGCCGCGGAGGACGCTGTCGCCATCGGCGGCCTCCTTGACCTCCACGGCGCAGATGCCGTTGAGGCGATGGGCGAAGGCGGCGGTGAAGCGTTCCGGCATGTGCTGCACGACGACGATGCCGGGGCAATCGGCCGGCAGGGCTTCCAGCACCTCGCGCAGCGCTTCCGTGCCGCCGGTGGAGGCGCCGATGCAGATGACGGATTCGGTGGTGCGTGCCATGGCGTGCCGGGTGCTGGGTGGCGGCAGCATGGCGTCGGCGGTGAGTTTCTTCTCGACCGCGCGGGGCTCGGCGCGCGGGCGGGGGCCGCGGTTCAGCCGGGCGCGGGCGGCGCCCTTGATGGTGTCGCAGATGCGGATGCGCGATTCCAGCAGGCCCTGCCGCGTATCGAGCTTGGGCTTCAGCAGGATGTCGACGGCACCGGCCTCCAGCGCCTGCATCAGCGTCTCGGAACGGGCTTCGACCAGGGAGGAGCACATGACGACCGGGATAGGCCGCTGCGCCATGATCTTGCGGAGGAAGGTGATGCCGTCCATGCGCGGCATCTCGACATCCAGGGTGATGACGTCCGGCACCTCCTGCTGGATGCGCTTGGCCGCCACGAAGGGGTCGGAGGCGGCGCCGAGGACCTCGATCTCCGGGTCGGATTCCAGGATGTCGGTGAGGGTCTGCCGTACGACGGCGGAGTCATCGACGATCAGCACGCGGATCTTGCCGGACATGCTCAGATCCTGCGGAAGACGGTGGCGGCGGTGGGTTCCACCGGCAGGCTGAAGCCAGCCAGGGATTCCGAGTGGCCGAGGAACAGGTAGCCGCCCGGGCGCAGTTGCGCGCAGATGCGTTGCAGCACCGCCTGCTGGGTCGGCTTGTCGAAGTAGATGAGCACGTTCCGGCAGAAGGCGACGTCCATCTCGCCATCCAGGCGGTAGGCGCTGTCCATCAGGTTCAGCCAGCGGTAGCGGACCATCTGCCGCAGTTCCGGCGCCACGCGTACCAGACCGGCCGAGGCGCCGCGCCCGCGCCGCAGGTAGCGGGCGCGCATGGCGGGTGGTACCGGCGCCGCCATCTCCTCCGGATAGATGCCGAGCAGGGCGGTTTCCAGCACGCGGGTGGAGATATCCGTGCCAAGGACGGAGGCGGTGAAACGGCCCTGGCTGGCGGCGTCCAGCACCATGGCCAGGGTGTAGGGCTCGGCGCCGGTAGAGGCGGCGACGCTCCAGACCTTCAGCGTGGGCGTGCGGCCGCGCGGGGCGTCCTTCAGCAGGGACGGGATGACCTGGTCGGCGAGGATGCGGAAATGCTCCGGCTCCCGGAAGAACTCGGTCTTGTTGGTGGTGACGACGTCGATCAGCGCCACGGTTTCCTGGGCCAGGCCGTCGCGGTCGAACAGATGGGCGCAGTAGTCACGCAGGTCGTGGCAGCCGGTGGCGGCCACGCGCTTGCGCAGCCGCCCTTCCAGCATCGTTTGCTTGCTGCGCGGCATCTTGATGCCGCTGTATTCTTCGATGAACTTCGCCAGGCGCAGGAAGTCGGCGTCCCGCAGCCGGTCGAGGCCATCGGCCATGTCCTGC
>NZ_JACTVA010000013.1:0-2395 GCF_014490485.1 Teichococcus aerophilus | reverse complement strand
TGTTCCGTCGCGCCCTGGGACAGCTCCTCCGCCGAGGCCGACAGCTCCTGGCTGCCGGAGGAAACGTTGTCCGCGGCTTGCAGCGCATCGCCGACGACACCTCGCAGGCGGCCGATCATGACGTTGATCTGCTCCATCAGCTGGCCGATCTCGTCGCCGCTGCGGATGGTGCCGGTGCGCGTCAGGTCGCCCTCGGCCACCGCCTGGGTCAGCGCTACCGCCTGGCCGAGGCCACGGCTGATGCTGAGCGAGAGCCACACCGCGATGCCGGCGCCGGAGAGGGTGGAGAGCAGCAGCGCCAGCATCAGCACCAGCCCCGCCTGCTCGCCACTCTGGATAGCGACGTTGCTGGCCTCCTGCATGCGGGCCTGCGACAGGGTGGTGTAGGCGGCGATCTGGCTGTCGATCTCGTTCACGAGCTGGCGCGCGGCGCCCATCGAGATCTCGGCCGCCGACAGGTTGCCGCCGTCACGCACCAGCTCCGCCGCGCGGGCCATCGCGTCCAGCCAGCGGTCCAGCGGCACCGACGCCGCCTCGGCGCCCGGGATGGTCCGCAGCGCGTCCCGCTGCCGCCGCACGGCGTCCAGCGCGGTGGCCAGCTGGCGGGTGTCGCGCGTCAGTTCTGCCATGCTGCTGCTTAGCATGGCGTCCTTCATCGCCAACTCGGCCAGCAGCATGGCCTCGGCCGCCCGGGCGCCATCCGGCAGGCGGGCCAGTGCGGAGCGGGCTTCCTGCGCCGACTGCAGCACCGCCTGGTCCAGCAGCGCGCGGGCGCGGTTGTTGGAATTCTGCACGGCGCCATCCCGCACCTTGTCCTGCACCGGCGCGTGGCGTTCCAGCGTGGCTTGCAGCGTGTCGAGCAGCCGGCGGGCCTCGGCGTCCGAGACGGCGCGGAGGGTGGCGAGCGCCTCCTGCGCGGCGCGGCGCTTTTCCGTCATGGTCGCGACGTAGCGCTCGATCACCGGGGTTTCGGCAGCGAGGATGGCGTTCTTTTCCGCCCGCACGCTTTCGAGCAGGTTCGAGCGCATCTCGCCGGATAGGCGCAGCTGCTGCGCGCGGATGGTGGCGAAATCCTGCAGCGTGGCCTGCAGGGATTGCTGGTTGCGCCAGGCCACCCCGCCGGCCGCGAGGGATAGCAGGATGACCAGGCCGAAGCCGCCCGCCAGCTTGAGTTTCACTGAGAGGTTCATGGAGCCAGCTCCGTTTTGGGCAGGTTGGGCAAGGTCAGAAGGACATTTCGCCGGCGGCGAAGAGGCGGCCGACATCGAGCAGCAGGACGAAATCCTCGCCCTGGCGGCCGATGCCGAGCAGGTGCTCGGACCGCCAGGGGGCGCCGAGGTCGGGTGGCGGTTCGATACCGGTACCGTCCAGCGCCGTGACTTCGAAGACGCGGTCGACCATCAGGCCGATCACCCTGGCGCCGCCGACATCGAGGACCAGGATGCGCGTATGCTCGCTGGGCTCGCCGTCAGGCAGGCCGAGACAGGCGCGCAGATCCATGACCGGGACGCTGCGGCCGCGCACGTCGATCAGGCCGAGCACATGCATCGGCGCCTCGGGCAGGCGGGTGATGCGGCGGCTGTCCAGGATCTCCAGCACGGCGGCAACCGGGATGGCGAAGATGTCGCCTTCGAGGCCCAGCGTGACGAAGGGCCCGGCCGGGAGGGATGCATCGGCCATGGGGTCAGTACCGTTCGAAGTCGCTGTCGCGGGCGTCGGGGCCGGCGGACATGTCGAGCGCGACGCCGTGGCCCTGCGCGGCGGGGCGCGACTTCGGCCGGGCCGGGGCCGGACGCTTGGCGACGCTGCGCGCAGCCACCTGCGCCCGCTGCGCCGGGTGGGCCACCGGCACCGGCCGCACCTTCTCCACCCCCACGCCGCGCGAGGCCGCCGCTTCCGTGCGGAAATAGGCGATGCTGGCTTGCAGTTGCTCCGCCTGCGCCGCCAGTTCCTCCGACGTCGCCGACATCTGCTCGGACGCCGAGGCGTTCTGCTGCGTCACCTTGTCCAACTGCTGGATCGCCTGGTTCACCTGCTCACCGCCAATGTCCTGCTCCCGGCAGGCGGCGCTGATCTCTTCCACCAGCTCCGCCGTGCGCTTGATGTCGGGCACCAGACGGGCCAGCATCGTCCCGGCTTCCTGCGCCACCTTCACCGATTGCGACGACAGGCCGCTGATCTCGCTCGCCGCCATCTGGCTGCGCTCGGCCAGCTTGCGCACCTCCGAGGCCACCACGGCGAAGCCCTTGCCGTGCTCGCCGGCCCGCGCTGCCTCGACCGCCGCGTTCAGCGCCAGCAGGTCGGTCTGGCGGGCGATTTCCTGCACGATGGTGATCTTCTCGGCGATGGTCTGCATCGCCTGCACGGCACGGCCGACCGCCTCGCCGCTGGCCTG
>NZ_JACTVA010000129.1 GCF_014490485.1 Teichococcus aerophilus | reverse complement strand
CTGGGGCGCGGCGGGTGCCGCGGCCGCGGGCGGCACCACCGGCGCGCCGGGCACGGCGCGCGGGGATTCGGTGACGCCGGCCAACGGGACGCCCGGCTGGCTGGAGCGGAAGTAACGGAAGAACTCCGAATCCGGCGTCAGCACCAGCCGCGCATCGCCGGCCGAGAAGGCTTCCCGGTAGGCCTGCATGGTGCGCCAGAACTGGAAGAAGTTCGGGTCCTGCTCGAACGCCGCGGCGAACAGGCCGATCGCCTCCTGCTCGCCCTGGCCGCGCAGCACGTCGGCCTGGGCCTGGCTTTCGGCCAGCAGCACGGTACGGTCGCGGTCCGCGCCGGCGCGGACGCGGGCGGCCACTTCGGCACCCTCGGCGCGCGCCTCCCGGGCCACGCGCTCACGCTCGGACTGCATCCGGCTGAGCACGGCCTGGGTGTTCTCCTCCGGCAGGTCGGCGCGGCGGATACGGACATCCTCGACCCCGATGCCGAACTGGGCCGCCTCGGCGTTCACCTGCCGCTTGATCTCGTTCATGATCCGCGCGCGGTCGGCCGAGAGCACGGACAGCAGCGGCTCGTTACCCAGTACGCGGCGCAGGGAGGACGAGACGATCGAGGACAGCCGCCCACGGATGCCGGCCTCCAGCGCGCCGGAGGTCTGGAAGAAGCGCAGCGGGTCGGTGATGCGGAAGCGGGTGAAGCTGTCCACAATCAGCCGGCGCTGGTCGCCCAGGATCATTTCCTCGCCGGCCAGGTCGAAGTCCAGCAGGCGCCGGTCGAAGGAGACCACCGACTGGATGAACGGGATCTTGGCGTGCAGGCCCGGCGTGCTGATGATGCGGATGGGCTGGCCGAACTGGGTGATCATCACCTGTTCGGTCTGCTGCACGGTGAACAGGGTGGAGGCGGCGGCCGTGACGGCGACGACGGCGACGCCGGCCAGCAGAAGCATGCGGTTCATCGAGCGGCTCCCGTCTGGCGGTTGAGCAAGGCAGGCGGCACGGGCGCCGCGGCGGCGGGCGCGCGGGGCGCCTGGGCGGCGGGGGCAGCGCCGTTGCCGGG
>NZ_JACTVA010000128.1 GCF_014490485.1 Teichococcus aerophilus | reverse complement strand
GTCCGTTACGCGCTGATGCTGGCGACGACGCCGGCGCCAACGGTACGGCCACCTTCGCGGATGGCGAAGCGCAGGCCTTCATCCATGGCGATCGGCGCGATCAGCTCGACGTCCATCGACACGTTGTCGCCCGGCATCACCATCTCCACGCCTTCCGGCAGCGTGACAACGCCCGTCACGTCCGTCGTGCGGAAGTAGAACTGCGGACGGTAGTTGGTGAAGAACGGCGTGTGACGGCCACCCTCTTCCTTCGTCAGCACGTAGGCTTCCGCCTTGAACTTGTTGTGCGGCTTGATCGAGTTCGGGGCCGCCAGAACCTGGCCGCGCTCCACGTCCTCACGCTTCGTGCCGCGCAGCAGCGCGCCGATGTTGTCGCCCGCCTGTCCGCTGTCCAGCAGCTTGCGGAACATCTCGACGCCCGTGACCGTCGTCTTCACCGTGGTCTTCAGACCAACGATCTCGACTTCCTCACCGACCTTCACCACGCCGCGCTCAACGCGACCCGTGACGACCGTGCCGCGGCCGGAGATGGAGAACACGTCTTCCACCGGCATCAGGAACGGACGATCGATCGCGCGCTCCGGCTGCGGGATGTAGGCGTCGACCGCCGCCATCAGCTCCAGGATCGCGTTCTCGCCCAGCTCGGGGGACTTGTCCTCCAGCGCCATCAGGGCAGAGCCCTTGATGACGGGGATGTCGTCGCCCGGGAACTGGTAGGAGGAGAGCAGCTCGCGCACCTCCATCTCGACCAGCTCCAGCAGGTCGGGGTCGGCCATGTCGCACTTGTTCAGGAACACCACCAGCGCCGGCACGCCGACCTGGCGGGCCAGCAGGATGTGCTCGCGCGTCTGCGGCATCGGGCCATCGGCGGCCGAGACCACCAGGATCGCGCCGTCCATCTGCGCGGCACCGGTGATCATGTTCTTCACGTAGTCGGCGTGGCCGGGGCAGTCGACATGCGCGTAGTGGCGGTTCGCCGTCTCGTACTCAACGTGAGCCGTCGAGATCGTGATGCCGCGCGCCCGCTCCTCCGGAGCCTTGTCGATCTGGTCGTACGCCGTGAACGACGCACCGCCCGACTTCGCCAGGACCTTGGTGATCGCCGCCGTCAGCGACGTCTTGCCATGATCCACGTGCCCGATCGTGCCAATGTTGCAGTGCGGCTTGTTCCGCTCAAACTTAGCTTTCGCCAT
>NZ_JACTVA010000127.1 GCF_014490485.1 Teichococcus aerophilus | reverse complement strand
GCCTGCGCCTCGGCGGAGCGGGCGGAGAGGCGTTCGCGCTGCGCCGTCGCCCCGCTGGCACGTTCCAACCAAGATGTGCGCTCGGCGCCGATCGCCTCCAGCCGCGAGGCAGCGCGTTCCGCCTCGGCGGAGAGCGCGGCGGCGGTGTCGCGGGCGGCGGCGGCGCGGGCTCGCAGGGCGGCCAGCGTGGCACGGGCTTCCTCCACCCCGGCGCGCAGCTTGCCGAGGTCGGGCTGCTGCCCTTCGGCGGCGCGGGCGGCATCCAGCAACCGCTCGGCCTCCGCCAGTTCCTCGGCCACGCGGGCCAACTGCGGCGCCAGGGCGGAAAGCCGGCTCTCCACCTGGGCGGCGCGGTTGGCCAGGCGGGACTCTTCGCCGCGGGCGGCTTCCAGCGCCGCCTCGGCCTGGCGGCGGGCGTTGCGGGCGGCGGCCTCGGCGGCCTGGGCGTCGGCTTCCTGGCGAGCGGCGGCATCGCGCGCGGCACGGCTGGTGGCGGGGTCGGCGAGTTCCGCCAATACCGTGGCGGCGGCATCGCGGGTGGCTTCAGCCGTGGCCAGGTCGGTAGCGAGCCGCTCCAATTGCGGGCCAAGCGCGGCGATCCGGCTATCGGCCTGGGCAGCGCGGGCGTTCAGGCGCTGGCCTTCTTCCCGCGCCTTGCTCAGCGACCCCTCGGCGGCGCCACGGGCGGCGCGGGCGGTGGCTTCGGCGGCGGCAGCCTCGGCTTCGGCACGGCGGGCCTGCTCGGTCGCTTCGCGAGCAGTGGCGGCCGCCGCCTCGGCGGTGGCCAGGGCGGCCTCCGCTGCGCGCAGGCGGTTGCGCTGGGTCAGCCGCACCGCCCCGGGACTGGGCGCGCCAGGCTTGGCGCCATGGCCATCCCACCGCCACAGCGCGCCATCGTGCGAGACCACGCTCTGCCCGGCGGCCAGGGAAGGCTGCAGCGCCGTGCCATCGGCGCCGTCCGGCAGCAGGAAGATGCAGGCCAGGGCGCGGGAGAGTTCCTCCGGTGCCTCGATCAACGTCGCCAAAGCGGTGGTGCCGGCGGGGGCGGCGCCGGGAGCGCCCAGCGGCGGCAGCACGCGCCAGTGGCGTGGCGCGCCGGTATCGGCCGGGCTTTCCAGCGCCTCGCCCAAGGCGGCGCCCAGGGCGGCTTCCAGCCCGGGTGGCACGGTGATGGCATCCAGGATCGGCGCCGCGGTGCCACGCTCGCGCGACCGCAGCAGGTCCAGCAGGCCCTGGCGTTCGGCGCTGGCGCGGGCGCGCTCGGCATCGCGGGCGCTGGCGGCGCTGCGGGCTTCGGAATGCGCGGCGGCGGCGGCGGCG
>NZ_JACTVA010000126.1 GCF_014490485.1 Teichococcus aerophilus | reverse complement strand
GCCGGCCCCGGCCGCGCCGCCCTCCACCACGCCACCCACCCCGCCGGCCCAGCCACCCGCCGCCGCCGCGCCGACCGCCACGACGCCCCCGGCTCCACCGGCGGATGCGGCGCCGGAGAAGCCTGCGAACCCCTGAGTGACGGTCCTCGCCAGGGTGCCTTGAATTGTGAGCGTTACGCCCTTGGCGCGAGCCTTGAGGGGCGCTGCCCCTCTCAAACTCTCCCCGCCAAAGACCTGAGGCCTTTGGGAACCCCTTCGTTGGCGCTTCCTCGGGAACTAGATTTCATTCAAACTATTGATTTATAATATAATTATTCTTCCTGGGAACGCTTCGCGCGGTAGCGGACGTGGCGATGCCTTCAGGGCGAGCCGAAGGCTGAGCCATCGCCGAAGAGCGATCGCTCACCACCCTCCTCCCTAGCCAACTCGCAGAAGAAGATGAGGGAGGTCTGGAGGGAGAATTCCTTCTCCCTCCGGTTCTTCTCTCCAGTGCGCCCTCCATCCCGGCCCCGCTGAAGCTGCGCCCTCAAAGCCACGCCCGCCGCCCGTCTCCTCTCCTGACGGTACTTTCCGTTCTGTTCCAAGCCTTTGTCGTGTTAGCCTGAGCTCATTGCTCAGCATCAGTCGACCGAGGCCCATGTCCCGCGCCCTTGCCGATCGCTCTCCGTCTCCCACGCCTTCCGGTGGCCGCCTGGCTGCCGGGGCCCGCAAGTTTGCATCCCCGGCCGTCAAGGCCGCCCTGCGCCGCCGGGGGGCGGAGCTGGCAGGACTAGCGCTGGGGGTCGCCGGCGTGGCGTTGCTGGTGGCGCTGCTCAGCTACAACCCGGCTGATCCATCGCTCTCCACCGCCTCGTCGCGGGAGACGACCAATCTGGCCGGTGCGCCGGGTGCCATCCTGTCCGACCTGATGCTGCAGGGCTTTGGCTGGGCGGCGATGCTGCCCTCGGCCGTGGCGCTGGGCTGGGCGTGGCGGCTGGCCACGCATCGCGGGCTGGCCCCCTTCGCCGGGCGTCTGGCAGCCGTGCTGGCGGCGGTGCCGCTGCTGGCGGCCGCGCTGCACCTGGTGCCGGCCACCGCCGGGCCCAGCATTTCCGGCCCCGGCGGCGCGGTGGGCGATCTACTCGCCGGGCTGGTGCTGAACACCACGCTGGGCGTGTTCGGCGCCGCCGGCCATCTGGTCGGGCAGGTTGTCATCGTCGCGCTGGCGGGCTCGCTCTCCTTCGCCGCCATCGGCGTGCCGCTGCTGGCCTGGCTGCATCTGGGCCGTGGCGCCGGCCGGGCCGCGCGCGGCAGCGCGGCGCTGACCACGACGCTGTTGCGCCGCCCCGCCCCCGCCGAGCCGCCGCCCTGGCAGGACCAGCCCGACGCGCCGGACGAAGCCCCCGCCTGGGACCGGGAGCCGGCGCCGA
>NZ_JACTVA010000125.1 GCF_014490485.1 Teichococcus aerophilus | reverse complement strand
GCCCCCGTGCCGCCGCCCGCCGTGGCGCGCCCGCGCACGGGCCGTGTGCACGCGCCCGTGCATGTCGGCACCGCGCCGCCCGGGATCGACAGCCACCGCTGGCGCGACCTGCGCCGTGGCCGCACCCGGCCGGAGCGGACGCTGGACCTGCACGGCCGACGCGCCCAGGACGCCTACCACGCCGTGCGCTCCTTCCTGCTTTCCGCCCACGCCGATGGCGTGCGCTGCGTGGCGGTGGTGACGGGCAAGGGGCCGATGCCCGAGGGCGGCGTGCTGCGGCGGGAGTTCCCCCACTGGCTGAACGCGCCGGACCTGCGCCACCTGGTGCTGGGCGCCGCCTACCCGCATGTGGCCAACCAGGGGGCGGTGCACCTGCTGCTGCGCCGCCGCCGCGACATATGACGCCGTTCGGCGCCCGGCTGCGCGCGCTGCGCGAGGAAAAGGGCATCACCCTCTCCGGCCTGGCGGCGGCGTTGCAGGTCTCGCCAGCCTATCTCTCCGCTCTGGAGCACGGGCGCCGGGGGCGGCCCTCCGCCGGGCTGATCCAGCAGGTGAACGACTATTTCGGCCTGTGGGACAATGTGGAAGAGCTGGAGCGGCTCGCCCGCCTCTCCCACCCCCGCGTGGTGCTGGATACGGCAGGGCTCTCCCCCGAAGCGACCGAACTGGCCAACCGCCTGGCGCTGCGCATCCGCAGCCTCACCCCGGCCCGGATCGCCGCGCTGCGGGCGGTGCTGGAGGGGGAGGAGTAGGTCGCTGGGGAAGGGAGAAGGGAGAAGGCTGGGGAATGAATTCCCCAGACCCCTTCTTTTTCTTCTGCGAGTTTGGCGTTGGCGCTCCAGGAGCGGGAGGGGGACGCTTCTGATGAAATTCAAAATGGGCAGCAAGGGCTGAACCGTCAGTCGCCGGAGGTCCAAGACCTTCGGCGCACCCAGCCGTATCTCAAGACTGACCCCTCAACGGCCACACCCGAAAACTCGAAAAAGAAAAAGAAGGGGCCCGGGGAATTCTTTCCCCGGCCTTCCTCCCTGACTGTCCCGCCTCAGTTGATCTCTTCGTTCGGCAGCACGCCCCAGATCTCCGTGCGGCGGAGGAAGCCGCGATGGTCGGCGACCTGGACTTCGCACCATTCCCTGCCGGCGTTGCAGCGGCGGATGCGGCCGACGACCCCGGGCTGCAGGCGGGCGACGACGTTGCTGGTCTCGCTGTCCGAGTGGTGCAGGGGGCGTTCCTGGCCGCGCACCATGAAGGTGCGGCGGGCGGAGAGGGTGGATTGGTGCACCCAGCCTTCGGTGCCGTCCATGTCCCGGATGCGGCGCCACTGGTTGTATTCGCGCACCACTTCCACTGGCAGGTCCCGCCGTTGGTAGGTCCATTCGATGGGGAAGCGGGTGTCGGGGCCGACGCGCAGGTTCACTTCGTCCGACCGCAGGGCGACGAAGCGGGGCGTGGGCAGGCCGGTGACGCTGCCGACATCGGGGATCGGCTCCGGCGGCGGCTGTGCCGGCTGGGCGGTGGCGGCGGCCGCCGCGCCGGCGGCGGCACCGGCCG
>NZ_JACTVA010000124.1 GCF_014490485.1 Teichococcus aerophilus | reverse complement strand
TGCCGGCGGCTTCGGCGCCGGCGGCGGGCGTGGAGGTAGCGGCGGCACAGGGTCCGTCACCGGCGCATCCGGCGCGGGCGGCGAGGCGGGCTTCGGCGCCGGCGCCGGCAGCAACGGCACCGGGCTCGGCGCCAACGGCCTGGCGGGTGGTGGCGGTGGCTCCGGCTACGGCGGCTCCATCTTCGTGCGGGATGGCGGTTCGCTGACCATCACCGGCAATGCCATCTTCGGCCGTAATAACGTGCAGGGCGGCAATAGCGTCAATGGCGGCGCCTCCGGCCAGTCGGCGGGCAGCGACCTGTTCATGATGACGGGGTCTTCCGTGGTGCTGGACCCCGGTGCCGGGCGCGTCATCACCTTCAACGGCAGCATCGCCGACGACAGCAAGGCCAGCATCGACAGCGACATCGCCATTGGGTCCGGAGCGGGGCTGACGGTGCGCAGCGGCCTGGTGGTCTTCAACGGTGCCAACACCTATTCCGGCCAGACCACCATCGCCGGCGGCGCGTTGCAGGCGCAGGACGGCGTCGGCCTCTACGCCAACAGCAATCTCAACCTTTCCGGCGGCGTGTTCCAGACCAGCGGAACCTTCGACCGCTTTGTCGGCGGCCTGTCGGACCGGGTGCAGTGGACGGGTTCAGGCGGCTTCGCGGGCGTGGGCGAAGGCCTGACGGTGAAGCTGAACAACGGTCTGGGCGTGACCTGGGCGGCCGATGGCTTCGTCGGCAACGGTGCCTCGCTGGTCTTTGGTGCGGAAACCGCCACGACGGGCGTGACCTTCACCAACGACGTGAACCTGAATGCCGGCCAGCGCAGCATCGTCGTGACCAGCCATGCCGGCCGTGACGCCATCCTGACTGGCGTACTGTCGAATGGCGGGCTGGTGGTGAACGACGCCACCCATGCCGGCCGCCTGGTGCTGACCAACCGCAACACCTACACCGGCGCCACCGAAATCCGGAACGGCACGCTGGTGCTACAGGGCGATGGCAGCATCGCTGCCTCCTCCGTCGTACGCAATGACGGCGTGCTCGATATTGCGTCCACGCAGGGCACATCGATCACCACGCTGGCGGGCAACGGCCAGGTGGCGCTGGGTCACCAGGTGCTGACGGTGACGCAGGGCAGCACGGAGTTCGCCGGCGCCATTAACGGCACGGGCGGGCTGGCGGTGACCGGCGGCACTCAGGTGCTGACGGGCACCACCGGCTTCACCGGCGCGGCGGTGGCCGACACGAACGGCGTACTGGCGCTGGCGGGCACGGGCAGCGTGGCGCAGGCGTCGGTGGTGCGGGCGGACGGTGTGTTCGACATCGCGGCGACGACGCAGGGTGCGGCCATCACCACCCTGGCGGGTAACGGCCAGGTGGCGCTGGGTCACCAGGTGCTGACGGTGACGCAGGGCAGCACGGAGTTCGCCGGCGCCATCAACGGCACCGGTGGTCTGGCGGTGACCGGCGGCACGCAGGTGCTGACGGGCACCAATGGCTTTACCGGTGCGGCAGTGGCCGATGTGAACGGCGTGCTGGCGCTGGCGGGCACGGGCAGCGTGGCGCAGGCGTCGGTGGTGCGGGCGGACGG
>NZ_JACTVA010000123.1 GCF_014490485.1 Teichococcus aerophilus | reverse complement strand
GCGCCGCCCGGCGGCCCAGCCCGCCCGCCCGGCGCAGGACCGCGACGTCGTCATCGCCAACGAACTCGGCCTGGCGCTGCGCGAATTGTATGTCGTACCCACCGGCAGCCTGGAGACGGCGACCGACCAGCTGGGCATCGACACCCTGCCCTCCGGCGGCAGCCTGCGCGTCGCCCTCGGCCGGCAGACGCTGTGCCTGTTCGACGTGCGCGTCGTGCTGGCCGATGGCAGCACACGGGAACGCCGGGGCGTCGATCTCTGCCGCACCGCCCGCGTCACCTTCGGCGACCCCACCGCGCCGCTGCGCGAGGCGATGATCGAGAACGCCACCGACCTGACGATGCGCGAGCTCTACGCCCTGCCCACCGCCACCGGCCGCGCGCAGCAGCGCCGGGGTGGCGAGGAGCCGGACCGTGGCCAGGACCGCCTGGGTTCCGAGGTCGTGCCGCCGGAAGCCACCTTCACCCTCCGCCTCGGCCGCACGCGGGACTGCCTCTACGACGTCACCGCCGTGTTCGAGGACGATACGGAGGAAGAGCGGCCGCGCGTCGACCTGTGCCGCCGCGCCCGCCTGACCTTCGGCGACCCCAGCGTGCCGCTGCGCGAGATGGAAGTGGCCAATGGCAGCGGACGTTCCATGCGCAACCTCTTCGCCAGCGCCACCCCGGTGCCGCCCGGCCAGACCCGCAGCGCCGAGAGCTGGGGCCCCGACCGCCTCTCCGGCGTCGCGATGGAAGCGGGCGACACCTTCAACCTGCGCCTGCGCAGCCGCAACTGCCTGGCCGACCTGCGCGCCGTCTATGACGACAACACCGCCGAGGAGAAGCGCGGCGTCGACCTCTGCGCCGGCGGCGGCACCACGCTGTTCGATGCCAGCGGCGTGCCGCGCCCGCCGGAGCGCGCCTTCACCCTGGTCAACCGCCACAGCGCCGCGGTGGACGAGGCCTATGCCTCCTCGATCGACGAGAGCGACTGGGGCGAGGACAAGCTCTCCGGCACCCCGCTGGAGCGCGGCGGGCGGCACGAAGTGGTGCTGCGCGGCGGCTGCGAGGTCGATCTCCGCATCGTCTTCGCCAATGGCGGGGCGGAGGAGCGGCGCGGCGTCGATATTTGCGCCACCAACCTGATCGTGCTGCGCCCCGGCTGGACGCTGGCGACGCGGCTGGACCAGAACCCCGGCGCCATCGAGCCCAGCCCGCCGCGCGAGGGCAGCGTCCGCCTGCGCAACACCGGCCCGGCGCCGATCGTCGAGCTGTATGTCCACGCAGCCGGCGCCGCGCGCGGTGCCGACCGCCTGGGCGCTACCGTGCTGGGCCGGGGCGAGGCACTGGACTTCCAGCCGCCCGAAGGCGTTGGCTGCACCGCCGACCTCTCCGCCGTGTTCCGCGATGGGCGGGAGATCAGCCGCCAGGCCTTCAACTTCTGCTCCGGTACCGAGGTGGCCTTGCCATGAAGCCCACCCTTCCCCTGCTGGCCGCCGGCACCGCGCTGGCGTTGGCAGCCCTCGCGCCGGGCCTTATTGCCCGGGGGCCTGACGCCCCTGCCGCCCTGGCTGCGGAGACACTGTCCTCCCAGGCCGCAAGTGCGCATGCCCCGGACTCGCTGGGCCTCGCCTCGCAGGGCCTGGTGTCGCAGGGCCTGGTGTCGCAAGCCCAGATTTCTCAAGCCCAGGTCTCACAAGCCGGGGTCTCGCAGGGCCCATCCCCACAGCCCCCAGCCGGGCAAGCCGTGCGTATGCCGGGCGTCAGCGCCCAGCTTCGGACCCCCGAGGCCGCGCCCTCACCCGCCCAGGCCGGCCTGCTCGCCGGCTTCCTGGTGCCCGCCGCCGTGGCGCAGACCCGCACGCCGCCCGCCGCCGCCCCGGCCACCGTCGCCACCCCGGCGGTGCCA
>NZ_JACTVA010000122.1 GCF_014490485.1 Teichococcus aerophilus | reverse complement strand
GCGGTGGTGCGCGGGGTGCCGGCCACGGCCGGTGCGGCGGCGGCGCCCGGGGCGGCCGGTGCGCCGCGCGGCTGCAACGGAATGCTGGTGGCCTGGATCAGCGCCGGGTTCGCCGGGTCTTCCGGCACCAGGCCCAGGATGGGGGCGATGCGGCTGACCACGGTATGCGCCGCCGGTGCCGCCACCCAGCCCGCCGTGGCGTAGCCGTGGGAGCGGGCATTCGGGTTCGGCTCGTCGATCATGACGTAGAGCGCGTAGCGCGGCGCGTTCATCGGGAAGGCACCGACGAAGGCGGCGATGCGCTTGTTCATCAGGTAGCCGCCGCGCGGGCCGGTCTTCTGCGCCGTGCCGGTCTTGCCGCCGAGGAAGTAGCCCGGAACCTCGGCATTGCGGGCCGAGCCGTCGGTGACGACCAGGCGCATCAGCCGGCGGATGATGTCGCTGGTCCGCTCGCTGACGATGCGCGTGCCTTCCCGCACCGTGCCCGGCGGCTGCGCGAGCAGCGTGGGCTGGCGCAGGATGCCGCCATTGGCGATGGCGGAGATGCCCGTCACCACGTGCATCGGCGTCACGCTGATGCCGTGGCCGAAGGAGATCGTGTACATGTTGATGTCGCGCCAGCCATTGGCGGGCGGCACCAGGGGCAGGGCGGTCTCGGGCAGTTCCAGGCTCTGGCGCTGCAACATGCCGGCGCTGCGCAGGAATTCACGCTGGCGCTGCGGCCCGAAGGTCTCCGCCATGTGGGCGGCGCCGAGGTTGGACGAATAGGCCAGCACCTCGGGGAAGGAGAGCCAGCGGTTCTTGCCCTTGTAGTCGGTGATGGTGAAGCGGCCGTAGCGGATCGGCCGGCTGGCGTCGAAGCGGCTGCTGTAGACATTGGCCGTGCCGTATTCCAGCGCGGCGGCCGCCGTCAGCAGCTTGAAGGTCGAGCCCGGCTCGTACACGCCCACCGTCGCGCGGTTGAAGCGCTGGTCGGGCGTGGCGTCGCTGATGTCGCCGGCGTCGTAGTCCGGCAGGCTGACCATGCCCATCACTTCGCCGGAATTGATGTCCAGCACCACGCCGGCACCGCCGATGCCGCTGAAGTCGGTGATGGCCTGGCTGACGGCGTCGCGCAGCGCCAGCTGCACGCGCACGTCGATGGAGAGGCGCAGCGGGTTGCTGCGCTGCGTGCGCAGCCGCTCGTCGAAGAAGCGCTCGACGCCGGAAAGCCCCTTGCCGTCCACGTCCACGTTGCCGAGCACGTGCACGGCGGCGCGGCCCTGCGGGTAGTAGCGGCGCTCCGCATGCTCGAAGTCGATGCCGGCGATGCCGAGATTGATGATGCCCTGCTGCTCGCGCGGCGTCAGGGCCCGGGCGATGTAGACGAAGCCGCGGTCGCCGGAGAGGCGCTCGATCAGCCGCTCCCGGTCCAGTTGCGGCAGCACGGTGCGCAGGCGGTCCGCCACGTTGGGGACGTTGTGCAGCACGCGCGGGTTGGCGGTCAGCGCCGTCACCGGCAGCGACATCGCCAGCATTTCGCCATTACGATCGGTGATGGGCGCGCGGCTGGAGGCATGCTCGGCCGGCGGCGCCACGGCGCGCAGCGCGGCGTAGAGCCGGGTGGGCTCCGCCGGGTTGATCACGGTGGAATAGGCCAGCTTCAGCGCCACGGCCATGAAAAGCGCGCCGAAGCCGAGTGCGCCGACGACGATCCGCCCCCGGCTCTTCTCCAGCTGCGCGCGGCGCAGCAGGTCGGGCTGGGTGATGCGGACGGTGGTGTGGCGGCCCGTACCCTGCTGCCCACCCCCATGCTGGGCGGCCGGCACGGCCTCAGCCTGCTGAAGACCAGCAGGCTGCCGCAGATGGCCGAAGCCGCGCGAGGGAACCGAATCCGGCGAAGGCGGGGGCAGGTCGTTCATGTTGGCTTACCGAACCGGGACCGGAACCGGCAGCGGCACCGGCGGTGCCAGCGCGCCGCGGGAGACGCCGCCGAGGGCGGAGCCGGAGGCCTGCGGCAGCGGCGCGGCGTTGGCGGTGCCGATGGGCAGGTGCAGCGCCTGGCGCAGCAGGCCGGTGGAGGCGGGCCGCACTTCGGCCACCTGCTCACGCGGCGCGGCTTCGCGCA
>NZ_JACTVA010000121.1 GCF_014490485.1 Teichococcus aerophilus | reverse complement strand
GCCCGCGCCGCCGCCGGCCAGCTCGCGCGCGCCGGGCGACCGGCGAAGGACCGCGCCCTGAAGGCCGCCGCCGCGGCCTTGCGCGCCGGGCAGGACACCCTGCTCGCCGCCAATGCCGCCGACCTGGAAGCCAGCCCCGACCTCTCCCCCGCCTTCCGGGACCGGCTGGTGCTGAACCCCGCCCGCATCGCCGCCATGGCCCAGGGGCTGGAGGACGTCGCCGCCCTGCCCGACCCCGTCGGCCATGTGCTGGCGGAATGGACGCGCCCGAACGGGCTGGTGATGCGCCGGGTGGCCCAGCCCCTCGGCGTCATCGGCATGATCTATGAGAGCCGCCCGAACGTCACCGCCGACGCCGCCGCGCTGTGCCTGAAGGCCGGCTCCGCCGTGCTGCTGCGCGGTGGCAGCGAGGGCGCTCGGTCCTCCGACGCCATCCACGCCTGCATCGCCGCCGGCCTGCGGGAAGCCGGGCTGCCGGAAGCCGCCGTGCAGATGGCGCCCAGCCAGGACCGCGCCTTCGTCGGCGCCATGCTGCGCGCCTCCGGCCTGATCGACCTGATCATCCCGCGTGGCGGCAAGGGACTGGTGAAGCGGGTGCTGGAGGAAGCGCGTGTGCCCGTCCTGGCGCATGCCGAGGGCCTGAACCACACCTACATCCACGCCGCCGCCAACCCCACCATGGCGCGGGAGATCCTGGCCAATGCCAAGATGCGCCGCACCGGCGTCTGCGGCGCCACGGAAACCCTGCTGATCGACGCCGCCATCGCGCCGGAGCTGCTGCCGCTGCTGGTGGCGGACCTCGCTGCGCTGGGCTGCGGCTTCAAGGGGGATGAGCGCGCCCGCTCCATCCTGCCCGCCCTGCCCGTCGCCACCGAGGCCGATTTCGGCACGGAGTGGCTGGACGCCCTGCTCAACATCAAGGTGGTGGATGGGCTGGACAGCGCCCTGGCGCATATCCGCCGCTTCGGCAGCGAGCATACGGACGCCATCGTCACCGAGGACGCCGCCGTGGCCACGTCCTTCCTGAACGGACTGGATTCGGCGGTGGGCATGTGGAACGCCTCCACCCAGTTCTGCGATGGTGGCGAGTTCGGCTTCGGCGCCGAGATCGGCATCGCCACCGGCCGGCTGCACGCGCGTGGCCCGGTGGGGCTGGAACAGCTCTGCACCTACCGCTACCACGTCATCGGTACCGGCCAGGTCCGTGCATAGGATGCCGATCCGCCCCACCGCCGCTGCGCCCTGCCCGCGGGCAGCGTCGCCCCGCCGCGCGCCCTGATCGCTTGCGCCCGCCCTTCGAGCCGGCCCGCTTCGGCGACCGGCGCCGCCTCCGCATCGGCCTGTTGGGCGGCAGCTTCAACCCGGCGCATGAAGGCCACCGGCACGTGGCGGAATGCGCCCTGCGTGCCCTGCGGCTGGACCAGGTGTGGCTGCTCGTCTCACCGGGCAATCCGTTGAAGGCGCCGGCGGGCATGGCCCCCTTCCCGCAGCGCCTGGCCTCCGCCCGCGCCATGGCGCGGCCGCCGCGCATCCTGGCCACCGGCATCGAGGCCGCGCTGGGCGAGCGCTACAGCGCGCTGACCCTGGCCAAGCTGGCCAAACGCTTCCCGCAGGCGCGCTTCGTCTGGATCATCGGGGCCGACAATCTGTGGCAGTTGCCGCGTTGGCGCCGCTGGCGCCAGCTGGTGGCCCATACCCCCATGGCGGTGCTGCCGCGCCCCGGCTGGACCCGAAAGGCCCTGGCCGGCGCGGCGGCGGAACGGCTGGCCCATGCCCGCCGCCGCCCGCCCGCCTTGCTGCAAGGTGGCCCGCCAGCCTGGACGTTGATCCCGGCGCGGGAGCACCACGCCAGCGCCACCGCAATCCGCGCCCGCACGGGAAGCTGATCGCAGCAGGGAATCGGTGCTGGCGGGCCTGGGCCCTCTCGCGCCATACACCTTCCAAACACACACGACGCCAGAACGAGACTGCAAAGGACGCCGCATGGCCCGCACTCCCAAGACCACCGACGACACCAAGCCGCGCAAGACGGCCACCACCCGCCCCGCCGGCAAGCCCGCGGCCGCGCGCCCCGCTGCGAAGGCAGCGCCTGCACGCCCGGCTGCGAAGGCAGCGCCCGCCCGCAGCACCGCGAAGGCTGCCCCTGCGCGCAGCACGGCGAAGGCCGCACCCACGCGGAGCAGCGCCGTGAAGGCCGCACCGGCCCGTAGCAGCAGCGCCAAGGCGGCGCCCACCCGCAGCAGCACGAAGCCGG
>NZ_JACTVA010000120.1 GCF_014490485.1 Teichococcus aerophilus | reverse complement strand
GGATCGGCCGGGCTGGCCTGCGGCGGCTGGGCGCTGGCGGCCGGGGCAGGCGGTGGCAGCGGCGCGGTGGCCGGCGGCGGTGCCACGGAATCGGCGGTTTGCGGCGAGGCGGGGGCGGCACGCTCGGTGGCGGAAGCCAGCGGTGTCTGGGCCGCTGGGGCCGGGGCCACCGCATTCGGCTGGGTCGCCGGGGGCGGGATCAGTACGCGGGGCGCGGTTTCCACCGGGGCGCCCATCCAGGCGAGGGTGGCGGCGGTGCCGCCCGCCGCCAGCAGCACAAGCAGCCAGAACACGGCCAGGCCCCGCCAGAGGCGGCGCCTGCCCTGTTCACCCAGGGGCGTTACCCGTGGGGCGGCCCGCATGGCCCGTTCCTTCCGGCCGCGCTCAGCGCGCGGCGCGGCGCTGCGGCTCGGCCGTCGTCCAGGCGCGCAGGAACTTGGCAGCCTGCTGAAGCTGGAAGTCCGTCTCCGGCTTGGTCGGGTCGAAGGACGGCGCGCCCTCGGGCGGCAGGCGCTGCACCTGGTCGGCCAGCCCGGCCGGCAGGTTCAGCGGCGGCAGGGGCGGGATCTCGTGCGTGTCGTTGTCGTTGCGCAGCGCGCGGCGCAGCTCGGCCTCGCGGTCGCGCAGCGGCGCGTTGGCTTCTTCCCGCGTCGCCAGCACCTCGATGTCCGGGGTGATGCCGAGGCCCTGGATGGAGCGGCCGGACGGCGTGTAGTAGCGCGCCGTGGTCAGCCGGATGGCGCCGTTGCCGGGAATCGGCATGACGGTCTGCACGCTGCCCTTGCCGAAGGACTTCACGCCCATGATGACGGCGCGGCGGTGGTCCTGCAGCGCGCCGGCGACGATCTCGCTGGCCGAGGCGCTGCCGCCATTGACCAGCACCACCACGTGCAGGTCGCCGGTGATATCACCCGGCTTGGCGTTCCAGCGCTGCGCGTCCTCCGCCCGGCGGGCGCGGGTGGAGACGATCTCGCCCTGGTTCAGGAAGTCGTCGGAGACCTGCACGGCCTGGTCCAGCAACCCGCCCGGGTTGTTGCGCAGGTCGAGGATGATGCCCTTCAGCGCGTTGTTGGACTGCCGGCGCATGGTGGCGATGGCGTTGCGCAGCGCCGTGTCCGTCTGGTCGTTGAAGGAGGAGAGGCGGACATAGCCGACGTCGTTGCCCTCCAGCAGCCGGAAGCGGGCCACCTGCGGGCGGATCACTTCCCGGGTGAGGGAGAGTTCCAGCGGCGCCTCGGCGCCCGGGCGGCGGATGGTCAGCTTGATGCTGCTGCCGCGCTCGCCGCGCATCTGGTCGACGGCTTCCTGCAGGGTCAGGCCCTGGACGGAGTTGCCGTTGATGTGGGTGATCAGGTCGCCCGGCTTCACGCCGGCCTTGGCGGCGGGCGTGTCGTCGATCGGCGAGATGACCTTGACGTAGCCGCCTTCCTGGCTGACCTCGATGCCGAGGCCGCCGAACTCGCCGCGCGTCTGCACCTGCATGTCGCGGAAGGAACGGGCGTTCATGTAGCTGCTGTGCGGGTCCAGGCCCTGCAGCATGCCGTTGATGGCCGATTCGATGACCTCGCGGTCATTCACCGGCTCGACATACTCGGCCTTCACCCGCTCGAAGATATCGCCGAACAGGTTCAGCAGCCGGTAGGTCTCGGCGCGGCCGCTGGCCTCCTGCGCGAAGGCGGAGACGATGGGGGGGGCGACGAGGGGCCCAAGCGTGGCACCTGCGGCAAAGGCCGCCGCAACCACGCCCACCGTACGCAAACGAGACTTCATGCTGCGACCCTTCATCCGGCCAGCGATCCATAATCAGACAACCCTGGCACCGTTGGTACCCGGGCTTCGGCGGCCCCGGCGCCACCAGCGCCGAGGTTTTGGCCTGATACCATCGGCATCAGGATAGCGGGCCTGGCGCCACCACCAAACTCGGCGGCGGGCAGCCTAGCGACAGGAAGCGTAGAGCAAAACCCGCGCCACGCCCCGTGGTTTTACATTCCGAGACGGAGAGGAGGATTTGCGCCCCTTCGCCTCCCTGGTTCGCCAGGGCCGGCTGCCTGCGCGCGCTCACGCCCACGCCGGCCACGCCATCCCGTGCTTCGTTCTCCATACCCGGGGCGCCGCGGGGCTTCCCACGCACCGGCCATGCCGCCTCTAGCCGCGGGATCGGAACCACCCTTTCGGGTCCACCGGCTGCCCGTTGCGGCGCAACTCCAGATAGAGCATCGCCCGCCCCCCAGCATTGCCTGAATCGCCGCTGCCGAGAACCCCCACCGGTTCCCCCGCCAGCAGGCGTGACCCGGCCTCGGCATCCAGCCGGTCCAGCCCGGCCAGGACGAAATGGTAGCCGCCGCCGCAATCGACGATCAGCAACTGGCCGTAGCTGCGGAAGGGGCCCGAGAACACGGCACGCCCGCCGCAGGGGCTGACGACGCGGGCACCGGCCGGCGCGGCATAGGTCAGGCCACGGGCCGGGCCACCGGCGCCGGCATCGCCGAAGTCGCGCGTCAGCCGGCCGGCCACCGGCACGGCACGGCCGCCACGGGCTTCCGGTGCCGGGGTGGGC
>NZ_JACTVA010000012.1:95248-115162 GCF_014490485.1 Teichococcus aerophilus | reverse complement strand
CCTGCACCGGTGGCAGGCGGCGCGGTGCCTGCCGGCGCGGCAGGAGGCGCGGCGGCGGGCGGGGCAGCCGGTGACGCGGCGCTGGCGGCGGAGAGCGCCTCCAACGTCCGCATGAGTTCGGCCCGGCGCGTGTCGTCGCGCAGGATGCCCAGCAGGCGCTGTGCCTCCCCGGCCGGCACGGCGGTGGCGGCAGCGGGAGCAGGCGAAGCCGGGGCCGGCGAAGCTGGGGTCGGCGCCTGGGCCGAGGCACCAGAGGAGCCAGCCAGCAGGACAGAAAGCACCAGAGCAAGCTGAAGCAGGATACGCATGGCCGGACCCGAGCCGATGCGGCGCGCCGGGTCAAGTTTCCGCCTGCAACGATCCCCCGGCAGCGTCTGCCAGATGCGCCGGGAAAGCCGCTTGCGCAGTGGCGGTAGAGGGCTATGTCTAGTGCATGAAAACCGTGGTCACGATCCTGCTCATCCTGGCAATGCTGGGTACCCTTGGGGTGCTGTTCGCCGGCATGGTCGGGATGGTGAAGGGCGAAGGCGGCCAGCGCTCCAATACGCTGATGCGCTGGCGCGTCATGCTGCAAGGGCTGGCGATTGGCCTGTTCGTCATCCTGGTCCTGATTAGCCGCGGCTGAACGCACCCAAGGCTGCCGGTCGGCCCGGCGGCCGAACTCCGGGCTTCCGCCAGCCGATTATTCCGCTGCGCTTCGTGCCGCCACGGGCAGTTGCGTCTCCTCGGCCGGCCCCGCCGTGACCATCGGCGCCCCCTGCCGCGTCGCCGGGTCGCCAATCTCCAGCCCCTGGGCCAGCCGGCGCACCAGCCACACCGCGCGTTCGAACAGCGAAGTCGCGCGGAACAGCAGGTCATGCCCACCGGCCGACAGTTCCGCACCCGCGCGGAACACCCGGCGGCGCAGCCCATCCATCATGTCGGACCGGTCGGCCGCCAGCCGGCGCAGCGTCAGCACATCCTCGGCATCGCCGGAGAGCGCGGCGTCATGCAGCTCGGACAGCAGCAGGTGCAGCGCCTCCGCCAGCGCCGGCGCCAGGGCGCCGACCGGGTCGTCCTCCCCCCGCCGCAGCGCCAAATCCAGCAGGCCGGAGAGTTCCGCCACCGTCTCCCGCAACGCACCGATCAGGCTGTTGGCGTTGTCCAGCGCCACGGCGCGCTGCAATTCGGCCTCCAGGCAACTGCCGCGGCCCAGCAGGGATTGCAGGAAGGTGGCGATCGCCTGCTCCACCGCCACGCCGGCGGCGGAGACAGTGGCGGCTGGCAGCACGGGCGGCGTGGCATCCTGCCGCACGCCGTCCAGCAATCCCGGCAGCCGGTCCAGCAGCCGGGCCTGTTCCCGCTGCACCAGGGCCAGCGCGGTCGGCGCATCCTCCAGCGCCTGGTCATAGAGGAAGGCAGGGCGGGCCAGCGCTTCCTCCTGCGTCGCCGGGGCCACGCGGGCCAGCAGGCGCGGCATCAGCGGCATGAAGGGGGCGATGGCCAGGGCTGGCACCACCTGCAACGCGACGAACAGCAGGCCCAGCTGATGCGGCAGGTCCGTTACATCCCAGGGCGTCGGCAGGCCGGGCCACAGCTTCCAGGCCAGGAACGGCACCGCGAACATCACCGCGCCCAGCGCCTTGAACAGCGTCTGGAACAGCGCCAGCCGCCGCGCCGTGCCGCGCAGCCCGCCCGAGAGCAGCAGCACCGACAGGCCCGAGCCCAGCGAGGCACCGCACACCGCCATGCCCGCCTGCGCGCCATCCATCAGCCCCACCCCCGCCAGGGCAATCGCCAGGATGGTGACGGTAGACGAAGACTGCGCCACCAGCGTCACCAGCGCCCCCACCAGGAAGGCCGGCAGCAACGCATGCCCGGCCAGCGCCATGGCATCGCGCACCGCCTCGGCCTCCCGCAACGGCGCGGCGCCAGATTTCAGGATGACCAGCCCCAGGAACACCAGGCCCAGATGGAAGGCCGCGCCCAGCGCCGTGCGCCAGCGGCCCTTGCCATCCAGCCCGAACGCCAGCGCGCAGCCGGCGCAGCCGAGCAGCCACAGCGCCACCAGCCGCAGGTCCAGCGCCGCCACCAGCACCAGCACGGCGGTGCCCAGATTGGCCCAGGCCACCACCGGCAGCGCCCGCGCCAGCGGCAGCAGCCCTGCCTGCACCATCGAGGTGGCGATGAAGGTGACGGCGTTGGATGACTGCGTCAGCGTGCCCAGCAACGTGCCGGTCAACGCCGCGCTGACATCGCCGCGCGTCGCCTTGGTGATGGCCACCCGCAACCGGCGCCCCGCCATCTGCTGCAGGTTGGCGCCAACCCCCTTCACCCCCGCCAGGAACAGGCCCAGCCCGCCCAGGAACGCCGCCAGGATCTCCACGCGCGCCTCAGCCAGCGTTGCGCGAGGTGGGAGAAGGCAAGCGGAAGGATGTCATGAATCCGTCATTAAGTATTTGATGAGGCGGGATATTCCGTGGAGCGGAACGGTGCCTTGGGCAGGGCGGCAACGTCAAGGCTCCGTTGGTACGCAGCCTGGGCTTTGGTGCCTTTTCAAAGATAGAAGAAGGCCGAGGACGACTTCCCCGGACCCCTTCTCTCCTTTTTCGGATGTGCGCGTGCGCTTGGAGTGGGCCACCGCCGTCGAACACGCGGCGAGGCTTTTCCGAGCGCGCTCGTCGCCGGTCATCGGCGATGACGCTTCAGGGCAAGCGTCCTGATGATATTCAGAATAGGCCACCATGGCTGATCGCCCAGTCGCCGGAAGTCCTGGGCCTCCGGCGCGACCACCCCCTCCAAACCGGACAGCCCCCCTCAACAGCCACCCTGCAAAAACTCGAAAAAAGAAAAGAAGGGGCACGGGGAATTCCTTCCCCGGCCTTACTCCGCCACCCTCAGGAGGATGCCCGGCGCCGACGCGAAGGCGCCATATCCCGAAGCCCTCCCCCAGCTAAAGGAGGACCTCCGCGTCCCAGGCCGGCAGGCCGTCGATGCTGCGGGTGTTCTTCTCTTGCCGGTACGCCACCAGCCCGTCCGGGCCTTTTGCGTTGGCCCAGCGGGCCAGGTTGGGGCGGTCCGCCACGTGCTCGAACATCGGCACGCCGAAGCCGCAGGAGCTTTGCACCAGGTCCACGTCCAGCCGGACGATCTGGCGGGCGCCCATCGGCTCCTCCCCACCGAATGCATCCGCCAGCAAGGCGGCGTAGGCGGGGGTGCCGCGTGGCAGCACCTCGCCCTGGCCGTAGAGGCGCAGGATCAGCGGCGCGCCCTGGAAGGCGCAGAACATGAGGGTCATCCGGCCATCGGCACGCAGGTGCGCCGCCGTCTCGTTGCCGCTACCGGTCTGGTCCAGGTAGGCGACGCTGTTGCCACCCAGCACCCGCAGGGCGGACCCCTCACGCGGGGAGACATTGACGCGGGCCCCGGGCGCCGCCGTGGCGGCGAAGAAGATGTGCTGGCGCCCGATGAACTCGCGGTGCTCCGGCCCGATCGTGGCGAACTGCCTGGCCATGCGGTGCTTCCCCTGCTGCGGTGCAGGATGGTCTTGCCCAGTGGCGGCACGGCGGGTCAAGCGACGATGCCGCGCCTTTGTTTGGCGCCTGAAGCTCATGTCCCGTGCCTATCTTGCCACGCCCTGCCGCCCCCCCTAGGTTTTCGCGGCGCGGCCGGGAGGCGGGCCCACAGGCCCGTGGCCGCGACGGCGGCCGGCTCGCACGCGCTGCCCCCCGACCTCGGCAGCACGACGCGCAAGAAGGACAAACCTCACCGATGAAGCTCCTGGTCCCCGTGAAGCGGGTTGTCGATTACAACGTGAAGGTCCGCGTGAAGGCGGACGGCACGGGCGTCGAGACCGCCAACGTCAAGATGTCGATGAACCCCTTCGACGAAATCGCGGTCGAGGAAGCGGTGCGCCTGAAGGAGAAGGGCATCGTGACGGAGATCGTCGCCGTCTCCATCGGCCCGGCCCAGGCGCAGGAGCAGATCCGCACCGCATTGGCCATGGGCGCCGACCGCGGCATCCTGGTCGAGGCCGAGGGCACCGAGCCGCTGGCCGTCGCCAAGATCCTGAAGGCGATCGCCGAGCGAGAGCAGCCGCAGGTGGTCATCCTCGGCAAGCAGGCCATCGATGACGACATGAACGCCACCGGCCAGATGCTGGCGGCCTTGCTTGGCTGGTCCCAGGGCACCTTCGCCAGCAAGGTCGAGATCGCCGACGGCGCCGCGATCGTGACGCGCGAGGTGGATGGCGGCCTGGAGACGGTGAAGCTGACGCTGCCCGCCATCGTCACCACCGACCTGCGGCTGAACGAGCCGCGCTACGCCAGCCTGCCCAACATCATGAAGGCGCGGAAGAAGCCGATCGAGACGCTGAAGCCGGCGGATCTCGGCGTCGATGCCACGCCGCGCCTGACGGTGCTGAAGGTGGAAGAGCCGCCGAAGCGCCTGGCCGGCCGCAAGGTCGCCTCGGTGGCCGAGCTGGTGGACAAGCTGCGCAACGAAGCGAAGGTGATCTGAGCCATGACCATTCTCGTTCTCGCCGACCGCAGCGAAGACATTGTCAGCCAGCCGACCCGCAGCGCCATCGCCGCCGCCACGCAGATCGGCGGCGACGTGCATGTGCTGGTGCTGGGCGGTGCCGCCGCCGCGCAGTCGGCCGCGAAGCTGCCGGGCGTCGCCAAGGTGATCCTGGCCGATGGCCCGGCCTATGAGCATGGCTTGGCCGAACCCGCCGCCGCCCTGCTGGTGGCGCTGGCCCCTGCCTACAGCCACCTGCTGGCCCCGGGCAGCGCCATGGGCAAGAACATCATGCCCCGCGTTGCCGCCCTGCTGGACGTGCAGATCATCAGCGACATCGCGGGCGTGGAGGGTGCCGACACCTTCCGCCGCTTCATCTATGCCGGCAACGCGCTGGCGACCGTGAAGACCAGCGACGAGAAGAAGGTGCTGACCGTCCGCGCCGCGTCCTTCGACCCGGTGCCGGCCGAAGGCGGCAGCGCGGCGGTGGAAGCCGCGCCGGGCGCCGAGTCCCCTGCCCTTTCCAGCTTCGTCGGCGCCGAGATCGCCAAGAGCGAGCGGCCGGAACTGACCGCTGCCCGCGTCATCATCTCCGGCGGCCGTGCCCTCGGTTCCGCCGAGAATTTCGCGATCCTGGACAAGGTGGCGGACAAGCTGGGCGCCGCCGTCGGCGCTTCCCGCGCCGCGGTCGATGCCGGCTACGCGCCGAACGACCATCAGGTGGGCCAGACCGGCAAGATCGTCTCGCCGGAGCTGTACATCGCCGTCGGCATCTCGGGCGCCATCCAGCACCTGGCCGGCATGAAGGACAGCAAGGTCATCGTCGCCATCAACAAGGACGAGGAGGCGCCGATCTTCCAGGTGGCCGATTACGGCCTGGTGGGCGACCTGTTCAAGCTGATGCCCGAACTCGAAGCGGAGCTGGGCTGAGACCATGGCGATCACGACGGTCGGCGTCATCGGCGCCGGGCAGATGGGCAACGGCATCGCCCATGTGGCGGCGCTGGCGGGGCTGGACGTCGTGCTGGTCGACGTGAAGGCCGAGGCGGTGGCGAAGGCCCTCTCCACCATCGGCAAGAACCTCGACCGGCAGGTAGCCAAGGGCGGCATCGACGCCGGCGCCAAGGATGCCGCCATGGCGCGCATCCAGGGCGGCACGGACATGTCCGCCCTCTCCGCCGCCGATATCGTCATCGAGGCGGCGACGGAGCGGGAGGAGGTCAAGCTCTCCATCTTCAAGCAGGTGGTGCCGCTGCTGAAGGCGGATGCTATCCTGGCCTCCAACACCTCCTCCATCTCCATCACCCGGCTGGCGGCGGCGACCGACCGGCCGCACCGCTTCATCGGCATGCACTTCATGAACCCGGTGCCGGTGATGAAGCTGGTGGAGATCATCCGCGGCATCGCCACCGATGACGCGACCTTCGAGGCGGTCCAGGCCCTGGCCGACAAAATGGGCAAGACCACCGCCGTAGCCCAGGACTACCCCGCCTTCATCGTCAACCGCGTGCTGATCCCGATGATCAACGAAGCGGTACAGGCGCTGCAGGAAGGCGTCGGCAACGTCGAATCGATCGACGCCGCCCTGAAGCTGGGCGCCGCCCACCCGATGGGCCCGCTGGCGCTGGGCGACTTCATCGGGCTGGATACCTGCCTGGCCATCATGCGCGTGCTGCACGAAGGCATGGGGGACAGCAAGTACCGGCCCTCGCCCCTGCTGGTGAAGCATGTGGAAGCCGGCTGGCTGGGCAAGAAGACCGGCCGTGGCTTCTACGACTACAGCCAGGACCCGCCGCGCCCGACGCGCTGAGGGCTGGGTGAAGGACAAGGCCGGGGAAGGAATTCCCCGGACCCCTTCTTCTCTTTTTGCACGTTCTGGGGCGCGGCTGTTGGGGCGATGTGCCTCGCGCCGCGCCGGGGTCACGCCGGCGACTGCCGGTTCGGCCCGCATAACTTTCAGCCTCACCCAGGCTTCGCCGACGAGCGATGCCCAGTGGGGCCATAGCCCAGATCTTGGAGGCTGCTTCAGAAGCCTGCTGGCTGAGGCGCGGCCGGGATTGTTCGTGCCGCCGACAAAGCTGGCGCGGACAAGGCCGCCGCGCCCGACCCGGCAGGCTTCTGAAACAGTCTCTTAAACAGGAGAAAAATAAGATGGGGGTCTGGGGGAATTCCTTCCCTCAGCCTTCACGACGCCCGGAAGGGCTTGGCGCCCCCTACCCTCCCACGCCATATCCCCGCCCATGAAGCGTTTCTGGGACACCGCCGCCACTGCCCCGCGTGAAGAGGGTGGCTTCACCGTGCTGCTGGATGGGCGCCCGATGCGCCTGCCCGGTGGCGGCCCGCTGCACCTGCCCACCCAGCCCCTGGCCCAGGCCGTGGCCGAGGAATGGCAGCAGGCCGGCGGCGGCAAGGGTGGCGAGATGAGCATGGAGATGGTGCCGCTGACCCGCGTGGTCGGCACCGCCATCGACCGCGTGGCGCCCGACCCGCAGCCCAGCATCGACGCCATCGCCCAGTACGGCGAGACCGACCTGCTCTGCTATCGCGGCGACGATGCCCGCCTGGCCGCCATCCAGGCCGCCGAATGGCAGCCGCTGCTGGACTGGGCGGCGGATGCACTGGGCGCGAAGCTGCTTGTGACCACCGGCATCCTGCACGTCGCGCAGCCGCCGGAATCGCTGGCCGCGCTGAAGCGCGCCGTGGCCGCCCTGCCGCCGCTGGAGCTGACGGCGGTCGGGTTGGCCGTTCCGCTGCTGGGCAGCCTGGTACTGGGGCTGGCCCTGGCACATGGCCGGCTGGATGCCGCCGAGGCCACCCGGCTGGCCCTGCTGGACGAAAGCTGGCAGCAGGATTTCTGGGGCGAGGACGAGGAGGCCCTGGCGCGCAAGCGCGCCATCGCCAACGATGTGGCCCTGGCCGCCCGGCTGCTCGCGCTCGCCCGCGACTGAAGGCCGCACCGTCGGCAGAGGAGGACAGCATGGACGCCAAGCAGGTGCGAATCCGGGGACGGGTCCACGGAGTCGGCTACCGTGACTGGATGGTGGCCGAAGCCGTGCGGCTGGGCGTGCAAGGCTGGGTGCGCAACCGCGCGGATGGCAGCGTCGAAGCCCTGGTGGCCGGCGATGCCGCCGCTGTCGGCGCGCTCCTGACCGCCTGCCGCAAAGGCCCACCCCTGGCCCGGGTGGACGACATCAGCGAAGATTTCGCCGACCCGCCAGCCGAACCCGGCTTCCAGCGGTTGCCCTCCAAATAGGCCGACCCCGCCGTGCTCAGGCGCGGGACTGCCCGGGTTGAAGCGGTGCGAGTGGCGTTGAAGTCAGAAGGCTGGGGATAGAATTCCCCAGGCCCCATCTTTTTCCGCGCGTTTGGCATCGTGCTGACGCCTGAGGGCAGGCGCTCCGAAGATCCAAAATGGACATTAGGGGCAAGGTCGGCCGACGAAGCCGGCTTCTGTCTTGAAACGTCCTGCTGCAGGCTTGCGCGGCCAAGTAGATCAGCCGGTCGCAGCACCAGCGCAGGTCATGCCTCTCTGCCATCCGCCGTAGGCATTCACCGGAATGCCAGCCCCGGCGCACTGCACCCGCAACCCGACCCAAAAACAGACAAAAAAAGAAGGGGTCCGGGGAATTCCTTCCCCGGCCTTCTTTAGCCCCCCGCCTAACGGCCTCAGCGCATTGGCGGGGCGTATTGCAGCCCGCCATGGTTCCAGAGGTTGTTGATGCCGCGTGGCAGGCCCATCGGGGTGATGTGGCGTTCCCACAGCTCGCCGTAATTGCCCACGGCGCGGACCACCTTCACGGCCCAGTCCGGCGCCAGGCCCAGCATCTGGCCGAGGTCGCCGGTCTTGCCGATGAAGCGCTGGATGTCGGGGTTGGTGCCGTCGCCGAAGCTGCCGGCATTGGCCTGGGTGATGCCCAGTTCCTCCGCCGTCAGCAGGGCGAAATGCACCCAGCGGACGATGTCGAACCACTTGGCGTCGCCCTTGCGGACGGAGGGGCCGAGCGGCTCCTTGGAGAAGATCTCGGGCAACAGCACGTAGGTGTCGGCATTGGCGCCCTGGGCGACGCGGAAGGCGGCGAGGGTCGAGGTGTCGGAGGCATAGACGTCGCAGCGGCCGGCGATGAAGGCGGCGCGGATTTCCTCGACATTCTCGAAGGTCACCGGGTTCAGGCGCAGGTTGTTGGCGCGGAAATAGTCGGCCACATTCAGTTCGGTGGTGGAGCCCTGCTGCAGGCAGACACTGGCGCCATCCAGCTGCCTGGCGGTGTTCACGCCGAGCGACTTGCGCACCATGAAGCCGTTGCCGTCGTAGAAATTCACGCCGGTGAACAGGAAGCCCAGCGCCGCCTCGCGCGACAGGGTCCAGGTGGTGGTGCGGATGGAGACGTCGATCTCACCTGATTGCAGGGCCGGGAAGCGCTGGGCGGCGATGGTGGGCACGAAGCTCACCTTGGCCGGGTCGCCGAACACGGCAGCGGCCAGGGCCCGGCAGTAATCGGCGTCCAGTCCCTGGAACACGCCGCGGCTGTCCGGGGCGGCGAAGCCGATGGTGTTGGGCGTGACGCCGCAGGCGATGCTGCCGCGCGCCCGGATGGCGCCCATCGTATCGGCAGATGGCTGGGCCAGGGCGGCGGCGGGCACGGCCAGGGCGGCCAGGAGGAAGGCGGTCAATCCACGCATCGATAGGACCCTTGCTGAGAGGCTGGCGCATGATCGCCGGAGCCGGGAATCATGCGGCCGAACAGAAGCCTAGAGCATGATCGTTGCGCGTGTCGGCAATGATGGTGCCGGACGGCGAAACGGCGGCCCGGGTGGGGCCGCCGCCATTCGGAACTGAAGGCCTCGAAGGCTCAGCGCAGGGGCGGCGCGTATTGCAGCCCACCCTTGGTCCAGAGGTTGTTGATGCCGCGCTGCACGCCCATCGGGGTAATGTTGCGCTCCCACATCTCGCCAAAGTTGCCGACCTGGGTGACGACGTTCACCGCCCATTCCGGCGCCAGGCCGAGCATCTTGCCCAGGTCCCCGGTGCGGCCCATGAAGCGCTGCACGTCCGGGTTATTGCTGTCGGTGAAGGTGCCGATGTTCTGACTGGTGATGCCCAGTTCCTCCGCCGTCAGCTGCGCGAAATGCGCCCAGCGGACGATGTCGAAGAACTTCCAGTCGCCCTTGCGGACCACGGCGCCCAGCGGCTCCTTCGAGATGATCTCCGGCAGCAACAGGTACTGGTTGGCATTGGCCCCCTGGGTCATGCGGAAAGAGGCCAGGGAGGACGCATCGGTGGTGTAGGCGTCGCAGCGGCCGGAGATGAAAGCCTTCTGCACCTCCTCCACCGTCTCGATCACCACGGGGGTGAAGGCGATGTTCTGGGCACGGAAATAGTCCGCCATGTTCAGCTCGGTCGTGGTGCCGGGCTGCACGCAGATGCTGGCGCCGGCCAGCTGGCGGGCGGAGGTGACGCCGGAGGACGCCTTCACCATGAAGCCCTGGCCATCGTAGAAATTAACCGTGGCGAATTCGAAGCCCAGCGAGGCCTCGCGCGTCAGGGTCCAGGTGGTGTTGCGCACCAGCATGTCGATCTCGCCCGATTGCAGGGCGGTGAAGCGGTTCTGCGAGGTGGTGGCGACGAAGCGCACCTTGTTGGCGTCGCCGAAGATGGCGGAGGCGACGGTGCGGCAGCTATCGGCATCCAGGCCGCGCATCTCGCCCCGGCTGTCCGGCGCGCTGAAGCCGGGCACCTGGCCGGCGATGCCGCACAGCAGGTAGCCGCGGGCGCGAATGGCGGCGACGGTATCGGCCGCCTGCTGGGCTGCAGCCGGCGCGGCGGCGCTGGCGGCCCCGGCCAGGGCGAGACCGGCCATCAGCATGAGGCGTGCGGGGAGCGAGGGGGTCGCAGTGTGGGAACGGGTCACGCGGCTCTCCGAATTTTGCATATCAGCCCGGCGTATTTCGCCGTCCTACCGCAGTCTTCCCATCTGGCGCCGCCCGGGCAAGATGATTCCGATCACACATTAGGCTATTTTGTTCCATATTCTGCATCACTGCCTACCGATTAAACTTTACTGTCTAATTTCTCACCACCTTGCCATTTGCGTCACTTCTCTAGGAAGGGGCAGCGCCCACACGCGGTTGGCGCTAGCGTGACGGCGCCCAGCCCCTTCCTGCCCTGACAGCGGCGCCTAACCCCAGGCGCCCGCCGGATCGCCCCATGCCCCGCTCCTCCGCGTCACCCACCCCGCCAACCCTGGGGCCCAATACCCACACCACGGCCCTGCCCGGTTGGCTGCCCCTGCTGCTTGGCTTCCTGACCGCCATCGGGCCGCTCTCCACCGACATGTACCTGCCAGCTTTCCCGGCCATCGAAGCCGGCTTTGGCGTGCCCAAGGGCTCGGCGGAAATCACCTTGGCGGCCTGGTTCCTCGGCCTGGCGGTGGGGCAGCTGGTGCAAGGCACGCTGGCGGACCGGTTCGGCCGGCGGCGGCCGCTGCTGGCGGGGCTGGCCGTGTTCATCCTCGGCACCACCGGCTGCGCCCTGGCGACCGATATCAACACCCTCGCCCTCTGCCGCTTCGTCGCCGCTTTCGGCGGCTCCGCCAGCACGGTGCTGCCGCGGGCTGTGGTGCGGGACATGGCGGATGGCTATGCCGCCGCGCGGCTGATGTCCCGCCTGATGCTGGTGATGGGCGCGGCGCCGATCCTGGCGCCCAGCCTGGGTGGGCTGATGCTGCAATTCGGCGGCTGGCGGCCGATCTTCTGGTTCGGCGTCTGCTACGCCCTCATCTCCTCCACCCTGGTCTGGCGCCTGCTGCCGGAGACCCTGCCGCCGGAGCGCCGGCTACGCCTCGGCCCCACCTCTCTGCTGCTGCGCTACATCCAGATCCTGCGGGACAAGGTGTTCCTGGCCAACGCGGCGCTGGGCTGCGCCTCGATGTTCCTGCTGTTCACCTATGTCGGCGGCTCGCCGGGGGTGTTCGTCGGCGTCTTCGGCCTGCAGCCGGGCACCTTCGCCATCCTGTTCGGGGTGAACGCGGCCTGCTTCATCCTGGCCTCCCAGCTTAACCCCCCGCTGCTGCTGCGCTTCGGGCCGTTGCGGGTGGTGCGCTGGGCCGCGGGGACGATGCTCACAGCCTCCTTGGTGCTGGCCGCCGCCGCTTTCTCCGGCCATGCCAGCCTGCCGATGGTGCTGGTGCCGGTGGCCATCGCCAGCGCTTCCACCGCGCTGATCCTGCCGAACTCGGCGGTGGGGGCGCTGGGGCGGCATTCGGCGCAAGCGGGCTCCGCCTCCGCGCTGCTGGGCACGCTGCAATTCAGCGTCGCCGGGTGCAGCGGCATCCTGCTGGGCTGGCTGACCGATGGCACCGCACGCCCGATGGCCATGCTGATGGTCGGCGCCGCCCTGGCAGCCGTGGTGGCGGAGCGCTTCCGCCCGCGCGTCTAGGGCGGGCGCCTGTTCGCACTGGTTGTTTAAGAGGGGCGCTGCCCCTCCTAACTCTCTCCGCCAAAAGCTTGAGGCCTTTGGAAACTCGTCTTTCAGGAGCGCGAGTGCCTGTGACGTCGGCCAGATTTGCGTGCGGTGGGGCTCAGTGGCGAGCCGTGAGGGCCGGCTGACTGGAGGCGCCGATCGGGTGATCCGAACGGATGCCAGCGGCGAGTGACCACAGCATCTTGGCTCGCGGGGGTGGTGGATGACAGGTCGCCAGGCTCTGCCGGCCGGAATCTGGCGACCCATCGCATGTGAGCGCCTAGCCGAACCGTGATCGCCGCAGGCTGTGGAGCCTGCGGCGACCGTGGTCGGCGCCTCAGTCGCGGCTGGCCAGCACCATGATGGACTGCGCATAGGCAGGGCCAGCCAGGCGGCCGAGCTCGCGCAACGCCTGCAGCACATCCTCGTCCTCGCTGCCGGGGCCGGTAGTCCAGGGCAGGACGACGCCATCGGCGCGCACGGGGCGGAAACCGGCGGCGCGCAGCATGCCGGTCAGCTCGGCCAGGGTGAAGCCGCTGCCGGCGCTGTCCCGCGCCACGCGGCGGTTCAGCGCGTCCCGGTTCTCGGCACTCACCACCAGCAGGCCACCCGGGCGGGTCAGGGACGCCGCGTTCTCCAGCAACGCGGTGGCATCGGCGCCGGGGCCGGACAGCGCATCCACCAGCAGCGTCGCGTCGAAGGGCCGCTCGCCCAGCAAGGGCTTGCGCGGATCGGCGGCGATGAAGCGGAAATTCGGCAGGCCGCTATGCGCCGACCGCGCGTCCTCGATCAGGTCCGGCGCGGCATCGACGCCCAGGACCTCGGCCGAGGCCAGGGTATTGGCGAAGCGGCCCAGGCCGCAGCCCAGATCCAGCACCCGGCGGCCCTGCATCTTGCCCAGATACTCGCCGACCAGCCGCTGCGTCTCGTCCTGCCGCAGCCGCTGCAAGGCGCCGGTGGGGGCAGCAGCGGGCGCGGGCTTCGCGGCCGGCGCGGCCACGGGCGTGGGCGCGGCGGCGACCGGCAGTTCCCCGGGCTCCAGCGCCGGCTGCGCGGCCACCGGCTCAGGCTCCTGCTCGACCTCGACCGGCTGCGGAATCGCTGCGGCCTCGGCCTCCGCCGCATCCATCGGCAGCTGACCGAACAGGGACTTCACATGGTCGGAATCCGACAGGTCCGTCATCGCGAATTCGGGCTCGCGCGCGAAGACGACGAAGACCTCGTTGGCGAAGACCGGCACGGACCAGCTGGGCAACTGGCGCAGGAAGCCCAGGTCCAGCGCGTCCAGCATGCCCTTGTGGACGACCACCCAGGCGTAGTGCGGCTCCTCGTCGCCCTTGGGCTGGTCGTAGGTCCGCACGAAGGGCAACTCGTCGACGAAAGGCTCGGGCGCCAGGGTGCGCTCTCCGGGACGCCGCCGCTCCAACAGGTAGAGCAGGGTATCGTTCCAGGCGCGATCATCGGTAGGAAATGGCATCGGTCTGGCTCCGTCGCGCTTATGCTTTCGGCGCAAAGGTGCCGTGCATAGGGCCTCCGATCAAGGCCCCCGCCTCCTTCTGTCTTGCACCGCACGCAGCATTGTGGTGCAAGCTCGCCCATGGTCGACCTCTCCTCCCAAGCTCTCCACAGCGATCGCATCCTCATCCTCGACTTCGGTAGCCAGGTGACGCAGCTGATCGCGCGCCGGGTCCGGGAGTCCGGGGTCTATTGCGAGGTCTGGCCGTTCACGGCCGGCGATGATCGCATCCAGGCCTTCGCACCGAAGGGCATCATCCTCTCCGGCGGTCCCGCCAGCGTGACCCAGGCAGGCAGCCCGCGGGCGCCACAATCTGTCTTCGCGATGGGCGTGCCGCTGCTGGGCATCTGCTACGGCCAGCAGACCATGTGCGAGCAGCTGGGCGGCAAGGTGGAGGGCAGCGACCACCAGGAATACGGCCGCGCCTATGTGGACGTGTCCGAGCCCTGCGCGCTGTTCGAGGGCGTCTGGGCCCCCGGCGCGCGTGAGCAGGTGTGGATGAGCCATGGCGACCACGTCACGGCCCTGCCCCAGGGCTTCCGCATCGTCGCCACCAGCGAGGGTGCGCCCTTCGCCGTCGTGGCCGATGACAGCCGCCACTATTACGGCATCCAGTTCCACCCGGAAGTGGTGCATACGCCGCACGGTGCGCAGCTGCTGCGCAACTTCACCCATTCCGTCTGCGGCTGCTCCGGCGACTGGACGATGGCGGCCTTCCGGGCCGAGGCCGTGGAGCGCATCCGCGCCCAGGTCGGCTCCGGCAAGGTGATCTGCGGCCTGTCCGGCGGCGTCGATTCCTCCGTCGCCGCCGTGCTGATCCATGAGGCGATCGGCGACCAGCTGACCTGCATCTATGTCGACCACGGCCTGATGCGTGCGGGCGAGACGGAGCAGGTGGTCGCCACCTTCCGCGACCGCTTCAACATCAAGCTGGTCCACCGCGATGCGTCCGAGATGTTCCTCGGCCAGCTTTCCGGCGTCACGGACCCGGAGAAGAAGCGCAAGACCATCGGCCGCCTGTTCATCGAGGTGTTCGAGGAAGAGCAGGCCAAGATCGGCGGCGCCGACTTCCTGGCCCAGGGCACGCTGTACCCGGACGTGATCGAGAGCGTCTCCGCCACCGGCGGCCCCAGCGTCACCATCAAGTCCCACCACAATGTCGGCGGCCTGCCCGAGGGCATGCGGATGAAGCTGGTGGAGCCGCTGCGCGACCTGTTCAAGGACGAGGTCCGCGCCCTTGGCCGCGAACTGGGCATGCCGGAGGAGATCGTCGGCCGCCATCCCTTCCCGGGCCCCGGCCTCGCCATCCGCATCCCCGGCGAAGTGACGCGGGAGAAGGTGCAGATCCTGCAGAAGGCTGACACCATCTACCTGGAAGAGATCCGTTCCGCCGGCCTCTACGACGCGATCTGGCAGGCCTTCACCGTGCTGCTGCCGGTCCGCACCGTGGGCGTGATGGGCGATGGCCGCACCTATGACAGCGCCTGCGCCCTGCGCGCGGTGACCTCCACCGATGGCATGACCGCGGATGTCTACCCGTTCACCATGGAGTTCCTGACGCGGGTGGCCGGACGCATCGTCAACGAGGTGCGCGGCATCAACCGCGTGACCTACGACATCACCAGCAAGCCGCCCGGCACGATCGAGTGGGAATGACGGTCGGAAGGGCGGCGCATTGCCGCCCTTCCGCATCGTGACTTGATGCAGCGGGGCGCTTGCAGGCGCTCCACTGATTCTGCGTTCCGCAAGGGCCTTGCCTACCGTGCCTTTTGCCGCTTCCCTACCATCAGGCCAACGGGCTCATCGCCTGCCGCAAACGTGCGCATCACGGCGCACTCAGCCTCACTTTGAAATCAGCACCCACGCCCAGAGCTGCGCCACCACGAAGGCGGCCAGGGCGACCCACGCCAACCGCCCGGCCAGTTGCGCGCCGGAAGCCAGCTGTCCCCGGCGGGCGAACCAGCCCAGCAGTGCCAGCACCGCGTACGCCACGGCATAGGCGATCAGCGAGAAATAGCCGATGGTCCAGCCACGGGCGTAGTCGCTGCCCGCCACGCCTGGCACGCCCAATGTCCAGGGGATGATGGCCAGCGCGGCCAGCAAAGCCACCAGCCGTGGCACCAGGCGGATCAGGCGATGGCCCACGGGCGTGTCCTTCATCAGCATCCAGGCCGTGGCCTTGCCTGCTTTCATTCGGCGGCACAAGCAGCCCCGCCCTGGCCGCACCGTCCTTTGAACGCGCCGTTCGACCATCGACCCCGGCCACCGCGCCTCGGCCCAAGGCAGCCGCCGCCTGCCACGCTTCCGCCCTGGTCCGGCGCGATTGCTCTGGTATGAACACGGACGCGGCGCGTGCGACCCGGGACATGTGGTGGGGCTGGGTGCGGCAACCTCCCCCCATAACGGTAACCAGCGGAGGCAGATGACATGTGCGACCCCCATACCGGCCGGCGCTGCACCTGGGCGGGGCAGGACAGGCTGATGCAGGCCTATCACGACGAGGAATGGGGCGTGCCGGAGCGCGATTCCCGCTCCTTGTGGGAAAAGCTGATGCTGGATGGCTTCCAGGCCGGCCTCGCCTGGATCACCGTTCTCCGCAAGCGCGACGCTTTCCGCGCGGCCTTCGCCGACTTCATGCCCGAGCGCGTCGCGCAATTCGGCGAGGCGGATATCCTGCGTCTGTTGGACAACCCCGGCATCATCCGCTCCCGCGCCAAGATCGAGGCGACCATTGGTGGCGCCCGCCTGTACTGCGACATGGCCACGCGCGGCGAGGATTTCGCTGCCTTCTGCTGGTCCTTCACCAACGGCAAGGTCCTGCGCGGTGACGGCCAGTTGCGCCCGGCCAAGACCGATCTGTCCGAGCAGATCTCCAAAGCCCTGAAGCAGCGCGGCTTCAAGTTCGTCGGCCCCACCATCGTCTATGCCTGGATGCAAGCCACCGGCATCGTCAACGACCACGACGAAGCCTGCTTCCGGCGCGATCAGGTCTGATCGGACGCCGCAGGCCTCTGGGCGGCGTCGGGAAGGCCGGGGAAGGAATTCCCCGGACCCCTTCTTTTTTCTGCGGGTTTGGGACAGCGCTGCAGGACTGCGGGCAAACGCTTTTTGATGATATTTAGAATGGGCCGACGGGGCTGAACCGTCAGTCGCCGGAGGTCCTAGACCTCCGGCGCACCCAGCCTTTTCTCAAGACGGCGCCCTCTGCAGCCACTTCCAAAACTCGCAAAAAGAAAAGAAGGGGGCCGGGGAATTCTTTCCCCGGCCTTCCCCTATCACCTCCGCGACAGACCCGAACCCCTCCCCTTGTCATTCCCCAAACAGGAACATATTATGAACAAAGGAAGGGCCCGCCATGGACCAGACGCTGTTGAAGAAGCTCCGTATCCTGGCGGATGCGGCGAAATACGATGCGTCCTGCGCGTCTTCCGGCGGAGCGAAGCGTGCGGCGGGGGATGGCGCGGTGGGTTCCACCACGGGCGCCGGCATCTGCCATTCCTACACGCCAGATGGCCGCTGCGTGTCCCTGCTGAAAATCCTGCTGACCAATTACTGCCTGTTCGACTGCGCTTATTGCATCAACCGGCGGTCTTCCAACGTGCAGCGCGCCCGCTTCAGCGTGGAGGAAGTGGTGCAGCTGACGCTCGGCTTCTACAAGCGCAACTACATCGAGGGCCTGTTCCTCTCCTCCGGCATCATCCGTTCGCCAGACTACACGATGGAACAGATGATGCTGGTGGCTCGCACCTTGCGGCAGGAACACGGCTTCGCCGGCTACATCCATCTCAAGACCATCCCCGAGGCCAGCCCGTGGCTGATCGAGCAGGCGGGGCTCTGGGCGGACCGGCTTTCGGTGAATCTGGAACTGGCCTCGGCCGAGAGCCTGGGCCGGCTGGCACCGGAGAAAGACGGCGCCACCATCCAGGCCAGCATGGGCCAGATGCATGAGCGCATTGTCGAGGCGAAGGAGGAACGCCGCCGCTTCTCCCCGGCCGGGCAGAGCACGCAGATGATCGTCGGGGCCGACGACACGACGGACGAGGCGGTGCTGGACACCAGTGCCCGGCTGTACGGCCGCTATGCGATGAAGCGGGTCTACTACTCCGCCTTCAGCCCCATTCCGGAAGCCAGTATCGCGCTGCCGGCCAAGGCGCCGCCGTTGCAGCGGGAGCACCGGCTGTACCAGGCCGATTGGCTGCTGCGCTATTACGGCTTCACCGTGCAGGACATCGCCGCCGGTGGCGAGGCCGGCATGCTGGACCTGGAGATCGACCCCAAGCTGGCCTGGGCGCTGAAGCACCGGGAGCAATTCCCGGTCGACGTGAACGTCGCGGACCGGGAGATGCTGCTGCGGGTGCCGGGCCTCGGCGCCCGGGCGGTGGACAAGATCGTCGCGTCCCGCCGCCATACCAAGCTGCGGTTGGAGGATTTGGCACGGCTGACCGCCGGGATGAAGCGGGCCCGGCCCTTCCTGATCACCGCCGACCACCACCCGGCGCGGCTGACTGACCGGCAGGATTTGCGCCAGCGCCTGACCGCCGCCCCGGCCAGGCAGATGAGCCTGTTCTAACCGCCATGCGCCGCATGGTGCTGCAAGCGGGCGCGGACCAGGATGGCTTCCGCGCCGCTATCCGCCAGTTGGCCGCCGCCGGGATTCCGCCGGCCGAGGTCGCCTGGGATGCCGGCGGCACGCCGGACCTGTTCGGCGAGGAAGCCGCCGCCCCTGCCCCGCATCTGGCCCTGCCCCGCGCGGTGGCCGAATTGATCGAGCTGGTGCTGTGCCATCGGGACCCTGCCCGCCACGCCTTGCTGCATACCCTCGTCTGGCGTGTGTTGCAGGGGGAGCGGGCGTTGCTGGAAGTGCAGAGCGACCCGCTGGTGCACCGGCTGGAGATGATGCGGAAATCGGTGCGGCGGGACCTGCACAAGATGCACGCCTTCCTGCGCTTCCGCCGCGTCGGGGATGACACGGCCGGAGAGCGCTACGTCGCGTGGTTCGAGCCTGAGCACCACATCCTGGAAGCCACGGCCGACTTCTTCGTCACCCGCTTCCGCGGCGTCGCGTGGTCCATCCTGACCCCGTTGGGCAGCCTGCATTGGGACAAGGTGGCGCTGACCCAAGGCCCCGCCGCCACGCGGGCCGATGCACCAGATAGCGATGCGTTCGAGGCCGGTTGGCTCGGCTACTACGAGAGTACCTTCAACCCGGCCCGGGTGAACCCGACGGCGATGCGGGCGGAGATGCCGAAGAAATACTGGCGCCACATGCCGGAAGCCGCCGCGATCCCGGAACTGATCCACTCCGCCCCCGCCCGGGTGCGGGAGATGATCGCCCGCCAGGCCATGCCGCCGGTGAAGCGCGACCCCGCCCGTGCCGTGGCCGCGATGGCGCGGCAGGCGCCGGAGACGCTGGCGGCGCTGAACCAGTTGATCGCCGCGTCGGCGCCACTGGTGCCGGGCGCCATCCGCGCCGTGCTGGGCGAAGGGCCCGAAGGTGCGCCGATCGCCTTTGTCGGCGAGCAGCCGGGCGACCAGGAGGATCTGCAGGGCCGCTGCTTCGTCGGCCCCGCCGGGCAGATGCTGGACCAAGCTCTGGCGGATTCCGGCATCGCGCGCGGCAGCGCCTACCTGACCAACGCTGTGAAGCACTTCAAGTTCGAGCAGCGCGGGAAGCGGCGCATCCACCAATCCCCCACGGCCGGGGAGGTGAAGCATTATCGATGGTGGCTGATGAAGGAACTGAGCTTCGTGCAGCCGAAGATCGTCGTGGCGCTGGGGGCGACGGCGGCGCTGGCGTTGGCGGGCAGCCCTGTCGCCGTCACCCGCCAACGGGGCGCGCGTAGGCTGGGCGAATGGGATGCCGTGGTGACCACCCACCCCTCCTACCTGCTACGCCTGCCGGACGAGACGGCCCGGCGGCAGGCCTACGAGGCGTTCGTCGCCGATCTGCGCCTGGCACTGAGCCTCGCGGCCTGTGACGGTTGAGACCGAGGAGTGCCGCCCGCCTCGTGGATTTGGATGCTGCGGCCTAGCTTTGGCACGTGCCACGCATGGGTAATCTGCCGAAGTATCGTCCCGGCAGCCAAACCATAGGCCTCCGCTGGATAGCGTGGTCCACGCCCCCGGTTGAGCCAGCCTTCGACGATCACGCTCCAGTCGCCGAAGGCCTCCATCGTCTGCTCAAACGTGGCATCCCCGCCACGGCACCGCACACGCCAGAAACTTGGAAATAAAAGATGGGGCCTGGAGAAATCCCTCCCCAGCCTTTCGGCCCAGCCCCCACCTTTAGTGCGCCGCCTTTAGCGCGGCCCCCGGTCACCCGACGGGCCACCGCCGCCGCCCCGGTCACCACGCGGTCCGCCGCCGCCCGGTCCGCCGGGACCACCGCCACCCGGGCCGCCCCCAGGGCCACCACCCGGCGGGCCGCCCGGGCCACGGTTGT
>NZ_JACTVA010000012.1:0-95238 GCF_014490485.1 Teichococcus aerophilus | reverse complement strand
GGCCGTCCGGGCGGCCAGGGCCACCGCTCCATTGCCCGCCATGACCGGACGGGCCGCCATCCCGGTGGCCGAAGCCCGGCCCACCGGGCCCACGCCCGGGCGGGCCATGGCCATCCCAGCCAGGCCCGCCGCGCCAGTCGCGGTCGGGGCCGCCCCGCCAGTCACGATCCGGCCCGCGCCAGCCTGGGCCGGGGCCCGGCGGGCCGTCATGCCGCCAGCGGGGCGGCGCGTAGCCAACCCAGCGGTCGCGCTCCCGATAGAAGGGACGGCCGCGATAGTAGCTGTCCCAATAGCTGCCAGCGGCGAAGCCGATGATGGGCAGGCCGATGGCGGGGGCGATGCCGATCAATGGCTCCCGCCGCTCATAATAGGGGGCCTGCAGGTAGTTGCCGGGCAGCCAGCCACGGTCCCGCCCCACCATGGCATCGCACCAGCCATAGCCTTCCAGGCAACCCAGCACCTCCACCTGCACGCCAGGTTCCAGCAATGCGACGGCCGGATACTCGGTCGCGGGGCCGGAGCGCAGGCTGAGGCGGGTGGTGGTGAAAGCAGGGGCAGCCGAGGCCGCGGCCGGTAGCAGCATGGCGGCCAGGGCCAGGGCGAAACCGGATGGGCGAAAACGGCGGCGCGACATGGTTCGATCCTCCAACGCTCATCCATAGAACGCTGGAAATGGTGCCGATTTGCGGCAGCACCGGGGCCTAAAGATGGGCCCCCGAAAACGCCACCGCCCGGCCGGCCCACCGTGGAACGGAGGCTAGCCGGGCGATGAAAACCCGGATGGGTAGCGCGGCGGCCGTTATTTCGGCGCCAGCACCATGATCATCTGGCGGTTTTCCAGGCGGGGCATCTGCTCCACCTTCGCCAGTTCGCCCAGCTCGGTACGGATACGCTCCAGCACCTTCACGCCCAGATCCTGGTGCGCCATCTCGCGGCCACGGAAGCGCAGGGTCACCTTGACCTTGTCGCCCTCCTCCAGGAAGGACTTCGCAGAGCGCATCTTCACGTCATAATCGTGGTCATCAATGTTCGGGCGAACCTTGATTTCCTTGATCTCGACGATCTTCTGCTTCTTGCGGGCCTCGTTGGCCTTCTTCTGCTGCTCGTACTTGTACTTGCCGTAGTCGGTGATCTTGCAGACCGGCGGGACGGCGTTCGGGCTGATCTCGAGCAGGTCCATGCCGGCGTCATAGGCGCGCAGCAGGGCTTCTCGTGCGCTCATCACGCCGATCATTTCGCCTTCCTCGTCGATCAGGCGAACCTGAGGGACGCGGATGTCTTCGTTCACCCGCGGTCCGTCGCGGGGGGGAAGCTGGTTCGGAAGAGGGCCTCGGGCCAGAGTCGGCTCCTGTCACTGTGGGAACGAAATGCACGTCGCCTATTTATGGTGCAGCCGTCAGGCGACTGCAACATCCACAGGCTTCAAGTCGGGGGCTGCGGCCTCGGCGGCAAGGGTTGCCACCGCTTCGGCGAGCGTCAAAGTCACCTGCTCACGCCCCGGCAGCCGGCGCAAGACCACCTTGCCTTCCTCGGCCTCACGGCGGCCGATCACGGCCAGGACGGGCACCCGCTGCTCGATATGGTCAACCACCTTGCGGTTGATCTTCTCGTTGCGCAGATCCAGCTCGACCGAGAGGCCGGCCTTGCGGAAGGCGGCGGCCACCTCCTTGGCGAAGGGCGCTGCCTCGTCAACGATGGTGGCGACCGCGACCTGCACGGGGGCCAGCCAGAGCGGGAAGCGCCCGGCATGCTCCTCGATCAGGATGCCCAGGAAGCGCTCGAAGCTGCCCAGGATGGCGCGGTGCAGCATGACGGGGCGGTGGCGGTTGCCGTCCTCCCCCACATAGACCGCGTCTAGCCGCTCCGGCAGCACATAGTCTACCTGCAAGGTGCCGCATTGCCAGTCACGGCCAATGGCGTCGCGCAGCACGAATTCCAGCTTGGGGCCGTAGAAGGCGCCCTCCCCCGGGTTCAGTTCGTACTCGACGCCGGCCAGGCGGCAGGCCTCCTTCAGGCCGGCTTCCGCCTTGTCCCAGGATTCCTCACTGCCGGCGCGCTTCTCCGGGCGGTCGCTGAACTTCACGCGGAATTCGTTGAAGCCAAAATCACGATACACAGCGGCCAGCAACGCGACGAACTCGGCTGTCTGGGCCGGCACCTGGTCTTCGGTACAGAAGATGTGGGCGTCGTCCTGCGTGAAGGCACGCACGCGCATGATGCCGTGCAGCGCACCGGAGGGTTCGAATCGATGGCAGGCGCCGAACTCCGCCATCCGCATCGGCAGCTCACGGTACGAACGCAGGCCATGGTTGAAAATCTGCACATGGCAGGGGCAGTTCATCGGCTTCAGCGCCAGCATGCGGTCCTTCTCGGACTCGTCGTCGACGGTCGCGATGAACATGTGCTCGCGGTACTTCTCCCAGTGGCCGGAAGCTTCCCACAGCTTGCGGTCGACCAGCTGCGGGGTCTTCACCTCCTGGTAGTCGGCGGCATCCAGCCGGCGGCGCATGTAGTCCTGCACCGTGGTGTAAAGGCGCCAGCCCTTGGGGTGCCAGAAGATGCTGCCAGCCGCCTCTTCCTGGAGGTGGAACAGGCCCATCTCCTTGCCGATCTTGCGGTGGTCGCGCTTCTCGGCCTCTTCCAGCTGCAGCAGGTAGGCGTCCAGTTCCTTCTGGTCGCGCCAGGCCGTGGCGTAGATGCGGCTGAGCATGGCGTTGCGGTGGTCACCGCGCCAATACGCGCCTGCCACCTTCATCAGCTTGAAGGCAGCGCCGACATCGCCCGTGCCGCGCATATGCGGGCCGCGGCACAGGTCGAGCCACTCGCCCTGGCGGTAGATCGAGATCACCTCGGTCTCCGGCAGGTCGCGGATCAGCTCGGCCTTGTAGCGCTCGCCCTTCTCCTCGAAGAACGCGATGGCCTGGTCGCGCGGCCACTCCTCCCGCACGAAGGCGGCGTTGCGCGCGATGATCTCGCGCATCTTAGCCTCGATCTTCGGGAAGTCCTCCGGGGTGAAGGGCTCGTTCCGCGCGAAGTCGTAGTAGAAGCCGTTCTCGATCGACGGGCCGATGGTCACCTGAGTCCCGGGAAACAGCTCCTGCACCGCCTCCGCCAGCACATGGGCGGCGTCGTGCCGGATCATCTCCAGCGCCTCGGGGTCCTTGCGGGTGATGAAGCGGACCTTGGCGTCGCCCTCGATGGCGAAGGAGAGGTCGCGCAGCTGGCCGTCCACCTGCATGGCCAGCGCCGCCTTGGCGAGGCCCGGGCCGATGGCGGCGGCCACGGTCGTGCCCGTCACAGCCCCGTCGAACTGGCGGACGGACTGGTCAGGCAGCGTGATCGCAGGCATCGGTCGATATTTCCGTAAAACGGGGTCTCGGGGGCGCGGACCATGCGGGCCAGGGCCGGCGCCGTCAACGGATAAAGGGTTATGGGAGTCTTGCGATCCTCACGCGGCCTGGATGACCGCGGGCCCTCGCCTGCAGCGCGGATCAGTGCGCGAGCAGGGACGCGGCTTCCCCGACCGGGTCGAGCCCCGCCGCCTCGGCCGACCACTGGTCGATGCGCGCATGGAAGGCGGCGGTACTGTGGTGGGAGATCTCCCCCTGCCCGTTCACCTGCCCACCGGACATTGGGATCACCTCCAGCACACCGCTCGCCTGGCGTTCCTCCACCTGGCGGATGGCTGTGGCCACGTCCTGGAACGCCACGCCGGCCAGGCTGTCGGCGGTGTAGTCCCACCACCGCAGCCGCAGCAGGGCGACGATGGTCGCACGGTCGAACCGGTAGCGGATCACCCGGGCAGGAACGCCGCCGACGATGGCATAGGGCGGCACGTCCTTCGTCACCACCGCGCCGGCGGCCACGATGGCGCCGTGGCCAATGTGCACGCCTCGCATGACGATGGCGTTGGTGCCCATCCACACGTCGTTCCCGATCAGGGTGCGGGGCTTCAGCGGCGGCCGGGGATGCGGCGGCGGCTCCGCCAGCTTGGACCATCGATTGGCCACCCAGGCCTCACCATACTGGAACGGATGGGTGCTGAGCCAATCGACCGGGTGGTCGCCATCGCCGATCTCCACGCCCGTGGCCAGCGAGCAGTAGCGGCCGATCCCGGCCAGCCCCGCCAACAGCCGGCAGCGCGGGCGCACATAGGTATAGGCGCCGATCGGCCCCTTCATAGCGAGCTCGCCGGCCATGTTGACCGGGGCCTCGAAGATCACTGAAGCCGCGTTGGACATCTCGGCATCAGCGAGCAGCAGCACGCCGATCCTGGCCATGCTCCGCTTGTCCTGACGCCCGGCGCCATCGGCTGCCATGTGATCTCCAAAAATTGCTGCACCGCAATATAGGAGCCCAGGGCCGCCCGTGTCGATCTGCGTGGGGTCACGATAACCGGCGCCTTGGCCGGCCGATAAGCGCGACGGCCTGCCCGGTGACGGGCGGGCCGTCCAGGTCAGCCTGGCTGAGGCTAGGCCACCAGCGCCAGGGTGGGCGGCAACTGGCTGCGCACCAGGTCGGCGAAGACGCCGCCGTGGCGGACCAGGGTGTTGAAGTCGCCTCGCTCCACCACCTGCCCGGCATCGAACACCATGATCTCGTCCGCTTCGCGGATGGTGGAGAGGCGGTGGGCGATAATGAAGGTGGTGCGGCCGGCCATCAGCGCCTTCAGCGCCTTCTGTACCCGGGCCTCGGTCGCCGCATCCAGCGCGCTGGTCGCTTCGTCCAGGATCAGGATGGGCGGGTTCTTCAGCAGTGCGCGGGCAATCGCCAGCCGCTGCTTCTGCCCGCCGGAAAGCGCGCCACCGCGCTCGCCCACCAGCGTGTCGTAGCCCTGGGGCTGGCGGCTGATGAAGTCATGCGCCTCGGCCATGCGGCAGGCTTGCTCGATTTCTTCATCGGTCGCCTCGGGGCGGCCGACCAGCAGGTTCTCGCGGATGGTGCGGTTGAACAGCAGGCTGTCCTGGAACACCACGCCGACATTGCGGCGCAGGCTCTCCAGCGTCATGTCCCGCAGGTCCACGCCATCGATGGTGATGCGGCCCACCGCCGGGTCCCACAGCCGCTGCAGCAGCGCCATCGCCGTCGTCTTGCCAGCGCCGGTCTGGCCGACCAGGGCGACGCTGCGCCCGGCCTCGGCGGTGAAGCTGACGCCGGAGAGGGTGGCGACGGTGCCGGGATAGGCGAAGCCTACCTCCTCGAACCGCACCTCGCCCGTGGCACGGCCGAGATCGACCGCGTTCACCCGGTCCGGCACCGTGGTCTTGGCGTCGATGATGTTGAACATCTCCTCCAGCGCCGGGCGCTGGAACACCAGCCGGGCAACGAAGCCGACCAGCCCTTCCAGGCGGGAGATCAGCAGCATGGCGAAGCCCATGAAGGAGACGATCTCACCCACCGTCGCCTTGCCCTGGCTGTTCAGCCAGGCGCCGAGCACGAAGATGGCGATCACGCACAGCGTGCTGGCCGAGCGCGTCATGACCGACAGCACCGCCCACCAGTTCAGCACCGGGAACTGCCGGTCCAGCACCTGCTGCACGATGCCGGCGAACAGCTTCGACTCCGCCTCCAGCCGCGTGAAGGACTGCACGACCAGGATGTTGGAGAGCGTATCCTGCGCATTGCCGGCCAGCTGGGTGTGCAGCCCCTCCACCTGCGCCTGCGCCTTGTGGGTGCGGGAGACGACGAGGGCGGCCACGCCGCAGAACAGCACCACCAGGCCCACCAGCAGCAGGCCGAGGCGCCAGTTCATCATCAGGGTCAGCGGCAGCAGCAGGCCGGCGGTCAGCGCCGTCACCAGATGCTCGCGGAAGAAGGACAGCCACAGGTTGAACAGGTTATCGCTTCCGACCAGCATGACCTTCATCAGCCGGCCGGACTGCGTATCGCCGTGGAAGGCGGGCGGCATGGCCAGTACATGCTGGTAATAGCTGTGCATCACCGCCAGCCGGTTGCGGTGCGCCATCCGGTCCGCCAACAGCGCGATGGCCGCGCTGCAACCGATACCGGCCAGCCCCACCGCGCCCCAGACCAGCAGTAGCTCGAAGATACCGCTGCCCTGGCTGCCGGAGAGGACGTCCACCACCCGGCCGAACAGCACCGGCTCCATGAATTGCAGCCCGGCGACCATCAGCGCGGTGAAGGCGAGCCCGCCTGCCACTGCCCGATCCCGCCACAACAGCCCCAGAACACGCCCATAGATCCTGAAGAAACGCATCGATCCCGAGTCCCCGGCCGACCATGGGGATCTGGCCCCCACTCAAGCTGCTTGCAAGAGAACATGGGCTTGCGGCAGGAACAGGGCAGCCGGATCGCAATACGAAGGCAAACGACCCTCGGGATCCGGCAGAAGGAGAAGTCCATGCCGACACTGAATCGCCGGGCCATACTCGGCGCCGCCGGTCTGCTGCCTTTCGCCGGGATTCCCAGCCTTGCCCGCGCCCAGGCCAACTGGCCGACCCGGCCGGTGAAGTTCATCGTGCCCTTCACCCCCGCCGGCACCACCGACATCGCCGCCCGCATCCTGGCGGAGCGGCTGCACCACCGCCTGGGCCAGGCTTTTCCCATCGAGAACCGCGGCGGCGCCGGCGGCAATATCGGTTCCGACGTCGTCGCGAAGGCGGAGCCGGATGGCTACACCATCCTGATGCAGACCGTGTCCTCGGGCGCCATCAACTACGCGCTGTATGCCGGCAGCATCGGCTACAAGCCGTCCGACCTCGCCAATGTCGGGCTGCTGATCAAGGTGCCCAACGTCATCTTCGTGAACAACGACCTGCCGGTGAAGACGCTGCGGGAGCTGGTGGCGCTGGCCAAGGCCAAGCCCGGCACACTGAATATCGGCTCCTCCGGCGCCGGCACGTCCCTGCACATGACGGGCGAGCTGCTGAAGCTGGAGGCCGGTATCCAGCTGACCCACGTGCCCTTCCGCGGCGCCGGGCCGATGCTGGCCGAGATCATGGCCGGACGGGTGGAAGTGGGCGTGGACAACCTGCCCTCCGCCATCGGCCATATCCGCGATGGCCGGCTGCGGGCCCTGGCCGTGACCACCGCCACCCGCAGCGCCGCCCTGCCCGACGTGCCCACCACGGCCGAGGAAGGGCTGCCCGGCGTGGAAGCCACTGGCTGGTTCGGCGTCCAGGCCCCGGCCCGCACGCCCCGCCCGATCGTCGAGAAGCTGGGCGCCGAGATCAACGCCATCGTCCACGACCCGGAAACCTGGGCGAAACTGGCCGACCTCGGCGGCATGAAGCCGGACCTGACGCCGGATGGCGGCACCTCCCCCGCCGCCTTCGAGACTTTCGTCGCGGCGGAGGTGAAGAAATGGGCGGAAGTTGTGCGGCGCTCGGGCGCCAAGGTGGACGGCTGAGATCCGGCCAAAGGCTGGGGGAAGGAATTCCCCCAGACCCCCATCTTCTGTTTGCGAGTATGGGGGGTGGGGCCGGGGCGCGCCGGAGGTCCAGGACCTTCGGCGACGGAGGGTGCAGCCCGCGCTGCCTTTGGATTCTAATAGGGTGCCGCCACTAGCACCCTCACCTCTCCAAGCCCGAACCCAAGACTCGAGGAAAAAAGATGGGGGTCCGGGGGAACTCCTTCCCCCGGCCTTCCCTCTCAGGTGCGCCAGTCGATCTTGTCGCCCTCAATCAGGCGCAGCGCGCTCTGCCAGGCCCATTCGAAGTGGGCCAGCTTCTTCTCGCTCTCTTCCTTGGTCTTGCCATTGAACTGCGCGGCGGTCTTCAGGCGCACTTCCTCGGGCGGCAGGATCAGCTCGCTGCCGCCGGCCAGGGCGGCGACCTGGGCCTGGCAGGCGCGCTCCAGGTAATAGATCATGTTGAAGGCCTCGGGGATCGTGCGCCCCGTCACCAGCAGGCCATGGTTGACCAGGATCATCGCCTGGTGCTCACCGATATCGGCCACCAGCCGGTCCCGCTCATCCAGGTCCAGCGCCACGCCCTCATAGCCGTGATAAGCCAGGTGGCCGTAGAACTTCAGCGCATGCTGGCTGATCGGCAGCAGGCCGTGCTTCTGGGCGGAGACGGCGATGCCGGCGGCGGTGTGGGTGTGCACGACGCAGAACGCATCCTCCCGCGCCATGTGCAGGGCGGAGTGAATGGTGAAGCCCGCGGCGTTCACCGGCTTGGACTGCGGCTCGTCCTCGACCACATTGCCGTTCAGGTCGATCTTCACCAGATCGCTGGCGCGCATTTCGTGGAACAGCACACCGTACTTGTTGATCAGGAAGTGGTGTTCCGGCCCCGGCACCCGCGCGCTGATATGGGTGTAGATGAAGTCAGTCATCTTGTGGTGCGCCACCAGCCGGTACAGCGCGGCCAGGTCGCAGCGGACGCGCCACTCCTCTTCCGAGCAATTGATACGGCCAGGCGGCGTGGCGATATTCATCGAACCGAGATCCTCGTCTGAAGGCGGCGATGACAGACCCGCATGCTGCCCTGCGTCAATCGCGAAATGTCATGATCATGACAGTATCCTGGCCGGCGTGGCCGCTGCGGTGCTCGACCATCAGGCATAGGAGGCCGGGGAAAGAATTCCCCGGACCCCTTCTTTTCCTTTTCGAGTTTTTCGGGCGGGGCTTTTGAGAGGGTGTTCTTGGGAGACGGCTGGGTGCGCCGGAGGTCCTGGACCTCCGGCGACTGACGGTTCAGCCCTTGTGGCCCATGATTAAAATCATCAAGCAGCGTCCGCTCTCAGTCCTGAAGCGCCACGCCAAACTCGCAGAAATAAAAGAAGGGGTCCGGGGAATTCTTTCCAGGCCCTTCACTCCGGCAGATCACAGGACCACGAAGCAGCGCCTCAGCGCCCCCGGAACAGCGTGATCATCTCCCGGTCCGAGATCGGCGTCTCCCGCTTGCGGCCGAGGAAGTAGCAGGCGCAGGCGGAGTTGTAGGCGCTCTCGGTGCGGGAGAGCAGCGGGTCCAGGTAGCGCAGCGGGTAGGTGGCCAGCAGGGCCAGCATACGCAGGGCGGCGCGGACGCGGCGGCGGTCGGACAGGGCGGTCAGCAGGTTGCGGCCGAGATGGATGGCGGAATAGCCCGGCCCGCCGATCATGCCGCTGCGCAGGTCGTCGAACTGCCGGAACAGCCGCCGATGGCCGAGATAGGTGAAGCGGGTGAAGTCGTAGGCGCCCATATGCACCGGTTGCAGGAAGGGCGTGACGGCGTAGACGAAGCCTTCCGGCTTCAGCACGCGGGTGATCTCAGCCACCACGCGCTGCGGGTCGCACACATGCTCCAGCACCGCCTCGGCGAAGACGGCGTCGAAGGAAGCGTCGGGGAACGGCAGGTCGTGCGCGTCGCAGATGCAGGCGATGTTCTTGGCCAGGGCGACGTCGGTGTAGGTGACATTACCCTTCAGCTCCCGCTCGCCGGAGCCGATGACGAGAATCTCCGCATCCGGCTTCTGCGCCTGGATGATCTCCAGCGGATCGAAGCCCACGCCGGGCACCGGGGCCTCGGAAAGGCTGGTGGCGAAGCGGCGGTAGGCGCGCCGCAGCCCGGTGGTGCGGTCGGCGGAGCCTGCGTAGCCGCTGGCGCCTTCATAGCCCTGGCCGCCCAGGTAGTCTTCGGTGCGGAACACGCTGTTGGGCTCGTTCAGCAGCACCGGCACGCCATGCACGAGGGGGTAGTCCGCACCGCAGCCGGAGCAGTGCAGGCCCTGCGCGCTGGCAGCCAGGGGGGCACGGCACACCGGGCAGGCGAAGTTCGGCAAGGTGGGCTCTCCGGGGCAACGACAGCATGTTGTGTCGGCCCCGGACCATTACCTCACGATCGCGGAGCGTCAATGGCGATGAGGGGCCCCGCGTCACGCAGCGGCGGGCAGGTCCTCTTCCACCGGTACGGCGGCGTTGGCGGCCCAGCCCAGCCGGACCGGCAGACCCTCGGCCGGGGCGAAAGGCGCGTTCCAGGCCGGCAGGTTCACCCGCAGCGGGCCCAGATCCACCGTCGCCACTACCAGGGCGAAGCCGGCGCCCAGGTAGGACCAGCTCTCCACCGTGCCATCGACCATGTTCTCGGCGGTCTCGCCCGGTGCCAAGAGTGACACCTTCTCCGGCCGCAGGGAGAGCAGCACGTTGCTGCCCGCCGGCGGGCGAGCGGCGGCGGCCACGGCCAGCATGGTGGACCCGGCCAGGATGCTGAAGCCGCCCGCACCGCCCTCGGCCGCGCGCCCGTGCAGGAAGTTGGACTTGCCCAGGAAGTCGGCGACGAAGCGGGAGCGTGGCGCTTCGTAGAGCTGCGACGGGCTACCCTGCTGCACCAGCCTGCCATGGTTCAGGATGGCGATGCGGTCGGAAAGGCTGAGCGCCTCCTCCTGATCATGCGTCACGTTGACGAAGGTGCGGCCGACGCGGCGGTGCAGCGCCTTCAGCTCATCCTGCAACTCAGCGCGCAATTTCTTGTCGAGGGCGGAGAGCGGCTCGTCCAGCAGCAGCAGCGCGGGGTCGAACACCAGGGCGCGGGCCAGGGCCACGCGCTGCTGCTGGCCGCCGGAGAGCTGGCTGGGCTTGCGCTCGGCGAAGCGGGTCAGCTGCACCAGGTCCAACGCCGCGCGGACCTTCTCGGCCTGCTCCGGCTTGGGCATGTGGCGCACGCGCAGCGGGAAGGCCACGTTCTCCGCCACCGTCAGATGCGGGAACAGCGCGTAGCCCTGGAACACCATGCCGAAATTGCGCTTCTCGGGCGGCAGGGCCGTGATGTCGCGGCCATCCAGCAGCACCTGTCCCTCCGTCGGCTGCACGAAGCCGGCGATGGTCATCAGCAGCGTCGTCTTGCCGGAGCCGGAGGGGCCGAGAAGGGTCAGGAACTCGCCCTGCCCGACCGAGATGTTCACCCCTTCCGCCGCGGTGAAGGTGCCGTAGCGCTTGGTGACCCCACGCAGTTCCAGGGCATGCCCGCTCGTCCGTCCGCCCGCGGCGCTCACGCGCGGTAGTCCGGCTGCTCGCGGTCCATCTTGCGCTTCAGCGCCTGCCAGGGGAGCCAGCCCTTGACCGGGCTGTCCTTGGACTGGGCGCGGACGCGGGCGACCATCTCGGCCGAGGGCATGGACAGGGTGGCGCCGGTCGCCTGGGCCGCGACCTGGATGCGGCAGGCCTGCTCCAGGTAGTACATCCAGTAGAAGGCCTCGGCGACGGTGGCACCGATGGTCAGCAGGCCGTGGTTGCGCAGCAGCAGGCAGGGCTTGTCGCCCATGTCGCGCACCAGGCGCTCGCGCTCGTCCAGGTTATCGTCGGCGGCGATGCCTTCGTATTCATGGATGGCGACGCGGTCGGTGAATTCCATGCTCATCTGATTGAGCGGCAGGATGCCGCAATCGGTCGCCGCCACCGTCATGCCCGCCAGGGTATGGGTGTGCATCACGCATTGCGCCCGCTCGCTGCCCAGGTGCAGGGCGGAGTGGATGACGAAGCCAGCCGGGTTCACCGGCCAGCTCGTCTCCTGCGCCGGCTGCCCCTCGGCGTCCACCAGAACGAGGGAGGAGGCGGTGATCTCCTCGAACATCAGGCCGTAGGGGTTGACCAGGAAGCGGTGTCCCTCGGCCCCCGGCTCATTGGGCACGCGCACCGAGAGATGGGTGTAGACCAGGTCCGTCATGCCGAAATGGGCGAACAGGCGGTAGGCGCAGGCCAGGTCCTCGCGCAGTTCGCGCTCGGTGGCCACGCGGGTGGGGTCGGGGCGGACGGGCGGCAGCGGCGGCGGGGTGAGCATCAGTAGCCCCTCTCGGGATCGTAGACATTGGGCATCGGCAGGCCGGCCTCATGCGCCGCGATGGCGGCGGCGACATAGATGGCGCGGTCCTGCCGGTTGGCCATGGAGGCGACGTGCGGGGTGACCGTCACGGCCGGATGCCGCCAGAGCGGGTTTTCCGCCGGCAGCGGCTCCTGCACGAACACGTCCAGCACGGCGCCGGCGATGTGGCCAGAATCCAGCGCGGCGATCAGGTCGGCCTCCACCACATGCTGGCCCCGGCCGGCATTCACCAGCTGGGCGCCAGGCGGCAGCTGCGCCAGCAGGCGGGAATCGATCAGCCCGGCGGTCTCCGGGGTGGAGGGCAGCAGGCAGACCAGGATATCGGTGGTCGCCAGGAATTCCGGCAGCCCCTCCGCGCCCACGAAGCTGCGGACGCCGGGGATGTCCTTCGGGCTGCGCGCCCAGCCCTGCACCGGAAAGTTCAGCGCACGCAGCATGGTGGCGGCGGCGGCCCCCAGATTGCCCAGGCCCATGATGCCGACCCGGCGCCGCGGCGCGGAAGCCGGCGTCATCTTGTGCGCCCAGCGGCTTTCCGCCTGCGCCAGGGCGAAGTGGCGCGTCTCCCGCAACAGGCTGAGGCAGGACCAGACGATGTACTCGCCCATGCGCTGCACCGTCTCGTCGCCGCCCATGCGCACCAGCGGCAGGTGGCGCGGCCAGTCCGCCACCGCCGTCACGTGGTCCACGCCGGCGCCGGCGGAGAACACCGCCTTGAGGCCGCTCATCTGCGAGAGGCGGCCCGCATCGGGCTCCCACACCAGCACGTAGCGCACGTCCTCCGCCCGCACGGCGGGGTCGGTCCAGGACCGGACGTCCAGGCGCGGGTCGGCCGCCTTGAAGCAGGACTGCCATTCGGGGAGAGCTTTCTCTCCGCCGGACTTCACCAGGAGCAACACTCAGCCAGCCACTTTCCTGAAGGCGTGCGCCCGGTCGGCGCATGCGGGACACGCGAGAGCAGGCACACTGCCCAGGCCGCCCAGCCGGGTAAAGGCCCAGCCCGATGACATATGGCCGGTTTCCCGCCGCATGCCGGCCCTGGCCGACCGGGAAATGGTCACTCTGCCCAGCCGGACGGCATTTGCCGGGCCCACGCCGCCGGAAGGCGCGGCGCGGGGTCTTGCCAGATGCGCCACCCGGGGCAACCCTGGCCGCTTCCCTGCCCATGGCGTTGCCCCGATGACCCTGCCCGCTTCCCTCCAGGCCCCTGGCTTCGTCACCCGCCCCTATTGGTGGGATGCGGCGGAACCCCCGCGGCGGGAGAATGCCCTGCCGGCCCACAGCGCCGTGGCCGTCGTCGGCGGTGGCTATGCCGGGCTGTCCGCCGCGCTGACGCTGCGGCGGCTGGGGCATGAGGTGGTGGTGCTGGATGCCGAGCGGATCGGCTGGGGCGCGTCCTCCCGCAACGGCGGCGCGGTGTCGGGCGGCCTCAAGCTGGCCAAGACCGACCTGACCAAGAAGCATGGCGAGGCCCAGGCCAATGCCATCATGGAGACCGCCGCCGCCAGCTTCCCCTTCATCGAGGAGCTGATCGCGCGCGAAGGGATCGATTGCGACTACGTGCGCTGCGGCCGCTTCTCCCCCGCCTGGACCCCGGCGCATTATGAAGGGATGGCGGCGCGGGCGGCCCGGCTGGCCCAGCTGACCGGCCACCCGACCTACATGGTGCCGCGGGAGCGGCAGCGCGAAGCCCTGGGCAGCGACCACTATTACGGCGGCATGATCGCCGAGGGCGCCGGCAGCCTGCACCCCGGCAAATATGCCCGTGGCCTGGCCGAGGCCGCCGAGCGCGCCGGGGCGCTGCTGGTGGACGGCGTGCGTGTTTCCGGCATCCGGCAACAGGCCGGCGGCTTCCACATCGCCACGAGCCAGGGCGAGCTGACGGCCGATGCGGTGCTGGTGGCCACCAACGGCTACACACGCGGGCCGAACGGCGGCAGCGCCGGCGGCGCCATGCCCTGGCTGGCCAAGCGGCTGATGCCTATCGCCTCCTACATCATCGCGACCGAGCCGTTGCCGGTGGAGACGATCGAGCGGCTGTTCCCCCGCCGCCGCGTGGTCAGCGACAGCCGCCGGGTACTGAACTACTTCCGTTGCAGCCCGGATGGCAGCCGCGTCGTCTGGGGCGGCCGCGCCAGCTTCCGTGACGCGACGCCGGAGCAGGCGGCCCCTGCCCTGCATGCATCGATGACCACGGTGTTCCCGGAGCTGAAGGACATCCGCGTCACCCATGCCTGGAACGGCAACGTGGCCTTCACCTTCGACTTCCTGCCACATATCGGCGTGCAGGACGGCATCCACTACGCGGCAGGCTGCCAGGGCTCGGGCGTCGCGATGGCCAGCTGGATGGGCCATAACGCCGCGCTGAAGGTGGCCGGCGCCGGCAATGCGGGCTTCGCGCTGGATGGGCTGAACTTCCCCACCGTGCCGTTCTACGACGGCACCCCCTGGTTCCTGCCGGTGGTGGGCGAATGGTACCGCTTCCGTGACCGGCTGGACCGTCTGCGAGCCTGAAACGGGCCACAAGCCGGGCGCGTTATAGCAAAGGCATAGCTTGATACCGGTGACGCGGATGGGTTTTGCCTAATTCGGGTCACAAATTCAGGCTAGGTTGGCTATTGTAAAACCAGATTATTGCCCCTGCGTTAATCTTGCCCTGCTCGTTCGTGCAATGTTACGATAGTGCAGGAACTACTGCCTGTCGAAACTGTCATTTCATTGGGTTATGTATGCAACTGGCTTCGTCTGCACAAAATCAAGAAGACATCATGCTGTGGCGAGCGTTGCAACATGTTCAGAACGGTTTCTACATAGACGTGGGTGCAGCCGATCCTGTCGAGATGTCCGTCACCCGGGTGTTTTATGACCATGGCTGGCATGGCATCAACCTTGAGCCCAACGATGATTACTTTAATCTGCTTCAGGCGGCGCGGCCGCGCGACATCAACCTGAAGTTGGGCGCTGGGCAGGCTTCCGGCCAGCAGGTATTCCACAGCATTCCGGGGACCGGCCTCTCCACCTTCGACGCCGCCGTGGCGGCGCGCCACCGGCAGGATGGGTGGACCGTCACCGAACACACGGTCGAGACCCGCACCCTCGCCGAACTGTGCCGTCTGCACCGCCCGACCGGGCCGATCCATTTCCTCAAGATCGATGTCGAGGGCGCCGAGGCCGAGGTCCTGGCCGGCGCCGACTTCCAGGCCTTCAGGCCTTGGATCGTGCTGGTAGAAGCGACCGAGCCACTGTCCCAGGAACAGTCCCACGCCGCCTGGGAAGCCCACCTGACCACGCATGGCTATCAGTTCGTCTGGTTCGACGGCCTGAACCGCTTCTACCTGGCCGACGAGAAGATGGCCGAACTGGCACGGCATTTCCGCGTGCAACCGAATATCTTCGACGGCTTCGTGCCCGCGCCGGTCTTCCAGCGCCAGGCTGAGGAGAACTATAAGGCCGTGCTGGATGCGCAGGCGGCTCTGCATGAGGCGCAGGTGGCCCATTCATCCGCACAGACATCCTACCAGGAGGAGTTGGCGACCTCCCATGCCCGCTATGAGGCCGAGTTGTCCGAAGAACGGCAGCGCGCCCAGGCCGCCTGGCAGCGGATCAGCGAGACACTAAACCAGCAAAACCAGCGCGCCACCCAGTTGGAAAGCCGTGCCGCGACCGCGGAGAGGCTGGTCGCCACGTTCCAGGCCGAGCTGCATGAGCTCAGCCAGGCCAAGGCCGGCTTGGCGCAATTGCTGGCGAATGAGCAGCGCGCGGTCGTGGAAGCCCACCAGTCACTGCAGGCCGCCCAGGCCCGGCTGGCCGAGTTGCATGGCAGCACCTCCTGGCGCGTCACCCGGCCGATGCGAGTGCTGATCAACCTGATGCGCGGCCAGGTGAAGGCCAAGGCGCTGGCGCGTGAGGTGTTCCGGTGCGGCGTGCGGCGTGTCCTCGGCGCCCCCGCCGGCCGCCGGCTGGCGCAGAAGGCCCGCGCCACCGCCCCCGGCCTGGCCCAATGGTTCCTGTTGCGCTACCGCGCCTATGAGCAGAATGCCGCGGCTGTGCCTCCTGCCTACACCACCGACCCGGCCTCCTACCTGCCGGTCCCGATGGCGCAAGCCTGCACACTGGCTGTAGAGCTTGATCTGAGCGAGGAGGAAGCACGGCTGTACCGGTCCTTCGCCTCATATCGCCTGTCCCCTCAGGCGACGCGTTAAGGACGGACGAATCCATGCGGCTGGTTATCGATCTTCAGGGCGCCCAGGGCAGCAATCATGCGCGGGGCATCGGGCGCTATTCGCGGGAACTGGCGCTGGCCATGGCCCGGGAGGCGCGGGATCACGAGGTCATCGTCGCCCTCAACGGCACCTTGCTGGATACGGCGGAGAGCCTGCGCGCGCAGTTCAGCGACGTCCTGCCCGCTGCGCAGGTGAAGGTCTGGCATTCGCCGGCCGGCACCGCCACGATTTCCCGCTCCCCTCTGTTGGCCGGGGCGGAGGAAGTGCGCGCCCATTTCCTCGCGTCCCTCAAGCCCGACATCGTCCATGTCAGCAGTCTCTTCGAGGGCCTGGTGGATGACGCCGTGCCGCTGATGCCGCAAGGCGCGCCCCGGTTACCCGTGGTGGCGACCTGCTACGACCTGATCCCACTCATCCGCCAGGGCGAGTATCTGGACCCCGCCAAGTCACACCCCCAGATGGCGCCCTGGTACTATCGCAGCCTGCAGCAGGTGTTCCTTTGCGAAGGCCTGCTCGCCATCTCCGAATCCAGCCGGGACGAGGCGATCCGCTACCTGCCCTATGCGCCGGAGCGAGTGTTCAACATCCAGGCCGGCATCAGCGAGGCGTTCCGCCCCGCGCCGCTGGATGCGGCCGGCCGCGCGGCGCTGCTACGCCGCTACGGGCTGCGTGGCCCCTACATCCTGTTCCTCGGCGCTGGTGACCCGCGCAAGAACGAGGCCGGGTTGCTGGCCGCCTATGGCCGCCTGCCGCCGGCACTGCAGAAGCAATACCACTTGCTCATCGTCGGCCGGATCGACGAGGACCGGCTGCGCGTCACCGCCTCCAGCGCCGGCGTGCCGCAGGGCAATATTGTCGTGGCGCCCTTCGTGCAGGAAGAGGATCTCAACCCGCTCTACTCCGCCTGCTCGCTGTTCGTGTTTCCCTCGTTGCACGAAGGCTTCGGCCTGCCGCTGGCGGAAGCCATGGCCTGCGGCGCGCCCTGCATCGCCAGCAACACCACCAGCCTGCCGGAAGTCATGGGCCGGCAGGACGCGACCTTCGATCCGTCGGACGCGGATTCGATCGCCGCCCGCATGCGCGCGGTGCTGGAGAACCCGGAATTCCGGGCGGAACTGGCCGCCTTCGGCCCCGTGCAGGCCCGCCGCTTCACCTGGTCTTCCAGCGCCAACCGAGCGTGGGACGCGCTGGAAGCTGTCGATGCCCGCCTGAAGGCCGATGCTGTGCCGGACGTCACGCGGGTTGTCATGCCCAGGGGACCGCGCCCCAGCATGGCCTTCGTCGCACCCTTGCCGCCGCAACCCAGCGGCATTGCCGACTATAGCAGCGAGGTCCTGCCCGACCTCGCCCGCCACTACGACATCACGTTGGTCACGGAAGCCGATATCAGCGGCACCCGCCTGGGCTCGGCCTTTCCGCGCCTGAGCCCGGCGGCCTTCCAGCAGCAGGCAGGGCGGTTCGACCGCGTGCTCTACCAGGTCGGCAATTCCGAGTTCCATCGATTCCAGATCGAGACGCTGCTGCCGCAATGCCCTGGCGTCGTCGTGCTGCACGATGCGTATCTGTCCAATCTGGCCAACTGGCGGGCGCACACCCAGCACAGGCCGGATGATTTCCGCGCCGACCTGCTGGTATCCCACAGTTACCCGGCCCTGCGGCTGGAGTTGGAGCAAGGGCGTGACGCAGCAGTCGACACCTACCCCTGCGGGCTGCCGGTGCTGCGGAACTCCGTCGGTGTCATCATGCATTCGCGCCATGGGCGCGACGTATTGCAGCGCCATTTCGGCGAGCGGGCGACCAAGGACATCACCATCGTGCCGTTCCTGCGCACCATGCGGTCCATGCAGGACCGCACGGCGGCCCGGGTGGCCCTTGGCCTGACGCCGAATGAATGGGTGGTGTGCAGCTTCGGCGGCGTGACGCCGCACAAATGCCCGTCCCTGGTCATCGACGGCTGGCGCCGCTCCGGCATCGATGGCCGCCTGGTCTTTGCCGGCTCTCTGGGCGACATGCCCTGGAAGAGCGTCAACGATCCCGGCGCCGGCATCAGTTGCACGGATAGGCTGACGTCGGAGCAGTACAACCTCTGGCTGGCGGCAGCCGACATGGCGGTGCAGTGGAGGAAGGGTTCGCGCGGCGAATCTTCCGGCGCCATCACCGATGCGATGATGGTGGGGCTACCAACCATCATCAATCGGCACGGCACGGCGGCGGAACTGCCGGAAAATGTGGTGCTCGGCCTGCCGGACAAAGCCGATGCTACGGCACTGGCCGAGGCCTTGCGGAACCTGCGCCAAGATGCCCCGCAGCGACAGGCCCTGTCCAAGGCCGGGCGCGCCTATGTGGCGGGTGAGCTGAGCCCCGAGGTCGCCGCGCTGCACTACCGCGACGTCATCGAGCAGGCCTATGCCACCACCCAGGCCTGCCTGCTGGTCAAGGACATGGTGCCCTGCCTGCAGAAAGCGGCCACCGTGCCGGGGGGCGACATCGCCACATTGCGGGCGTTGTCCTCCAGCCTGCCCTCACCCTGGATCGGTGGCGGGCATCCGCGCATCCTGTTCGATATCTCGGAGCTGGCGCGGCACGACTACGGCTCCGGCATCCAGCGCGTGGTGCGGGAATTTGGCCGTAGGGCGCTGGAGAAGCCGCCCGCCGGCTTCCGCGGCGAAGCGGTCCGGATGCAAGGGGGCCGCCTGCGCAACACCTATGCGGCGCCACTGGCCTTCCTGGGCCATGCACCGCTGGGCATGCGGGAAACCCCCGCCGACGTGTATCCCGGCGACGTGCTGATCTGCGGCGACATCAACAGCCAGATGACCGACGAGGAATTCGCCGAGCTGCGCCGCCTGCGCCTGCAGGGCACGCGCATCCTGGTCGTCATCTACGACCTGCTGCCGATGCGGCATCCGCAGCTGTTTCCCGCCGGAATCACTGCCGTCCGCCAATGGTATACCCGCCTGCTCTCCATTGCCGACGGCGCGATCTGCATCTCCCGCTTCGGGATGGAAGACCTGGCGGCGTGGCTGGACGAGAATCCGTCCGAACGGGCGACGCGGCTGCCGCTGGGCTATGTGCATCTCGGCGCTGATTTCCGTGCCGCCGTGGTGGGGGACGAGATTTCACCCGCCGCGCAGGCAGCGCTGGATGCCGCCAGCCAGCGCCCGACCGTCATCATGACCGGCACGGTGGAGCCGCGCAAAGGCTACGTCCAGGCACTGGCCGCCTTCCAGCAACTATGGGACGCCGGCGTGGATATCGGTCTGACCATCATCGGCAAGCAAGGCTGGCAGATGGAGGAGTTCGCCGAACGCGCCCGTACCGCGACCGAAGCGGGCCGCCGCCTGCACTGGCTCTCCGGCTGCAGTGACGATGACCTACGGCGGATCTATCGCAGCGGCTGCGGGTTGCTGATGGCCTCCAACCACGAAGGCTTCGGGCTGCCGATCACCGAGGCCGCCCTGGCTGGCTTGCCCGTGCTGGCACGGGACCTGCCGGTGTTCGAGGAAATCGCCGGACCCAACGCCCGCTACTTCGGCGGGCAGGACCCGGCGGGCCTGGCCACGGCCCTGCGGGAATGGATGGAAGCCGGGTTCACCCCACCCTCCACCGGGCTCAAGCCGCTGGACTGGGACGAGAGCTACCGCCGCCTGTGCGACCTCATCGAAGGCCATTGGCACATGGTGTGGGAACCCAAGCAGACACCGCCGTCGCACCACTGAGCCCGCCGGGCGCGATTTGATGACAGGGGCCTGGGGAGAAGCTTCCCCAGGCTCTTTCTGTTTGGCCCGGACAAGGGCTGATGGAACGGCCTCGCGCAGCCGGGACGGAGAGCGGCGAGGAAGCGGCATTTCTGGCCGTCCCGACGCAACGTTGGCAGAAAGGCCGGGGAAGGAATTCCCCGGACCCCCTTCTCTTCTTTTCGAGTTTTCCGGTGCAGCTGCTGAAAAGTCAGTCTGTCTGGGACACCGCTGGGCGCGCCAAAGGTCCAGGACCTCCGGCGACTGACGGCTCAGTCCGTGTGGCCCATTTTTAAATTATCAAGGAGCCTCGGCTCTCAGCCCTGCAACGCCGACCCAGACTCGCAGACAAAAGAAGGGGCCCGGGGAAGCCCTTCCCTCCTTCTAAAAGCCTCATGTCACCAGCGCATAGATCATCCGTGCGGCGGTGATGGCCAGGAACACCGCGAAGGCGCGCTTCAGCATCAGCGGCGGGATGGTGTGGGCCAGGTGCACGCCCCAGGGCGTCGCGAGGATGGAGCTGGGGACGATCAGCGCGAAGCCGATCAGGTTGACGTAGCCCAGCGAATACGGCGGCAGGTCGTGCACGCCCCAGCCGCCATAGATGAAGCCGATGGTGGCCGGGATCGAGATGATCAGCCCGAACACTGAGGCCGTCGCCACCGCCGAGCGGATCGGTGTACCGAACATCGACAGGATCGGTACCCCGACCGTGCCGCCGCCGATGCCCATCATGGCGGAGACGGCGCCGATGAAGCTGCCGATGCCCCACAGGCCCGGCCCACGCGGCGTCTGCTCGCGGATTTTGAAGTCGACGCCGGTGAAGCCCATATTCAGCGCCACCAGCAGCGCAATGACGGCGAAGACGGCGGAGAGCGCGCTGCCGTGAAGCCAGATCGCCGCCACCGTGCCCAGCGCCACGCCGATGATCATGGAGGGCCAGATGGCGCGCAGCAGCGACGTATCGATCGCCCCCTTCGCATAGTGCTTGCGGGCGGAGACGATGGAGGTCGGGATGATGGTGGCCAGGCTGGTGCCGACGGCCAGCTTCATCTGCACCGCCTCCGGGATGCCGAACAGCGGCAGCACGTTGAACAGCACCGGCACGATGACGATGCCGCCACCGACGCCCAGCAGGCCTGCAAGAGTGCCGGAGACGATGCCGGTCAGTGCCATCGCCACGGCCAGGGCCGCGAGCCACATCGGGTCGGAAAGGTGTTGCATCAGGTTCAGGTGCCCTTGGCGGCTTCGGTTTGGACGTGCAGCATTGTCCTACACCCAGCCTCCGGTTCCGCAAGCCCGTGTCCCTCATCACCGACCCCTGGTTCTACGCGCTCGCCGTCCCGGCGCTGCTGATCACCGGCATCAGCAAGGGGGGTTTCGCCTCCGGCGGCGGCAACCTGGCGGTGCCGGCCATGGCACTGCTGGTGCCGCCCGCCCAGGCGGCCGCCATCACCCTGCCGGTGCTCTGCGCCATGGACCTCGCTGGGCTGCGGGCCTGGTGGGGCAAGTGGAACCGGCGGGAGATGCTGGCCATCATCCCAGGCGGCCTGCTGGGCATCCTGTTCGGCGCCTTCGTATTCGGGCTGATGAGCAACAATGCCATCAAACTGATGGTGGGCGCGATCAGCCTGATCTTCATCGCGCGCGGGCTGTGGGTGGCGCGGCACGGGCCGCCGCCGCCGGCCGCGCCCAACCGTGCTAAGGGCGGATTCTGGGGCATGGTCTCGGGCTTCACCAGCACGCTGGCGCATGCGGGCGGGCCACCGCTGGCGATGTACCTGTACCCGCTGCGGCTGCCGCGGGCGGAGCTTTCCGGCACCACGGTGGTGTTCTTCGGGGTGGTGAACTACGTCAAGCTGGTGCCCTATGCGCTGCTGGGGCAATTGTCCGCCACCAACCTGCTCACCAGCCTGGTGCTGCTGCCGCTGGCGCCGATCGGCGTGCGGATGGGCGTCTGGCTGCAGGGGCGCATCAGCGACAAGGTGTTCTATCGCGTGATCTACGTACTTCTCGGCGTTACCGGCATCAAACTGGTCATGGAAGGCCTGGGGCTGTGACCGCGCTGCCCGATTCCCGCATCCTCGGCGTGCTGGGCGGCATGGGGCCGTTGGCCAGCGCGCAGTTCATGCTGCGCCTGACCCTGCTGACACCGGCCGAGCAGGACCAGGACCACATCCCCGCCGTGCTGTGGTCCGACCCCCGGGTGCCGGACCGTACGGCGGCGCGGCTGGCCGGGGGCGAGGACCCGTTGCCCTGGCTGGCACGTGGCATCGCCGGCCTGCAGGCGGCGGGGGCCAGGGCCATCGCCATTCCCTGCAACACCGCCCATGGCTGGTATGACGAGCTGCGCGCGACGACCGAGCTGCCGATCCTGCACATCGTCGACGCCGCGGCGGAGGATCTGCGGCGCCAGGGCATCCATTCCGGCCGCGTCGGGCTGATGGCCACCGCTGGCACCCTGGCGATGCGGCTGTACCAGCCACGGCTGGAGGCGCTGGGCTACGAGGTGATCGTGCCGCCGCCGGCGGAGATGCAGAGCCTCGTCTCTCCCGGCATCGCGCTGGTGAAGGCGAACCGGGTGGCGGCCGCCTACATCCCGCTGGCCGAGGCGGCGCGCAACCTGCGGGACCGGGGCGCCAGCGCCGTGGTGCTGGGCTGCACGGAAATCCCGCTGGGTATCCTGGCCGGTCCCTATGCCGAGATCGGCGTGCCGATGGTCGATACCATCGATGCACTGGCGCTGGCGGCCATCGGCTGGGCCAAGGCTTAGCCCATGCGCGCCCCGGACCTGGACCTGGACCTGCTGCGCTGCTTCGTGCAGGTGGCGGAGCGGGGTGGGTTCACGCCGGGGGCCGCCGCACTCGGGCTGACGCAATCGGCCGTCAGCCTGAAGGTGAAGCGGCTGGAGGAGCTGGTCGGCAAGCGGGTGTTCGAGCGTACCAGCCGCAGCGTCGCCCTGACGCGGGATGGGGAGACGCTGCTGGCCTATGCCCGCCGCATGCTGGCGCTGAATGACGAGGCCGTCCGCCGCCTGGTGGCGCCGCCCATCGCCGGCCGGCTGCGGCTGGGCGTGGCGGACCACTTCGTGCCGCGCAACCTGGCGCCGATCCTGGCCCGCTTCGCCCGGGACTTCCCCGAGGTCCGCCTGGAAGTGGAGGTCGGCCGCAGCCACGAGCTGCGCGCGGCGCAGGAGCGGGGCGAGCTGGACCTCGTGCTCGGCAAGCGGCGCGATGGGGAGACCACCGGCACCCCGCTCTGGACCGAGCCGATGATCTGGGTCGCCTCCCCGGGCTGGAGCCCGCCGGAGGGCCGCCCGCTACCGGTGGCGATGCTGCCGCAGGGCTGCATGTTCCGCGACCGCGCCCTGGCCGCGCTGGCGCGCGCGGGGCTGGGGTTCGAGGTGGTCTATACCTCCGCCAGCCTGCTGGGGGTGGCGGCGGCAGCGCAGGCGGGGCTGGCCGTCACCGTGCTCGGCCGTTCCGGCCTGCCGCAGGGGTTGCGGGAGCATCCCGGCCTGCCGGCCCTGGGCGTGGCGGAGATGGCGGTGTTCGGCGATGCCGCGGGGCGCACGCAGCTGGTAGCGCCGCTGGTGCTGCTGATCCGCGAGAGTCTGGCCGAGGCCTGAAGATCAGGCCGGGTACGCTGGCAGCACCTGTCTGGCCGGCCGCCTGGCTGGAGCTTGCCAACCGCGCGCTGGCACAAAAGATCCCAGTCCTCCCCTGCCGACTCTCCGGATGACCGCGTCGGTCCCGGTTCGCGCCGCAAAGCGTGAATCCCGCTCATGGCCAAAACCTCCGATCATGCGGGCCCGCCCACGCCTACGAGCATCGAAGGAGACGCATATGCCCCGGATGGCATCCAGGATCGGGATGACGGCAATGGCGGCGATGGCCGGGCTCGTGCTGGCGCTGCCCGCGATGGCGGAACCCGTGCCGCCCGGCCACTACCGCTACGAGTGGGATGGCGGCCGCACCGCCGGTGGCACCGGCATCGTCGTCACCTACGACCTGACCCTCGGCCCGCGCGCCTGCCAGCTGACCGCGCAGGGCTTCCAAACCAACGAGGAGATCCGCTGCGAAGCCGTCAACACCAACGGCGCCACCACCGTCCGCTTCGTCAGCTACAGCGACGGCAAGGTGGTGAACCGCTATGGCGTGGCCATCTACAAGCCGGGGCAGGAATTGCTGCGGCTGCGGGCCGGCACCGGCGGCGTGCTGTTGACGGAGTTGCTGGCGCTGAAGCCGGATGAAGGCACCTTCCCACCGGCGGTCCGCTTCAAGCCGCTCTGAGGTCCCTTGCGGGCGCGCGCTGGACAGCACCCAGCCGTGGCCTTGGCCCTGGCGCTCCGGGGCCGGGCGCTACACGGCGCAACGCTTCATCCGGCCGTCCCGCGCGTTTGACAGGCCGGGGGGCCGGGCGCAGCCTGGATAGCAAAGCACGTTCGCCGAGGATACGCCCATGCCACCCCAGGGCACCGCCACCACGCCCGCCGAGCCGGATCGCGATTGGCCCATCATCGGGTTGATCGGCACCGGGCACTTCCTCTCGCATTTCTACATGCTGTGCCTGGCGCCGCTCTTCCCGATCTGGAAGGAGGAGTTCGGGGTGTCCTACACCACCCTCGGCTTCTCCATCGCCCTGATGAGCACCATCACCGCCGTGCTGCAGACCCCGGTGGGCTTCTTGGTGGACAAGCACGGCGCCCGGCGCTTCCTGGTTGGCGGCACGCTGCTGATGGCGCTTTCCATCTCCGCCATGGCCTTCGCGCCTAGTTTTTGGGCCATCCTGGCGCTGGCGGCGCTTTCCGGCATCGGCAACAGCGTCATCCATCCGGCGGACTACGCCATCCTGGCCGGCAGCATCAACAAGACCCGCATGGGGCGGGCCTTCTCCATGCACACCCTCACCGGCAATCTCGGCTTCGCCGCCGCGCCGCCCATCATCGCCGCGCTGGCGCTGGCCATGGGCTGGCGGCAGGCATTGCTGCTGGTCGGGCTGCTGGGCGTGCCGGTGGTGCTGACCATCCTCTGGCAGAGCCGCATCCTGCACGACCAGGTCAAGCCGCGCGCCGAGGCCGCACCCGGCACCGGCGCCAGCCTGTTGCTGAGCCGCCCGATGCTGCTGTTCTTCGTGTTCTTCTGGCTGTCCTCCATGGCCAGCTCCGGCTTTCAGGCCTTCGCCATCCCGGTGATGGAGACGCTGTGGGGCCTGCCTGTCGCCATGGGCTCCTACCTGCTGACCGGCTTCTTCACCGGCAATATCCTGGGTGTGCTGGCCGGCGGCTGGTTCGCCGACCGCTCCAAGAAGCATGGCGTCTTCGTCGTCGGGCTGACGCTGGTGGCGGTGGTGTTCATCCTGGCGCTGGGGGCCATCCCGATGCCCGGCATCATGGCCATCGTCGTCGCGGCGCTGGCCGGGCTGGCGCTGGGCGCCAGCCGCACCCCGCGCGACGTGATGGTGAAGGACGCGGCGCCGCCGGGGCAGATCGGCAAGGTGTTCGGCTTCATCTCCTCCGGCCTGCCGCTGGGCGGCGCGATGACGCCGGCCGTCGGCCTGCTGCTGGATGCCGGGCTGGCGCACTGGGTGCTGCCGATGGTGGCGGGGCTGCTACTGCTCTCCCTGCTCTGCATGGGCACCGCGCGGGGGGAAGCCCGCCGTGCCGCCGCCGCCCTGCCTGCGGAGTAGGCCTTGCTCTCCCTTTCCGCGCTGCTGGGCGCGCTGGGCTGGGCCGGCACGGCGGTGTTCGCCATGGCCGGCGCGCTCACCGCCTCCCGCAAGCAGTTGGACCCGATTGGCTTCGTGCTGATCGCCTGCGTCACCGCCTTCGGTGGCGGCACCATCCGCGACCTGGTGCTGGACCGCACGGTGTTCTGGCTGGATGAACCGGCGCTGGTGCTGATGGCCTCCGCCGTGGCGCTGGTGGTGTTCTTCACCGCGCATTGGGTGGAGCGCCGCTTCGTGCTGCTGCTGTGGGCGGATGCGGTGGGCATGGCGCTGTTCGCCGTGGTGGGGGCCGAGGCCGCCTACAGCCACACCGGCAATGCCTGGATTGCCATCCTGATGGGCACGATCACCGCCACCTTCGGCGGCCTGCTGCGGGACATGATCTGCGCCGAGCTGCCGCTGCTGCTGCGGAAGGAGATCTACGCGACCGCCGCCGCGGCGGGCGCCGCGCTGTTCGTGGTGATGACGGCGCTGGGCCTGCCCAACACCGTGGCGGTCTGCGCCGGCATGTGCCTGGCCTTCGCCATCCGCGCGGCCGCACTGGTCCGGGGCTGGTCGCTGCCCGCCTACACCGCCCGTACGAACTAGCGCCGACCGTCACACAAGCTGGGGCGGGGAGGAAGGTCAGAGGAAAGAAACCCCCTGAAACCCTCTTTTTTTCTGTCGGCTGGCGTCGGGCTTCAGGACCGGCAGGTGCGGGCCATGAGCAAGGTCATGGGTTACCTGGGCTGAACTATCGGCCTCCGACGCTCATGGAGCTTCGACGTAACCTCGCTCTGAGCGTAGAAGGGCTGACGCCGCCACGGCGGGCACCGAAAGACTCATAGAAAAATGGGGCTCGGGGGATTCTTTCGCCGGCCCTCCTGCCCAAAGGCTGCATGTCGATCCGTCCCAGGCCGTGCGCTGGACACGGTTGCCGTGGCACCGATGGGCAGCGGAAGGCGTTGCCGCAGCATCCGCGACCCGGCTGTCGGGCGTCAGGCACCCAGTTCGCGCAGCTTGGATTCGGCGACGGCGATCTGCCCTCTCAGCCGCTGCACCTTGTCCCATTCCCCATCATGCTCGGCGGCGGCGATGTCTCTGTAGGACCGCTCGATGGACCTGCGGAGTTCCGTGACCTCGGCATCGTGCGCGTCCTGCATGAAGCGGGCCATGAGGTCGTCGTCAGCGAGCAGGATGGCGTGGAGGCGCTCGACCTTCTGGCGATGGACGCCGAACATCCACAGCGAGACCGGGAAGGCCACCAGAAGAACCAGGAACAGGCTGAGCGAGTTCTCGTCGGTCTTGCCGTTCGCCCATTGCATCGCCATCCCGATCAGAGCGAGTGGCGTCAAGATGGCCACGATCAGGGACCAGTTCCTGATGCTGCTGGCCGATTGCATGTCCTTGTAAGTCGCCATCGGAATCTCCTTCGCAGGCCAGGATTCCATGCGACGGCTTAAGAAAATCTTGCCGCAGCGCAGGATCGAAGGATTTTCGTTCCGGCAGGCGGGGCGGAGTGCGCCCCGGTTAAGGCCAGTCGACATTCGGCTCAGGCGGAAGGGAAGCTCAGGGAAGGAATTCCCCCGCGCAAACGTAGACGTTGACGCCATCTTTTTCTGTCAGTTGGCGTGGGGCTTCAGGGCAGGCAGGTGCGGCCGTGGGAAAGGTCATGGGCCACCGGGCCCAACCATCAACCTCGGGCGTAACCCCACCCTTGGCCCGGAAAGGCCGACGCCGCATCGGCCACACCCGTAAGACTCGCAGAAGAAAGATGGGGTCCGGGGAATTCCTTCCCCGGCCTTCCTGTCCAACCTCGAATGCCGATCCTTCCTGAAGAAGGATGCATTCACCTCCGTTCACGCACCATGCTCTACGCCCTAGCCGCCCCAGCGCGTCTCCGGGTCCAACGGCAGCACCGGGCGCGGCAGCTTCTTCCATTCGAAGCGGTCCAGCACCGGAGAGGTCAGCCCAGGCACGTCGACCTCGATAATGCGCGGCGCGGAGAAGAACTCGTCGAAGCCGCCGCGGAAATGGCCACGGGACTTCACCACCAGCGCGCGGGCGCTGGCGATATCGATGCCCAGATGCTCCAGGAACACCGGGTCCGCGCATTGCGTGCGGCGGCTGACCACCACCACGGTGATGCCGCCCAGCGTCAGCGCCGCCGTCGGGCCCAGCTCGATGGCCGTGTTGGCGAAGATGCCGCGCCGCCCGGCCACCTTGCCGCCGGAGAGCGCCCGCACCGTGGCTGGCGCGCTGAACGGCTTGCTGAAGCCCTGCGCACCGCCCCGGTTGAAGCGGGCGGTGAAGCTGGCCCCCTGCCCCAGCGCATGTGCCTCCGCCGCCAGCTCCGGGTCGTGGATGATGCCGAACAGCGCATCCTGCACCCCGGCCTTATGGAAGGCCTCCAGGATGTACATGGTGTTGCCGCGCCCACCGCCGCCGGGATTGTCGGCGACATCGGCGAAGCACAGCGGCACCTCGCTGGTCACGGCGCGTTCCACCGCCTCGCGTAGCGAGGTCAGCTTCGCCACGAAGCGGGCGCGGCGTTCCCAGCTGGCGCGGGCCAGTTCGTCGGCCAGTGCCTCGCACGCCGCCTGGTCCGGGCCGGTGACGATGATGGCGAAGCCGTTGAACGGCGTGTCGCCATAGGCGAAGCCCGCCATGACGGAGACATTGGCCACCTTGGGCGCGCCCAGCACATTGGCCCGCGCCTGGCCGAGATTGATGATCTCGGCATACGGTCCCTCGGAGGTCAGCAGGCTGACGCTGGGGGCGACGATCGGCAGGCGGCGGAAGGCGCGATGGAAGCGCTCGCCCGCCAGCAGGCGGCGCAGCAGCGCGGCGGATTCCATGCCGCGTTCCCGCATGTCCAGATGCGGGTTGGTGCGGTAGCCGACGAAGGCATCGCAATCCCGCACCATGACGTCCGAGACATTGGCGTGCAGGTCGTAGCTGCACACCAGCGGCACGTGGGGGCCAAGGACCTCCCTCACCAGCGTCTGCAACGCGCCCTCGGGGTCATCCAGTTCGGTAGTCAGGCCGGCGCCGTGCAGCACGCAGTAGGCGCCGTCCACCTGCCCGCGCAGCGCCTCCAGCCCGGCGCGCCAGGTCGCCATCATGGCGGCGAAGGCGGCGTGTTCCACCGGGCCGTTCGGCTCGGCCATCGCCAGCAGGATCGGGCGCGGCTGCCAGGGGCCGGCCTTGTCCATCGCCTGGACGAAGCCGGGCATCTCCGCCAGCGCGCGGGGCGCCCGGCTGCGGGCATCGGCCAGGATCGCCTCGCCCTCCAGCCGCACGCGGAAATCCTCGGCGGTCGCGGCAGGGGCGAAGCGGTTGCACTCGATCGAGAAGCCCAGCAAGGCGATGCGTGGCCCGCCGGAGGGCGTGGCGGCCTGCGGCGGGGGCGCCGCCTCCGGCGCGGCCGTCACAGCTTCATGCCGATCAGCTGCGCGTGGCGCTGGGTGGCCTTCAGGCCGGTGCCGGTCAGTACCACTACCGTCGTCTCACCGGCCCGGATGGTGCCGGCGGCCAGCAGGTGGGCGAAGGCCGCCGCGGCCTGGGCGCAGGTGGGCTCCACATACAGGCCCTGCCGCGCCAGGCCGCGCGTTGCCTCGGCGATCTCGGCCTCTTCCAGCAGCACGGCGCCGCCACGGCTCTCATGCAGCACGCGCAGCACTTCCGGCGTGCGGATCGGCTGGGCGATGGCGGTGCCCTCGGCGATGGTGGGCTGCACGGCCTCCTGCGGCGCGTTCAGGAAGGCGCGGGCGATGGGGCCGCAATGCGCCGGCTGCGCCGCGAAGATGCGCGGCAGGCGGCTGATCTGCCCGGCGCGCAGCAATTCCCCGAAGCCGATACCGCAGCCGAGCACGTTGGAGCCGGCGCCGCACGGGACGATGACGTTGTCCGGCGCCTGGAAGCCCAGATCCTCCCACAGCTCGTAGGCCAGGGTCTTGGTGCCGTGCAGGAAGAACGGGTGCCAGTTGTGGCTGGCGTAGAAGATGTCCTTCGCCTGGGCCAGGGCCGCGTCGGCGCAATCCTGCCGGCTGCCGGGCACCAGGTCGATCTGCGCGCCGGCGGCACGGGACTGCACCGTCTTTGCCGGGCTGGTGGAATCGGGCACCAGGATCTTCGCCCGCATCCCGCCGGCGGCGGCGTAGGTGGAGATGGCGGCGCCGCCATTGCCGGAGGAATCCTCCAGCACATGATTCACCCCCTGCGCCCGCAGCAGCGAGAGCATGACGGAGGCACCACGGTCCTTGAAGGAACCGCTGGGCATGAACCATTCGCATTTGAAGCGGACCGGCGCGCCGCCCCACTGGCTGGCCAGCAGCGGCGTGCAGCCCTCGCCCAGCGTTATCGGCAGTTCGGGCGCGAAGGGCAGCGCGGCACGGTAGCGCCAGATGGAGCGCTCGCTGGCCACGATCTGCTCCCGGCCGATGCCGGGCAGGTCGGTCAGCAGCAGCGGCTGCCCGTCCGGGCCACACCAGCGCGGGGTTTCGAGGGGCCAGGTCTGGCCGGTGCGGGGGTCAAGATAGGCGGGATGCGTCATCGGGGCGTAACCCTGGCTTGCCGTGGGACGGCCCGCAAGGTGTAGTCGCATGTCATGAACACCATCGATCCCGTGGCCCGCCTGGCCGCCGACCTCGTCCGCATCGACAGCCGCAGCTTCGTCAGCAACAACCCCCTGGCGGACCGCGTCGTCGCCGAGCTGGCGGGGTTCGAGGTGGAGCGGCTGGACTTCACCGACCCGCGCGGCGTGGCCAAATGCGTGCTGGTGGCGCATCGCGGCCCGCCCGGCGGCGTAGCGCTCTCCGGCCACATGGACACCGTACCGGACACCGGCTGGGCGGATGACCCGTTCAGCGGCCGCATCGACCAGGACGGCGTGCTGCACGGCCTGGGCGCGGCGGACATGAAGGGCCCGCTGGCCGCCTGCATCGTCGCCGCCCGCACCCTGCCGGCGGATGCCCCGGCGACGCTGCTGATCACGACGGACGAGGAGACCACCAAGCAGGGTGCGCGGCTGATCGCGGACCGTTCCGCCCTTGCCCGCCGCGCAGCGCCGCGCGGCATCATCGTGGCGGAGCCCACCGGCATGGTCCCGGTCCGCGGCCACCGCAGCAACATCGACTTCCTGGCGGTGTCGGAAGGGGTGCAGGCGCATTCCTCGCTGGGCATCGGCCGCAACGCCAACTGGGCGCTGATCCCCTTCCTGGTGGAGATGCGGCAGATCCAGCAGCGGCTGCGCGACGATGCCAGCCTGCACGACGCCGCCTACGCGCCGCCCTTCTCCGACTTCAACCTGGTGCTGGACAATCATGGCGCGGCGGTGAACGTAACCGTGCCCGTGGCGACCGCGCGCATAAAATTCCGCTACAGCCGCAGCATCGACCCCAGCCCGATCGTGGCCGAGGTGCAGGCGGCGGCCGAGCGTGCCGGCATCGGGCTGACCGTCATCCGCCAGGGCCTGCCGCCGGAGACGGCGGCGGACCACCCTTTCATCCGCCTGGTGGAGAGGGCGACCGGCCATGCCGCCGAGACCAGGCCCTTCGGCACCGATGCCAGCGAACTGCAGGACATCGCCCCCTGCGCCATCCTGGGCCCCGAAGTGATGGACACGGCCCACAGCCCGCGGGAGCGTGCGCGGGTCGACCTGCTGGCCGCTGCGGTGCCAGTGTTCCAGAAGATGATGAATCCGGTCGACTTTTGAAAGATTCGGAAAAACTTGCGGACTGGCAGATGAGCCTGAGGTCGATTTCGCGGCCGGATAATAAAAGCTTGTATTACCGGTCCCGCAGGCCCATCTTGCTTCTCGTCAGTCTCGTTTGGTTTTCGGCCTTTCCTTCTTTCTCGTTCGAGTGAGCTTGGTGCCCGTTTCCGCGCGAAGTTGATCCTCCCCGCCGTGTGGCGGGCTGGAATCCTTAGTCATGAACGGAAATTCACCATGGCGATCGGCACCGTTAAGTGGTTCAACGCAACCAAGGGCTACGGCTTCATTCAGCCGGAAGATGGCTCCAAGGACGTGTTCCTGCACATCTCTGACGTCCAGCGCGCTGGCATGCAGGAGCCCCGCGAGGGCGACCGCCTGTCCTACGAGCTGCAGCGTGGCCAGCAGGGCAAGTTGTCCGCCGGCGACCTGAAGAACGCCTGATTGCTCGCGGGGGGCTCGCCCCCCGCGAACACGGCGAACGGGCAGGCACCCGGTGCCTGCCCGGGTCCTTGGCCCCCGGAACCTTCCGGGACGAGCCAGGACCTGAGACTGGCCTTCGCACCAGTCCGGACCTGCGATCCCGCCGGTCCATTATGATTTCAATTCGACTTCTTACTATGCGGGATGGCATCGGCAAGATGCTGCCCAAGAGGAAAACGTGTACTCAGTGTCTCATCAACTTAACGCCCCTTCCCCCTTTGCCGACAAGGCCGCGACCAATGCGCGCCCGGCCGAGACCACCGGCCTGACGCCGGCGGAGATCCGCCGGATCGTCCTCGACGTCTTGGGGTAAGCTGTTGGTCGTCTGGCGCGCGGGCCGCCAGACCTGGAGGTCCTCTCAAGGATCTCCGCCACTCTCGATCCGCCAGGACCGAACATGCCGCTGCACAGCTTCGCTATCGGACAGAGCCTGCTTTTCGTGCCTGGCAAGTTTGAGCCCAAAGGCTCCCACGGGACCTACACGATCCTGCGCCTGCTGCCGAACGACGCCGCTGACCGGGAATACCGCGTCCGCAATGATCGTGACGGGCATGAGCGCGTCGTGAAGGAAAGCCAGCTACGGGAACGGCCCGAAATGGACGACGCCGCGCCGCTGGCGGCCCAGGCGTGACCGCCACCGGCTGACACCAGCCGGAGGCGCCGGTCATTCGATCTGGCGCATTCACAGGGCATGTCCGCCGCAGCCGCTGCGGTGGGGTGCCCCGGTGCCAGCCGGTTTTCCGGCTGGGCGCCTGTCGTAAGGCCGGGGTGGCAATGCCCCGGCCTTTTGCGTGTCCGGTACTGCCTACTCCAGCGTCTCCAGCAGCTCGCACAGCACCGCCGTGCGCGCGGAGAGTTCTTCCCACAGGATGTGCTCGAACTCCGCATGGGCGCCGGCGCCGGAGCAACCCAGCCCATCCAGTGTCGGGATGCCCAGCGCCGCGGTGAAGTTGCCGTCGGAGCCACCGCCGCGATGCTGCTTCGGCAAATCGTAGCCCTGCCCCGCCGCGGCCGCCTTGGCCTTGGCGTAGAGCGCCAGGGCACCAGGCCCTTCCTCCATCGGCGGGCGGTTCATGCCGCCGGTGATGGTGATGGTGGTGCCGTCCGGCTGCTTTCCCGCCATCGCCATCACGGTGGCGACGATCCGCTCCCCATCCGCGACCGTCGCGACGCGGAAATCCACCTCGCAGCCGGCCTCGTTCGGAATGACGTTGGGGCGCGTGCCGCCCCAGATCGGTGCGACATTGGTGGTGGTGCCGCCCGGCAGGTCCACCAGCGCATGCAGTTGCGTGATCAGCCGCGCCAGGGACACCACAGCGCTGGCGCCTTCCTCCCAGTTGCCGCCGGCATGGGCAGCCTGGCCGGTGATCTTCACCACGAAGCGGCCGACGCCCTTGCGCGCCGTGACGCAGGCCTTGCCCGGGTTGCCGGCGGGCTCGGGGATCAGCACGGCGCAGGCGCGCTTCGCCTCGGCCTCGATCAGCGCCCGGCTGGTGGGGCTGCCCACTTCCTCGTCCGAGGTCAGCAGCAGCGTGATCGGCCGGCGCGTCTTGATGCCCTGGCGGAGAATTTCGCGCATCGAATAGAAGGCGGCGAAGCTGCCGGCCTTCATGTCGTAGATGCCGGGGCCATAGGCCTTGTCGCCCTCGACGCGGAAGGCATTCACCTTCTCCAGCGTGCCATGGTCCCACACCGTATCCATGTGGCCGGAGACCAGCACCGGCGCCCCGTTGCTGAGGGCCGAGGACGGCGGCGTGCGTGCCACCAACTGGCCGCCGAAGCCGTCCCGGCCGGGAATGCGCTCGACCACCGCGCCCACGGCGCGCAGCTCGGCCTCGGCCTTGTCCATCAGGCTGTCGATGGCGGCGGGGTCGGTGGTCGGGGTCTCATGCTCCACCCAGGCGCGCAGCTCCTCGAGCAATTGCTGGCTGGAACCGATCCGGGTGGCAGGCATGGGCAACTCTCCATCTTCAACGGGCTTGAGGTTGTGCCGCTGGTGCCCGGCCTTGTCCATCCAGGCCACCGGGTCTAATCCCAGCGGATAATCGCCTCCGCCTGCCCTGTCTTCGAACGGAGAGACCGTGACCGATTTCGCCCCCGACCAGTCCACCCAGCCGGGCCTCAAGCGCATCTGCGTGTTCTGCGGCGCCAACCCGGGCGTGAACCCCGCCTATGCCGATGCCGCCCGTGCGATGGGCGAGGCGATCGCGGCACGCGGGCTGGGCCTGGTCTATGGCGGCGGCAAGGTCGGGCTGATGGGCATCGTCGCCGACGCCGCCATGAAGGCGGGCGCCGAGGTGACGGGCATCATCCCCGAGGTGCTGATGCGGCGGGAAGTCGGCCACGGCGCCATCACGCACCTGCACGTCGTCGGCACCATGCATGAGCGCAAGAAGATGATGGCCGACCTGTCGGACGGCTTCGTCGTGCTGCCCGGCGGCGTCGGCACGCTGGAAGAGGCGGTCGAGGCCTTCACCTGGACGCAGCTGGGCATCCACAACAAGGGCCTGGTGTTCCTGGATACCGACGGCTACTGGCAGGGCATGGCCCAGCTGTTCGACCACATGGTGGCCAATGGCTTCGTGAAGCCGGAGCAGCGCCCGATCGCCAGCTTCACCGCGGACCCGATGGAAGCCCTGGACGCGCTGGCCGCTTTCAGTGCCCCCAAGGCCGACAAGTGGGTGGCGCCCTCCCAGCGATGACCCTGCTGCTGCGCGACTGGAGGGCGGTGCCGGAGGAAGCGCGCGGCGCGACCCTGGCGCTGGGCAATTTCGATGGCATGCATCTGGGCCACCGCGCCGTGCTGGCCGCCGCCCATGCCGGCAGGCCCGAACTGAAGCTCGGCGCCCTGACCTTCGAGCCGCATCCGCGCGAGCATTTCCGCCCCGAGGACCCGCCTTTCCGCCTGACCCTGCTGCCGGCGAAGCTGGAGCAGCTCTCCGCCCTCGGCTGCGCCTTCGTCCTCGCCCTGCCGTTCGATGCCACCCTGGCCGCCATGCCGGCCGACCAGTTCGTGCGCGATGTGCTGCACGGCGCGCTGGGCGCCAGGCACCTGGCCTGCGGCATGGATTTCGCCTTTGGCTACCGCCGGGGCGGCGACGTCGCCTTCCTCTCCCACCACGCCGAGCAACTGGGCATAGGCATCACCGTGGTGCCGCCAGTCTCCGATGCCGAGGGCCCGCTCTCCTCCTCCCGCATCCGGCGGGTGCTGCAGGATGGCTACCCGGAACGGGCGGCGCGCAAGCTGGGCCGGGTCTGGGAGATCTGCGGCCCGGTCAGCCATGGCGACAAGCGCGGCCGCACCATCGGCTTCCCCACCGCCAACGTGCCGCTCGGCCGCCACCTGGAACCCGCACGCGGCGTCTATGCGGTGCGGGTGCGGCTGGCGGATGGGCGCGTGGTGGACGGCGTGGCCAATATCGGCGCCCGCCCCACCGTGGGCGGGACGGAAAGCCGGGTCGAAGCGCATCTGTTCGATTTCGCCGAGGATCTGTATGGGCAGGAGGTCAGCGTCGGCCTCGTGGCCTTCCTGCGCGCGGAGAAGAAGTTCTCCGGGCTGCCGGAACTGACAGCCCAGATCGCGGCCGATGCGGCGTCGGCCCGGGAGATCCTGCGCGCGGGGTGATGGGGTGAAGGTGCATGAATTCCCCTGAAACCCCTTCTTTCTTTTCTGCGCGTTTGGGTTTTGTCTTTGCGACAGGGCGTGGCGCGCAATGGTTAAAATACTGATTTTTATTTAAAATCAAACTCATTGACTGGCGGAAGCGCAAAGCATCAGGCGTATCCACCGTCCCCTGCCCACTCCGGCGTATCATACCGTCCAAGCACCGCCGCCAGTCCTGAGCGATGAATAGAACTCGAAGAAAAAAGATGGGGGCCTGGGGGAATTCCTTCCCCCAGCCTTCTCTCCTACCCACGAGCCATCACGCGCTCTGGTGCTGACGCCCACCCCCGGAATGGCCCATTATTCCCCCACGGCGCCGGAGAGCGCCGGGGAGGATGAACCATCATGCTCAAGCAGATCGAAGCCGGTGCCCTGCGGGTGGCCTACCGTGAGCAAGGTGAACCGGATGGCTGGCCGGTGCTGTTGCTGCACGGCTTTCCCTACGACGTGCATGCTTATGACGAGGTAGCCCCCTTGCTGGCCGCCAGGGGCGCGCGGGTGATCACGCCCTGGCTGCGCGGCTATGGGCCGACGCGCTTTCTCTCGCTGGATACGCCGCGGTCCGGCCAGCAGGCGGCGCTGGCGGCGGACCTGCTGGCGCTGATGGATGCGCTAGCCATCCCCGATGCGGTACTGGCCGGGTATGACTGGGGCGGGCGGGCCGCCTGCATCCTGGCGGCGCTGTGGCCGCAACGGGTACGCGGGCTGGTCACCGGCGGCGGCTATAATATCCAGGACATCGCCGGTGCCAGCCGCCCGGCCAGCCCGGCGGCCGAGTTCCGCACCTGGTACCAGTACTACCTGCATGGGGAGCGCGGGGCGGCCGGGCTGGCACAGCACCGGCAGGAATTCTGCCGGCTGCTCTGGGGGTTGTGGTCGCCGGAGTGGCGCTTCGACGACGCGATCTTCGCCCGCACCGCCGCGGCCTTCGACAACCCGGATTTCGCCGCGGTGGTGGTGCATTCCTACCGCCACCGCTTCGGCCTGGTGGAGGGCGACCCGGCGGTGGAGCAGATCGAGCGCCAGTTGGCCGTGCAGCCGCCGATCGGCGTACCGACCATCAGCCTGGATGGCGGCAGCGACGGCGTGTCCGGCCCCGCCGGCAGCGAGCGCCATGCCCGCCATTTCACCGGAGGGTTTGAGCAGCGGACGCTGCCGCATATCGGCCACAACCTGCCGCAGGAAGCGCCGGCCGCCTTCGCCGACGCGGTGCTGGCGCTGGCGGAGGGCAGAAGCTCTCCCTGAAGGAGGGCCGGAGAGGCTGACCTGCGGGCGGCACCGTCGGCCGGGCCGCGAATGCGGCTCGCCGGGCGTGCGGCGCATCGGGGCCACCAAGGTGCCGCCCTGGCAATGGAGGGCATCGATAAAGATACCAACGAGTCGTTGAAGGGGGCCGGCGGTACAAGCCTGCTTGACCCTTGCCGCGCTGGGTCGCAAAACCCGGCGCATGGTCCAGATGCCAATCCTCGCAGGGGCGCGAATTATCCGCCCGGTCCTCTGACGAGAGGGCCGGGTATCCCGTTGCCGCGCTGCCTTACCTTCCCTGCCTGAAGCCCGCCCCCTCGGCGGCATGGACACCCCAGATGACCGACGCCTCCGACGCCCCGGCCCGCGACTATCGCGGGACCGTCTTCCTGCCCAAGACCCCCTTCCCCATGAAGGGCGACCTGCCGAAGCGCGAACCGGGCTGGCTGGAGCAGTGGCAGGCAAACGCGCTGTGGCAGGAGCTGCGCGAGCGCTCCAAGGGCCGGCCGAAATTCGTGCTGCATGACGGCCCCCCCTACGCGAACGGCCCGCTCCATATCGGCCACGCGCTGAACAAGACGTTGAAGGACGTCATCAACCGCGCGGCGCAGATGGCGGGCTACGACGCCGGCTACGTGCCCGGCTGGGACTGCCACGGCCTGCCGATCGAGTGGAAGGTCGAGGAAGAGTACCGCGCCAAGGGCAAGGACAAGGACAGTGTCCCCGTCCTGGAATTCCGCGCCGAATGTCGCGCCTATGCCCAGCACTGGCTGAACGTGCAGCGGGAGGAGTTCAAGCGCCTCGGCGTGTTCGGCGACTGGGCCAACCCCTACGTCACCATGGACTTCTCCTCCGAGGCGACGATTGCCGACGAGATCGGCAAGTTCCTGATGAATGGCAGCCTGTATCGCGGCCTGCGCCCGGTGATGTGGAGCCCGGTGGAGAAGACCGCCCTGGCCGAGGCCGAGGTCGAGTACCACGACCATAAGTCCGCCATCCTGTTCACTAACTTCCCCATCGTCTCGGCCGCCTCGCCGGACCTGGTGGGGGCCGAGGTGGTGATCTGGACCACCACGCCCTGGACCATCCCCGCCAATCGCGGCCTCGCCTATGGCGCGGAGATCGACTACGCGCTGGTGCATGTGGAAGGGGTCGAGGAAGGCTCCCTCCTCACCACCGGGCGCACGCTGATCGTGGCGCTGGCGCTGCTGCCGGGCTTCGCCAAGGAAGTGGGCATCGGCGCCCATACGGTGAAGCGCGTCTTCAAGGGCGCAGAGCTGGCCGGCGCCATCGCCGCGCACCCGCTGCGCGGCTGGGCGGCCGGTGCCCCCGGCTATGGCTTCGACGTACCGCTGATGGAGGGTGACTTCGTCACCACCGAGGCTGGTACCGGCGTCGTGCACATCGCGCCCGCCCATGGCGAGGACGACTTCGCGCTCGGCCGCATCCATGGCCTGCCCGTCACGGAATGCGTGGCGGATGACGGCACCTACACGACGCAGGCGCCCGGCTTCACTGGCATCCATGTCTTCAAGGCGCATGAGCCCGTCTGGGCCGCGCTGACCGAGATGGGCAAGCTGTCCGGCAAGGGTTTTATTACCCATAGCTACCCGCATTCCTGGCGGTCCAAGAAGCCGGTAATCTATCGCGCCACGCCGCAATGGTTCATCGCGATGGACGATGCGAACCAGATCCGGACGAAAGCGCTGGATGCACTGGCGAAAACGCATTTCGTGCCGGACCAGGGGCGCAACCGCATCGGCAGCATGATCGCCGGCCGGCCGGACTGGTGCATCAGCCGCCAGCGCGCCTGGGGCGTGCCCATCGCCATCTTCGTCGACAAGCACAGCGGCGAGCCCCTGCGCGACCCCGCCATCATGGAGCGGGTGACGCATGCCTTCCGCGAGGAAGGCGCCGACGCCTGGTACAAGCCCGGCGCCGCCCAGCGCTTCCTGGGCAATGACCGCAACCCGGATGACTACGAACAGGTGATGGACGTCGTCGACGTCTGGTTCGAATCCGGCTCCACCCACGCCTTCACCCTGACGCCGGAGCGGGACCTGACCTTCCCGGCCGACCTGTACCTGGAAGGCTCGGACCAGCATCGCGGCTGGTTCCACTCCTCGCTGCTGGAGAGCGTTGGCACCCGCGGCGTGCCGCCCTTCAAGGCCATTTTGACCCACGGCTTCGTCCTGGACGAGACCGGGCGGAAGATGTCCAAGTCGCTGGGCAACGTCGTCGCGCCGCAGGAAGTCACCAAGCAGTACGGTGCGGACATCCTGCGCCTGTGGGTGATGAATTCGGATACCGCCGACGACCTGCGCATCGGCAAGGGCATCCTGGCGCAGCAGGCCGAACTGTACCGCCGCCTGCGCAACACGCTGCGCTGGCTGCTGGGCAACCTCGATGGCTTCCAGGACGAGGAGATCCTCCCCCCCGGCATGTTGCCGGAGCTGGAGCGCTGGGTGCTGCACCGGCTGAGCGAGCTGGACACCCGCATCCGCCGCGCCGTGAAGGATTACGACTGGAACGGGGTGTACCCCGAGATCCACGCCTTCTGCGCCACCGACCTCTCCGCCTTCTACTTCGACGTGCGGAAGGACAGCCTGTACTGCGATGCCAAGGGCAGCCCGCGCCGCCGTGCCGCCCGCACCGTGCTGGCTGCGCTGCACCGCTGCCTGACCGCCTGGCTGGCCCCCGTGATGCCCTTCACCGCCGAGGAAGCCTGGCAGGCCCGCTTCCCCGACGCGCAGGACAGCATCCATCTGCAGCTGTTCCCCGAGATCCCGGCCGACTGGCGCGACGACGCGCTGGCCGCCAAGTGGGCCAAGGTGCGGGACATCCGCCGCGTGGTGACCGGCGCACTGGAGAAGGCGCGGGCGGGCGGCGTCATCGGCTCTTCCCTGCAGGCAGCCCCGGCGCTGCACCTGCCGCCCTCCGAGCTCGACCTGCTGCCGCCGGAAGTCTGGGCGGAGCTGTGCATCACCTCCGGCCTGGACCTCGTGGGCACGGACGCTCCGGCCGATGCCTTCACGGTGGAGGGCGTCCCCGGCGTCGCGACCGTCTTCGCCCCCGCCGCCGGGCATAAATGCGAGCGCTGCTGGCGCGTGCTGCCCGAGGTCGGGCGCTCCGCAAGTCACCCCACCCTCTGCCTCCGCTGCGAGGGCGTGGTGGAAGGCGCATGAGCCTGAAGCAGGGCCTTGGCATCGCCGCTGGCGTGCTGGTGGTGGACCAGCTCTCCAAGTGGTGGATCCTGGAAGGGCTGCGCCTGCCGGAGCTCGGCCGGGTGCCGCTGGTGGATTGGGGCGTGGTCGGCATGGATTTCGCCATGGTGTGGAACCGTGGCGTCACCTTCGGCCTGCTGGCGGGGGATGCGCCCTGGCACCGGGTGATGCTGGCCCTGCTGGCGCTGGCGGTGGTGGGCTTCCTGGTCCGCTGGCTGTCCCGCGCCCATAACCGGCTGACCACGGTGGCGCTGGGGGCGGTGATCGGCGGCGCCATCGGCAATGTCATCGACCGGCTGCGCTTCGGCGCGGTGGTGGACTTCATCGACACCTGGTTCGCCGGCTGGCACTGGTATGTGTTCAACGTCGCCGATGCCGCCATCGTGCTGGGCGTGCTGGCCCTGATGGCGGATGCCTTGTTCCAGCCCAAAACGACGAGTAAGGAAGCGCCATGACGCAGCCCAACCGCATCGCGGCGCGTGCCGCCGCCCTCTCCCTGCTTGTCCTGCCACTGCTGGCCGGTTGCGGCCAGGATACGGCGCGCAATCTGGGCTTCACCCGCGATGCGCCGGATGAGTTCAGCGTGGTCACCCGCGCGCCGCTCTCCCTGCCGCCGCAGCTGGGCAGCGACCTGCCCGTGCCGCGCCCCGGCGCCGCCCGCCCGCAGGAGCTGACCGGCGGTGCTGCCGGCGCCGCCATCCTCGCCCCGGCCTCCGCCTACGGTGTCGGCGTGCCGAGCGCGCCGTCCGCCGGCGAATCCGCCCTTGTCGCCCAGGCCGGCGGCGCGGTGCCGAACACCGTCCGCCGCCAGGTGGATTCTGAGAGCCTGCGGCTGGAGCAGCCGGACCGCAGCCTGGTGGACCGCCTGATGTTCTGGCGCGACGCACCGCCGCCGGGCACCGTGGTGGACCCGCAGCGCGAAGCACAGCGCCTGCGCGAGAATGCCGCCCTTGGCCGCGATACCGAGCAGGGCGAGACCGCCATCATCCAGCGCCGCCGCCAGGGCCTGTTCGAGAGCATTTTCTGAGCGGCATGACAGGACGCCCGGCGGCCCCCAGGCAACAGCCAGAGCCGCCGGACGAAGCCTTGGCGGGCCTGCCCGCCCCCGCGCCGGTGGTGCCACTGGTGGCCGACGTAACACCCGATACATTTGTAGCGGCCGCAGTCACGGACTTGGCCCTTGCACCCGGTGCCGAAAACGCAACATGGGAAGGCACCATGCCCCCGTTGACCCGCCGCGCCGCGCTGGCCGCCGCCGCCGCCCTCCCCGCGCTTGGCGCCTTGCCGGTCCTGCCGGTACAGGCGCAACCCGCACCCTTCACGCCACCGCCCGGGGAGAAGCCCCTGTTCGGCGCCGCCCTGTGGCACCTGCCCAACGGCCTGGCCGTGGTGCATGCCGAGAACCGGCGCGCGCCCGTGGTGGCCCAGTACCTGTATTACGGTGCCGGCGCCGGGGATGACCCCGCCGGCAAGTCCGGCCTGGCCCACTTCATGGAACACATGATGTTCAAGGGCAGCGCACGGGTGCCCTCCGGCGCCTTCTCCCGCCGCGTGGCGATGGAGGGGGGGCAGGACAACGCCTATACGTCCCGCGACGTCACCGCCTACCACCAGCATGTGGAAGCCAGCCGGTTGCCGCTGGTCGCGATGATGGAGGCCGACCGCATGGCCGGCCCCCTCTTCCCGCCCGCCGAACTGGAATCGGAGCGGCAGGTGGTGCTGGAGGAGCGCCGCCAGCGCACCGAGAGTACCCCGCGCGGCCGCTTCCGCGAGGAATACGACGCCGCCTTCTGGGGCCGCCAGCACTGGCGTGGCCGCCCGCTGATCGGCTGGGCGGACGAGATCGCCGGCCTGACGCGGGATGACATGCTGGCCTTTTTCGGCCGCTTCTACAGCCCGGCCAATGCCACGCTGGTGGTGGCCGGCGCCGTCTCCCGCGACGAGTTGGCCAAGGTAGTGGAGCAGGAATACGGCGGCATCGCCTCCCGCGGCGCCGCCTTTACCGATGTCTCCCGCGGCCGGGCGCTCGCGCCGGCCACGCCGCTGGAAGCCCGGCTGGTGAAGCACGACGCCCAGGTGCAGGAAGCCGCCTTCCTGCGCGGCTGGGTGGCCCCCAGCCTGATCTCCGGCGGTGCCGAGAGCCGCCATGCCTACGCGCTGGAAGTGCTGGCCCACCTGCTGGGCGGCGGCCAGGGCTCCCGCCTGCACAACGCGCTGGTGCGGGGCGGCCTCGCCGTCTCCGCCGGCTGTGGCTATGACGGCGACTCGGTCGGCACCGGCAATTTCGAGATCCAGGTGACGCCGCTGCGCGACACCGCTCCGCCCCGCCTGGAAGCGGCGCTGGAGGCCACCCTCTCCACCCTGCTCGACCAGGGCGTGACCGAGGAGGAGGTCGCCCGCTCCATCCGCCAGCTGACCGCCGGCGCGCTGCTGACGCTGGACAGCCTGGGCACCGCGCCGCGTATCCTGGGCAGTGCCCTGGCCGTCGGCTTGCAACTGGACGCCATCGAGTACTGGCCCGCCCGCATCCGCGCCGTGACGCGCGGCCAGGTGGAGGCCGCGGCCCGTGCCGTACTCTCCCGCCCCGGCATGACCGGCTGGCTGCTTCCAGAGGGAGTGGGCGGCGCATGAGCGACATCCCGGGTTTCTCCATGCCCATCCAGGTCGTCGAGGCTGGCGGCATCACCGCCTGGCTGGCCGAGGACCATTCCGTCCCCGTGGTCTCCGTCTCCTGGGGCTGGGATGGCGGCGCGGCGCTGGACCCTGCGGGGGCCGAGGGCACCGCGTCCATGGCGGCCTCCCTGCTCACCGAGGGTGCCGGCACGCTGGATGCCCTGGCCTTCGCCGATGCGGCGCGGGACGAAGCGGTCGGCCTCAGCTTCAGCGTCGACCGTGATGGCTTCGATGGCGGCTTTCGCGCCCTGCTGCCGGCGCTGCCCAAGGCCATCGAACTCGCCCGGCTGGCGATGACGGCGCCGCGCTTCGACGAGGAAGCGGTGCGCCGCATCCGTGCCCGCGCCATCGCCGGCGCCCGCCAGTCGCTGGAAGGACCGCGTGGCCGTGCGTCCCGCGCCTTCTGGGCCGCCGCCTTCCCTAACCACCCCGCCGGCCGCCCCGCCAACGGCACCGCCGAGAGCCTGGCCACCGTGACGGTGGACGGCATGCGGGAGATCCTGGCCCGCCAGATCCACCGGGGCGGGCTGCTGGTCGGCATCAGCGGTGCCATCACGGCGCAGCAGGTGGCGTCAATGCTGCCGGAGCTGTTCGGCACCCTGCCGCAAGGCACGCCGCCCACCCTGCCGAAGCTGCCCGATTTCACTGCCTTCGGCACCCAGGTGGTGCCGGTCGCTGCCTCCCAGTCCACGGTCCTGTTCGGCCAGCAGGGCCTGCCGGTGACGGACCCGGAATGGGAGACCGCGCAGGTGGTGCTGCGCATCTTCTCCGGCGGCGGCTTCAGCTCCCGCCTGATGAAATCCATCCGCGAGGAACGTGGGCTGACCTACGGCATCTATGCCGGGCTGGATTCCATGTTCGGCGGCGGCGTGCTGGTCGGCTCCGCCGCCACGGCCAATGCCAAGACGGCGGAAGCGCTGAGCGTGCTGCGCGCCGAGTGGAAGCGGATGGCGGATGGCGGCCCGACGCAGGAGGAGATGGACGAGGCCATTTCCTTCCTGACCGGCAGCCAGCCGCTGCAATTCACCGACAGCCGCCGCATCTCCAGCACGCTGCTGGCCATGCGCCGCAACAACCGGCCGCTGGACTGGCTGGAGCGCCGGCCGGAACGCCTGCGCGCCATCGGGCGGGACAAGGCGGCGGCGGCGGCCAGGCGCCTGCTGGTGCCGGATACGCTGGCCATGACGATCGCCGGGCAGCCGGAAGGGCTGTAGGCGCGGGATGGGGCGGGGCTCGCGCTCCACCCCGTTGTTCGCCTGTGCGATTCGGCTGCGCGGCGGCCTGCCGGCCCACTGTGACAGCGGCACGGAATCGGGGTAGAGAATCAGTCACGAACGCAGGGGGCGAGCCCTGCGTGATTCTCCTCCCGCCGCCTTCCGCGCGGCGGACCATCCAGGATGACGTATGATGCCGAGCCCGCGTGACGCTGCCTGGAGCCGCCTTGCCGCCCTGGCCCAACGGCCGGGCGCTGCCGCCATCGGCTCCCTGTTCTCGCGCGATGCGGACCGCTTCGAGAAGTTCCACTGGCAGGCCTGCGACATCCTGCTCGACCTCTCCAAGACCGCGATCGACGACGCCGCCATGCAGGCGCTGCAGGACGTGGCGAAGGCCATGGAGGTGCTGCCCGACCGTGACGCCATGGCGGCCGGCGAGCAGGTCAACAACACCGAGCGGCGCGCTGTCCTGCACATGGCGTTGCGCGCCCCCGCCACTGCCGGCTTCCAGGCCCGCCGCAACGATGGCGGGTTCGAGCCGGTGGGCGAGGAGGTCGAGCAGACCCTGGCGGCGATGGAGCAGTTTGTCCGTGCCGTGCATGCGGGCGACATCCGCAGTTCCACCGGCGAGACCTTCACCGACGTTATCAATATCGGTATCGGCGGTTCCGATCTCGGCCCCTTCATGGCGACCCGCGCGCTGTGGCACGAGGCCTCGCCGATGCGGCCGCTCTACCTGGCCAATGCGGATGCGCATAACTGGGAGCTGATCCGCCCGCGGCTGAACCCGGCGCGCACGCTGGTCCTCATCGCCTCCAAAACCTTCACGACGGCGGAGACGATGGCCAATGCGCGCGTGGTGCGCGGCTGGCTGGAGCAGACGCTGGGTAATGACGGGATGCGCCAGCACCTCGTCGCGCTTTCCACCAACCACAAGGCCACCGCCGAGTTCGGCGTGCCGGCCGATCGCGTCTTCGGCTTCAAGGACTGGGTTGGCGGCCGCTTCTCCCTGTGGTCGGCCATCGGGCTCTCCATCGCCCTCGGCTGCGGCTGGGATGATTTCGAGCAGCTCCTCGCCGGCGCCCGCGCCATGGACGAGCACTTCCTGGAAGCCCCGGCCGAGCGCAACCTGCCGCTGCTGTTGGCGCTGACGACGGTGTGGCACGTCAACGGCTTCGGCTTCGACAACCACGCCATCCTGCCCTACGACCACCGCCTCTCCCGCTTCCCGGCGCATCTGCAGCAGTTGGAGATGGAGAGCCTGGGCAAGCGCACCACGCGCGGCGGCCAGCCGGTGCCGCGCCTGACCGGCCCGGTCCTGTTCGGCGAGCCAGGCACCAACGCGCAGCATTCCTTCATGCAGTTGCTGCACCAGGGCACCACGCCCGTGCCGGCGGATTTCGTGCTGATCGCCAATCCCAGCCACCCTTACGCCGCCAACCACCGGCTGCTGCTGGCCAACGGCCTGGCGCAGGCGGAGGCACTGCTGCGCGGCCGCTCCGCCGACGAGGTGCGGGCGGAGATGACCGCCGCCGGCACCGCGCCGGACGAGGTGGAGCGCCTGCTGCCGCACCGCGTCTTCCCCGGCGACCGCCCCAGCACCACCCTGCTGCTGCCGCGGCTGGATGCCCATACGCTGGGCCAGCTGGTGGCGCTGTACGAGCACAAGGTGTTCTGCCTGGGCGCGTTGTGGGACATCGACGCCTTCGACCAGTGGGGCGTGGAACTGGGCAAGCAGCTGTCCACCTCCATCCTGCCAGAACTGATGCCGGAAGGGCGCGTCGGCGCACATGATTCCTCGACCGTCGGACTGATCGGTTTGATCCGCGCCTGGCAAGGGCTGGATGATTGAGGAAGGCCGGGGAAGGAATTCCCCGACTCTTTTTCGCTGCAGGATAGGCGGAGGCGCGGCTTCGGGCCCGTCAGCCTTCGCCAGTCTCCATGCCGGCCGTGGAACGGGACGCACGTTCCCCCCTGCCCGACATCCAAGCCACCCTGTGGCACCACGCCATCACCGGGAGTGCCGTGACGTGGCTGGCGACAGGCCGCCCGCCACCTGGGCTACTTGCCCACCCCGGCCAGTACGTCGGCGCGTAGAAAGCGCTGCACCACGGCCATGAAGACGATGCTGGGCACCAACAGGATCAGCGCGGTGATCGCCGCTACCTGCATGTTGCCACCGGCCGCCGCCGAGTAGAGCAGCAAGGGCAGCGTCCGCACATCCGGCGCGCCGACGAAGAACGACGCGGTGAATTCGTCGAGCGATTCCAGGAAGACGAAGATGGCGCTGGCGGCGATGCCCGGCGCGGCCAGCGGCAGGGTCACGGTGCGGAAGGCGGTCAGCGCGCCGGCACCCATGTTGCGCGCGGCCAGGACCGCATCGTCCTCCACCGCCGCGAAGGCGGCGGCGGCGATCCAGACGGCGTAGACCAACCCATGCGCCGCATGCACCAGCACGACGCCGAGCACGGTACCGTTCAGCCCCAGCGAGAAGAAAACGCGGGCGATGTTGATATAGACAGGCATGTTGGGAAATGCCTGCGGCAGCAGGAACAGCAGCAGAATCAACCCGCGCATCGGCAGCCGGGCGCGCGCCAGGGCCCAGGCCGCCGGGATGGCCACGGCCATGCAGGCCAGCGTGGCCAGCGCCGCGATCCAGATGGAAAGGCCGAGGCTCTCCATGGCCTGGCCTTCCGGCCGGAACACGCGTTCCCAATAGCGGAAGCCATACTGGCTGGGCAGCCGGTTGGGCCAGTACCAGGACTCGGCCACGCTCCACAGCAGCAGGTTCGCCACCGGGCCGAAGATGAAGCCGGCGAAGAGCACCAGCAGCAGGATGCGGGGCAGCCAGCGCCAGGCGCTCATTTCGCTTTCTCCGCCGCCGCCTGCCGCAGCCAGACCCAGGCCACCATCCCGGTCATCAGGCAGGCCAGGACGCCCAGGGCATTGGCGGTCGCGTAGTCGCCCAGCGAGTTGATACGCCAGGCCATCGGGATGGTCAGCATGGAAGGGCTCTGCCCGCTGATCATCAGCGGGACCGAGAGCACGCCCATCATGGTGACGAAGGAGAGGATCAGCGCCACGGTGATGTTGCGGGAGACCTGCGGCAGCACCACCCCCAGCAGCACCCTCAGGCGGCCGGCGCCCAGGTTCTGCGCGGCCTCGATCTGCGCCCGGTCCATCGCCGCCATGGCACCGGCGATCAGCAGCGTGGCGAAGGGCAGTTGCTTCCACACGAAGGTGATGACGATGCCGCGCCAGTCCAGGAAGGATTGCGCCCACATCTCCGGCATGCCGGCGCCGACCAGGGCGCTGTTCATCAGCCCGTTCTGGCCGAGGAAGCCACGCATGGACTGCCCGGCGACGATGAACGGGATGAACAGCGGCCAGCGGTACAGCCAGGCCAGCACGGCACGCGCCCTGCGGCTGCCGCCGAGCGTCAGGTAGCCGCCGATGGCGATGCTGCCAGCGCCGATCAGCGCGGTGGCGCAGCCGGTGATCAGCAGCGTGACCAGCATGTCGTTGCGGTACAGGCCGAAGGCGGTGCGGAAATGCGCCAGCGTCGGCCCGTCCGCGCCCATGAAGGCGCCCTGCACGGACAGCAGCAGCGGAAACAGGAAGAAGGCGCCAACCAGCAGAAGCGACGGCGCCACCAGCAGAAAGGGCATTATGTTCATCCGGGGAAGGGCCTGGCCCACCCCTGCATCGGCGCGGGGAAGGCCGTGGCCCTCCCCGGCCCGTGTCGGTCCGGTATGGATCAGTCCAGGCTGGTGCCGGCCAGGTTGGCTCCGGCCTGGCTGGCTTCGGCCTGGGGCGGCGTCAGTTCAGCACCACGCGCTCATAGGCTTCCTGGATGGCCTTGAAGAACTCGGCCTGCGGCATCGGCCGCGCGCCCTGCGCCAGCTGCTCCGGCCCGATGTCGCGGAACAGGCGGTTCCAGGTGGCCTGGTCCAGGTTCTGGCGCACATGCTGCGCATCGATGCCCGGCAGCCAGTTGAAGCGCTTGACGATGCCGTCCGCCTGCACCTGCGGGCTGGTCGCCAGCTCGATGAACTTGCGCGCCGCGGCCGCGTGCGCGGCCTTGTCCGGGATCACGTAGTACATCGGCTGGCCCGGCAGGCCGCTCTCCGGCAGCACCAGACGCATGGAGGGGTTGAGCCGCCCCTCCGCCTGCCAGGTGTAGAACATGTCCATCCACACCGGGCCCATGTCGATCTCGCCCCGGTTCAGCGCATCCAGCGTGCCGGCATTGCCGGGGGTGATGACGGCATTGGCGTTGAAGGCCTTCAGGCGCTGCAGGGCGGGCGTCAGCGCCCGCACTGCCTCGGCATTGAAGGGGCCTTCCAGCAGCAGGCGCTGGTCGGGGCCGAAGGCATAGGTCCAGCCGAAGACGAAGCCGACGCCGGCCATGCCGCCGCGGATGCCGTTATAGCCGAAGCGCTTCGGGTGCGCCTTGGCCCAGGCTTCCAGCGCCGCGAAGGTCTGCGGCACCTCGGTCACCCGATCCGGGTTGTAGGCGATGGCGACCTGGCTGTTGAACATCGGCATCACGTAGCCATCGACATCCTGGCCCAGCGCGTTGCTCGCCACCGCGGCCGTGGTCAGCGCACCGGTGGAGATGTCGGCCCGGTAGCGGCTCAGCAGCTTCTCGGCGACCATGCGGCCGGCCATCGACTGGTGCACCACCGCGACGTCGACATCGACGGCCGTGGCACCGGCGCGGCGCTGCGCCTCCAGCCGCTCCCAGATCCGCTGGCTGCCGGAATCGCCGGCGCCGGTGCCGACGGCGCGCACGCTCACGCCGGGGTTCTGCCGCTCGAACATCGGGCCGAGATAGTCGGTGATGTAGTCGACCATGTTCTGGTCGCCGGCCGTCATGACGTTCAGCGTCACGCGCTGCTGCGCGGCGGCGGGATGGGTGGCGAGCGGGGCGGCCAGGGCCGGCAGGGCGGCGAACAGCGTGCGGCGGCGCATCATGGTCTTGGACCTTCAAGAAGCGGACAGGTGGGTGCGGGCGTCCCGTGACGCTGGCTGGCTGCGCGCTTACGCCGCGCGCATGACCGCTGTCTGACGCTTGGGTTACGTCTGCGTGGCAGCGAAGACGTGCGCGGCGGCAGGCGGCACCAGCAGCCGCACGGCGCTGCCCTCGGCGGGGCTCCAGGCGGAGTCGGCCAGCACTTGCCGCCCGCTGGTCTCGATGGCGACGCGGAAGCCGCCGCCGGGATAGGTGACCTGGCGGGCCACGCCTTCGAACACCAGGCCGGGCGGCGGCGCCTCCCCCACGGGTAGCACCGTTGCCTCCTGCGGGCGGAACAGCAGGCGGGCGGGGCCATCCGGCAGGGCCACCGCCACCGCGCCGCCAGCACCGCCGCGCACCGCACCGCCGCCGGCCTGCACGGCCAGTTCGTTGGTCGCGCCCAGGAAGTCGGCGACATAGGCGGAGGCCGGGCGGGACCACAACGCCTCCGGCGGACCTTCCTGCGCGATCACGCCATCCCGCAGCAGCAGGATGCGGTCGGCCAGGGTCATGGCCTCCTCCCGATCATGCGTGACGTGGATGGCGGTGATGCCGAGCTGCCGTTGCAGGGCCCGCAGCTCATGCCGCAGCGTCTCCCGCACCCGGGCGTCGAGGTTGGACATCGGCTCGTCCAGCAACAGCAGCGGCGGCTCCACCGCCAGGGCGCGGCCGAGCGCCACGCGCTGCCGCTGGCCGCCGGAAAGCTGTGCCGGCAGCCGGTCCCCCAACCCATCCAGCCGTAGCAGCGCCAGCAGTTCCACCACCCGCGCGGCGATGCGCGCCTTGGCCCAGCCGCGCAGCTTCAGCCCGTAGCCGATGTTGCGCGCCACCGTCATGTGCGGCCACAGCGCGTAGGACTGGAACACCATGGCATTGCCGCGCGCCTCGGGCGGCGCATGGGTGATGTCGCGGCCCTCGACCCCGATGCGGCCCTGCGCCACCGGCACGAAGCCGGCAATGGCGCGCAGCAGCGTCGTCTTGCCGCAGCCGGAGGCCCCCAGCAGCGCGACGAACTCACTTTTCTTCACGGTCAGGTTGATCTGGCGCAGCACGCGGCTGGCGCCGTAATCGACGCAGACCCCTTCGACGGTCAGGGCGGATTGCATGCAGCGGGCCCTTATCGGAAATGCGGCGTCCAAGCTGTGAAGGATTGATGAAAGGCGCTGGCCGCCCGGCGCGCGCGGCCCTTCTGCCCACCCCCGCCGCCGGGGTATAAGCACGCTGCCATGAACGTCATCCGCCTGCTGCCCTCCACCACCGCCGACCGCATCGCCGCCGGCGAAGTGGTGGAGCGCCCTGCCGCGGCGGTGAAGGAGCTGGTGGAGAATGCGCTGGATGCCGGCGCCCGCCATGTCGCCGTCACGCTGGAGGGGGGTGGCCTGGCCCGCATCCTGGTGGAAGATGACGGGGCAGGCATGACTGCCAAGGACCTGGCCATGGCGGTGGAGCGCCACGCCACCAGCAAGTTGCCGGACGAGGCCACGCTGTTCGCCATCGCCACGCTGGGCTTCCGGGGGGAGGCACTGCCCTCCATCGCCGCCGTCTCCCGCCTCAGCGTCACCACCCGTACGCCGGGCGGCGACGCCTTCCGGCTGGAGGTGGAGGCCGGGCGGAAGGGCGAGGTCATGCCGGCCTCCGGCGCGCCGGGCACGCGCATCGACGTGCGGGACCTGTTCTTCGCCACCCCCGCCCGCCGCAAGTTCATGAAGACGCCGCCGACCGAAGCCGCCCATGCCGTGGAGGCAGTGCGCCGCCTGGCGCTGGCCTGGCCGGAAGTGGCCTTCCGCGTCGAGGTCGAGGGGCGGGAGGTGCTGAACCTCGCCGCCAGCGACCGCGTCGGCCGCGTCGCGGCCCTGCTGGGGCCGGAATTCGCCCGGGCCTGCGTGCCGGTGCACGGGCTGTGGAACGACCTAGCGCTGGATGGCGTGGCGGCGTTGCCCACCCACACCCGCGCCACCGGGGCGGAGCAGCACCTGGTGGTGAACCGCCGCCCGGTGCGGGACCCGCTGCTGCGCGCGGCACTGCGGGTGGCTTACCGGGACCTGATCGCCAACGGGCGGCACCCGGTGGCTGCGCTGTTCCTGGAGGTGCCGCCCGAGGCTGTCGACGTCAACGTGCACCCGATGAAGACCGAGTTGCGCTTCCGCGACGGCGGCGCGGTGCGTGGCGCGCTGATTTCCGCCCTGCGCCGTTCCCTTGCCGTCGGCGCCGGCACGGCCCCGGTGGCCAGCAGCGACATGCCGGAACCTGCCCTGGCCACAGCTGCCGAGCCGCACCCGACCTTGCCGCCCGGCTTCGCCGAGACCCCGGCCAACAATGGCTTCCTGGTCCCCGCGCCACGCCCCGGCGCCTGGCAGCCTGGCCTACGCCTGCCCGCCCCCCTGCCCGCCTGGCGCCCCGCCGAAACCGGCCTCCCCACCCCGCCCGTGGCGCATGACGACGATGCCCCGCTCGGCCGCCCGGTGGCGCAGTTGATGGACACCTACATCGTCGCCGAGGCGCCCGACGGCGCCATGGTGCTGGTGGACCAGCACGCGGCGCATGAGCGCCTGATGCACGAGCAACTGCGCGCCCAGTTCCTGGACGGCGCCGTGCGCACCCAGCCCCTGCTGCTGCCCGCCGTGGTGGACATGCCTGCCCTGGACGCCGCCCGGCTGGCGGAGGCCGCACCGACACTGGCAAGGCTGGGCCTGGAGATCGAAGGCTTCGGCGGTGGCGCCCTGCTGGTGCGCGCCATGCCGGCGCTGCTCGGCAACCCGGACCCGGCGCCACTGCTGCGCGACCTGGCCGCCGAACTGGCCGAGTGGGAAGAAGCCACGGCGCTGGACCGCAAGCTGGATGCCGCCATCGCCCGCATGGCCTGCCATGGCTCCATCCGCGCCGGCCGTCGCTTGAAGCCGGAAGAGATGTCGGCGCTGCTGCGGCAGATGGAATCCACCCCACGCGCCGCCACCTGCAGCCACGGCCGGCCGACCTTCCTGCGCTTCGGAAAGCCGGAATTCGAGAAGTTGTTCGGGCGGCGCTGAAGGGTTGCGTGCGGCGTTTTGGTTAGGGTCCGTACGCCTCACCAACGTGGAAAAGGCCGGGGAAAGAACTCCCCGGGCCCCTTCTTTTTTCTGGGAGCTTGGCGTTGCGCCTCAGGACTGAGAGCGGACGCTGCTTGGTATTTATAGGTGGGCCATAAGGGCTGAACGTCAGTCGCCTCTCAGGACCGCGCCCTCACCAGCCGCCCCAGAAAATCGAAAAAGTAAAAGAAGAGGTCGGGAAATTCTTTCCCCGGCCTGACCGCCTTCACCCAGCGTTGCAGCGCTCCACAAGAATGCGCGCTCTCAGCCCCACGGCCCTGGCGCTCGGATCATCGTGTCGTCCGCCGCGGGCTCCGCCTCCGCTGTCGCCGGGGTGGCCGCCCGGCGCTGGGCCAATTCCGCGCGGGCAATGGCGGCGCGCCAGTAGGTGCCGAGCAATTCGGCATAGGCAGCCGGCTTCAGGCCGCGCAGGCCGTAGCTGGGCAGGGTGACCGTGCGGCCGCTGGCATCGACCTTCGCGCGGCGGGAGATGCTGCGCGGCATGGGCCGGCCCAGCGCGATCAGGAATTCCAGGCGCAGGGCGTTGCCGGTGAACAGGGTGAAGTCGGCGATATCCAGCCAGGGCACTTCGTCGGCCAGGCCGGGGCTGCGGAAGCCGGTGGGGGTCAGTACCATGACAGGGCGGCGGCCGCGCCGGCGGAAAAACAAGGCGGCCACCAGCATCGGCAAGCCCGTCAGGATGATCATGCTGGAGAGCACGGTCTCGATCCCCAGCTCGGCGGTCAGCCACAGGGCCATGCCCACGGCACCCATGCAGACCAGGATGCCGCCGAGCACGAAGAAGACCCAGCTGGCGGCTGCGGTGTTCTCGAAGATCTCGCGCTCGTCCTCCGCCTGCACGGCGGCGGCCGCGCGTTCCAGCGCCTCGGCCACTGCCGCTTCGTGCTGTTGCAGGGCGCCGGCGAAATCCTCGGTCAGGAGGCGGCCGATGGCGCCGGGGTCGGCGAAGCAGGCGTCCAGCGCAGTGGGCTCGCCCGGCAGCACGGGGCGGGTGGCGTGCGCCAGGACCTCGGCATCCGGGCCGCTCGGCGTCAGCAGGCCCAGGGCGGCGATGCGCTGGCTGGTGGGCGGGTGGGTGTCGGTCGGGTGCGGCTGCTGCTCTTCCAGGTGGATGCGCGGGTCGTCCAGGCCGCGCTCGGCCGCCGCGCGCAGGATGGCGGGCAGCAGGTCGGCCGGACGGTTGGCGGGCTTCTCCGCCACCTCGCCGAGAATTTCGTGGATGCGCGGATGGATGGCGGAGCTGCGCAGCAGGGCGCTGGCCGCGGCCTTGTTGGAGGTCAACCGCGCGCCCACCGCGTCGGCGGCGAACTCACGCTGGCGGCTCCAGTGATGCACGGCGTGGTCGAACTGCTCCATGACGAACAGGCCGAGCATCATCGCCGGACGGGTCAGCACTAGGCTGAGGGCGTTGCCGTTCGCCTCGCTCTCCGCCACCGCCTCCAGGCTGCGGGAGACGCCGGCATAGATCGGCACGAAGCGGCGGCTGTACTCGGTATCCTCGCCGGAGAAGTGGCCGAGCTCGTGGCCGATGATCGCGGCAGCTTCCTCCCGGTCGGTCAGTGCCAAATGCGGCAGCGGCACGTGCAAGGTGCGGCCGCTGATGCGCCGTTCCTCCGGCCGCAGCACGATGTCGCTGGAGGTGACGAAGTAGCCATCGGTCAGGCCGACGACGATGTGCTCCGGCGGCTGCGCGTTGCAGCGGGCGGAGAGGTCCAGCACCGCGCGCCACAGGCCGGCGGCCTCGTCCCGGTTCACTTCCCGCCCCAGCAGCGGCAGCGGGTCCGGCGTGAACAGCCGCAATGCCTTGCGAAGCTGGCTGAGCGCGCCGAAGACCAGGATGATGGCGAAGATCCCGAACATCCCCGCCACCGCCATAAGCTTCACGTCGCCGCTGGAAAGCCGGCCGCTATGCCACAGCGCCGCGCCCTCAAAGCCCAGTACCGCCAGGCTGGCGGCGGCAAGCAGCACGATCTGCATGGCCATGTGGAAGGGCAGCGTTCGCCGCACCAGGTTGAAGCTGGCCAGCAGCCGGGCGCGGGAGGCACGGCCGGCGCGGCCCATCAGCACCGCCGCCAGCAGGCCAGTGGCCCCCAGCAGCGCCGCCAGACCGCCGGCCCACATCGCCACCGGCGGCAGGTAGCCGCGGATGCCGGCGACCATCTCTTCGGTCTCCAGCGCCTCCAGCCGGTCCTGCGCCCGCTGCAGGGTGTAGCTGGCGCTCATCGGCCGGCCCTGGTTGTCGCGGATGCGCGCCTGCGGGTCCCGCGCCGTGGCGGCCTGTAACCGCTCCACCGCCTGCTCCACCAGGATGCGCGTCTTGGTCTGCTGTTCCTGCAACTCGACCGAACGGCCCTGTTCCCAGTATCCGAGCGCGGCGAAGGCCAGCGGCAACAGCACCGTCAGCGCCACCAGCTTCGGCCCACGCCAGGAGAAGGACGAGGCTGGGGTGGAGTCAGGATAGCGGTCCATGGGCCTCTCCGCGCAGGGTGGGCAGCAAGCGGTGGCCGGGCCGGGGTGCCAGGAACCGTGGCGGAACTTGTTCGTCGGTGCCGGACCTTTGTCCAGACAACCGCCCCTTCAAGGCACCGTGAGCCCGAGCAGGCGCCTATCAATCAGCCGCGATCATGCCTGTGGCCGCCTGCGACTGTGGTTTTCACCGGGCAGAACCCGGCCTTAAATCGCGGCGCCACCCGCGCAAGCCCGGTGGCCAAGCGCCGCCGCAAAAGCTACGCCAGCGTGGAGAACCGCAGCGGACATAGACGATGCAGCCACCCCTGCCTGGCGAGACAACCGCCATCCTGCCCGACATGCGCTGGGTCCGCATGCCGCTGCCCTTCCCGCCGCACCACGTGAATTGCTGGCTGCTGCGCGACGGCGATGGCTGGCTGCTGATCGATGCCGGCGCCAACGTGCCCGGCGCCCAGGCGCTGTGGGACAGCATCTTCGCCAGCACGCTCGGCGGCGTGCCGGTCACGCGCATGCTGGCCACGCATTTCCACTACGACCATGTCGGCCTGGCCGGTTGGATGTGCGACCGATGGCACGCCCCGCTGCTGATGAGCCGGACCGAGTACCTGCTCTCCCGCATGCTGTTGGCGGAGGACCCGCAGACGCTAATGCGGCAGCAACAGGATCTCGGCCGCCGCGCCGGCGCGCCCGCCTCCTACCTGGAATACCTGGAGAACCGCCAGCCGCTGTTCCGGACCGAGGTGACGCCCCTGCCCCCCAGCTTCCAGCGCCTGCGGGCCGGTGACACGCTGCGCATCGGCGGGCGGGACTGGCTGGTGCAGGTCGGCCAGGGCCATGCGCCGGAAATGGTCTGCCTCTACTGCGCCGAGCTTGGCGTGCTGATCGGCGCCGACCAGATCCTGCCGCGCATCTCCCCCTATATCGGCGTGATGAGCTGGGAAATCGAAGGCGACCCGCTGGCCGATTTCCTCACCAGCAACCACAGCTTCCTTGACCTGCCGGAAGACACGCTGGTCCTGCCCTCCCACGGCGACCCCTTCACCGGGCTGCACAGCCGCATCGCCTGGCTGGACGAACACCACGCCGAACGCCTGGGCACCCTGGCCCAAGCCCTGGCCACGCCGATGACCGCCTACGAAGCCTCCCGCGTGCTGTTCCCCCGCGTGATGGAAGACAACCAGATCAGCTTCGTGCTGGGCGAGGGCATGGCGCATCTGCACCGCCTGATGGGCATCGGCGCGGTGGTGCGCGAGGCCGGAGCGGATGGGGTGGCGGTGTACCGGCACGTCTGAAGGGGGAGAGTGAAGGCCGGGGAAAGAATTCCCCGGACCCCTTCTTTTGCTTTTTCGAGTTTTTCGGGCGTGGCCGTTGAGAGGACGTCTTGTGAGATGGCTAGGTGCGCCGGAGGTTCTGGACCTCCGGCGACTGACGGTTCAGCCTGCATGGCCCAATATAAATATCATCAAAAGCGTCCGCTTTCGGAACAAATCGCAAAGATTAATTTTCAAGAAGAAAAGAAGGGGCCTGAGGAATTCATTCCCCAGCCTTCTCCCGGTCAATACCGAATGACGCTGCAGTCCACCAAAATCGGCAGTGCTGGGCGGATCAATAGATCGCAGTCATGCCCGCCGAAGCCATGCAACTCGTCGATGTGAGGTTACGGCACGATCGGCGCAGACGTTTCGCTGGAGGCACAGCAACCGCGAGGGATTGCGGTAGCCGTGCTCTCGGCTTTGTCTGGTTGGGCGGCCTGCAGGGCCCGTCACCTCAGGCCGTTATGCTCAGCCCTTGATGAAGGCCAGCAGGTCCGCGTTGATGGTGTCGGCGTTGGTGGTGCACATGCCGTGCGGCAGGCCGGGATAGACTTTCAGCGTCGCCTGCTTCAGCAACTTGGCCGAGAGCAGCGCGGAGTCTGAGATGGGGACGATCTGGTCGTCATCGCCGTGCATGACCAGCACGGGCACGTTGATCTGCTTCAGGTCCTCGGTGAAGTCGGTTTCCGAGAAGGCCTTGATGCAGTCGTAATGCGCCTTGGCGCCGCCCATCATGCCCTGCCGCCACCAATTGGCGATGACGCCTTCGGACACCTGGGCGCCAGGGCGGTTGAAGCCGTAGAAGGGGCCGGCGGGCACGTCACGGAAGAACTGGGCGCGGTTGGCGGCCAGGGCGGCGCGGAAGCCGTCGAACACCTCGATCGGCAGGCCGCCCGGGTTCTTGTCGGACTTCACCATCACCGGCGGCACGGCGCCGATCAGCACGGCCTTGGCCACCCGACCAGCACCGTGGCGGGCGACGTAACGGGCCACTTCGCCACCGCCGGTGGAATGGCCGATATGGACGGCGTCACGCAGGTCCAGATGCGCGGCCAGGGCGGCGACATCGGCGGCGTAGGTGTCCATGTCATTGCCGTTGTCCGTCTGGCTGGAACGGCCATGGCCGCGGCGGTCATGGGCAATGACGCGGTAGCCCTTGGACAGGAAGAACAGCATCTGCGCGTCCCAGTCATCGGCGCTCAGCGGCCAGCCGTGGTGGAACACGATGGGCTGGCCGGTGCCCCAGTCCTTGTAGAAGATCTGGGTGCCGTCGGGGGTGGTGATGGTGTTGCTGCTCATGGTCTTGCCTCCGGTGGGAATGGATACGGGCGCAGGCGTCGCGGCCTGCGCGGACGGGAATGGCAGGGCCGCCAGGCAGGCGAGCCCCAGGCTGGTACTCAGGATGTCCCGGCGCGATGGCGTGGCCGGTCCGTGCTGCGCGGATTGCATCTGAAGCCTCGTCGATATCGCGATATTTGTTATCGCGATATCGGAAACCTAGGCGGTATCTGTCTTCACTGTCCAGCAGAAACTTATCGCGATATCATTTATTGTGGTATCATCAGCCAACGATATCGGAACACGGAGCCAGCCCATGGCAGCCCGCAAGCCCCTGCCCCTCGACCATCAGATCTGCTTCACGCTCTACCGCACCAACCTGGCCATCAACCGCACCTACAAGCCGATGCTGGACGAGATGGGCATCACCTATCCCCAGTACCTCGTGCTCAACGTGCTGGGGGAGGAAGACGGCCGCACCATCGGCACCATCGCATCCCGCCTGGCCCTGGAGTCCAGCACAATCACCCCGCCGGTGAAGCGGATGGAGCAGGCCGGCCTGGTCCGCCGCCAGCGAAGCCAGGAGGATGACCGCCAGGTACAGGTCTGGCTGACCGAGCAAGGCCGCGCCCTGTTCACCCGCAGCCGCTGCCTGGGGGAGGCGCTGTCCGACAGCGCCGGGATGGACATGCAACAGCTCGAAGCCCTCAACCAGCAGCTCCGGGCGATGAATGCAGCGCTGGACCAGCAGCTTGGCCGCGGCGACTGACGTCGGCCCCTTCGCCGGGGCTTCCACGCTTATAATGATATGTTATAACATATCTATGCTGGCCATACGCACCCGACGCGATAACGACCTCACCCTGCGGGACACGCTCTGGCGCCGTCACCCGGGCGACGACTGGGCCGCCTTCGATGCGCTGCCGCCCGCCGTCCGCCAGCGGCTTAGCCAGCACGCCTACGATGGCTGGGCCGTGAACGCCCTGCTGCTCTGGCGCCAGCTGCGGCAGAAATACGCCTCCTCCACCCGGGCGGAGCGCCGGCTGCTTCGCTACCTCGACGAATGCGAGGCGCTGGAGCGGGATGCCTTTTCCACCGACTATCAACGCCGGCATGGCCTGCCCTTCCCGCACCTCGCCGCACGGGCGAGCACGTTGCGGGGGTGAGGGAGGAAGGCCGGGGAAGGAATTCCCCGGACCCCTTCTTTTTTCTGCGAGTTTGGCGAAGCGCTGCAGGACTGAGAGCGGACGCTGATTGATGATTTTAATAATGGGCCACAGGCTGAACCGTCAGTCGCCGGAGGTCTAGGACCTCCGGCGCACCCAGCCGTTCTTCAGGCCCGCCCCCTCAACAGCCACAGCCGGAAAAACTCGAAAAAAGAAAAGATGGGGCCCGGGGAATTCCTTCCCCGGCCTTCCCTGTCACCCCGCATACCCCAGCAACTGGGAGATCGTCCGGCTCGCCTCCAGGCACCGCGTGCGCAGGGCGGAGAGCTTGTCCTCGCACAGACGCGCCGTGGGCCCGGTGATGCAGAAGGCGCCGGCCACGACGCCGCTCGCATCGCGGATGGGTGCCGCGGCGCCGGCGATGCCGATCTGCCATTCGTCGCAGGATTGGGAAGCGCCTTCGGCCCGGATGCGTGCCAGGTCCTTGCGCAGTTGCGCCGGGGTCTGGATGCCGAATTCGGTGCGGGGGGCGAAGGCCTCGACAGCGGCGTCGATGACCGGTTCGGGCTGGAAGGCCAGCAGCACCCGGCCCATCGCCGAGTTGGCGATCGGCAGGCGGGCGCCGAGCGGGGAGAAGATCTGCAGCGGATGGCGCGAGTCGACCTTATCGATGATCAAGGCTTCCCGCCCCTGGACCACGGCCAGCATGGTGGTCTCGCCGGTTTCCTCAGCGGCCTGTTCCAGCAGCGGGCGGGCGGCGCGTGGCAGGCTGAGGCCGCGGACGACGCCGATGCCCATCTCCCACAGCTTCACCGTCAGGGCGTAGCGGGCGCCGTCTTCTTCCTGGCGCGCGTAACCGTGACGCACCAGCGTATCCAGCAGGCGGTACACCGTACTCTTGTTGATCTGCAGGTCCCGACCGAGTTGGCTGACGCCGACCGGGCCATTGGCCCCCGCCAGGGCCTCGATCAATTGCAGCGCCTTTTCAACCGTGACCGACATGGGCGGTTCAGGCGGCCTGGGCCAGGCTGGGGCGGTTCATCGGCGGGTCCTCGGGCAGAGCGTGCATGCCGTTTCAAATATAGGAACGGCGTTGCAAATGGAATGGGTTGGCTGCATGCTTCGCCTGCCGCCACAGCATAAGGCCGGATGATGCCGCTCGATCCCATGGGGCTCATGGCCCTCTCCATCCCGCAGCGCAACGTGGTTTATGCCGGGCGGGACAGCCTGATGTACGCGCTGACGGTGGGCATGGCAGCCAGTGGCGAGCCCGATGACCTGCCCTTCGTGTGGGAGCGGGAGCAGCGCGTCATCCCCAGCATGGCGACCATGCTGGCCTTCGACGATTCCTGGCTGGACGCGGCGGGCATCGACCTGAAGCAGGTGGTGCATGGCGGGCTGGACCTGCACTTCCACGCCCCCCTGGCGCCGGAGGGCGAAGCGCTGGTGGAGACCCGCATCGCCGGGCTGGACGACAAGGGTGCCGGCAAGGCCGGGCTTGTCTTTGCCGAAACGGTGCTGAGCCAGGGCGCCGGCCCCGCCTGCACCATCCTCTCGACGATCTTCGTGCGCGGCGCTGGCGGCTTTGGCGGCGCGGTGGGCGAGCAGGCGACCTTCGCGAAGGTGCCGGACGGTGCGCCGGACGTTACCTCCCAGGCCCAGACCGCCTGCAATCAGGCGCTGCTGTTCCGCCTGTTGGGGGACCGCAACCCGCTGCATGTGGACCCGGCCCTGGCCCGCCAGGTGGGGTTCGAACGGCCGATCCTGCACGGCGCCTGCACCTTCGGCATCGCCTGTGCGGAAGTGCTGCGCGTGTTCTGCGGGTTGGAGCCGGCACGGCTGCGCCGCTTCGCCGCGCGCTTCGCCGGCCCGCTCTATCCGGGGGAGACTCTGGCCTTCTCCTTCTGGCGGAATGGCAACCGCATCGCCTTCCGCGCCACGGCGGCCGAGCGGGCCGCCATCGTCCTGGATAGCGGCCTGGCCGAACTGGCGGATTAAGGGATGCCGGGGGAAGTGCCGCTGCTGTTCACCCATTGGGGCGCCTACCGCGCCACCGTGGCGGACGGCACCTTGCAGGAGCTGGAAGGGCTGGCGGGTGACCCCGACCCCTCGCCTATCGGCCGCTCCATTCCCGGCACGCTGCGGGACGAACTGCGCATCCACCAGCCGATGATCCGCGCCGGCTGGCTGCGGCACGGCCCCGCCAGCCGGGAGCAGCGCGGACAGGAACCCTTCGTGCCGGTGTCGTGGGAGCTGGCGTCGGCACTGGTGGCCGGCGAGATCCGCCGCGTCACGACTGAACACGGCAACAGCGCCATCTTCGGCGGTTCCTATGGCTGGGCCAGTGCCGGGCGCTTCCACCACGCGCAGAGCCAGTTGCACCGTTTCCTGAACGCCTGTGGCGGCTACACCTTCTCCGTCAACACGCACAGCTACGCGGCGGCGGAGGTGCTGCTGCCGCATGTCCTCGGCAGCCAGGACGGGCTGGTGGGCCGGCACACCCCCTGGGCGGTGCTGGAGCGGCATACGAAGCTGATGGTGATGTTCGGCGGCATGCCGCTGAAGAACACGCAGGTCTCCGCCGGCGGCGTCGGCCATCATGACGTGGCGGCGCATCTGCGGCGCTGCCGCGCGGCCGGCATGGAATTCGTTAATATCGGGCCGCTCCGCGAAGATGCGATGGCGGAGCTGGAGGCCGAATGGATTACGCCACGCCCCAACACCGACACGGCGCTGATGCTGGCCCTGGCGCATACGCTGTGGGCCGAGGGGCTGCATGATGCGGCATTCCTGGCCCGTTGCACCACCGGCTTCGACCGCTTCCTGCCCTACCTGACCGGCGCGGCCGACGGCCAGCCCAAGGATGCCGCGTGGGCCGCCGCCATCTGCGGCCTGGATGCCGGCGCCATCCGCGCGCTGGCGCGCCGCATGGCCGCCACCCGCACCATGATCGCCGTCGCGTGGTCCCTGCAACGCGCCGACCATGGCGAGCAGCCGCTCTGGGCCGCGGTGACGCTGGCGGCGATGCTGGGGCAGATAGGCCTGCCGGGCGGCGGCTTCGGCTTCGGCTATGGCGGCAGCAACCGCATCGGCCACGCGCCGCACCCGTTCTCCTGGCCCGCGCTGCCGCAGGGGCGCAACCCGGTGCGGGATTTCATTCCCGTCGCCCGGGTGGCAGACATGCTGCTGCACCCCGGCGCGCCGTTCGACTATGACGGGCAGCGGCGGCACTATCCGGAGATCCGCCTGGTCTATTGGGCCGGCGGCAACCCGTTCCACCACCAGCAGGACCTGAACAAGCTCGCCGCCGCCTGGAAGAAGCCGGAGACGGTGGTGGTGCACGAGCCCTGGTGGAACGCGCTGGCGAAGCAGGCGGATATCGTGCTGCCCTGCACGACCTCGGCCGAGCGCAACGATATCGGCATCGCCACGGGGGAAGCGCATCTCTTCGCCATGCGGCAGTTGGTGCCGCCGGTGGGCGAGGCGCGCAGCGACTTCGACATCCTGTCCGGCATCGCCACGCATCTCGGCCTCGCCGACGCCTTCACCGATAGGCGGGACGAGATGGGCTGGGTGCGCCACCTCTACGCCCTGGCCCGGCAGCGCGCCGCCTCGCACGAGCTGGCGCTACCTGATTTCGAGCAGTTCTGGCAGGACGGGCATATCCGCCTGCCACAGGCGGCGCAGGAGACCAGCCTGCTGCAGGCCTTCCGCGCGGACCCGGATGCTGCGCCGCTCGCCACCCCCTCCGGCCGCATCGAGATCTTCTCCGAGACCATCGCCGGCTTCGGCTATGCCGACTGCCCCGGCCACGCCACCTGGCTGGAACCGGCAGAGCGGCTGGACGGTACCGGGGCGCTGCTGCACCTCGTCTCCAACCAGCCTCGCACACGCCTGCACAGCCAGTACGACCATGGCGCCTACAGCCGCCAGTCCAAGGTTGCGGGGCGGGAGCCGGTGACGATGCATCCGGCCGATGCCGCCGCGCGTGGCATTACCGGCGGCATGCTAGTGCGGCTGTTCAACGAACGCGGCGCCTGCCTGGCCGGCGCGGTGCTGAGCGATGCGGTGATGCCCGGCATCGTGCAACTGGCGACCGGCGCCTGGTACGACCCGGCACCGGATGGGCTGGACCGCCATGGCAACGTCAATGTGCTGACGCTGGACAAGGGTACGTCCGCGCTGTCCCAGGCCCCCTCCGCCCACACGACACTGGTCCAGGTGGAGCCTTACACGGGCACGCCGCCCGCCACCCACGCCTTCCTCCCCCCGGAGATCCTGGAGCCGCGCCCATGACCGAAAGCCTGCAAGAGCTGGTTGCCCGTATCCCCGATGGCGCCATGCTGGTGGTGCCGCCCGACTACAGTGGCGTCGCCATCGCCGCCACGCGGGCGCTGGTGGAACGCGGCGTGCGGGACCTGCATGTGGTGGCCAGCCCGTCCTCCGGCATCCAGTCGGACCTGCTGATCGCCGCCGGCTGCGTGCGCACCATGGAAGCCGCCGCCGTGACGCTGGGCGAGTTCGGCGTAGCCCCCGCCTTCAACGCCGCCGTGCGCGCCGGCAGCATCCGCATGCTGGATTCCACCTGCCCCGCCCTGCATGCCGCGCTCAACGCCGCCGAGAAGGGCCTGCCCTTCATCCCGCTGCGTGGCCTGATCGGCAGCGACGTGCTGCGGCACCGGCCGGACTGGAAGACCATCCAGAACCCGTTCTCCGACACGCCCGACCCGATCGTGCTGCTGCCCGCCATCCGCCCGGATATCGCGCTGTTCCATGCCGCTGCCGCAGACCGCGAGGGCAATGTCTGGGTCGGCCGGCGGCTGGAGCTTTCCGTCATGGCCCATGCCGCCCGGCAGACGCTGGTGACGGTGGAGCGGGTGCTGGACACCTGCTTCTTCGACCGCGAAGAGCTGGTGCCCGGCGTGCTGCCCTCCCTCTACGTCACCGCCATCGCGGTGGCGGAGCGCGGCGCCTGGCCGCTGGGCATCGACGAGGAATATGAGCCCGACGCCGAGGCCCAGGCCCGCTACGCCAGGGGCGCGCTGTTCATGGAGACCGTCTGATGGATGCCGCGCTGCTGATCAACGCCATCGCCGAGTTGATCGGCGATGCCGGGCATGTCGCCACCGGCGCGCTCTCCCCCATCCCCATGGCGGCCTCGATGCTGGCGCGCCGGCGCTCCGGCGGCAAAATGCGCGTGACGGTGCTGGGCTCCCGCCGCAACAGCCGCTTCACCGGCGGTGCGAAGGAGCTGTTCGACAGCGCGGCGCAGGGGCGGATCGACGTCTTCTTCCTCTCCGGCGCGCAGATCGACGGCGAGGCCAACATCAACCTGCTGAGCATCGGCGACTATGAGAAGCCGAAAGTGCGCTTCTCCGGCTCCTTCGGCTCGCCCTATCTGTACATGCTGGTGCCGCGCGTCATCCTGTTCCGGCCGGAGCATGACCGCCGCGCTTTGGTGCCGAAGGTGGACTTCATCAGCGCCCCGGGCTGGAGCGAGCCGGAGGTCTACCGCCCCGGCGGCCCCGCCGCGCTCGTCACCGGCAAGTGCCTGTTCGACTGGCGCAAGGACGAACGCCGTTTCGCCCTGCGCAGCGCCCACCCGGGCGAGGACGCGGCCAGCATCCGCGCCGCCACCGGCTTCGACTATGCCGAGCCGGCCACCGTTCCCACCACCCCCGTGCCCGATGCCGCGCTGCGCGAGGAGATCCGCGATCTCGTCCGCAGCGAGGTGGCCGAGGTATATCCCCGTTTCGCCGAGGAATTCGCCGTCTGACGCGTTCCTCCCTGTTTCCCTCAGCAGAAGGTCCGTCATGACCGAGCAGGACTACTGGGCGCGCAAGCGCGTCCTCATCACGGCCGGCGCCGCCGGTATCGGCCTGTCGATGGCCAAGGCGTTTCTGGACAAGGGCGCGCGGGTCTGGGTCTGCGATGTCGCGGATGACAAGCTGGCGGAGGCGGCGGCGGCCCTGCCCGGCCTTGGCACGATGCATTGCGATGTGTCCGACCCTGCCCAGGTGGATGCCTTCGCCGCCGCCGCCGTCGCCGATATGGGCGGGCTGGATTTCGTCATTAACAATGCCGGCATCGCCGGGCCCGCCGCCCCGGTGGAGGACATCTCCACCGAGGACTGGGTCCGCACCCACGCCATCAACGTCAACGGCCAGTTCTTCGTCGCGCGCGCCACGGTGCCGCATCTGAAGCGCAATGGCTGGGGCGTGATGATCTGCATGGCCTCCGTGGCCGGCAAGTTCGCCTTCCCGCTCCGCTCCCCCTACGCCAGCAGCAAGGCGGCGGTCATCTCCTTCGCGCGCGGCCTGTCGGTGGAGCTCGGGCCGCACAAGATCCGCGTCAACGCCATCACGCCCGGCGTGGTGAATGGCGAGCGGATCCGCCGCGTCTTCACCGACCGCGCCGCCACCAAGGGCATCACCTACGAGGAGATGGAGCAGATCGCGCTACGCGCCGTCTCGCTCAAGACCGCCGTGGAGCCGGAGGAAATTGCTGAAATGGCGCTGTATCTCTGCTCGCCCGCCGCGCGCGCCGTCACCGGCCAGGTGATGAGCATCTGCGGTGGCCTGGAATATACGGAGTAAGAACGATGGCGAAGTCCCAAAAGGTTATCATCACCTGCGCCATCACCGGCGCCTCCCATACCCCGACCATGTCGCCCTACCTGCCGGTGACGCCCAGCGCCATCATCGACCAGGCGGCCGAAGCCGCCGAGGCCGGCGCCGCCATCCTGCACCTGCACGCGCGCGATGAAAAAACCGAGAAGCCGACCGGCGACCTGGACACCTGGTTCCACATCCTGCGCAGCCTGAAGCAGCGCACCAGCGCCGTGCTGAACATGACCACCGGCGGCAGCACCTTCATGAGCATCGAGGACCGGCTGGCCGCGCCGCTGGCCGCGAAGCCGGAACTATGTTCCTGCAACATGGGATCGATGAATTTCGGCTCCTACCCCATGATCCCGAAATACCAGGGCAAGTGGAAGCACGACTGGGAAGAGGGCTACCTGGAAGCCAGCCGCGGCGCCATCTTCCGCAACACCTTCGCGGATATCGAGACCATCCTCGACCAGCTCGGCGCCAACGGCACGCGCTTCGAATTCGAATGCTACGACGTCGGTCACCTCTACAACCTGGCCCATATGCTGGACCGTGGCCTGGTGAAGCTGCCGATGTTCGTGCAGTTGATCGTCGGCACGCTGGGCGGCATCGGCGCCGACCCGGAGAACCTGGTCTTCATGAAGAAGACCGCCGACAAGCTGTTCGGCGACAATTACCGCTGGTCCGTCCTGGCCGGCGGACGCCACCAGCTGAACATGGCGACGATGGCCGCCACCATGGGTGGCAATGTCCGCGTCGGCATGGAAGACAGCCTCTATGCCGGCAAAGGCAAGATGGCGAAATCCAATGCGGAACAGGTGCGCATCATCCGCGGCATCCTGGAAAGCCTCTCCCTGGAAATCGCTACCCCCAATGAAGCCCGCGAGATCCTGGGTCTGAAGGGCGGCGATCAGACGGAGTTCTGAGGGAAGTTGTTCTGGGAGAGACAGGGGAAGGCTGGAAGGAATTCCCCAGGCCTCTTCTTTTTTCTGCGAGTTTGGCGTCACGCCCCAGGACTGAGGGCGGACGCTGCTTGATGATTTTGAATATGGGCCGCGTGGGCTGAACCGTCAGTCGCCGGTGGTCAAAGACTTCCGGCGCACCCGGCCGTTTTTCAAGACCGCCCCATCACCAGCCACATCTGAAAAACTCGAAAAAAGAAAAGAAGGGGTCCGGGGAATTCTTGCCCCGGCCTTTCCAAGCCCAACGCTCAGGCCTTGGCCTTCTCCCACTCCGCCACCTGAAGGCTGCGCCAGTCGATCTTGTTGGTGCCGGAGCGTGGCAGGCTGTCCACGAACTCCACCAGCCTCGGCACCTTGTAGGCGGCCATGACGCTGCGTGCCCATTCCATCAGCCCGGCGGCGTCCAGCGCGGCGCCGGGGCGCAGAACGACGAAAGCCTTCACCGTCTCCCCGCGGTAGGAATCCGGTGCGGCGATGACGCAGCATTCCTGGATGGCGGGGTGGTGGTACAGCGTCGCCTCGCACTCGGCGGGCCAGACCTTGTAGCCGCTGACGCTGATCATCCGCTTCAGCCGGTCGACGGTATAGAAATAGCCTTCCGCGTCCACTCGGCCGAGATCGCCGGTGCGGAGGAAACGCAGCCCGTCCCGTTGCAGGAAGGCTTCCGCATTGGCGTCCGGCCGGTTCCAGTAGCCACGCATGACCTGCGGCCCGGCGATGATGATCTCGCCGACCTCGCCCACCGGCAGTTCCACCAGCGTCTCCGGGTCGATGATGCGGGAGACGGTGCCCTGGATAGGAATACCCATGCATTGCGGCTTCGGCCGGTCGGGCGGGTTGAGGTGGGTGGCCGCGATGGTCTCGCTGAGGCCATAGCCTTCGACGAAGCGCAGCCCCCAGCGGCGTTCCAGTTGCTCTGCCACGGCAGTGGGCATGGTGGAGCCGCCGCCGGTCAGCACACGCAGCGATGTGAAGGCCTTTTCGTCGAAGCCTGGCGCCGCCAGCACATCGACGACCATGGTGGGCGCCGCGCTCCAGACCGTGACGCCGTAGCGGGTGAAGAGCGGTGAGATCAGCTCCCGGTCCCACCGCGCCATGATGACGATGGTGGCGCCGGCGACGATGCCGCCATTCAGCGAGACCTGCATGCCAGCGACATGGAACATCGGCATAAAGCCGGTGACCACGGTGTCGTCGTCGTAGCGGTACCAGGCGGCCTGGGCGATGGCGGTGAACAATGTGGTGGCGTGGGTATGCGCGCAGGCCTTGGGCTTGCCCGTGGTGCCGGAGGTGTAGGGCATGACGCAAAGGTCGTCCTGCTCCGTATCATCCGGGCGGGGCGGCCGGGTTTCCGCCAGCGCATCCGCCCAGGCCACCACGTCGGGGGGCAGCTGCGCCGGCAGCACGCTTTCCGCCATCACCGGCGGCAGGCGGAAGGGCGGTGGCTGCGGGATCTCGTCGGCATAGCTGGCGAGGACAACGTGCCGCAGCGGCGCCGGCATCAGCGCGGCGAAGCGGTCCAGCAACTCGGCGCCGATCAATGCGATGCGGGCGCCGCTATCCTGGCAGAGATAGGCCAGCTCCGGCGCCATGTTCATCGGGTTCACCGGCACCACCACGCCGCCCGCGCGCGCGATGGCGTGGAAGCCGATGACGAAATGCGGCGAGTTCTGCATGTCCAGCAACACGCGGTCGCCCTTCAGCAGGCCACAGCGATGTTGCAGGAAGCCTGCCAGCGCTTCGACACGGCGGAGCAGTTCCGCGAAGCGCATCTCCGCGCCGTAGAAGACCAGGGCGGGGTGGGACGGCCGGCGGGCGGCGGAGGCGCGCAAGGCCTCGCCCAGGTTGCGCGGCAGGGGGCCGAAATCCTGCGGCACGCCGGCCGGCCAGAAGGGCGGTTCCGGCTGCTGCATCATGCGAAGGCCCTTTCTGCGTGTTTCTGATAGAGAAACGCGGTTTCAGATTGAGCCAGTATTGCGGCGCGGTCTCAGCCTGTCCAGCGCGGAGGCCGCTTCTCCGTGAACGCGCGCGGTCCCTCGGTCCGGTTGGCGGAATCCCGCATGCGGCGATAGGCGGGCAGCATGCCGCCCCGCATCTCCGCATAGGCGTCCCGTACGGAAAGATGCGCAGTGCGACGGACGATTTCCTTCGTTGCGGCAATGGAAGTCGGCGCGGCGGCGCAGATGGCGCGCGCCAATTCCAGCGCCGCATCCAGCACCTGCGCCGGCGGCACGACGCGGTTGACGAAGCCGTGCCGGTGCAGTTCCTCCGCCAGGGCCGGGCGGCCAGTCAGCAGCAATTCCATGGCCAGCATCGGCGGCAGCCGGCGCGGGGCACGGATGGCGCCGCCGCCTTCCGCCACCAGCCCGTGCCGGACTTCCGGCAGGATGAAGCGCGCGCCTTCCGCCGCCACGACCAGGTCACACGCCAAGGCCAGCTCGAACCCACCACCGGCCGCGGTGCCGTTGACGGCGGCGATCACCGGCTTCACCAGGTCCCACCGCTCCGTCAGGCCCATATAGCCACCGCTGCCGAAGCGGCTCTCGTCGTCCCGCCCGGCGACGAATTCCTTCAGGTCCCACCCGGCCGAGAAAAAACGCTCACCGCTGCCGGTAACGACGCAGGCCAGCAGCGCCGTCTCCCGCTCGAACCGGCTGAACGCCGCGTCGAGGCCGTCGCTCATCCCCTGGTCGATGGCATTCGCCGGCGCCCGGTCCATGGTGATGACAAGGATCGTGCCCTCGACGACCTCGGTGCGGATCATCCCGGCTGGGCCGCGTTGTCGTAGGCCCAGACCTTGCTGACGATCTTCCAGCCATCGGGGAACTTCACCAGCACCAGCTCATCCACGAAGCGGTTGGGCAGCAGGGCGTCGCGCACCCGCACATGCGCCGTAGTCGGGCTGGCGATGGTGGCGCTGACCACCGCGTCGTGGCGCGGATCGTTGCGGGAGGCCGGGGCGGCGCGGCCTGCCACGCGCACCATATAGCTCTCGAAATCCAGCGCGGCGGTGTTGCCGCCTTCGGCCGTGAACAGCTGCGCCTGCGGGTGGAACACAGCGCGGAAGCGCTCCACGCTGCCCTCGTACAACGCGTCGAAATAGCCCTGTACGGTGGCAAGGACCTGCTCGAGTTCAGTCATTCACTGGCGCCTTCCATGCTGCGGTTATGCTCGCGATCGGCAAGATCGAGGCTGCTGTCGAGAATGTCCAGCAACACCTCGGCCTCGGCATCCGAGATCACCAGCGGCGGCGCGAGGAACAGCGAGACCTGCTCCCCGCTGGTGCCGATCACTGCGCCGGCCTCCAGGGCCCGGGTGGCGACGCGGGAGGCCAGCGGCGATTCCGCCGTGTCGGCGCGCCAGTCCCGCCAGTCGGGGCCGTGCAGCTCCACCGTCCAATGCAGCCCCTGCCCCGCCACGCGGCAGACGCTGGGGTGGCGCCGGCCGATCTCCGCCAGGCGGCGCGCGAACAGCGCCTCCAGGCTCCGCACACGGTCCAGCAGCCCTTCGTCCCGCAGGATGCGCAGATAGGCGCTGACCGCCGCCATCGCCATCGGGTGGCCGCGCAGCGTGCCGTAATTCTGCCAGCTGCTGCCCTCCAGCCGCGCCACCATCTCCTTCGACAGCAGCACCGCCGCCACGGCGACGGAACCACCGCCAAGCCCCTTGCCCAGCGTAACGATATCCGGCCGGCTACGGCCGCCCTGGAAGGCGAATGGGCGCCCGGCGCGGCCCAACCCGGTCACCACCTCATCGGCGATCCACAGCGCGCCCTGCTGCCGCGCCATCGCCGCCAGCGCATCCTGATAGGCGGCGTCGTGATAGAAGCCACCCTGGGTGTAGTCGAGGATCACGGCGGCGGACCGTGCCAGCGCCGCCGGCGCCTGCGCCAACCTCGCATCCAGCAGCGGCACCGTCCCACCATCGCTGCGGTACAGCGCGCCGTCCGGCGCCGGCAGCACATGCACTGGCGCATTCGGGAACGGCTTGCGGGTGCTGCCCACCGCCGCCAGCCCGCCATGCCAGTGCGGCTGCACCGTCACATCCCGCGAGAGCCCGACCAGCCCGTGATAGGCCCGCTCCCGCGTCGCGATGTCGTGCCGCCCGGTCAGCGCCTGGGCCAGGGAGAGGGCAATGTCGTTCGCCTCGCTGCCGCTCAGGCAGAAGCGGACGGCGCCGGCCCAGTCCTCGCCCGGCAGGCCGATCTCGAACAGGTCCTCGGCCGCCTGGTCCCGGCCGGTCCAGTTCCAGCCCTCGCTGACCATCGGTACCCCGGCAGCCTCCCGCAGCGCTTCGATCATCCGCGGGTGGCCGTGGCCCAGGGGGCCGCCGGTATTGCTGCCATCCAGCACCCGCCGCCCATCCGCCAGATGGAAATACACGCCGCTGCCACCGACGACACGCGGCGCCTCCATCCCGGCATTCAGCCCCGTCCGCAGCAGCCTGCCCATCGCCCGCCCCTTCTCAGCTTTGTCACCCGAGACTAGGTGCGAGGTCCGGGGCGCAACAGCACCAGTTCGGGTGGAAAGCGCTGAGCCAGAGGGGGGGGCGCTTTCCTTTGCGGGCGCGGTGAAGGCCGGGGAAGGAGTTCCCCGGGCCCCTTCTTTTTTCTTCGATTCTGGCTGCGGACTTTGCAGGTGATGCGTCGGTATTGGGATGAATGATAGGCATATTGAGGGCTTCATGACGAAAGCCGTTGCTGACTGGCGGTGGGTTTGGTGGCCCTTCGCGCAGCGGGATTTGGCTCTTCCGAGTTAACCGATGTCTTGGAAGCGGCGTCGCAGCCTCTCACTGGCTGAAGCAGCAGCCTGTACCGGGCACCACCTGTATCTTTGGAACCACCTCACAACAGCCACGCCGGAAAAACCAAGGGAGGAATAGAAGGATCGAACCCATAGGTTTGACGGGCACTTCCTTCCCCGGCCTTCACCTCCCCACGAGATGCAAGCCGATCCTCAATCCCGCAACCGGGCAGCGACGGCGGCCAGGCGGGGCATGGCTTCTTCAGCCTGCAAGCGGCCATAGCCGATCACCAGGCCTTGCCGGTCAGGCTCGCCCAGATAGCACTGGGAGAGGGGCTGGATGAACTGCCCGGCCTGGCGGCTGCGGGCGGAGGCTTCGCGATCGGTCATGCGCGCCGCCATGCGCGGGGTGAACAGCGCGGTCAGGTGCAACCCGGCGGCGGTGGGCGCGACGTCGAGCTGTTCCGGCATCAGCGTGCGCAGGGCGGCTACCACCGCATCCTGGCGTTCGCCGTAGACCTTTCGCATCCGCCGCAGGTAGCGCAGCAGGTGCCCTTGCCGCAGGAACTCCGCCAGCGCCGGCTGCGCGGTGCCGGCGGTGTGCACGTCGATGCGCGCGCGGCCCCGGCCGAAGGCCTCGGTAAAGCCTGGGCTGGCCACCAGGTAACCGATCCGCAGGCTGGGCAGCATGACCTTGGAGAAGGTGCCGAGGTAGATGACGCGCCCGGCGCGATCGAGCGACTTCAGCGACGCCACCATGCTGTCCCGATGCCGGATCTCGGAATTGTAGTCGTCCTCAATGATCCAGCTGCCCTGGCGGCTGGCCCATTCCAGCAGTTCCAGCCGCCGCTCCAGCCCCATCGCCACGCCGAGCGGAAACTGGTGGGAGGGCGTGACCACCGCCAGCTTGGCCCTCGGCGCACGGCGGATGCCTTCGGCGACCACCATGCCCTTCTCGTCCACCGGTACCGGCACCAGCTTCGCGCCGGCGGCCTTCAGGCTCCAGCGGGCCTCGATGAAGCCAGGCTCCTCCACCCACACTTCGTCGCCGGGGTCGAGCAGCATGCGGCAGCACAGATCCAGCGCGCCGGAGCTGGCCGGGGTGATCGCCACTTCCTCCGGCCGGCACAGCAGGCCGCGCACAGCGCCAAGGAATTCCGCCGTAGCTTCCCGCAACGGCTGCCAGCCCAGCGGCGCCATGTCGATACAGGCGGAGCGCAGCGGGTTGTGCCAGCTCTGCCTCAGCAGCCGCGCCCAGATCTCGAAGGGAAATTCAGCAATGTCGGGCGTGCCGGTGCTGAAGGGGGAGGCCATGTCGAACACGTAGTCGGTTGCCAGCAGGGATTTCCAGCGGTCGGACATCCGCAGGCCGGCGTCGCGCTCATCCGGTGCCGGCGCTGCCGCCCGCGGCCGGGCGATGGCGGCGACACGGACGCCACCGCGCGGGACGGAGAGCAGGTAGCCCTCCGCATACAGCAGGTCGCAGGCCGCCAGCACGATGGCACGGGAACAGCCAAGTTCCGCCGCCATGTCGCGCGAGCCGAGCAGGCGGGTACCGGCCTGCAGGCTGCCATCCAGGATGCGAGCCCGCAGGTGCGCCGCCACCTGCTGGTACAGGGGCATGTCGGCGCCGCGGTCCAGATGCATCCCGGCCATCGACATGCGCCGGCCCGCCTGAGTCATGCCGCCCCCCTCCGGGCCGGGCGGCGCCATCGCGTCAGCCCGCCTCGGGGCTTCCATAGCCGCCGCCGCCGGAGCCTTCCAGCGTCACCAGGTCCCCCTGCCGCAGCAGCAGGTTGGCCTTGCCGGAGAGAATGGTGCGCTCCCCATCCCGCTCCAGCGTGATGCGGTAGGGCGCACCCGGCTCGCCACCCTGCAGGCCGAAGGGGGCCATCCTGGTCCGCTCCACGCAGGTGGTCAGCCACATGCTGGGGGCCAGCACGCGGTAGGAGCGGACGATGCCGTCGCCACCCTTGTGCCGCCCCGCGCCGCCCGAGCCCCGGCGGATGGATTGCTGCTCGATCCGGATGGCGTAGTTGGCCTCGATCACCTCGGCCGGGGTATTGGAAGTGTTGGTGAGATGCACGCGCGTGGCGGGGCAGCCGTCGCGGTCATGCCGCGCGCCCTCCCCGCCGCCATGCACCTCGTAGAGCATGCGCCAGGACTGGTCCGGCCGCGGCTCGGCGAAGGCCAGCAGGCCGGAAGTGGCGGGGCCGCCAGCGGAAAGCCGCTCGGGGATGATGTTCTCCATGGCGCGGAACATGGCGTCTACGATCCGCATGGAGGTCTCGTGGTTGCCGGCCGCCACCGCCGCGTTCCACCCGGGCTCGAGGATGGAGCCAGGGCGCGTGATGATGGTCAGCGGGCGCAGCGCGCCGGCATTCTGCTGCATCTCCCGCCCGCTCATGATCCGTGCCGCATAGGCGGCGGCGGAGCGGGCGATGAAGGGTGTGGTGTTGCAGAAATTCGCCACTCGGTCCGCGCTGCCGGAAAGGTCGATCGTCGCCTCGTCGCCCCGGATGTCGATCCGCGCATGGATGCGGGCGGGGCTGCCATCGGCGTTGCCGTCGTCGAGGAAATCCTCGCCCTCATAGGTGCCGTCGGGGATGTCCAGGATCGCCGCGCGCATCTCGGCTTCCGAGAGGTCGTGCAGGCGGACCATGGCGTCGAGGAACACCTGGGTGCCGTGCTGGGCGCAAAGCTCGCGGATGCGCCGCTCGGCCGCCTGGGTGGCGGCGATCTGCGCCTTCAGGTCGCCCTCGCAGGAGACGGGGTCACGCACATTGGCCAGGATGAAGTCCAGCACCGGCTGGTTCAGCCCGGCGGCGCTGGCGATCGGCATGGGCGGGATGCGGATGGCCTCCTGGAAGGTATCCACCGCCTGGGCCAGGTAGCTGCCTGGCCAGGTGCCGCCCACATCTGGCCAGTGCGCCAGGCTGAGCGCGAAGGCCACCAGCCGCCCCTCGACGAAGACCGGCCGGGCCACCTTCACGTCGTTCAGGTGGTTCCCGCCCAGCGCACCGAGATTGTAGATCAGCGCATCGCCTTCCTTCAGCGAGGCCGCCGGGCAGAGCTTCAGCAATTCCCGCACCGTGTAGGCCATCGCGCCGAGATGGATGGGGATGTCCTTCCCCTGCCCCACCAGCCCGCCCTCCGCATCCGTGATGGCGGAGGACAGGTCGCCCGCTTCCCGCAGCAAGGGCGAGCGGGCGGAGCGGGTCATCACCAGGCTCATCTCCTCGGCGGCGGCGGAAAGGCCGTGGCGAATCACCTCGACGACGAAGGGGTCCAGCGTGCTCATGCGGCGCTCCTGCTGAGAAAGAGGTGGCCGGCCGGGTCCCCCGCCGCCTGCCAGCCCGGCGGGACGATGACGGTGGACCACGCATCCTCGATGATCGCCGGACCCTGCACGGAACCCTGCAAGGTCTCGCGCGGCAGGATCGCGGTGTCCACCGCGCCGGTGCCGGGGAAGACGCAGCGTCGGGTGCGGGCCGGGCGTGGCGCGCGGCCGGCGCTGGGCCGGGCCAGCGCGGTGCCGGATTCCTTGCGCGCCTGCACGCGCAGGGATTCGATGACGCAGAGCTCGTTGGTGGCGTAGCCGAATAATTGCCGGTGCCGGGCGTGGAAATTCTCTGCCAATACGGCAGGGTCCAGCGGCAGGGCGAAGGGCACCGGGGTCGCCTCGCTCTGTCCGGCATAGCGCATCAGCGCCGTGTACTCGATGGCGATGTCCGCCTCGGCGATGCCGTTGGCGAGCAGCGGCCCGGTGGCCTCGGCCACCAACTCCTCCATGCGGGCATCGAACCCCGCATGGTCGAAGCCCGCCAGGGGCAGCCGCACCGTGCGCTGCTGCAGGAAGGAGAAATCGGCCGTCAGGCAGCCCAGGGCGGAAAAGGCGCTTGAAGCGGCTGGGACGATGACGTCCTGCAACCCGTACAGCTCCGCCAGCCCGGCGGCATGCATCGGCCCGCCACCGCCGAAGGCCAGCAGCGCGCAGTCCCGCCCGTCGACGCCGCGCTCCACCGTCACCCGGCGCAGCGCCCGCGCCATGGCGGCGTTGGCCACGCGCAGGATGCCGAGCGCCGCGTCCTCCACCCCCATGCCCAGTTGCTCCGCGATGGGCGAGAGGGCGCGGCGCGCCGCGGCGATGTCCAGCGCGATGGTGTCCCCCAGCTTCGCCTCGGGGTCCAGGTATCCCAGCACCGCATTGGCGTCGGTGATGGTGGCGCGGGTGCCGCCACGGCCGTAGCAGGCCGGACCGGGCTCGGACCCGGCGCTCTCCGGGCCCACCGCCAGCCCACCGGGGCCCAGCCGGACGATGGAGCCGCCGCCGGCACCGATCGAATGCACCGCCAGCATCGGCTGGCGCAGCGGCCGGCCGCCCATCATGCGGGTGTCGGTCATCTCCGCCACGCCATCGACGATCAGGCAGACATCGGTGGTGGTGCCGCCCATGTCGAAGGTCAGCACGCGCGGCCGGCCCAGCTCCTGCGCCAGGCGGGCGCTGGCGGAGACGCCGGCGGCGGGGCCGGACATCGCCATCACCAGCGGGCGGCGCTTGACCGCCGGCACCGGCACCATCGCCCCGGCCGAGTGGAACACCTGCAGCCCCGCACCCAGCGGCAGCTTTTCCTCCAGCTCCGTCAGGTACTCGACCGCGATCGGCATCGCCGCCGCATTGAATACTGTGGATGAGGTGCGCTCGTATTCGCGCGCCTCCGGGTTGATCTCGTGGGAGACGCAGAGATGCGGCACCGCCCCGGCCAGCCGCTCCGCCAACTGCTTCTCGTGCACCGGGTTGGCATAGGCGTGCAGCAGGGAGATGGCGACGCTCTGCGCCCCGCTCTGGCGCAGCCAGGCCAGCAGGCGCTGGATCTCCTCCTCCTCCAGCGGCTGCAGCACGGCGCCGGTATGGTCCAGCCGCTCCCGCACGCCGAAACACAGCGCCGGGGGCACCAGCGGCGGCGCCTTGGGCGGCACGTCCAGCCGGTACAGTTCCTGCCGCCGGTAGCGGCCGATCTCCAGCACATCCTCGAACCCCGCGGTCGCCACCAGCGCCACCTTGGGCAGCCGTTCCTCGACCAGGGCGTTGGTCACGCGGGTGGTGCCGTGCACGAAGCGCCGCACCTCGGCGGGGGAGAGCCCGACTGCCTCCAGCGCCTCCAGCATCGCCCGCACCGGCGCCTGTGGGCGGGACGGCACCTTGGCGATGCGCGTCTCCGCCGTGCCCGGCCGCACGGCGACGATATCGGTGAACGTGCCGCCGATATCGGTGCCGATATCCCAGATCCTCTGCACGCGCCCTCTCTTTCCTGCACGCGCATCCACCGCGGCTCGCTGCGACGGACACGTTCCAATGTTCGCTCGATCGCGCGAATCACGCCTTCGGTGCAGCCACCTCAGGCCATCGCGCCCTCAACTCCCCAACAGCCCACCGCATCGCGGCAAGGCGGGCAATCAACCCCGCCGCAGGTCGCGGTAATCGACCTGGCGGTGGAACCAGTAGGTGTAGCCACCGATGTCGCGCGCCATCGCCGCATCATGGTTCGGCTGCCACAGCATCAGTTGCGGCGCCTCCTGCGCCAGCAGCGTGATCATGCGCCGGCAGCCCGAGGCATACTTCGCCGCATCGGCCTCGAACCGCAGCGCCTGGGCTAGGTCGTTGATCTCGGCGTTGTTCCAGCTGGAGAAGTTCCAGCGCTGCTCGCCGGTGAAGTAGGTGCGGAAAAAGTAGTCGGTGGCCGGCAGCCAGGCGGTGCCGCTCTCGGCGAAGAAGGGCAGCCGCTTCTCCACCACCATCGTGGTCATCTGCGCGTCCGGCAGCTTCTGGATCGTCACCTGGATGCCGATCCGCGCCAGCGCTTCCTTGACCAGCGCCGCCATCGGTTCCGCCACCGGCGCCGCGCTGGCACTGAAGGAGAAGGTGGTGGCGAAGCCGTCCCGCAGCCCGGCCTCGGCCAGCAGGCGCCGGGCACGGTCCAGGTCGGTCCGCAGCGGCATGGGCTGCGGGAAGGCGGCATCCGGCGCCTCTGCCCACCCGGCGCCGAACAGGCCACGGCCACGGCCGAACAGCGCGGCCTGGAACATGTCCTCGTAAGGCATGGCAGCGGCCACCGCCTGCCGTACCCTGGCATCGTCGAACGGTGCCATCCGCGTGTTAAAGATGACGGCGTTGAAGCCGTTGGTCTGCGGGATGGAGACGATCTTCACCTTGCCGTCCCGCTCCAGCCCCGGCACGTCGCTGGCCTGCAGGTCGATGGCGAGGTCGGCATCGCCGCGCTCGATCAGGTTGGCGCGCGTCGCGGCTTCCGGCACTGTCTGGACGATGACGCGGCGGAAGAAAGGCAGCGCCCCGTCGGCCCCGTTCTTCCAGGCGTCGTTGCGCTTCAGCACCACCTGCTGGCCGGGCCGGTAGGTCTCCACCATGTAGGCGCCACCGCCGGCGGTGTTCTCCTTCAGCCAGGCCTGCGCCCAGGGGTCCTCGGCGGTGGCATGCTGCTTCGCCAGCCGGCTGTTGATCATCATGGCGAAGGGCACGCAGAGATTGGCCAGCGCCAGCCGGTCCGGCTTCTCCAACTGCACCTCGACGCTCCGCTCACCGACGATGCGAAACTGCCCCGCCTGGGTGAGCGAGCCGGAGGAAAGCTGCGTCGGCGCCAGCGACTTCGCCAGCACGGCACGGTCCAGCGACCACTTCACGTCCTCGGCGGTGACGGGGCTGCCGTCGTGCCAGGTGGCGCCGTCCCGCAGATGGAAGGTGAAGCCGCGGCCATCGGCGGCGCGGTCTACCTTGCCGGCCAGTTCGCCCCGGATGTCTTCCAGGTCGAACACCCAGGCGCCGCCGACCTGCTTCCGGCCGAAGGAGGCCAGGCGGTCATAGGTGCTCATCGCCAGGCCGTAGGTCTCGCGCGTGCCGCCGGGGATGGTGGGGTCCAGCGTGTTGATGGTACCGCCCATCACCTGCCGCAGCGTCTCGGCGCGCGACTGCGCCAGGGCGGGGCGCGGTGCCACGCCGCCCGCCCATGCCCCAGCGGCAGCGCCGATCGCACCCTTCAGGCCTTGCCTGCGATTGAACTTCATTGAGCAGCCACCCCCGGGTTGACCCGTGTCGGTGGCGCTTCTTCCCCGTTTGATCTTATTAAGCGGTGCTATGGGAAACCATGGGCCCTGGTCCATGACAGGTCCAGATCCCGGTCAAAGCGCTGAGCCAGATCACGCCGCCGGCCGGTTCAGCAGGATGACGGCGTGTTCCCCCGTCACCACCACCGTGCCATCCGCCTTCACAAGGGAGCCACGCTCCATCGCCACGCCACGGCCGGGCTTGGAACTGGGGCGCTTCTCCACCAGTTCCAGCCGCAGATGCACCTCGTCGCCCGGCTCCAGCGGTGCCAGGAAGCGCACCTTGTCCCAGCCGAGGGAGGCAATGACGCTGCGGTCGAAGCCGCCCATCCGCGCCTTCAGCCCCTCCACCAGCGCCAGCGCGAACAGCCCGTGGGCGATGCGGCCCTGGAAGCCGGCAGCGCGGGCGAAGCCGTCATCCATGTGCACCGGATGGTCCTCGCCGGTCAGGTCGGCGTAGCGGTCGATATCCTCGATGGTGATGCGGCGCCGGGGGCTTTCCAGCACGGTGCCGGGGTGGAAATCCTCGAACCAGATCTGCGCCGTCATGGCGTGGCCGCCTCCTGCAACTGCGGCAGGCGCGGGATGGCTGCCAGCAGGCTTCGGGTATAGGCATGCGCCGGGCGGTTGAAGACCTGCTCGGCCGGGCCGCTTTCCACGACCCTTCCCTTGTGCATCACCAGGATACGGTCGCACAGCAGCCGCACCACATTCAGGTCGTGGCTGACGAACAGCTGCGCCACGCCCTGCTGCCGCCGCAGCCGCGTCAGCAGCTTCAGCACCACCGCCTGCACGGATACATCCAGCGCGCTGGTCGGCTCGTCCAGCACCAGCAGGCGCGGTTCCACCGCCATGGCGCGGGCGATGCCAACCCGCGCCTTCTGCCCACCGGAGAGCTGGTGCGGATAGCGGTTGAGCAATTCCAGCGGCAGCCCGACCTGCAGGGCCGCCTGCTCCACCCGCGCCCGCAAGGCAGCGGCACCCTGGCGCGGCAGCAGCTGCGTCACCGGGTCGGCGATGGCATCGAACACGCTGAAGCGCGGGTTCAAGCTCTCGGTCGGGTCCTGGAACACCATCTGGATCTGCCGCCGCTGCGGCAGGCGGGCGAAGCGCCCGGGGGCGATGCCGTGGATCGGCGCGCCATCCAGCAGCACCTCGCCCGCATCGGGCTGGATCAGCCGGCTGATCATGCGGGAAAGGGTGGACTTGCCGCAGCCGGATTCGCCCACCAGCCCCACCGCCTCGCCCGGATGGATCACCAGGTCCACATCCGCCACCGCCTGCAGCCGCGCCACCTCCCGCCGCCGCCAGAAGGCGCGGGAGCGGGAATGGACGTAGCTCTTGCACAGGCCACGCACCTCCAGCACCGGGGGACCTCCCGGCGCGGGCGCCTGGGTAGGCAGGGGCGCGGGCGCCGGGAAGGGCAAGGTGGCGGAGGGCGCCACCGGCTCCTCATCCGGCGCCAGGGCCTCGATGCTGTCCACCGAGGATGGCGTGCTGCGCAGCAGTTTCCGCGTATAGGCGTGGCGCGGCCGGGCAAACAGCGCCGCCACCGGCGCATCCTCCACCACCTGCCCGGTCTGCATCACCACGATGCGGTCGCAGTATTCCGAGGCCAACGCCAGGTCGTGCGTGATCAGGACGGAGCCGACGCCGCGCGCCCGCACCGCATCCCGGAACAGGTCCATCACCGCCGCCTGGGTGGTGACGTCCAGCCCCGTGGTCGGCTCGTCCGCGATCAGCAGCTTGGGCGAGCACGCCAGCGCCATGGCGATGCCGATGCGCTGGCACATGCCGCCCGACAGTTCGAACGGATAGGCGGAGGCGCGCCGTTCCGGCTCCGCGATGCGCATCTGCCGCAGCGCCTCCAGCACCCGCGCCTCGATGATCGCGGCGGGCGCCGGGTCGTGCCGGGCGATGACATCGGCGATCTGCGCGCCGACCGGGCGGATCGGGTTCAGCGCGGTACGCGGGTTCTGGAAGACGATGGACATCTCCGCCCCGCGCAGCTGGTTCAGCGCCCCCTGCCCCAACCGCAGCAGGTCCCGCCCGCCGAACAGCGCCTGGCCGCCCGTCACGCGCGCGGAGGCCTCCAGCAGCCCCATCACGGAATAGGCCGTGACCGACTTGCCGGAGCCACTCTCGCCCACGATGCCCAGCATCTCCCCCGGCGCGAGGTCGAAGGAGATGCCGCGCAACACGGGCACGATGCCGTGCCGGGTGCGGAACTCGACCGAGAGGTCACGGACGGAGAGCAGGGTCTCGCTCACGTGCGGCTCCGTGGATCGACAATGTCGCGCAGGCCATCGCCCAGCAGGTTGAAGCAGAACACCGCCAGCATCAGCGCCGCCCCGGGGAAGGCCGCAATCCACCAGCGGCCGGAGACGATGAACTGCGCGCCCTCCGCCACCATGATCCCCCATTCCGGCGTCGGCGCCCGCACGCCGAGGCCGATGAAGGACAGCCCGGCCGTGTTGAGCACCGCCCAGCCCAGATTGACCGAGGCCTGCACCACCAGCGCCGGCAGGATGTTGGGCAGCAGGAACACCCGCAGGATGCGCGCATGGCCGGAACCGCCGACCCGTGCGGCCTCGATATACCCCATGTCCCGCCGGATGCTGGTCTCGGCCCGGGCCAGGCGGATGTAGAAGGGCAGGTTGATGACGGCGGTGGCATAGACGACGGAGGAGACCGAATTGCCCAGCGCCGCCACCATCGCCATGGCCAGCACGAACAGCGGGAAGGCCATCAGCACATCGGTGCCCCGGCTGCCCGCCGTATCCAGCCAGCCGCGGAAATACCCCATGGCAGCGCCGAAGACCGAGCCCACCGCCATCGACAGCAGCACCGCCGCGAAGGCGATGGCGAGATCTAGCCGCGCCGCTACGACGACGCGGGAGAACACGTCCCGCCCGAGCTGGTCCGTGCCGAACCAATGCGTGGCGGAGGGCGGTTGCAGCGCGCTGGCGGTGTTGGTGGCAATGGGGTCGTAGGGCACCAACGCCGGGCCGAGGATGGCGCAGCCCAACAGCAGGACGAGCATCGCCAACGCCAGCAGCGTCACCGGATTGCCGGCCAGGATGTAGCGCAGCAGTGCCAGCTTCTCACGCATGGAACAGGCCGGTACGAGGGTCGATGACCGCGTAGAGCAGGTCGATCACCAGGTTCACGAGAACAAAAATCGTCGCCATCAGCAGCATGAAGCCCTGCACCGGCGCGTAGTCGAGTGAGATGAGCGAATCGAGCGCGTAGGAGCCGATGCCGGGCCAGGCGAACACCCGCTCCACCAACACGTTGGCGCCGAGCATGTTGGAGAACACCATGCCCAGCGTGGTGACGATCGGCAGCAGCGCATTCCGCAGCGCGTAGGAGACGATGATCTTGCGCCGCCGCAGCCCGTTGGCGCGCGCGGTGCGGATGAACTCGCTGCCCAGCACGCCCAGCATGGAGGCACGCGTCATCCGCGCCAGCGGCGCCAGGGCGAACAGCGCCATCGTCACCGCGGGCAGCACGATCTGCCGCGCGGCGGCGGCGAAGCCCTCGGTATCGCCGGCCAGCAGCGTGTCGATCAGCAGGAAGCCGGTGATGCCGGGCGGCGGAATGGCGAAGGGGTCGATGCGCCCGATCGGCTCCGGCGCCGTACCGAGCTGGTAGTAGAAGATGTAGATCAGCAGCAGGCCACTGACGAAGGTGGGCAGCGAGACCCCCGCCGTGCTGAGCAGCCGGCAGGCGTGGTCGATCACGGAACCCGGCCGCAGCGCCGCCGCCACCCCCAGCGGCACCGCCACCAGGATGGCCAGCGCGAAGGCCACCAGCGTCAGCTCCGCCGAGGCCGGCAGCAGCCGCAGCAAATCCGTCGCCACCGGCTGCCCGGTGCCGACAGACTGGCCCAGATCGCCGCGCAGCAACTGGCCGGCATAGACCAGGAATTGCTGCCACAGCGGCAGGTCCAGCCCCAGCTTCTGCCGCACCGCCGCGATGGTCGCCGCATCGGCGGTGACGCTGTTGGCGAAGAACACGGCGGGGTCGCCCGGAAGCAGCCGCGTCAGGACGAAGGCCGCCACCACCACGCCAAACAGCGTCGGCACAACACCCGCCAGGCGCCGGAGCAGGAACGCCATAAAGCCGTCTCAGCCGCGCTTCAGGGTGCGCAGCTCAAGCTGGCGATGAAACAGGTATTTGTAGCCCTCCACCGAGGCCTGCATGCCGGTATCCAGCGCCGGCTGCCACAGCAGGATGATAGGGATGTCCTGCTTCACCAGCGCGATCATGCGGGAGACGTCGGCGTCATACACCGCCTTGTCGGTCTCGTAGCGGGTCTTGTCCACCAGCGCCTGGAACTCGGGGTTGTTGTAGCTGCCGAAGTTCCAGCGTGTCGGTCCATGGTAGAAGATGCGGAAGAAGTAGTCGGGGTCGGCAAAATAGGCCGCCGAGCCCTCGAAGAAGAAGGGCACCTCCTTCTTCTCCAGCCGCGTGCCCAACTGGCCGCCGGGCACCTTGTCGATGGTGACGCGGATGCCGATCTTGCCCAGCGCCTCCTGCACCAGCAGCGAGACCGGCTCCGCCACCGTGGCGAGGGAGAGCTCGAAGCTGAAGGTGGTGTCGAAGCCATTGGCGAAGCCGGCTTCCACCAGCAGCGCCTTCGCCTTCTCCAGGTCCGTGCTGTAGCCCAGCGGCTGCGGGAAGGCGGTGCCGTCAGCCTCCCCCGGCTTGCCACCGAACAGCGGCTGGCCGCGCTTGAACAGCGCCGCCTCGAACATCTGCTGGTAGGGCAGCGCGTAGGCCACGGCCTGGCGCACCTTGACGTTGTCGAAGGGTGGCTTGGCGCTGTTCATGCCGATGAACTGGAAGGCGCCGGCCATCGGCACGCCCACCACCTTCACCTTGCCAGCCTGGGCGATGGAAACCGCATCCTGCGGCGGCAGGTCCTGCACGATATCCGCATCCCCGCGCTCCAGCGAGCTGCGGCGGGATTGCGCGTTCGGCACCATCTGCCACAGCACACGGCGGAAGCCCGGCAGCGCGCCGCTCTTCCAGTTGTCGAAGCGGGAAAGCGTCAGGCTCTGCCCCGGCACATAGTTATCCAGCTTGAAGGCACCACCGCCGGCGACGTTGGTCTTCAGCCACTCGGTGGCCCAGGGGTCGGCCGCGGTGGCATGCGCCTTGGCGACCTTGGCATTGAAGATGACCGGGTAGGTGCCGGCCAGGTTCGGCAGGGTGAAGCGGTCCGGCCGCGGCGTCGTCACCCGCACCGTATGCGCATCCACCACCACGAACTGGTCGGGGCTGGTCATAGACCCGGTGCTGAACTGGGCCCGGCCGCTGGCGATGCCCAGCACCCGGTCCAGCGACCACTTCACATCCTCGGCCGTGACGGGGCTGCCGTCATGGAAGGTGGCGTCGCGCCGCAGATGCAGGGTGATGGCCGTCTTGTCGTCCGACACCTCGAAACGCTCGGCCAGCTCGCCCTCGATGGTGTAGTAGTCGAAATAGAGCGTGCCATCCGGCCGCGTCTGCGTGCCGAAGCGCAGCAGGCGGTCATAGGCATTCCAGTGCAGCTGGATGGCATTGCGGTTCACGCCGATGCCGATCGGGTCGAAGCTGTTGGGCCCGGCCTCGCTCAGCACGCGCAGGCTTTCCGCCCGGGTCTGCGCCTGCGCCCACCGTGCCGGCAGCAGGCCGCTCATGCCCAGGGTCGCAGCCACCGCACCAAAATCACGACGACGCATCGTAAATACTCCATTTCAGCGAATGGAAAATGTTTGATACGCGGCTTATGCCCCACCATTGACAGGGCAGGAAGCCCTCGGAAAATATGAAACAGCGTTTTTAGATTTGAAACAAGCGGAGATCCCCATGGATCTGGCGGTCGCGGATGATCTCAGCCTCCTCACCGACGGAGTACGCGCCTTCGTCGAAGCGGAGCTGCTGCCCCACGAGGACCTCGTCGAGACACTCGACGCCGTCCCGGACGAGCTGTTCCGCCAGATCCAGCAAAAGGCCCTGGCGGCCGGCTTCTACGCGCTGAACATGCCGGAGGAGCATGGCGGCGGCGGGCTCGGCGCCCGCGAACGCGCGGTCTGCGAGATCGAGTTCGGCCGGGTCAGCCGCGCCCTCGGCGTCATCTGCAACCGCCCGGCGCCGATCCTGAAGGCCTGCCAGGGCGACCAGATCGAGACCTACCTGAAGCCCACCATCCGCGGCGAGCGCTGGGAGTGCTTTGCTCTCACCGAGCCCGGCGCCGGCTCCGACGCCCGCGCCATCACCACCCGCGCGGTGCGGGATGGGGATGACTACCGCATCACCGGCACCAAGCAGTTCATCACCATGGCGCTGCGGGCGGATTTCATGATCGTCTTCGCCGTGACGGGCGTGGACGAGACGCCGCGTGGCCCGCAGAAGCGCATCACCGCCTTCCTGGTGGACAAGGCCACGCCGGGCATCGAGGTCTCGCCCATCGCCGTGCTGTCCAATCGCGGCATGAAATCGTGCATGATTTCCTTCGACGACGCCCGGGTGCCGGCCCGCAACATCCTGGGCGCGGAAGGCGGCGGCTTCGCCATCGCCAAGAACTGGATCTTTTCCGGCCGCGTCATGCTGGCGGCCAACTGCGTCGGCCTGGCGGAACGCGCCATGGGCATGGCCGCGACCTATGCCAATGAGCGCGTGGCCTTCGGCAAATCCATCGGCCAGTTCCAGGGCACCGCCTTCAAGCTGGCCGACATGGCGATGGAGATCCACGCCACCCGGCTGATGGTGCAGGATGCGGCGGCGAAGATGGATGCCGGCACCATCACCCAGCGAGAAGCCTCCCAGGTCAACCTGTTCGGCTCGGAGATGGTCGGCCGCGTCACCGACAACGCCTTGCAGGTCCTGGGCGGCATGGGCGTGACGAAGGAGCTGCCGCTGGAACGCTTCTGGCGGGATGCGCGGGTGGAGCGCATCTGGGAAGGCACCTCGGAAATCCACCGGGACATCATCTCCAAGGACGTGTTGCGGGAGTTCCGGGCATGAGCGAGGCCCCTTCCCGCATCAAGCTCGCCGAGAACGGGCCGATCCTGGAAATCACCTTCGATCACCCGCCCGCCCATGCCTTCGACCAGCGCGCCAGCCGCGACCTGAACGCCGCCTTTGCCCGGTTGCAGGACAGCCCGCATCTGCGCTGCGCCATCATCACCGCCACGGGGGACCGCATCTTCTCCGCCGGCTGGGATTTGAAGGCCGTGGCCGCCGGCGATACCGGTGAGGATTTCGGCGAATTCGGCTTCATGGGGCTCGAGCGCTCCCACCTCACCAAGCCGCTGATCGTCGCCATCAACGGCTTGGCGGTGGGCGGTGGGTTCGAACTCTCGCTGATGGCGCATATGATCATCTGCGCCCCGCATGTCGAATTCGCCCTGCCGGAATTGCAACGCGGCTTTATTCCTGAGGCCGGTGGGTTGTGGCGGGCGCTGCGCCGCCTGCCGCAGAACATCGCCTACGAGCTGCTGCTGACCGGCCGCCGCATGGGCGCCGAGGAAGGACTCCGCCTCGGCTTCGTCAACCGCATCGTGCCGCGCGAACACCTGATGGAGGCCGCGCGGGAGATGGCCGCGCAGATCGCCACCAGTGCCCCGCTGGCGGTGGAGGCCTTCCTCGAGATCGCCCACGCCACCGAGACCCTGCCCGACCAGGAGGCATTCGCGACAATGCGCTCCGGGCTGCCGGCGCATCGCCGCATGCGAGAATCGAATGATTTCCACGAAGGCCCCCGCGCCTTCGCCGAGAAGCGTGCCCCGCGCTGGACCGGGCGCTGAAAGGCCGACCATGGATTTCGACCTGAGCGAACAGCAGCTCGCGACGCGCGAGGCGCTGCGGAATTTCCTCAAGCGGGAATGCCCGATCGAGTATGTGCGCGAATGCGACGAGGCCGAGCGCTTCCCGTATGAACTCTACGCCAAGCTGGCCGAGCAGGGCTGGCTCGGCCTGCCCATCGCGGAAGAGTATGGCGGCGCCGGCGGCAGTTGCACCGACCTCGCCGCCTTCCTGGAAGAGTTCGCCGCGCATTTCGAGGCCGGCGCCAACATCTTCTACACCACCGTGGTCATCGCCACCGACGCCATCGGCCATTTCGGCAGCGAGGAGCAGAAGCGCGACCTGCTGCCGAAGCTGGCGCGTGGCGAGATCCGCTTCGCCTTCTCGCTCTCGGAACCCAATTCAGGCTCCGACGCCGCCTCCCTCCGCACCCGCGCGGTGCTGGAGGGCGATGAGTGGGTGATCAACGGCCAGAAGATGTTCTGCTCCTGCGCCCAGGTGGCGGACTACATCCTGCTGATGGCGCGCACGGATATCGATGCGCCGAAGCATGACGGCATCACCATGTTCCTGCTGCCGAAGGACACGCCGGGCGTCGAGATCCGCAAGCTGAAGAAGCTCGGCCTCAAGCCGATGGACCTGAATGAGATCTTCCTCACCGACGTCCGCATCCCCAAGGGCAACGTCATCGGCCAGGTCAACAAGGGCTGGCGCAACGTGCTCAAGACGCTGGATTACGAGCGCTGCTGCCTCTCCGCCGTCAATGTCGGCGCCGCGCAATCCTGCCTGGACAAGGCCCTGAACTACACGAAGGAGCGCCAGCAATTCGGCCAGGCGATCAGCCAGTTCCAGCTCACCCGCGCCAAGCTGGCGGATATGGAGATGGAGATCGACGCCTCCCGCCTGCTGCTCTACCGCAGCGCCAACCTGGTCGACCGCGGCATCCCCAACAACAAGGAATCCGCCGTCGCCAACCTGGCGTCCTCGGAAACCTATGTCCGTGCCGCGCTGAACGGCATGCGGATGATGGGCGGCTGGGGCTACCTGATGGAGTACGACATGCAGCGCCACTACCGCGATTCGAAGCTGTCGGAAATCGGCGGCGGTACCTCCGAAATCCTCCGCGTCGTCATCTCGCGCGAGATGCTGAAATGACCGCCGACCTGGTCATCGCCAACGGCACCGTCGCCCACCCCGCGGGGGTGGAGAAGGCGGATATCCTGGTGGGCGATGGCCGGATTCTCGGCCTGGCAGACCCCGGCAGCGGGCGTGGCGCACGCATGGTCGATGCCACGGACCACATCGTGCTGCCGGGCGGCATCGACCCGCATGTGCATTTCCTCATCGGCTTCATGGGGCAGCGCAGCGTCTACGATTTCTATTCCGGCACCGTCGCCGCCCTGCGCGGCGGCAACACCACGGTCATCGACTTCGCCCTGCAACGGCGCGGCCGCACCATGATAGACGGGCTGAAGCACCGCCGCGTGCAGGCGGACCGCCACGTCGCCACCGATTACGGCCTGCATCTGATCGCCACCGACATCAACCCGGCGACCCTGGCGGAAATCCCCGCCATCGTCGCCGCCGGCGCGTCCTCGATGAAGGTCTATACCGTCTATGAGAAGGAGCAGCTGAAGGTCGAGGACGGCCCGCTGCACGACCTCATGCGCGCGCTCGCCCCTGTCGGCGGCATGCTCGGCCTGCATGCGGAGAACGCGTCGCTGATCGACCACGCCATCGCCCGCCACCTGGCGGCGGGCGAGGTGGCGCCGCGCTTCCACGCCCTCTCCCGCCCCGGTTTGGCGGAAACCGAGGCGGTGCAGCGCGGCCTGCTTCTGGCGCAGGATGCCGGTTGCCCGCTGCACATCTTCCACCTGAATTCCGGCCCGGCATTGGATGCCATCGAGGCCGCGCAGGCTTGTGGCCACGCCGCCTCGGCCGAGACCTGCACCCACTACCTCGCCCTCACCGCCGAACAGTATGACCGCCCGGACGGCCACCTTTTCGTCATGAGCCCGCCGCTGCGCGATGCCGCGACGCAGGACCGCATGTGGGAAGGCGTGGCCAGCGGCGCCCTCGGCGCCGTCACCTCGGATGACGCGTCCTACAGCGCGGAAGCCAAGGCGCTCGGCGCCGAATCCTTCGACCGCATCGCCAATGGCGTCCCCGGCGTCGAGGCCCGCCTGCCCCTGCTCTACACACTCGGCGTGGAATGCGGCCGCATCACCCTGCCACAACTGGTAGAGGCCTGGAGCACCGGCCCCGCCCGCCTGTTCGGCCTGGCGCCGGAGAAAGGCAGCATCACCCCCGGCGCCGATGCCGACCTCGTGCTGATCGACCCACACACCCGCCGGCGCATGGGCGTGGACAGCCATTACGGTCCCATCGGCTACAACCCGTATGACGGCATGGACCTCACCGGCTGGCCCAGCATGACCATCCGGCGCGGCGAGATCGCGGTGCAGGACGGCGCCTTCCTCGGCAAGCCCGGCCAGGGCCGCTTCCTGGTCCGGCGCGGCCGCGACGCATGAGCCGCATTCCCATCACCCTGGTCACCGGCTTTCTCGGCAGCGGCAAGACGACGCTGATCGCGCAGTTGCTGACCCAGCCGGGCCTGGCCGGCACGCTGGTGGTGGTGAACGAGTTCGGCGTGGTCGGCATCGATCACGACCTGCTGGAAGCCTCCTCGGACGACACCATCCTGCTGGCCAATGGCTGCCTGTGCTGCACCATCCGCGGCAATCTGGTGGATACGCTGCTGGACGTGCAGGCGCAGGTGGCCGATGGCAGGCTGCGGGCCTTCGACCGCGTGGTGGTGGAAACCTCCGGCGTCGCCGACCCGGCGCCGCTGCTGGGCTTCCTGCTTAGCGACGCGGCAGTGATGGCGCGCTACCGGCTGGAACAGGTGATCGCCACCATCGATGCGGTGGCGGGCGCCGAGGCGCTGGAACGCCACCCGGAGGCCGACCATCAGGCCCGGGTGGCCGACCGGCTGCTGCTGACCAAGACCGACCTCGTCACCCCCGCCGCCGCCGACGCGCTGGCGGCACGGCTGCGCGGTCTCAACCCGGTCGCGCCGATCCTGCCGGTGCTCCAGGGCCAGATCGCGGCGGAAGAACTGCTCGGCCCCGGCTCGGCGCAGGACGCTACCGCGCCTTGCGGCCCCTTCTGCGGCGACCCGTCCCACGCCCACGAACACCACCATCACGCGGAACGCTTCAGCGCCACCGTGCTGCACGCCACGCAAACGCTGGAAGAAGCCGACATCGCGCGGATCGAGGCCGCGCTCCGCGCCTGGGCCGGACCACACCTGTTGCGCCTGAAGGGCATCCTGCCCCTGCGCGACGGCCGCGTGGCCATCCTGCAAGCGGCGATGATGGTGGTGCATCCAGCCGAATTCCAGCCCGGCCCGGCCCACGCCGCTGGCCGGCTGGTGCTGATCGTCGAAGGCCCCGCACCCGCGCCCTTGCTGCAGGCGCTGGAAGGCTTCGGGCTAGAGCGTGATGGCGTGGGGTAACATCGCCGAAAGCCTGAGTCACGCGACTAAACAACGGCATAGAGCATGCCGTATGAAGAACGAACGTGAACGCGGCATGTTTTAGGTTCGGCACAGGGATGAACGGGGAGAGGGACTGGTTGGGGCGCCAGGATTCGAACCTGGGAATGGCGGTACCAAAAACCGCTGCCTTACCGCTTGGCTACGCCCCACCGGTCAGCGCTGCTGAATAAGCGTCAGAAGGGGGCGCCGTAAAGCCCCCCTCCCCATCGCCACCACGCTTCCGGCAACATTCCTGCCCCCTGCCGCGCCTGTGCCGCATCGGCGAACAAGGCGAAGCAGGTGGCGCCGGAACCACTCATCCGCGCCAGCAGGCAGCCGGGCAGCGCCCGCAAGGCCGCCAACACCGCCGCCACCTCCGGGCACAGGCCGATCGCCGCGTCTTCCAGATCATTGCGGCACACGGCCAGATCCCGCGCCATCGTGGCGGCGTCGTCCCAGCCCTCCGGCAGCACCGCGCGCGGGGTGAAGCCGCCCCGCCGGGCTTTGAATACCGCCGGAGTCGGCAGCGGCAGGCGGGGGTTGGCCAGCACCAGGCCACAGGCCGGCAGGCGCGGCGCGGCGGAGAGCGTCTCCCCCACCCCCTCCATCCGCGCGGCGGCGGAAGCCACGCAGACCGGCACATCCGCCCCCAGCCGCGCCGCCAGCGCTTCCAGCCGGGCGGGGGCAAAGCCCACATCCCAGGCCGTGTTCAGCAGACGTAGCGCCGCCGCCGCATCGGCGGAACCGCCACCGATGCCGGAGGCCACCGGCAGGCATTTTTCCAATTCCAGCCGCCCGGTCGGCGGCAACCCGGCCTCCGCCGCGAGCAGCCGGGCGGCGCGCAGCACGAGGTTATCCGGTTCAGCCGCCAGCGCCGCGCCTTCCGGCCCCGCCAGCGTCAGGGAAAGCGCCTGGGCCGGCGCGTAGCCCACGCTGTCCGCCGCCCCGGCGAACACCACCAGCGAATCGAGCAGGTGGTAGCCATCCGCCCGCCGCCCGGTGACATGCAGGTACAAATTCACCTTGGCCGGCGCCGCTTCCGGCGCCGACCCGGCCTCACCTGCCGCCGTCACGGCTGGCCGGTCGGCTGGCGCTCCCGCAGCTTGGCGGCGATGCGGGGGGTTTCCTTCGGCTCCGGGTCCACCGTCACGGCGCGGCGCCACTGGAACACCGCCTCGCGCTGCCGGCCGGCAGCCCAGTAGGCATCGCCTAGATGGTCGTTGATGGTGGCGTTGCGGGATTCCAGTTCCACGGCCCGTTCCAGCCACTTCACCGCGCCGGGCAGGTCGCCCAGCTTGAACAGCGCCCAGCCCAGGCTGTCGGCGATGTTGCCGTCATTCGGGCGCAGCGCCATCGCCCGCTCCAGCATCTGGCGCGCCTCGGTCAGGTTCTCGCCCCGCTCCACCCACGTGTAGCCCAGGTAGTTCAGCACATAGGGCTGTTCCGGCGAGAGCTGCAGCGCCCGCTTGAAATCCGCCTCCGCGCGCGGCCACTGGCCGGAGCGCTCCAGCGCGATGCCGCGGGCATAGAGCAGCGGCCAGGTATTCGGCCCGTCCCCGGCGCGGGCGACGGCGGCGTCATAGGCCACGGCGGCCTCGGCATAGCGCTCGCGCGCCCGCAGCAAATCCCCCAGCCGGGCGGCGGGCTGCAGCGATTCGGGGCGCTCGGTGGCCAGGGCCTGCAAGGTGGCGATGGCTTCGTCCGGCCGGTTCATCCGGTCCAGCAGCGTGGCGCGGCGTACCACCACCACCGGGTACAGGGCGTCATCCTTCGGCACGCGGCTCAGCATGCTCAGGGCGCCGGCATAGTGCTGCTCGGCCATCAGCGATTCAGCGGCCACCAGCAGCGCCGGCACGAAATCCGGCCGCAGGCGCAGGGACAGCCGCGCCAGCAGCAAGGCCAGCTCCGGCGCGTTCTGCCCGCGCAGCGCGCCGGCCAGCGCCAGCTCCGCCTCCGCCATGCCCTCGACCGCGGAATTCACCGGGCGATCCTGCAGCATGCGGCGGCGTACTTCCGGCGTGCCGAGCATCGCGAGGTCGTCGCCCCCGGTCGAGATGCTCTCGACCAGCTTCATCGCCTCGGCTTCCTTGCCGGCACGGCCGAGGATGCCGGCGGCGATCTGCACCAGCCGCAGGTTCACCTCCGGCGAATGCGCCAGCGCCAGCCGCACCAGCCGCTCCGCCTCCAGCGGCCGGTTGCCGAGATCGGCGATCATGGCGCCATGCAGCGCCGCGATGGCGCTGGGGCGGTTGCCTTCCAGCTGCGGCCGCAGGGTGGCCATGGCGGCGTCGATATTGCCGCGCCCGGCCTGCACCCAGGCCAGCAGCAGCGGCTGCAGGATCTGGCTGGCACCCTGGCGCGGCAGGCTGCGCACCCGCGTCTCCGCCCGGTCCCACCGCCCCGCCATGGCGTCGGCGCCGGCCTGCAACATCGCCGCCAACTCATTCTCCGGCAGGCGGCGGGCAATCCGCACCGCTTCCGGGCGGCCATCCAATACCGTGGCCAGGAAGGCGCGGTTGATGACCTCCGGCTGGTCCGGCGCCAGGCGCAGCGCTTCCAGCAGGAAGTCGGCGGCGGCCTGGGTATCCGTCTCCGCCGCGGCGAAGCTGCCGGCGAGATAGGTGCCGGAGGCGGTCAGCCGTCCCGGCGGCATGGGGGTGGGCGTCGCCGCATCGGGCGCGCCCCCACTGGCGGCACAACCCGCCAGCAAAGCGGCGGCCAGCAGAGCGACACGGCGGGGAGAGACGAGAGCGACCATACGAGGACGTTAGAGCCTTTTGCCCCCTGCTGAAAACGCCCCGCTTTGTCACGCCGCGTGACATTGAGGGGTTTTCACGCCCCACCGGCCCGGCCGCCTTTCCGGCGATCCGCACCAACGGGCCCAACACGCGCGCCCGGCGTGCCGGATGGACCCGACGCGGCATCCGCCAACGCGAAGCCAGGCCACCGGAAACCGGTGCCTCGAAGCCGCCGCTCGCCCACCGACGGGCTGAGGCCGGCGCACGAACCCCGGACGGATGCCGGCCACGGACGCCACCGCCAACCCAGTGAGGCGGCCTACCGCCACCCAAACCCGCAGAACCAACTATTCGCGAGGAAGCGCCTGCCCTCTCCCCCCAACCTGCGGTCGAAAGTAACATGCGCTCACTGCATCGCCCGGTCACGCCGCGGCGAGGTTTCGCGACCAGCCATCCAGGAACAATGGCCGCCGCCGGAAGGCGCCCGCGTCATGATCCAACGTTAAGATTCTTACGGCACATAACGGCCAGGAGGACGCCGATGCAGAGACAGGACCGGCCCAAGCAGCACCCTGCCCGCATCCCGGCGCATCCGGACCAGCGGCACACCGCGCCCGCTGCGCCCCCGCCTGGCCTTCCCCCCTATTCGCCCACCGCATGGAGGACTTAGTGCGTTCGTTCCTGACCGCCCTCGCGCTGATGCTGATCGGCGCCACCACCCTCGCTGCCTCCCCCGCCATGGCGCAGAACCGCTTCTGGCTGGTGAACAATTCCGGCCTGACGATCGAGCGGGCCTATGTCTCCCCCACCCGCCTCTCCAACTGGGGGCCGGACGTTCTGGGCAACACCGTGCTGCCGGCCGGCGAGCAGGTGCGCGTCAACCCCGCAGCGCGCGACTGCATGCTCGACATCAAGGTTGAGTATGAAGGCGGCCAGTCGGAAGAGAAGCGCAGCGTCAACGCCTGCAACATCAGCCGCATCGTCTTCACCAACCCCTCCGGCCGCGCCGGCCGTGACGGCGGCGCCGGTGGCACGGTCGAGCAGCCGGGCGGTGCCGGCGGCACCATCGGCGGTGGCGGTGGCGCGGGTGGCGGCGTCGCCGGCCGCCAGGGCCGTGGCCAGCAGAGCGGCGACCCGTCCTTCAGCTTCGTCAACCGCAGCGGCGAGACGATCCAGGAGCTCTACGTGTCCAGCACCCAGCGTGACAGCTGGGGGCAGGACCGCCTGGGCCGCAACACCCTGGCCTCCGGCCAGGATCGCTGGATCGACCTGCCGAGCGATGAAGGCTGCTCCGTCGATATCCGCGTCGTCTTCAATGGCGGCCGCGCCCAGGAACGCCGCAACATCGCGACCTGCGACCGGGCGGAAGTCACCTGGCCCTGACGCGGCGCCCCGGGCCTGACGGCAACCGGGGCACCCCGCCGACGCCGGCCCCGCTGCCGGGCGTCCCACGGCGCTAACCCGCCCCCGCCTTCCTTGAAGTCCAATCACCGACAGGCCTGGGCCGTGCCCTGGCCTTCGGCGCTTTTTGTGCGCCGGGCTAGAAGGACGGCCGGGGGAGGAATCCCCTGACCCCATTCTCCATGTGCAAGCTGGCGGGCGGCGTTGACGGCGGCGGCGCGCAGGGCGTGGAGGAAGGTCAGGAAAGGAATTCCCCTGAAACCCCATCTTTTTTCTGTCAGTTGGCGTGGGGCTGCAGGGTCGGCAGGTATCCTGCGAGAAAAATCGTGGCCGCCGGGCTGAACCATCAGCCTCCGGCGCCCATGAACCTCCGGCTAAGCCCGGTCTGGGCCTCGAAGAGCTGAAACCCCACACCCAAAAAGCTCGCAGAAAAAAGATGGGGGCCTGGGGGAATTCCTTCCCCCAGTCTTCAAGCCTTCAAGCCACCCCGAACCTAGGAACCCGAGGGCCCTACATCCCGCCGATGTAGTTCGGGCCGCCGGCGCCTTCCGGCGTGCACCAGTCGATGTTCTGCTTCGGGTCCTTGATGTCGCAGGTCTTACAATGCACGCAGTTCTGCGCATTGATCACCAGGCGCGGCTCACCTTCCTCCACCCCCACGGCCTCGTACACCCCGGCCGGGCAGTAGCGGGATTCGGGGGAGCGGTAGATGTCCCAGTTCACCGGCCGCCATTCCGCCGGGTTCTTCAGCTTCAGATGCGCCGGCTGATCTTCCTCATGGTTGGTGTTCGAGAGGAACACCGAGGAGAGGCGGTCGAAGGTCAGCTTGCCATCCGGCTTCGGGTAGTCGATGCGCGGGCACTGGTCGGCCGGCTTGGTGGCGCTGTGGTCGGCGTGATGCGCCAGGGTCCAGGGCAACTTGCCGCGCGTCACCGTCTCCAGCGCCGCGTTCACCAGCCCGCCCCACATGCCCCACTTGGCGAAGCCGGGGCGCATGTTGCGCACGGTGCGCAGCTCGTCCCAGATCCAGCTGGCCTGCAGGGATTCGGGGTAGGCGTCCAGCCGCTCCGCCGGCGCATCGGACGCCAGGGCCGCCGCCACCGCCTCGGCCGCCAGCATGCCGGACTTCATGGAGGTGTGGGTGCCCTTGATCTTGGGCAGGTTCAGGAAGCCGGCGCAGTCGCCGATCAGCAGCCCGCCGGGAAAGACCAGCTTGGGGATGGACTGGAAGCCACCCTCGTTCAGCGCCCGCGCACCGTAGGAGATGCGCTTGCCGCCCTCCAGCATCGTGCGCACCGCCGGGTGGGTCTTGAAGCGCTGGAACTCGTCGAAGGGCGAGAGCCAGGTATTGGGATAGTCCAGCCCGATGACGTAGCCGATCGAGACCAGGTTCTCGCCCAGCATGTACAGGAAGGCGCCGCCATAGGTGTCGGACTTCAGCGGCCACCCGAGCGAGTGCCAGACCTTGCCGGGCACATGACGGTCCTTCGGGATCTCCCACAGTTCCTTAATGCCGATGGCGTAGGTCTGCGGTTGCACACCCTCGCGAAGGCCGAACTGCGCTTCCAGTTTCTTGGTCAGGGAGCCGCGGCAGCCCTCGGCGAACAGCGTGTAGGTGGCGCGCAGTTCCATGCCGGGCTGGTAGTTCGGACCTTCCTCGCCCTCGCGCGTGATGCCCATGACGCCGGCGACGACGCCACGCACCCGCCCGTCCTCGATGATGGTCTCGGAGGCAGCGAAGCCGGGATAGATCTCGATGCCCAGTGCCTCGGCCTTCTCGCCCAGCCAGCGGCACAGATTGCCGAGGCTGATGACGTAGTTGCCATGGTTGTTCATCTGCGGCGGCGTCGGCAGCTTGACCGCCTTGCTCTCGGTGAGGAGGAAGAAGCTGTCCTCGGTCACGGCGGTGGTCAGGGCCGGCGGTGCGTCGCGCCAGTCGGGCAGCAGCTCATCCAGCGCGCGCGGTTCCAGCACGGCGCCGGAGAGGATATGGGCGCCGACCTCGGACCCCTTCTCCACCACGCAGACCGACAGGTCGGGAGAGACCTGTTTCAGCCGGATCGCCGCCGCCAGGCCGGATGGTCCGGCGCCGACGACCAGCACGTCGAATTCCATGCTCTCCCGTTCGGTCATTCTTTGGTTCTCTTCCCAGTCTCTCGTGTCCCGCCCTGTTGGATTAGCCCGATCACGGGTTGCGCGGAACCCTGGGAACGGCCGATATGCGGGGGATGACTCCCCCCGCCACCGGGCCTGCCGACCCGCCCCCCGACGCCGCCGCGCTGCTGGCGGCGCTGCGGCTGCAGCTGGACTGGGGCGTGGACGAAGCGCTGGCGGAACAGCCGCTGGACCGGCTGGCCGCGCCG